>NZ_CAMFKW010000003.1 GCF_945957345.1 uncultured Allobosea sp. | reverse complement strand
CGCGCCGGCACAAACGCAGGCGCTCCACTGGATGGTTTTCTCACCGCCGTGCACAAATCGTCATGCTGTGCTCTGATCTGCTCGCGCAGCGACAGCTTTTCCGGGTTGGTCGTCAACACAGCCAGATACATCGCAGTCCGGCTCCATCGGAGATGATTGTAAGGGTACAAAAATATGCATAAATCCGTATATTAATGCGGGACCATCTGCAACTGCTTTTTCGCTCGCTTCGACAGCGGTGCCGACGGAGCAGGAAGAGCGATCGACGCGCTACCGGCGCCGCCTGTTTTGCACATCCGAGATTTTGCTAAACCTTGAAGCTAAGCAGGGTTCGTGCCATGGCAAAGGCTAACGGGCATTCCCGGCTTCGCCGAGCCGCGTGCAATTGGGTATGATATGACCGTCAGATCGAAGCGGGCCGAGACAGCGTCCGGAAAGAAGAAGAGTTCCGCGAAGGGCGAGGCGCAGGACGTTCAGCCGATCTCCTTCGAGCCGCCGCTGACGGTCTCGCATCGCGAGATGCTGGCTTCGGGGCGCGACGACGAGTTCAGGCAGGTGATCTATACGATCGTGCAGGTTCTGAGCGAGGTCGAATCCTGCGGTGCTGCGTTCGGACGCGCGATCGGTCTGACCCGCTCGCAGTTCGCGGTGCTCATGGGGGTCGCCTATCAGCAGGCCGACAGCGGGGTCCGAATCAACATGCTGGCGCGTTATGTCCAGCTCGCCTCGACCCATGTCACGACCGAAGTCGGCGTACTCTCGCGCAAGGGTCTCGTCTCGAAGACCGTGGACCCGGAGGATCGCAGAAGCGTGCTGGTCAGGCTCTCGCCGAAGGGAGAGGCGACGGTGACGTCGATCGCGCCTTTCGTCAGGCGCGTCAACGACCTGCTGTTCAAGGACATCAGCCGGGAGCAGCTCAAGACGTTGCGCGAGGTCTTCACGATCCTCTCGCTCAACAGCGAATTTGCGCTGGCCGAGGTGCGGCGCTCCGAGCGCGAGCAAGCCGCCAATCTTCAGAAAGCCGGCTGATCGCGGCACGCTCAGGGGCAGGCGGCGATCACGGCGATCTCGATCCGGCCCTTGCCGTTCAGCGTTGCGCCCACACAAGAGCGGGCCGGCAGGTTGCTCTTGTCGACCCAGGCTGACCAGGCGGCGTTGAAGTCCGTGAAGTCGTGTTCGAGGTTGGACAGCCAGACGGTGGCCGAGATCAGCGCCGATTTCGAGGTGCCGGCGGCCGCCAGGCACAGATCGACCTCCGCCAGCACAGCCTGAGTCTGCTGCGTCATGTCGGCATCGCCATTCGCGGGCATGATCCCGGAAAGATGGACACAGCCGTTCCAGCTCACGGAATCGCCCCGATGGGGCAAGCTGTTCCGGTTCTGGCGCTTAATCTCCATGGCGTCCTCCGCCGTCTCGTAGCGAGATGAGGTTGTCGACCAAGGGCGGACTATTTCATGCCGCGATTGGCTTCCTCGCGCAGGTCGGCCCAGATGCTGCCGACGAGCTTGCCGAAGCGCTCGCTGGTGATGATCTCGGACGAGCGCGGGCGCGGCAGGTCGATGTCGACGATGCGTTTGATGCGGCCGGGCCGGTAGGTCATGATCACCACCCGGTCGCTGAGCTGCACCGCTTCCGTCAGGTTGTGCGTGATCAGCAGCGTCGTCTGCTTCAGCGCCTGCTGGATCTGCAGCACCTTGTCGCCGAGCAGGATGCGGGTCTGCTCATCGAGTGCCGCGAAGGGCTCGTCCATCAGAAGGATCTTGGGGCGGACGGCGAGCGTGCGCGCGATCGAGACGCGCTGCTTCATGCCGCCCGACATCGCGGCGGGATAGTGGTTCTCGAAGCCTTCCAGCCCGACGAGCGCGAGCATCTCCCGCGCCCGCTCCAGGCGCTCCAGCTTGGGGACGCCAGCGGCCTCGAGCGGGAACAGCACGTTTTCCAGCGCCGTGCGCCAGGCGAAGGTCGATTCCTCCTGGAACACGCTGCCGATCGCGCGTCGCGCTGTCGCGTCCGACTGGCCATGGACGACCACGTCGCCGTCATAGCGCGCGAAGAAACCGCCGATGATGTTGAATAGGGTGGACTTGCCGCAGCCGCTTGGCCCGATGATCGAGATGAACTCGCCATCGGCGATGTCGAGGGTGAAGTCCTGCACGGCCCATTGCGGGGCCTGCGCCGAGCCATAGGCCTTCCCGACCTTGCGCAGGCTCAGCGCCGGGACCAGCGAGCCGGCAGCGGTCGCGGGCGGAAGGTGATCGACCATGGTCATGCTGCTCAGCGCCTCCTTATCGAAGCGGATGTGGGGAGGGCGGGCCGAGACCCGCCCACGCGGCCGTCAGGCGCCGGTCGCGGCCTGGCGCTGGTGCGAGCGCTCCAGCTTCCAGGGCGCGAAATGCGGTTCGAGCTTGAACAGCGACTGCGCGTTGCCGCCGAGGATGGCGCGCTTGCCCTGCTCCTTCAGGAACGGCAGATCGTAGATCGTGCTCGGCAGATCCATGTCCCAATGCGGATAGTCCGAGGAGTAGAGGAGCTGACTCTCGGCGTTGATCATCTTGAAGGTGAGCTCCAGCGCCTCCTGATTGTCGACCATCTCCATCGGCTGCGAGGTGTAGAACATCTCGCGCATGTAGTCGCTCGGCTTGCGCTTCAGCAGCGGCGCATCGGAGCTGCGCATCATGAACTCGTTGTCGAGGCGCTGCATCAGGAACGGCACCCAGGCGAGGCCGCTTTCGATCCAGAGCGTCTTGAGCTTGGGGAAGCGCTCCGGCATGCCGTTCATCAGCCAGTTCGTCATATGCACCATGTTGTGCCAGACGAAGCCGAGGGCGTGTACCGAGATGAAGCGGTTCATCAGGGCCGTCGACTTGTCGCCCCAGGTATAGGCGGCGTGGAAGCCGAGTGGCAGCCCGCGTTCCTGCAGTGCGCCATAGGTCTTCACGAAGGCGTTGTCCTGGACGCTCTTGTAATGCGTCGAGGTCACCATGAAGCCGATCACGCCCTTCCGGTCGCCGAATTCCTCGACGATCTTGTAGCAGGCTTCCGGATCGTTGAAGGGCAGGTAGAGCATCGAGGTCAGGCGCGGCTCTTCCGCCAGGATATTGTCGCAGAGCCAGCGGTTATAGGCGCGCGCCAGCGCGACCTCTGTCTCGACGCGCGGGCAGGTCGCGATGTTGAGCATCGGCGTCGGGAACATACAGGCCATGTCGACGCCCATCGGGTCCATCCAGCGCCGCATCAGCGTGAGGTCGCGGTGGATCGTCGGCGGCGTGACCTCGTGCCGGCGTAGCGGATAGCGCGTCACGCGGCCGGTCATCTCCTGATAGGAGCCGTCGATCGAGGTCACGCCGCCGCGCGCCATGCCCTGGTAGAGCGCCTCGTCGCGCAGCACCGGGTCCTCGATATATTTCGCGATCTCGCCGAAAGCCTCGGTCTCGTAGTGATGCGAGTCCACGTCGACGATGAGGAAGTCCTCGTAATGGCGGTCCTGCGCCTGCTGATAGGCATTGGCGAGGTGCTGTTCGGTGTCGAAGGTCTTGCGGGAGGGCTCGCGGAAGACGCCTGCGGTCGCGGTCATGGGCGTTCGCTCCGGTCCTGGGCGGCTTTCGCGACCTGGCGCGAGCCGATATTGGAGACCGCCTGCCAGGCGGCAAGTTCGAAGACGGCGAGCTCGACGCTTTCCAGGATCGCGGTGCAGGCGATCACGGCGTCGGTCGCCGAGAGGGTGTTGTTGCCGGAGAAGGCGGCGGGCGCCTCGCCCTCCTGCGCTTTCGCCGCCAACAGGCGGATCGCGCTTGCGAAGACGGCGCCGAGATGCGCGTCGTCGATCGCGTGGACGGCCCCCTCGTCGGCGGCTTCCGAGAAGCGCCGCGCCAGTTCGGCGGCCAGTTCGCCGGTCGAAAGCCCGGTTGCGTCAGAGCTGGACATAGACGGCGCCCTCCCTGACGACTGCCTTGTGCTTGTGCAGCCGGATGGCCGGATTGATCACGTGCTCGCCGGTCTTGATGTGGAATTCGTAGCCGTGCCACGGGCAGACGATATGCAGGTCGTTTTCGTCGTAGCGCTGGCCCAGGAACTGCCCGTCCTCCGCGAGAACGTCCTGCACCTGCGGGATGCGCACGCCCTCGCAGGCCGGACCGCCCTGATGCGGGCAGCGATTGCGATAGGCGAGATACTCGCCGTCGTGGAGCATCACGCCGATCTGCCGGCCGGGCTCGCCGACCAGCCGGACGCTGCCATCGTCCAGTTCGCCGACCTTGCACACATAGAGCTCGCTCATGAAACCCTCATTTTAATAAGGTGTATTATAATATGGCACCTTGTGATTTTCTGTCAATTGACAAGGTGCCTTATGTTTCGGCTATTGCGCGGATTTCGAAGGAGGGTTCATGGACGACCGTGGCAACAAGCGTGCCGATATCGGCATCGGCTGGCGCCTGCGCCGCGCCCATATGGCGTTCAGTCGCGGTTTCCGGCAGGAACTGGCCAAGGCGGACATGTCCTTCGGACAGTTCGTCCATCTTGAGAAGCTTTGGGAAAACGACGGCCCGACCCAGGCCGAGCTGTCCCGCGCGGTCGGCATCGAGACGGCCTCTTCCACGACGATCCTCGACGAGCTGGAGCGCCGTGCCTTCATCACGCGGGTCCGCAATCCGCAGGACCGGCGCAAGATCAACGTCTACCTGACCGAGGCCGGTCGCGCCCTGGAGCCCGTGCTCCTGGAGCGGGCCCGCGTCGTCAACCTTCAGGCCAAGACCGGCCTCAGCCACCAGCAGGTCGAGCAGCTCTTCCTGCTGCTCGAATCCGTGACCGAGGCGCTCAACGAGGTCTATCCGCAGGCCAGCCAGGGCGATGCGCGGGAGCGACTGCGGAGCTAGAGCATTCTCGAGCGCAGTGGGCACCGGTTCGCGTGAGGAAAATGCGATAAAACACGAAACCGGCCGGGTGAGGCGATGTCCCATCCCGGCACCCTCGTCACAACGCTACGTTGACGTTCTTGATCTGGGTGCATTCCAGCAGTTCCTCGATCGACTCCTCGCGGCCCATGCCGGACTGCTTGTAGCCGCCGAAGGGCGCCCCCGGGAAATGGGTGCTGCTGCCGTTGACCCAGATGTAGCCGGCCTGGACGCGCGCCGCAGCGCGATGGGCGGTCTTGAGATCCTGCGTCCAGATCGAAGCGGTGAGGCCGAGCTCGGAATCGTTCACCGCGTCGAACATCTCGTCCTCGTCATGCCAGCGGATGATCGACATGACCGGTCCGAAGATTTCCTCGCGGGCGATCGTCATGGCCGGCGTGACGTCGGCGAAGACCGTCGGGGGATAGAAAAAGCCCTTGGCGAAGGCGGGATCGGTCGGTGCCTCCCCGCCGGCGACGAGGCGAGCGCCTTCCTGCTTCGCAATGGCGACGTAATGCATCGTCTTGTCGAGCTGCTGGCGGCTGACGAGGCAGCCCATCTGCGTGGCCTCGTCGGTCGGCAGCCCGTAGGAGACCGTGCCGACCGCCTTCGCGATCCGCTCAACGACCTCGTCATGGATCGAGTCGTGCAGGAAGATGCGCGAGGTCGAGCCGCAGGATTGCCCGCACCAGGTGAAGTTCATCCCCTGTACGGCACCGGCCGCGACCTTGACCGGATCGCTATCGGGATAGGCGATCAGCGCGTTCTTGCCGCCGAGTTCGAGCCCGACCTTCTTCAACGTGCCGGCGGCGGCGCGCGCGATCGCTTTGCCGGTCGGAACCGAGCCGATCAGGCCGACCTTGGCGACCAGCGGATGCTCGACCAAAGCCTCGCCGCAGGCGCGGCCGCCGGTCAGCACGCCGATCACGCCAGCGGGGAACAGGGGGCCGATCAGCTCGGCGAGCCTGAGCGTCGAAAGCGGCGCCTGGTCCGGCGGCTTGATGATCAGGGCGTTGCCCGCAGCCAACGGCGCGGCGGCGCGCGAGGCGGCGAACAGGAAGGGATGGTTGAAGGCGTTGATGCGGACGACCACGCCGAGCGGCTCGCGCAGCGTGTAGTTCAGCGTGTCGTCGCCGAAGGGAATGGTCGAGCCTTTGAGTTCAGTGACCAGTCCCGCGAAGAATTCGAAGGCCTGCGCACCGCCCTCCGAGTCGCGGATCATGCGCTTGAACGGACCGCCCGAATCGGCGGAGTCGATCAGCGCGATCTCCTCGGCATGGTCGCGGATCACCCGGGCCGCCTCGCGCATGATCGCGGCGCGCTCGGCCGGCTTCACCGCCCGCCAGGTCTTGAAGCCCTCATAGGCCGCCCGTACGGCGGCATCGACGTCCGCCGCCTGCGCAACCGCGTAGCGGCCGAGGCTCTCGGCATTGGCGGGATTGAAGGTCTCCTCGGTCCCGCCGTCCTGTGCCGGGGACCAGCGGCCGCCGTAATAGAGCGCGCGGCTGCGGGGAAGCTTGTCGAGATAGGAGGTCATGTCGTCGCTCCGTCCAGTGTCGCCTGCGATGCCCTGCGCGCTCAGCCGCCGCCCCCGGCGTAGCCGGCCTCGATATGCACGTCGACCACGGCGACCTTGCCGGCCCGGACCTGCGCGACTGCCTCCTTCATGGCGGCGAGAAGCGCTTCACGATCGCGCACCGGTCCGGTCGCATGGGCGCCCTGGGCGCGCGCCATCGCGGCGATGTCCGGCTCCGGATCGGCGATGCGCTGGCCGATCCACTTGTTCTCGACCGGCCGGTCGCGGCGGCGCGCCACGCGCTCCTGGTGCTGCTCGTCGTTGAAATAGGAGCGGTTGTTGGCGACGACGATCAGCAGCGGAATGTCGTAATGCACGGCGCTCCAGATCGCGGTGACGCCCATCAGCGTGTCGCCGTCGCCGAGGATGCCGACAGGCAGATGATCGCTACCGCGCAGCGCCAGCGCCGAACCGACCGCCATGCCCGGCCCCGATCCGACGCCGCCGCCGCCGGAATGGCCGAGCTGGTCGAGCGGGTGGTCGAAATCCATCAGCGCGCCGTCCCAGCCCAGCGGGACGCGCGTCAGCGAGACCGGCCCGCCGTCATTCGCCTGATCGAGCGCATAGGCGATGTCGGCGAGCGTCAGTTCCGCCTTCGGCTCCGGCTTCGCCGGGCGCCGCTTGGTGGCGACATAGGCCTGTTTCGCGGCCGGCAGCTTCGCTACCAGCGCCGGTGTGAAAGCCTCCGGCGTCGTCGCGATGTGAAGGTCCACGGCCGGCAGCGCCATATGGTCGAAGCTGAAGCCGTTATGGACGTGGTGGTCGACCGAGACCTGGATGACCTTGGCAGGGCAGGGCTTGCCCGGCCAGACCACGCTGGCGAAGCCGGCGAGATCGACCCAGTCGAGCGAAAGGATCAGATCGGCTTCGGCCAGCCGCTCCTTCGCGGCCTTGGTCAGGTTCATGCCGGGCGGGCCGACATGCAGAGGATGGGCCGTCGGGAAGGCCGCGCCGACCTTGAGGTCCGTCACCACCATGGCACCGAGCTTTTCGGCCAGCGCGACGCGGGCGGCCCAGGCTTGCGTGTCGCGGGTCACGCGGCCCATCAGGATCGCGGGTCGCTTGGCGGCGGCGAGCATCGCCAGGACCTGGTCGAGCCCGGCGCTGTCCGGTGTCGGAGCGGAGATCGGCCGGTAGCGCCCGAGATCGCAAGGTTCGCTGCGCGGCTTGCAGGGCGATTCCTGGACCTCGGCGTCGAGATTGATATAGACGGGCCCGGCTGGAGCCGTGAGTGAGAGCTGCATCGCCCGCAGCAGAGCTTCCTCCGCGGCTTCCACGGAAGCGGGCTGGTCGTCCCATTTCACATAGCTGCGCAGCATCGCGCCCTGGTCGCGCATGGTGTGGATCCAGTCGATGAACGGCCTGCGCTTGGCCGCATCGACCGGTCCCGTCGCTCCGAGAACCAGCATGGGCAAGCGATCGCACCAAGCGTTGAAGATCGCCATGGTTGCATGCATCAGCCCGACATTGGCGTGCAGCGCGACGGCCAGCGGCTTGCCGCAGGCCTTGGCATAGCCATGTGCGATGGCGACGGCGTGCTCCTCGTGCAGGCACACCATCATCTTCGGCGCGGTGTTGCCGAGATAGTTGACCAGGCTGTCGTGCAGGCCCCGGAAGCTCGAACCCGGATTGATGCAGACATAGGGCAGGTCGAACTGCGCCAGCAGCGCCGCGATCCGGTCGCTGCCCCAGCCCTGGACCGGCGTGCCGCGCAGAAGCGGGGCCTCGACGGGAAGACTCTCGTCCGGGGCGCGTGCTGCGGTTTCGGGCCGGTTGCCCTTGGCCATCGTCGCGGTCATCGCAGATCCCCTCGTAAGGCGGATGAATTTACATCCAATAGAAAGATAAATATCGGAGGCTTTTCGGGCGGTCAAGATGCTCCGTTCGACACCGTCGTCAGAGGCAGTCCGGTGAACAGGCGAGGCCGTGCTGGTCCGCCGTTGGCTTGCGCAGCGGCTGCCCAATCTCTGCTATAATAGCTCCAAATTTAAGCTTGCTAATTAAATTGAAACTGTATCTAATTTCGCGTCTCGGCGGGAATTCGATCGCCGTGGCTGGAGTCGCAACAACGCATTCATTCGAGAAAGAAGAGGGGAAATGCGATGCGCAAGCCGATCATTGCCAGTCTGGTTGCCTTCTCGGCGCTGACGGCCGCCAGCACGGCGGTCCAGGCGCAATCGCCGGAGACGGTGAGGGTCTCCGTCTCCTTTGTCGGGCTGTGGGATACCTCCCAGCCGACCTTTTGCAAGGAGCGCGGCGAGTTCGCCAAGGCCGGCCTCGACGTTCAGATCACCCCGACGCGCGGCGGTTCCGAGACCGTGCAGGCCATTATCGCCGGGGGAGCCGACATCGGCTATTCGCCCGGCACCTCCGCCGTGATCGCCGCCTATGCGAAGGGGGCGCCGATCAAGATCGTGGGCTCGGAATTCGTGGGTCAGAACGACACCTTCTTCTATGTTCCGACCAACAGCCCGATCAAGACGATCGACGACATTGCCGGCAAGAAGGTCGCCTATCCGCGCCCGGGCGGAGCCACCGAGGCGGTTCTGTTCGGCCTCAAAGCGGAACGCAAGCTCGACTTCACCGCGGTATCGACGGGCGGTATCGACGCGACGCGCACCATGACCATGACCGGGCAGGTCGATGTCGGCTATTCGTTCCCGCCCTCGGGCCTTGACGCCGTCACCAGCGGCGAGATTCGCGTGCTGTTTGCCGGTGACGTCGTCGCCTCTCAGAAAAATATCTCGGCGCGCGTCAATATCGCTCATGCCGATTTCCTGAAGAAAAAACCCGGCACCGCCAGGAAATTCTTCAAGGTCCTCGATGAGTGCGTCGACTGGGCCTACAAGAACATTGACGAGAGCGCGAAGATGTATGCCGATCTCAACAAGATTTCGGTGCCGGTCGCTAAAGAGGCACTGAAATTTTATGGCCGGGATCAGTTGCGCTTCACGCCGGTCAAGGGCTTCGA
The DNA here is from genome assembly GCF_945957345.1 of uncultured Allobosea sp. Classification (GTDB taxonomy): domain Bacteria; phylum Pseudomonadota; class Alphaproteobacteria; order Rhizobiales; family Beijerinckiaceae; genus Allobosea. The sequence goes on along the minus strand of NZ_CAMFKW010000003.1, from coordinate 168,044 downwards.
GGCATCCATCAAGGGCGCGATCGAGGGAAAATTCATCGACAAGGATCTGACGGCGCAGCAGAAGACGGATATCTTCGATCTGTTGAACTGAGGCCTCCGCCTCGTCCCGGCCGGAAGGGTTCCATGCGCGCAATCGGTCTGCGCATGGAGCCCCGCATCCTCGGCCACTGCCACGCAGAGCAATTCCGCGCAGGATGGCCATGCGCTCGTTCGAGGCTCTCGAACCCCTCTACCCGACCACGCAGGACCTGCATCGCGCGGCCTTGCGTCACATTCCGCGCTTCGTCGCCGCCTATATCGACGGCGGTAGCGGCGCCGACGCGGCGGCGGCCCGCAACCGGCACGCGTTCGACCGAGTCACGCTGGTGCCGCGCTACGGGCGCGGGGGTGTCGTACCCTCTCTGGAGACCGTTCTGTTCGGGCAGGCCTATACGGCGCCGTTCGGGGTGGCGCCGATGGGGCTCGGTGCGCTGGTCAGGCCGCGCCTCGAAGAGCGGCTGGCCCGGGCGGCGCAAGCAGCGAAAATCCCCTATGTCCTGTCGGCGGCCGCCAGCGCGGACATCGAGACGGTCGCCCGACTGGCGCCGGACGTGTTCTGGTTCCAGCTCTTCGGCCTGCCGCGCGACGATCACCGGGTCACGCTGGATCTGGTGCGGCGGGCTGATATTGCCGGCGCCAGGGTGCTGGTGCTCACGGTCGATACGCCCGTCCAGGCCCGTCGGCCCAAGGACATCCGCAACCGGCTCGCAACGGCCGGGTTCGAGCGGCGCCCGGCCATTCTCGCCGACATCCTGTGCAGGCCGAGCTGGGCGGCCGAGATGCTGCGTCACGGCAGGCCGGGCTGCGAGATTTTCCGGCGCTATCTGCCGAAGGGCGCATCCGCCGCCGACCTCACCGCTTTCGCGCGTGCCGAAATCGAAGGCGGCTTCACCTGGGATTTCGTCCGCCGCATCCGCGATGTCTGGCCCCGGGCACTGGTCGTCAAGGGCGTGCTTCACGGCCGTGACGCCATCGAGGCGATCGGCGCCGGAGCCGACGGCATCATCGTATCCAACCATGGCGGCAGGACGTTCGACGCGGCGCCGCCCAGTCTGGACTGCCTGCCGGAGATCGCCGCCGCCTGTGACGGGAAGGCCGCCGTCATGCTCGACAGCGGCCTGCGCGGCGGGCTGGATATTGCCCGGGCGCTCGCTTCGGGAGCAGCCACGACGTTTCTGGGGCGCCCTTTCCTCCATGCCGCCGCAGCGATCGGAGAGGAAGGAGGCGACTATCTGATCAGATTGCTGCAGACGGAGCTGCGCCACAGCATGATCCAGCTCGGCACCTCGACCATCGAGGAGCTGGCATCAGTCGAGCGGGGCCGAGCTTACCAAGCGTAGACCCACCAGTGTTCGGAGGGGAGGGGTTCGACACGGGTCTTCGCATCGAGATTGCGATAGCTGCCGCCGAAAAACACCAGAGGCTGGGCTGCCTCGCCGCCATGGCGGGTCAGCGTCAGCACCCGGCCGAGAATGATGATGTGATCGCCGCCGTCGAGGATGCGATGCGTCTCGCATTCGAACCAGGCGAGGGCGCCGGGCAGGAGTGCTGCCCCGCTCGCCTCTCCACGCAGCGTCTTGACGCCCAGCCATTTGTCGCCTTGCGCGCGGCCGAAGCGGCTGGACAGGTCGCGCTGCGACTGGTCGAGCACGTTGATCGCGAAGCGCTCGACGCTGTTCCAGGCGGCGAAGGCCTTGGCATTGCGCCCGACACTGAACAGAACCAGCGGCGGGTCGAGCGAGACGGAGTTGAACGAGCTGACGGTGGCGCCGATCCGCTCGCCGCCGCTCTCCGCCGTGACGATGGTGACGCCGGTGGCGAACATGCCGAGCGCGGCGCGAAGGTCGAGGGCGGTGAAATCGGCCGCGCCGGCGTGGCCGCCGCCGGTGCTGTCCTGCGCCCGGACGGTTTCGCCCGCCGCGCTCATCACAGGGCCGGCATCGCCAGGGCGCGATCGACCAGGTCGGTCGAGCGCTTGACGTCGTAGTTCCGGTACATGTTCTGCTTCACAAGGAAGGAGGCACCGCCATAGAATTTCTCGTATTGCTGGTGGCGCGCACCGAATTCCGAGCCGATGAAATCCCAGGCCAGGCGCATCAGCGCGATCCGCTCGCGCGCGCCGGAAACGCTCGAAGCGAGGTAGCGCTCGATATCCGCCGCCGTCTCCGGGCTTTCGAGATCCTTGAGCGAGGAGGGCATGGTGATCATCGCCGCGCCGGTGAGCTCGCGGATGATCTCGATCATGCGCGGGTTGATCTCGGATTGGAGCGCCATCACCGCATAGAGCGCCGAGCGCGACGGCCAGACCACGCCGTTGTCGTCGATCGTCGCCTTGATCTCCTGCGATTCCAGCATCGTCTCGACGATCGAGGCCAGAGCGGCGAGTTCGCCCATCTGCACCATGACGGGAGGAACGCCGGCATTGCCGGTCGCCTCGTTCATACGCTGGGCGAGGCCGACCATGAAGCGCAGCTTCGTGGCGTAGCGCGCCTGCGCCTGCAGATTGCCATAGGCATGTGAAGGCGTCTTCCACCACTGGTCGCGGCAGACTTCGAGATTACGGTAGATGAAGACGTGCTCCCAGGGCACGAAGACGTTGTCGAGCACGACGAAACAGTCGGATTCGTCGAAGCGGCTGCTCAGCGGGTGGTCGAAGCCGTTCTGCGCCTGGCCAGCGAAGGGCCGGCGCGGATAGAGCTTTAGGCCCGGCGCGTTCATCGGGATCGCGACGCCGATCGCGTAGTTCTCGTCGCCCGGCTGCAGCGGATGGATACAGCTGAGATAGAGCACGTCCGAATAGAGCCCGGCGGTGGCGAGCTGCTGCGCGCCGGCGACGACGATGCCGCCGTCCTTCTCCTTCACCACACCGGCATAGAGCGCCGGGTCGCTCTGCTTGTGGGCGGGCTTGGAGCGGTCGATCTGCGGCGGCACGATCGCATAGGTTGCCCAGAGATGGTTCTCGCGCAGATGCTCGTAATAGGCGACGACGTTCTCGGCGAACTGCTTGCCGCCGGCCTCGAAGACCTCCGGAACCGCCGCGTAGCCGCAGAAGAAGCCGGAGACGTGGTCGGGCGTGCGCCCCATCATGCCGAAGCTGGCTTCCGACCAGGTCTCCGAAGCCAGCCGCTTGGCCTTGAGGTCGGCATGGCTGCGCGGAATCTGGAAGGCGCGCAGGACGCGGTTGCCCGTCGTCGGCGAGACATAGGTCATCCGCTCTGCCATCGCGGGATCAGCGGCGATGTCGTAGAGCTTCGCGGCCGAAAGCGCCGCCTGCCGGAGAGCCGGATGTTGGGTGACGTCGCGCACGCGCTCGCCGTCGATGTAGACGGCGCGACCATCGGCCAGCGAGCGCAGATAATCGTCGCCCGTGCGCATCGAACCGGTAGCCGGCGCGGGAGCAATATGGGCCTTCTGGACGGCGGACATTGCAGTTCCTCCGGGCGCCTCTCTTCAGAGGCAATTAGCTACGTTATGTAGCTTCTAAATGTAACTTAAATCTGTTTCTGTCAAGCGCCTTTCGCGAGCGTCCGTCGCTACGGATGTGCCCGGCTTGACAGGGAAATCGCGTTGCGCCTTATCATAAGATGGCTTACAAATTTGAGCGCGAGATGCGGCCTCCTATGGCTGTCGAAGGACGATGAGCCTGACTCGCGAAACTCGGAACAACGGGGAAAAGCGATGGCGGCTGTTCAGTACCGCGACCTGCGCGACTTCATCGGGCTGGTCGAAGGGATCGGCGATCTCAAGCATGTGCGCGGCGCCCCGGCGGAATTCGAGCTCGGTGCCATCACGGAGGTCGCTGCGGGCTCTCCGGCTTGTCCAGCCCTTCTCTTCGACGAGATTCCGGGGCTCCAGTCCGGTTTCAGGGTGTTCTCGAACGCGACGGTGAACACGCGCCGTGCCGCCTTGGCGCTCGGCATCGACCCGACGCTGTCCCCCCTCGAGGTTCTGAAGAGCTGGAAGGAGCGGCGAGGCACTCTGAAACCGATCGACCCGGTCACGGTGAAGGATGCCCCGTTTCTGCAGAACGGCATGGCCGAGGGCGCGATCGACATTTCGCGCTTCCCGGCGCCCGTATGGCACCGCAACGACGGTGGGCCCTATATCGGCTCGGGCAGCCTCGTCATCACCAAGGATCCCGACGAAGGCTGGGTCAATGCCGCGATCTACCGCGTGCAGGTCCACGGCCCCGACCGCGTGACGGTCCAGTTCGACCATAAGGGCCGCCACGGCGCGATGATCTCGAAGAAATACTGGGACCGGGGCGAGCCCTGTCCGATCGCGATCGTCAACGGGCAGGATCCGGCGCTCTTCATCGCCGGCTTCGAATATCTGCCTGAGCGGCACCCGGAATATGCCTTCGCGGGCGCGATCAAGGGCGAGCCGGTCGAGGTCTACGCATTGCCACTGACCGGCCTGCCCGTTCCGGCCCATGCCGAGATCATCCTGGAAGGCTATCTGCTGCCTTTCGATCAGGCGAGCCTGCCCGAGGGGCCGTTCGGCGAGTTCACCGGCTATTACGCCGCCGACAGGCGGCCGGCGCCCGTGATGGAGATCAAGGCCGTCCATTATCGCGACAACCCCATCCTGCTCGGATCGCCGCCCTTGAAGCCGCCACGCTTCCATTTCGGCATTCCATTCCGCGCCGCCAGCATCTGGGGCAATCTCGAAGCCTGCGGCGTCGGCGACGTGGTCGGTGCCTGGCAGCATGTCTCGCAGCTGATGACGGTCGTCGCGATCCGCCAGCGCTATGCCGGCCACGCCAAGCGGGCGGGACTGATCGCGGCGGCGAACAGCTATATGGGGCGCGTGGTCGTTGTGGTCGACGAGGATGTCGATCCCTCGAACCTCGCCGACGTGATGTGGGCAGTGACGACCCGCGCGGAACCTTCGGAGGATGTCGACATCGTCCGCAACGCCTGGAGTTCCTCGCTCGACCCGCGGATTTCGGCGGCGGATCGCGATGCCGGCCGCACCTCCAATTCCAAGATGATCATCGACGCCTGCATCCCCTTCGAGCATCTCGACAAATATCCGAAATCCTCGGCACTTTCCGTCGATGAGGCCCTGGCCGTGAAGCGGCGCTGGCCCGACATCCTGGGAGCGTGAAGTCATGGCGGCGAGCCGGCTGATCGTCGGCATTTCCGGCGCCTCGGGCGTCGTCTACGGCGTAGCCGTTCTCGATGCGGCCCGCGCGCTTGGTCTCGAGACCCATCTGGTGATGACGCGCTCGGCCAAGGTCACGCTCGCGCATGAGATGTCGCTGAAAGTGCGCGATATCGAAGCCAGGGCCGATCACGTCCATGCGGTCGAGGATATCGCCGCGCCGATCTCCAGCGGCTCCTTCAAGACGCTGGGCATGATCGTCGCGCCCTGTTCGATCCGGTCTCTGTCCGAGATCGCGCATGGCACGACGTCGAGCCTGCTGTCGCGCGCGGCCGATGTCGTGCTGAAGGAGCGGCGCAGGCTCGTGCTGATGGTGCGCGAGACGCCGCTGCATCTCGGCCATCTGCGCAGCATGGTCCAGGTCACGGAAGCCGGCGCCATCGTCATGCCGCCGGTGCCGGCCTTCTACGCCAAGCCCGAAAGCGTCGACGACATCGTGCGCCATTCGGTCGGACGGGCACTCGATCTCTTCGGCCTGGATGTCGGCGGGCTGAAACGCTGGGGCGAGGCATGATGGACGATGTCGAAGCAAACGGCGCCTTCGATCTCGACTCGCCGTTCTGGCGCTTCGCCTTGAAAGTCTACGCGCAGCCCGGCGTCTCCCCCCTTTGCCTGACGCTGCAGGACGAGAACGGCATCGACGTCAACCTGCTGCTCTTCGCCTGCTGGTGCGGCGGCACGGGACGCAGACTCACGGCCCAGCATGTCGAGACCGCTGCAGCCTCGACGGTGGCATGGACGGAAGGCGTCGTCCGCAATCTGCGGGCGGCGAGGCGGGCCTGGAAAATGATCGGGCCGGACGAGCCTCAGGCCTGGGCGGGGCGCGAGGCGCTGAAATCGGTCGAGCTGCTTTCCGAACGGATCGTCTGCGCCACGCTTTATGGCATGGCCGATCGGCTCGGATGCGTCCGGGAGGCTGAGCTGCATCCGATGGGTGCGATCGGGGCGAATCTCGGCTTGGTGTTGCGGCGAGCCGGGGTCGCGCCGGATCGCGTGGACGCGGCGGCTCGTCTGCTGGTCGATGCGTGCCGGACGGTTGCCTGATCAGCCGGCAGCGCGAGCTGCCGTGAACCGGTTTTCCGGCACGTCCAGGCCCAGGTGATCGCGCAGCGTTGTGCCGGCATAGTCCTGCCGGAACAGGCTGCGCTTCTGCAACTCCGGCACCACGAGCGCGACGAAATCGTCGAAGGTGCCGGGGAAAGTCGCCGGCACGAGCATGAAGCCGTCGCAGGCCGGACCCGTGAACCAGCTCTCCATGATGTCCGCGACCGTCTCCGGCGATCCGCAGGCGACGAGGTAGGCGCGCGAGACGGCGAAGATGTTGTAGATGTCGCGCAGCTTGCAGCCCGGCCGCTGCGCGATCGCGCGGATGACGGCATGGTAGCTGTGGATATGGGCGGAGGGCGGCAGGTCCGGCATCGGCCCGTCGAGATCGTAGCCGGACATGTCGTGGCCCAGTCGCTCGGACAGCGTGTTGATCGCGCTGCGGTCATCGACGAGCTCGACCATGGCGGCGAGCTTGGCCCGGGCCTCCTCGTCGGTGCGGCCGACCACGGGAAACAGCCCGGGCAGGATCTTGCACTGCTCCGGCACGCGCCCCGCGGCGGCGACGCCGTCCTTGGTCTCGCGGTAGAAGGCCTTCGCGGCGTCGAGATCCTGCTGGACGGTGAAGATCGCCTCGGCATAGCGGCAGGCGAAGCCACGGCCCGCATCCGAGGCGCCGGCCTGCACGATCACTGGCCGCCCCTGCGGCGTCCGCGACAGGTTGAGCGGGCCGCGCACCTTGTAGAAGCGGCCGTCATGCTCGATCGGGTGAATTTTGGCGGGATCGACATAGGCGCCGCTCGCACGGTCGGCGATGCGGGCGCCGTCCTCCCAGCTGTCCCATAGCGCCTGCACGACATCGACGAACTCAGCCGCCATTTCGTAGCGCAGGTCGTGCTCGACCGGTTGCGTCAGGCCGAAATTCGCGGCCGCTTGCGGCGTCGAGGTGGTCACGACGTTCCAGCCGGAGCGGCCGCCGCTGAGATGATCGAGCGAGGCGACGAGCCGGGCGAGATTGTAGGGCTCCGTATAGGTGCTGGAGCCGGTGCCGATCAGCCCGACACGGCTGGTGCGGGCCGCGAGCGCCGACATCAGCGTGAAAGGCTCGAACCGCGCGATCGAGCCGGGATGGTCGCCCGGCGCAGAGGCCAGCCCGTCGGCGATGAAGACGAAGTCGAGTTTTCCGCGCTCCGCCGTCTCAGCGATGTGCAGGAAGGCGCTGAAATCCTCGCTGCTGGTAAAGGAGCCCTCCATTCGCCAGCCCGCGACATGGTTGCCGGGGCCGACCGAGAAGACACCGAGATGCATCTGCCGGCCGGGCATGGCGCGTCTCCTCTCAGCCTGCGGCGGCGATTGCCGCCAGATGCGGTGCGACGACGTCGTTATAGGCGAGGTCGCGGTCGAGCTTGCCCATGGCACGGCAGGCGCGGCTCATGCCGGCGACGAAGCCGGGCGTGATCGCGGTGTCGTAATAGGGCAGGTCGCGGCGGATCAGGTCGGTGATCAGAGCCGCCTGCGCCGGCGGGAAGAGGGCATTGCCCACGGCGGCGGAGCGCTCGACATCGGCCTTGAGCACGTCGTGAGTCCTGGCGATGGCCCGGATGATCGCCTGGGCGACTTCGGGACGCTCCTCCGACAGATCCTGCCGCACCGCGACCGAAGCCATCGTGCAGTCGAAGGCGGAAGCCGGTCCGTCGCCGCGCCTTGCATCCAGCACAACCGTGCCGAAGCCTTCGCGCACGGCGATCTCCGCCGCCATGCCGTTGGCCCAGAAGCCGTCGATCTGGCGATTCTGCAGCGCGCGGGCGGCGTTGAGGCCGAAATTGACGGATTTCTCCGGCGGCGCCGGCACGGGGCCGATGCTGATGCCGTCGCGCTCCAGATCCATGCCGGCTTCGGCCAGAAGGAAGCGCAGGCCCATCTCGACCCAGGGCGCGGCGCCGATGCGCCGCCCCTTCAGTGCACCGAGATCGCCGCGCTCGGCCTTGAAGTCGGCGTGCATGACGAGGAACCAGTACATGCCCTGCGCCTGCGCGCAGAGCAGCTTGACGCCTTCGAAGCGCGGGAAGGCCGCCAGCGCCGAATGGGCGGAGCCGGCGACGATGTCGACCGTGCCGTCGCGCAGGGCTTCATAGGCCTTGTCGACGGGAAAGATCAGCTCCAGCGAAACGTCGAGCCCATAATCCCGGAAGATGCCGAGCTCGATTGCCGCCTCCGCCGGAAAATAGGAATTCGACACCATGTCCGGCACGGCGAGCTTCATCGGCGTGGCTCCTTCTGCGGCGGATGGCCGGTTCAGTAGTAGTGGACTTCGAGCAGGATGCAGCCGTTCACCGACTTGAACGGGCCGTGATAGGCGCCCGGCGGACGCACGGCGTAGGTATAGCCGGTGAAGGACTCGCCGCCCTCGCCGTTCGCGTCGTTGCCGACGGTCAGGTCGCCTTCGAGCAGGAAGACCTCCTCGAAATATTCGTGGACGAAAGGAGCGGTCGTATAGACGCCGGGGTCGAAACGCAGCAGGCGCGTGCGGTTGCCGCGCTTGCCGGGCTCGTCCAGCCCGCCGGCAATGATCTTCTGCTTGATGCCGGATGGATAGCCGGGCGGCGTATGCCAGCCACTCTCCATGTCCAACCGGTGGAATTCGTCATGGGTCTTTTCGTAGACGACGGGTTCGCTCATCGGATCATCCCTCGATCGGCAGGCTGCGGATGGAATAGGCGGCGGTGATCGAGCGGCCGCTATGGGGATCGTGCAGCTCCATCTCGAAACGGTCGGCGGGCGCGACGCCTCCGATCGCGGCGAAAGTTCCGCAGAACATCGCCGTGCCGTCCGGCAGCGTGCTGCCGCCGTTGTAGAGCTTGATGAGTTCCGCCACGGGCCGCATCGCCCTGGCGGTGCCTTCCTGATAGAGCCGCCGCTCGCTGCCGATCACCGCATGGGAGCGGAGGATCAGGTCGTCCCAATGGTCGGCGACATCAGCGAATCGCCACAGCGTGGCCGAGACCGGCTTGGCGCACATCTGCTTCGACAGCGAGACGCCGACCGCTTCCGCCTCGCGATCCGTATGGTCCGAGCCGACGCCGACCCAGAGCTCGCCGCCGAGCGCGACGACGACCGGCTCGATCTCGCCGCTGGAGGCGCCGCCGAGCACCTCGATGGTTTCCGCGGTGGTCAGCAGCGAGGCGGCGGCACGATAGAAGATAGGCGTCGTGCGCGGACGTTTCACGCCGAGAGCCTCCAGCTCCTTGATGTGGTGTTCGACGGCTTTCTGATCGCGCCCGGTCCAGCCAGCGATGATCAGATGCTCGATGTCTGCGGGCTGGAACGGTCGTTCTATCAACACGGAAAGCCTCTCGGTCTGCCGGCTTCGGACCGGCGCTGCGCGGGCCTTTGACCAGCCCCGTTCGCATCCATGATTTTGCTTCGGGTAAAACTTGTCAAGTTTAGGTTATTAATGGAGCTAACTGGCGGCCGGCGGGAGGCGCTTCCCGCTGGCCGCGGGAGGTGGCGAAGACCGTTCCGCCAAAAGAGCATTATTTTTTTAGCTTTCATCTTGATATAAATTTTGAACGCGATATGGTCGCTGCTCATGGCGAGGGAGAGCGACCGTGAAGGCTTGGCTGACTTACGATTTCAATGACATGCGGCTCGAGGACGTGCCCGAGCCGAAGGCCGAGCCCGGCTGGGTCGTCTGCCGCACGCGGGTGCTGGAGCTGTCGGTCACCGAGGTCGCAGAGTTCAGCGGCGCGCCTGTCTCCAGCCACGAGAGCCTGAAGGCGATGCTGGCGAAGAGCCGGCCCTTGCCGCTGTTCGGCCACGAGTTCTGCGCCGAGGTCGTCGAGGTCGGCGCCGGCGTCACCAACGTCAAGCGCGGCGACCGCGTCTTCTACCATCGTGGCGTGCCCTGCGGCACCTGCAAGTACTGCCAGGCTCAGCGGCCGCAGCTCTGCCGCTCCGTCATCAATGTCGGCGAGGACACGCCCGGCTGCCTCGCCGAATATTTCCCCGTCCCGGCGCGCATGGTCGCCGCGGTGCCCAACGAGGTCACCGATGCCGAGGCCGCCGCGCTCCAGCCGCTGGTCTCGATCGTCGGCGCCACGGAAGGTATCGGGATCGAGATGGGCGACACCGTCGCCGTGATCGGGCTGGGGCCGATGGGCCTCGATTCGCTCCAGGTCGCGCGCTGCGCCGGCGCCTCGCGCGTCATCGCCATCGCTCGCCGCGATCCGGTTCTGCAGTTGGCAAAGCAGCTGGGTGCGGACGTGCTGGTCAACACGACCAGTCAGGATCCGGTCGAAGCGGTGATGGAGGCGACCAAGGGCTTCGGCTGCGACGTCGTCTTCGACTGCGCCGGCGGCGCGACGGGGCAGGGGCATGCCGGGACCCAGGCCTTCCAGCAGGGGTTGCAGATGCTGCGGCCTGAGGGGCGCATCATCGAGATCGGTCATCTGCCGGTCGGCGCGGAGGTCACCTTCGGACTGATCGAGAAGAAGGCGCTGCGAGTCGTCGGGCGCCGCTCGCCTTCGCCGAAGATGATCGACTACGCGATCCAGCTCGTCGCTTCCAAGCGCGTGCAGATCGCTCCGACGATCACGCACACCCTGCACGGGCTCGACAAGGTGCCGGAAGCTTTCGACATCCTCGCCAACAAGAGCAAGCACGGCGTGATCAACCCGCCGCAGGTCGTCGTCTGGCAATAGCCCGCAGCCGCGGCGGCATGCGGCCGCCGCGCTCTCGCACGCAGGTTTGTTGAGGAGCCGTCATGATCTCCGAAGAGCAACTCGCCGCCTTGTCCTATCCGGCGATGCCGCGCATGGTCTCGAACGAATTTCCGGGAGCCAAGGCCCGCGCCGTCATCGAGCGTGCCATGCAGTTCCAGAGCCCGACGCGCCCATCGGTGCGCGGTCGGCTCGTCATCGAGGGCGGGCGCGGCGCCGGCATCCAGGACCCCGACGGCAACATCTTCATCGACATGTCGGCGGGCGTCGCCGTTGCCAATGTCGGGCGCAGCCATCCGAAGGTGGTCGCGGCGGTCAAGGCTCAGGCCGAACGCCTTATGCACTCCGCCGGCCTCGTCAGCGAAACCACCGTGGCGCTGGCCGAGAAGATCTCGGCCTCCATGCCGGAAGGCCTGCGCGGCGAGTGCTTCACCTGGTTTGGCATGAGCGGCTCGGCCGCCAACGAGACCGCGCTGAAATACGCCAAGGCGATCACCGGACGCACCCAGATCGTGGCCTTCGAAGGCGCCTATCACGGCGTCTTCCACGGCACGCTGGCGCTGACCACCCGCGAGAATTTCCGCAAGCCCTACGGGCCGATGATGTCGGGCGTGATCCATATGCCCTATCCCGACGACTACCGGCCCTTCCTCGATCTCGAACCCGAGGCTGCCGCGGCGGCCTGCGCCAAATATCTCGATCATCGCCTCTCGACGCCCAACACCGGCGCCGACGACGTGGCCGCGGTAATCGTCGAATCCATGCAGGCCGATGGCGGCTACCTCGACCCGCCGCTCTCCTTCCTGCGGGCCGTGCGCGAGATCTGCACCCGTCGCGGCATCCTGTTGATCCTCGACGAGGTCCAGGCCGGCGGCGGGCGCACCGGCAAGATGTGGGCCTGCGAGCATGCCGGCGTCGTGCCGGACATGATGACCTGGGCCAAGGCGGTCGGCGGCGACCTGCCGCTCTCGGGCGTGACCGTGCACAAGCGCTATCAGGACAAGCTGCCGCCGGGCTCGCAGGTCATCACCGGCGCCGAAAACGCGCTCGCCAATGTCGTGGCGATGGCGAATCTCGATATCCTGCTCGACCGGGAAGACGACCTCATCGGCCGCTCCGTCGCCGTCGGCGAGGAGATGAAGCAGGAGCTGATCCGCATCGCCGGGAAGAGCAGGTTCCTCGACGGCGTGCGCGGCCGCGGCTTCTTCATCGGCGTGGAACTCGTCGCCGATAAGACGACGAAGGAGCCGCTCGACCTGAAGCGTGTCGGCGCCATCCTGCAGCGCTGCGAGCAATTGGGCGTGCGCATCATGTCCTGCGGCCGCTACGGCTCGACCATCCGCCTGATGCCGCCGCTGACCATTACCCGCGAGCATTTCCGCGAGGGGTTGAGGCTGTTCGGCCAGGCCGTTTCCGAGATCGAGAGCGAGACCGCCGGCTGAGTTGCGGCGCGGGGATCAGGCTGGGTTTGCGAGGTAGCGATGACCGAATTCACATGCAGCCAGGAAATCGTCAGCCAGGCGCGTCGCAACCTCAATCAGGAGGTCTGGGACTATCTGACCGGCGGCGCGGAATCCGAGATGACGATGCGGCGCAACCGTCATGCGCTCGACAGCTACGCCTTCCTGCCGCGCGTGCTGCGGGACGTCTCGACCATCGACCCTTCCGGCGCGCTGCTCGGCCACAAGCTGCGCATCCCGGTGATCCTGGCGCCGATCGGCTCGTTGCAGGCGATCGAGAAGGGCGGGGGCGCGAGTTCCTGTCGCGCTGCCGCGCGTTTCGGCACCATCCCGATGCTGTCTTCGATCACCGAGCCGTCGCTGGAGGAGAGCGTGGCCTCCGCCGAGGGGCCGAAGATGTTCCAGCTCTATGTCCGCGGCGACTGGGATTGGATCAAGGCAATCCTGAAGCGGGTCAAGGATGCCGGCTATGACGCACTGGCCGTCACCGTCGATTCCTCGCATTATGGCATCCGCGAGCGCCAGCTCATGAACCGCTATCTGCCGCCGAGCGTGAAGGCGCAGAAGGACCGGCATCTCCAGGCCGCAATCACCTGGGATCTCGCCAGTCGCATCCGGGACGAATGGGGCGGCCGCTTCATGCTCAAGGGCGTCGCCCATGTCGAGGATGCGGCGATGGCGGTCTCGCGCGGGGTCGACGCGATCTACGTCTCCAATCATGGCGGTCGCCAGCTCGACCACTGCATGGGCGCGCTCGACTCGCTGGTCGAGATCGCCGGCGCGGTGAAGAAGAAGGCCGAGCTCATCGTCGATGGCGGCTTCCTGCGCGGCACGGATGTGATCAAGGCGATCGCGCTGGGCGCCTCCGCGGTCGCGATCGGTCGCTTGCAGGGCTGGGCGTTGGCCGCCGGCGGCGAGGCGGCGCTGCTCCGCAGCCTCGAACTGCTCGAACGCGAGATCGTCAATGCGCTGGGCCTGCTCGGCGTGACTTCCTTCGCCGAGCTGAGCCCGGCCTATGTCCGCAAGGCCGAGGTGATCGGGCCGACCCACGAGCTCAGCACCTTCTACCACCTGCCGCAGCGGCTGGTCTGAGGATGATCGGGATGAACCAGGACTGGGCCAATCTCATCGGCGGCGACTGGGTCCGCCCGCATGGCGACCGGACGATCGCCGTCGTCAATCCGGCGACCGAAGCCGAGATCGGCCATCTGCCGCTCGCCGGCAAGGCTGAGCTCGACCGCGCATTGGAGGCTGCCGAGGCCGGCTTCAAGCTCTGGCGCAAGGTGCTGCCGCAGGAGCGCGCGCGTGTCGTGCGGAAGTTCGGCGCGCTGATGCGCGAGAATGTCGAGCTTCTGGCGGCGGCGATCACCGCCGAGCAGGGCAAGACCCTGGCGGAGGCGCGCGGCGAGGTGACGGGCGCGGCCGAGCTCGTCGAATGGCTCGCGGAGGAGGGGCGCCGGCTCTATGGCCGCATCGTGCCCTCGCGTTTCGCCGACAGCCGCATCCTGGTGACGCATGAGCCGGTCGGCGTGGTCGCGGCCTTCTCGCCCTGGAATTTTCCGTGCAGCATGGTCTCGCGCAAGATCGCCCATGCGCTCGCCGCCGGCTGCTCGGTCATCGTCAAGCCGGCGGAGGAGACGCCGACCGCCGCGATCATCCTCGGCCGCCTCTGCACCGAGGCCGGCGTGCCGCCCGGCGTCGTCAACATCGTCTATGGCGACCCGGCCGAGGTCTCCGCCCATCTGATCGGCAGCCCGATCGTGCAGAAGATTTCGCTGACCGGCTCCGTCGGCGTCGGCAAGCATCTGGCGGCGCTCGCCGCACGCGACCTGAAGAAGATCACGCTCGAGCTCGGCGGTCATTCGCCGACCGTGGTGTTCGACGATGCCGACGTGGCGCTGGCGGCGAAGCAATGCGTCGGCTCGCGCTTCCGCAATGCGGGGCAGGTCTGCACCGCGCCGACGCGCTTCTATGTGCAATCCGGCGCCGTCGAGCGCTTCACGAAGCATTTCGTCGATGCGGCCAAGGCGATCAAGGTTGGCGACGGCGCCGAGCCGGGCAGCCAGATGGGGCCGCTCTCGAACCGCCGCCGGCTCGAGGCCATGGAGGAATTCGTCGCCGACGCGAAGGCGCGCGGCGCGCAGGTGCTGGCCGGTGGCGAGCGCCTCGGCAATCGCGGCTTCTTCTTCGCGCCCACCGTCTTCGCCGATGCGCCGGTCGACAGCATGGTGATGACCCGCGAGCCCTTTGGCCCGCTGGCGCCGATCCGCCCCTTCGACACGGTCGACGAGGTGCTGGAACAGGCGAACAGCCTGCCCTACGGGCTCGCGGCCTATGCCTTCACCGGCTCGCACAAGACGGCGGCGGCGATGTCCGAAGGGCTGAGGGCCGGCGTCGTCGCCATCAACGGCGTCACCGTCACGGCGCCCGAGGCACCCTTCGGCGGCGTCGGCGACAGCGGCATCGGCCGCGAGGCCGGGATCGAGGGTCTCGCCGAATACACCCATCTCAAGACCGTTACCGAGACCTTCCTCTGACCTTTTCGCCCAGGGCCGCGCCATGAACCCGGACATTCCCGCAAAGAGCGCCGAGACCAGGATGTCCTGGGGCAGCGATGCCGCCGCCGAGATGCTGCGCCAGCTCGGCATCGACTATGTCTGCGTCAACCCAGGCTCCAGCTTCCGCGGCCTGCACGACAGTCTCGTCAACTATCTCGGCAACGAGAACCCGCAGATGCTGCTCGCGCTGCACGAGGGCAGCGTCGTCTCGATCGCCCATGGCTATGCCAAGGCGAGCGGGCGCGCCATGGCCGTGGTGCTCCACAGCAATGTCGGGCTGATGAACGGCATGATGGGCATTTTCAACGCCTGGTGCGACCGCGTGCCGATCCTGATGCTGGGCGCGACGGGTGCCGTCGACACCCATGTCAGGCGCAACTGGATCGACTGGATGCACACCGCCCGCGACCAGGGCGGGATGGTGCGCCATTTCGTGAAATGGGACGACCAGCCCCATTCGCCGGCCGCGACCATCGAGGCAATCGGCCGTGCCTATATGATGGCGCGCACCGCGCCCTGCGGGCCGTCCTATGTCATCCTCGACCGGCGGCTGCAGGAGGATGCGCTGACGGCACCCGTGGTGCTGCCGCCCGCCACGCTGTTCGAGCCACCGGCGCGAATCGTGCCTGATCGCGGGACGGTCGCGGGCGCGGCGAAGCTCCTCGGCGAGGCGAAAGCGCCGGTCATCCTGATGGGCCGCGTCTCGCGCAGCCAGGCGGATTGGGACAATCGCGTGAAGCTGGCCGAGCTGCTCGGCGCCCGCGTCATCACCGATCTGCGCACGGGCGCCTCCTTCCCGACCGAGCACCCCCTGCACGGCGCGCCGCCGGACCTGTTCCTGACGGGCGTCAACCGCAAGCTGCTCGCCGATGCGGATGTCGTGCTCAGCCTCGACTGGACCGATGTCGCCGACGTCATGCGCGTCGGTGCCGAGGAGGCCGGGCCGCGCAGGCTCATTCACGTCTCGGTCGATCATTACGTGCATAACGGCTGGAGCGGTGATCACCAGCGCTACAGCGGCGCGGATATCCATCTCGCGGTCGAACCCGATGCGGTGCTCGAGCCTCTGGTCGCGGCGCTGGAGGAACGCGGCGCCTTGAAGCCGGCGCTTCCGGCGGCGCCGAAACCTGCAGCAGGGCCGGTGGCGAAGGGCCTGCCGACGCTCGCCGATATCGGTGCGGCCTTGTGCGCGGTGAAGGGCAAGCGCGAGCTCTGCCTCGCCCGCGTGCCGCTCAACTGGCCGGCAGGGGCTTATCCCTTCCGCGATCCGCTCGATTATCTCGGCTATGACGGCGGCGGCGGAGTCGGCTCCGGCCCGGGCATGGCGGTTGGCGCAGCGCTTGCTCTGAAGGGCAGCGGACGGTTGACGATCGGGATGATGGGCGACGGCGAGTTCCTCGGCGCTCCCTCCGCGCTCTGGACCGCCGCGCATTACCAGATCCCGGTGCTCCTCGTGATCGCCAACAACCGCAGCTACTACACCGATGAGATCCAGCAGGAGGCGGTGGCCCAGCATCGCAGCCGCCCGCCTGAGAACAAGTGGATCGGCCAGCGCATCGACGACCCGGCGATCGACATCCCGGGGCTGGCCCGCGACTTCGGCGTGGAGTCCGAACCGCAGGTCACCGATCCCGCGCTGATCGCGGCGGCGCTGGAGCGAGGGCTGGCCGCCGTCGAGGCGGGCCGACCCTATCTGATCGACATTCGGATCGATTCCACCCGCGGATCGAGCCTGGACTGGCTGAACCACCACTGACGAGGCATTGCGGCCCGGGCCGCGACAGCAGAAGGAGCGCGACATGGCCCTGGCTCCCGCCGATACGGGTAGCGAAACGACGACCCAGATCGATCGAGCCGGCGTCCTCTCCGGGCGCAGGTTCGCAGCTTCGCTGGGACTCGACGCGGCGACCCTCTTCGGCCTCGCCACGGTTGTCTCTTTGCTCGTCCTGATCGAGATCCTCGTCAGGACCGGGGCGATATCGAGCCTGATCATCGCGCTGCCCAGCGAAGCGATCGGCGCGATCTTCCATGGCGAGACATTCCTGAAGCTCGTGCAGGCCACGAAGCTGACCTTCGGCATGGTGCTCGCGGCCATGGTCGCCGAGGTGGTGATCGCGATCCCCGCCGGCTACCTGCTCTATCGCTACAAGGCTTTCGGCAAGGCCTATGAAGGCTGGCTCGCCTCGCTCTTCGCGGCGCCGATCTTCCTGCTCTACCCGCTCTTCATGGTTATCTTCGGCCGCAACAATTTCACGCTGATCTTCATGGGGATGGCGGCCGGCATCATTCCGATCATCGTCCATGTCCGGCTCGCCTTCACGTCGATCCCGCCGACGCTGATCAAGGTCGGCCGCAGCTTCCACATGAGCGAGAGCACGATCTTCTGGAAGATCATGGTACCGGCCGGTGCCAAGACGATCTTCACCGGCATCCGGCTCGGGCTGATCTACACGCTGATCAACATCATCGCGATCGAGTACCTCGTCGATGCCGGCGGACTCGGGCGGATGGTGTCCGACAGCTATTTCCGCTTCGACATCACCGGCACCTATACGGCGATCATCGCGGTGACGCTGGTGAGCGTCGTCTTCAACATCATCGTCAATCGCATCGAAAAGCTGGTGAGGTAGGGATGAGCGACGTCGCATCGCCCGCTGCCGAGGCCAAGGGGCCGTCCGTCGCGGCCATCAAGATCGCGACGATCGCGGTCCTGCTGGTCGTCTGGCAGCTCATCGCCGTCTCGGGGCTGCTCTACAAGGGACTGGTCCCGCCGCCGCTGGCCGTGGCCGGCGCGCTCGTGACCGAGCTTATCGGCACGACGCTCTGGCGCGATCTCGGTATCACGCTGTTCACTTCCTTCTCGGGCTTCGTGATCGGTTCGCTGATCGCGCTTCTGGTCGGCATCTGGCTCGGTTCCAGTACTTTCTTTCGCCGCGCCTTCGAGCCCTACATCCTGGCGCTCGCCGGTACGCCGAAGATCATCTTCCTGCCGATCCTGTTCCTGGTCTTCGGCCTCGGCTTCGAGTCGAAGATCGCCAAATCGGCGATGTCGGCCTTCTTCCCGGTCGTGTTCAGCACGATCGGCGGCTATCTCCAGATCAGGCTCATCCTGCTGCGCGTCGGCGACAGCTTCCACCTGCGCTGGGCGCAGAAGGTGCGGATGATCTACCTGCCGGCGATGCTGCCCTCGCTGCTGGTCGGTCTGCGCCTCGGGCTCGCCATGTCTATCATCGGCGTGCTCTCGGCCGAGATCGCCTATTCCGACGCCGGACTCGGCTATCGGCTGATGCGCTACTCGGACCAGTTCCAGATCCCGAGCATGTACGCGACGATCATCGTCATCTTCGCGCTCGCCTCACTGGTGAATGCCGGCTTCAACCATTTCCAGCGCAGCCGGCTGCGCTATCTCGAGCGGCCCGGCGAATGAACGTCCGGGCTGCAGCGGCGGAGAGCGTCGGGGGGGCTGGCATCGGGAAGTCGGTGCGGCGCGTGGAGGACGAGCGCTTCATCCAGGGGCGCGGTCGCTATACCGACGACATCGCAGCGATCTCCGGCAACACCGCGCATCTGTTCCTGCTACGCTCGCCGCATGCGGCAGCGCGTATCGTCTCGATCGACGCGGTCGCCGCCCGGCAGGCGGAAGGCGTGCTCGCGGTCATCACCGCCGCCGAGATGGAGGCCGAACGCTTCGCCTGCTTCCCGACCCGGGTGAAGCGTCAGCTCGCCGACGGCTCCCCCGCCCTCGAGCCGGCATATTTCCCGCTTGCGCGCGATCAGGCGCGGCATGTCGGCGAAGGTGTCGTCGCGATCGTGGCGGAGACCCTGAACCAGGCGCGCGACGCTGCTGAACTCATCGATATCCACTACGAACCGCTCGACGCGGTCGCGGATACGGCGCGCGCGGCGCAAGCCGACGCGCCGAAGGTCTGGGAGGAGTTTCCGGACAATATCTGCTTCGACTTCCGCGCCGGCGATGCGCTGCGGACCGAAGCCTTGTTCGCTCGGGCCGCGCATGTCGTGTCCGAGTGCATCGTGATCAGCCGTGTCGGCACCAATTCGCTCGAGCCGCGCGCCGCGCTCGGTGAATATGATCCCCGGTCGGGCCGCTACACGCTCCATGCCGGCCTGCAGTCGCCGCACATGATCCGCGGCGAGCTCGCCACGATCTTCGGGATCGCGCCGGGTCGGATCCGCGTCGTGGCTCCCGATGTCGGCGGCGCTTTCGGCATGAAAGGCAGCCTGCATCCCGAACTGGTCCTCGTGCTCTGGGCGGCGCGGCTGACCGGTCGCTCGGTCCGGCACACCGCCGACCGTTCCGAGAGCTTCATGTCGGACCATCAGGCGCGCGACAACGTCTCCGAGGTCTCGCTCGCACTGGACGATGACGGCCGCTTTCTGGCGCTGCGGGTCGAGACGCTGGCGAATATCGGTGCCTATGTCGCCTCCAACGGCCTGCACGCGCCGACGAACAATGTCGGCGGGCTCGCCGGCGTCTACACCACGCAGGCTTTCGACGTGAAGGTCCGTGGCGTCTTCAGCAACACAGTGCCGACCTGCCCGTTCCGAGGCGCCGGGCGGCCCGAGGCCTCGTTCTGCATCGAGACGATCATCGACAAGGCGGCGCGCCAGCTCAACCTCGACCGTGCCGAAATCCGGCGGCGCAACATGATCCCCCCGGGGGCGATGCCGTACCGGACGCCGCTGGTCTTCACCTATGACAGCGGCGAATTCGAAGCGGTCATGGACAAGTGCCTGAAGGCGGCAGATTGGAAGGGCTTCGAAAAGCGGCGCCGCGAAGCCGGGAAGCGCGGCAGGCTGCGCGGCATCGGCATCGCCTGCGTGATCGAGATCGCCGGCGGACCGCCCGACCGACCCTTCGAGGAATATGCCGAGATTCGCTTCGATCCCACCGGCGACATGACCATCTTCGCCGGCAGCCATTCGCAAGGACAGGGTCACGAGACGACCTATCACCAGATGGCTGCCGAGCTGCTCGGCGCTCCCAGTGCGCATGTCCGCGTCGTGTTCGGCGACACCGATGCCGTCGCCCACGGGCGCGGCACCTTCGGCTCGCGGACGATGATGGCCTTCGGTGCCGCCTTCGTCCGCGCCAGCGAGCGCATCGTCGAGAAGGCGAAGCCGCTCGCGGGCCATCTGCTCGAGACGGCCGGCGAGGACATCCTGTTCGAGCGCGGCCGCTTTGTCGTCGCCGGGACGGACCGTTCGGTTTCGCTGCGGGATGTCGCCAGGGCCTCCTTCCAGTTGCGGACGCTGCCCGCCGGCTTCGAGACGGGCCTGCAGGCTTCGGCGAGCGTCGCGCTCGACAAGTCGACCTTCCCCAATGGCTGCCATATCTGCGAGGTCGAGATCGATCCCGGGACGGGCCAGCGGGACATCGTCGCCTATCATGTCGTCGACGATGTCGGGACGGTGGTCAACCCGCTGCTGCTGAAGGGCCAGATCCATGGCGGCGTCGCTCAGGGCGCCGGTCAGATCCTCGACGAGTTCATCGCCTTCGATGCCGACGCCCAGGTGCTGAGCGGTTCCTTCATGGATTACGGCATGCCGCGCGCGACCGACCTGCCGGCGATCGGGGTCGAGAGCCATCCCGTGCCGACGACGACGAACCCGCTCGGCGTCAAGGGCGCGGGCGAGGCGGGAACCGTCGGGGCGCTGCCGGCGGTGATGAGCGCGATCCGCGACGCTCTCGCGCCGCTCGGAATCAAGGAGTTCGCGATGCCGGCAACGCCGCTGAGGCTCTGGCGCGCCATCCGGGACGCGCAAGCCGGTCCCTGAACGAGACGCCGAAGCGGCACCGCGATCCGCTGGGGGAAGGATGATGATGCCGAATGTACTCTATCCAGAATTGCTCGACCCGGACACGCGGCTCGAGCAGGCCGTGCTCGCCGGCCACTGCTCGGTGACGTTCCGCGACGTGCCCGAGCTGTCGGATCTCGCCGAGGCGGATTGCCGCGAGGCGGACGGCCTCCTCGTTTTCCGCCACCATGTGCGGGAGGCGGATTTCGCCCGCTTCCCCAAACTCAAGGTGCTGGTGCGCATCGGCGTCGGCTTCGACCGTATCGCGATGAAGACCGCGGCCGCCCGCGACGTCCTGGTCTGCAACGTGCCCGATTACGGGACGACCGAGATCGCCGATCACGCCATGGGCCTCGTCCTGGCCCTGCGTCGCGGCCTGTTGCTTCATCACGATCTTCAGCGTGGCAGGGAGCCCGCGCCCTGGTTGATGATCGATACGCCGCTGATCGATCGGTCCGGCGCACAGACCTTCGGCATCGTCGGTCTCGGCCGGATCGGGACGGCCGTCGCGCTGCGAGCCAAGGCATTCGGCTTCCGCGTCGTCTTCTACGATCCTTATGTGCCGAACGGCACGGAACTCGCCATCGGCGTCGAGCGGGTGCGGTCGCTGCCCGAATTGCTAGCGGTCTCGAACGTGCTGTCGCTGAACTGCCTGCTCTCCGACGAGACGCGCGGCATGATCGGCGCGGGGGAACTGCGGCAGCTGCCGGCGGGAGCCGTTATCATCAACACCGCCCGCGGCGCGCTGATCGACATCGACGCGCTCGGCGAGGCGATGAAGGACGGCCATATCGCTGGGGCCGGGCTCGACGTGGTGCCGGTCGAGCCGCCGGCCGAGCCGCTGCCCGTATTGCTCGCGGCTTATCGCAATCATGACGCGTGGCTGACAGGGCGGCTGATCGTGACCCCGCATGTCGCCTACTACTCGCCGCAGGCCAACCGGGACATTCGCGTCAAGGCGGCCGAGACGATGGTCGCGGCCCTTCAGGGACGGCCGCAGAACATCGTGCTGCCGTCGAGCCGCTTCGCGGGCCCGGCGCCGTGAGGGCGGCGCCTATATCCGGAGAGGCGCGCATCGTCGCCGCACCGCGGCCGCTGGACGAGATACCGCGCAACCTCGCATCCTTCCTCTGCCTGGACGATTTCCAGGCCGCCGCGCGGCGAAGGCTGCCGCGGCAGATCTACGGCTACTATGCCGGCGCCGCCGAGACGGGCCAGTCCTTCGAGGCGAATCGCGAGAGCTTCCGCAGTTACGAGCTGGTGCCGCGCGTCCTCGCCGACGTCTCGACTCGCACCACGCGGACCGAGCTGTTCGGGCAGCATTACGACGCGCCCTTCGGCATCGCGCCGATGGGGCTGTCGGGGCTCGCCACCTTCGACGGCGAGATCGCGCTCGCGCGTGCAGCCGAGCGGGAGCGCATCCCCTCGATCGTCAGCGCGACCTCGCTCACCCGGCTCGAGCGCATCGCGCAGGAGGGCGGGGCGCGCTGGTTCCAGGCCTATCTTCCCGGCGAGGACGAGCGCATCGCGGCGATGGTGGAGCGCGTCGCGGCAGCCGGCTACGATACCTTCGTCCTGACGGTCGACGTGCCCGTCGCTGCCAATCGCGAGAACAATGTCCGCACCGGCTTCAGCATACCGCTGCGTCCTTCGCTTCGCCTCGCCTGGGACGGGGCTATCCGCCCGCGCTGGTTGCTCGACACCTGGTTCGCCAGCTTCCTGCGCAAAGGCATCCCGCATTTCGAGAATATGGACGCCTTCCGCGGCCCGCCGATCCTCTCGCGCAACGTGGTGCGCGCTATCGGCGCGCGCGATCAACTGGCCTGGCGCCATCTGGAACTGATCCGTCGTCTCTGGATGGGCCGGCTGGTGGTGAAAGGCGTGCTCAGCGCGCAGGATGCGGTGCTGGCGCGCGAGGCCGGCGCCGACGGCGTGATCGTCTCGAACCATGGCGGGCGCCAGCTCGACGGCGCGCGGCCGGCGCTCGCGGCACTCCCGGCGATAGCCGATGTCGCGGGGCCGATGAGCGTGATGATCGACGGCGGCATCCGGCGTGGGTCCGACGTGCTGAAGGCGCTCGCGCTCGGGGCGGATTTTGTTTTTCTCGGCCGGCCTTTCCTGTTCGCCGCGGCAGCGCGCGGCGAAGCCGGCGTCGGCCATGCCATCCGGCTGCTGAAGGTCGAGATCGACCGCAACATGGCTTTGCTCGGCGTAACGGATCTCGCCACGATCGGGCCGGAGCATATCGAACCGGCCCTGTGGCGCCGCTTTTGAGGGAGCGGCCCGGCTGGGGCCAAATTGCGCAGCGAGGAGATGACATCATGGCGATGACGATGAGCGGCGAGGCGACCTTGCCGGCGAGCAAGGAGGTCGTCTGGGCGAAGCTCAACGATCCCGATGTGCTGAAGGCCTGCATCCCGGGCTGCGATCAACTCGCCAAGGACGACGAAACCCATCTCTCGGCGGTGGTGAAGGTCAAGCTGGGCCCGGTGAAGGCTACCTTCAAGGGCAAGGTCGAGCTGACCGATCTCGATCCGCCGAACGGCTACCGCATCCAGGGCGAAGGCGAGGGTGGCATCGCCGGCTTCGCCAAGGGCGGCGCGCGGGTGGCGCTGAGCGATGCCGGGGGCGGGCAGACGCTGCTGCGCTACGATGTCGAGGCCCAGGTCGGCGGCAAGCTGATGCAGCTGGGATCGCGGCTGATCGATTCGGTCTCGAAGAAGCTCGCCGACGAGTTCTTCGCCAATTTCGCCAAGGCGGTCAGCGAAGGCTGAGCCCGGCCGCAAAGGAGACTGTCGGATGAACCATCGCTTGCAAGATCTGGGTCGGCTCCTGCGCTCTGGCGAAGCCAGCGCCGAGGCCTTGGTCGACGAGGCGCTCGCTGCGGCCGCGGCACCGGAAGGCGAGGGCAGCCGCGTTTTTACGAGCCTCTACAGCGAGAAGGCGCGGGCTATGGCGCGCGCCTCCGACACGTTGCGCAAGGCCGGCGTCGTCCGTTCCCCGCTCGAGGGCATTCCGGTCTCGATCAAGGACCTGTTCGACGTGGCCGGCGAGACCACTCGCGCCGGGAGCGTCGCGCTGGAGGATGCACCGGCGGCGGCCACAGATGCCATGATCGTCAGCAGGCTGATCGCGGCCGGGGCCGTCCTCGTCGGCCGCACGAACATGACCGAATTCGCCTTTTCCGGCCTCGGGCTCAACCCGCATTACGGCACGCCGCTCAATCCTTACGACCGTGCGAGCCGGCGTATTCCGGGCGGTTCGTCTTCGGGCGCCGCCATTTCGGTCACGGACGGCATGACCGCAGCGGCGATCGGAACCGACACCGGCGGCTCGGTGCGTATTCCCGCCGCGCTCTGCGGCCTCGTCGGCTTCAAGCCGACGGCGGCCCGCGTACCGCAGGAAGGGACACTGCCGCTTTCCAGGAGTCTCGATTCGATCGGTCCGATCGCGCGCAGCGTCGCCTGCTGCGCGCTGCTCGACTCGGTTCTCGCCGGCACTGACTTCGATCTGCCGGAGGCGCTGCCGCTGGCGGGACTGGGCCTTGCCGTGCCGACGACTCTCGCCCTCGATGGGCTTGATGCCAGCGTTGCGGCGGCGTTCCGCAATGCGTTGGATCGGCTTTCGCAGGCTGGCGTGCGGATCTCGGAACTGGCCGTGCCGGAATTCGCCGCTCTCGCGGCGATCAATGCCAAGGGCGGCTTTGCGGCCGCGGAAGCCTGGCATTGGCACCAGGCCCTCGTCGAAAGGGCCGGCAGCCGCTACGATCCCCGCGTACTGATGCGCATCCGCCGCGGCGCGGACATCACCGCCGCGGATTACCAGGATCTTCTCGCAGCCCGCGCCGCCTGGATCGCCGCGGTGGAGAAGCGGCTCGAACCTTTCGACGCCCTGGCGATGCCCACCGTCCCGGTCGTGGCTCCGAAGATCGCCGATCTCGAAGACGACTCCGCCTTCGGCGCGACCAATCTGCTCATCCTGCGCAATCCCACTCTGATCAATTTTCTCGATGGCTGTGCGCTGTCGATCCCCTGTCATGCGGCCGGGGAGGCGCCGGTCGGCTTGATGCTGGCTGGCAAGGGAGGGAGCGACCGGCGCATCCTCGCGCTCGGCCTGGCCATCGAGGCCGCGCTGGAGGCGGCAGCATGAAAGCCGACGGGGCTGCCGGCGTCGACCTGATCGTCCGCAATGCGCGGATCTTCACAGTCGATACGGAAAGACCCTGGGCGACCGCGCTGGCGGTCCATGATGGACGCTTTTCCTTTGTCGGTGACGATGAGGGGCTTTCGGCTCACCGCGGGTCTGCGACCGAAATCCTCGACGCCGGCGGCGCGCTGGTCGTCCCCGGCCTGATCGATAGCCATACCCATGCCTATGAAGGTGGCCGCGCCGCGCTCGCGGCGGTGCGCCTTTCGGCCGACGACGATCTCGACAGCCTGATCGCGGCAGCCGCCGCCGCGGCGGATGCCGCGCCGCCCGGCGAATGGCTGACCGGCGCGGGCTGGAGCGTGGGCCGCCTCCTCGGTACCGTCGGCGAGCCGGAGGCGCTGCGTCGTTTCGACGATGCGACGGGCGGACGGCCCGCGGCCCTGCGGGACAGCAGCCATCACGCGGTCTTCGCCAACACCACGGCGATGGAGCGGGCTGGCCTCGGCCGCGACACGCCTGCTCCTCCGCATGGCAGCGTTCTGCGCCATGGCGACGGGGCCCTTTCCGGCCTCTTTCTGGAAACCGCCTGTGCCCTGATCGACCGCGCGATGCCGCCGCCCGCGCCGGCCGAGCGCGAAGGCTACGCCCGCCATGCCGTGTCGCTCTATAACGGCTTCGGCGTCACCGGTTTCGTTCATGCCGCGACCTCGGAAGCGACCATGGCGACATTCGCCGCGCTCGATCGGCGCGGCGAACTCAGCGCCTGGGTGGCGACCTGCATCGCCACCGACACGCTGCTGACGCCGGAACGCGACGGGGTCGGCGAGGCGGTGATCGCGCGCCGCGCCGCTCACCGCACCGGGCATGTCGGGGTGGACTTCGCCAAGTACTTCCTCGACGGCGTGCCGGGCTCGCGGACGGCCTCCTTCATCGCGCCTTATCTGGATGGCCCGTCCGAGCCGGTTCCGCCCTTCTTTTCAGTGGAGGAGCTGGCCGGCCTGATCGCACCGCTCGATGCGGCCGGGATTCACGTCAAGCTCCATGCCGTCGGCGATTGGGCCATCCGCACGGCGCTCGATGCGATCGCCCTGGTCCGCGAGCGCAACGGCTCGGATGGCCCGGCCCACTCCATCGCCCATGCCAGCTACATCGCCGCGTCGGACATTCCGCGGCTCGCAACCCTGGATGTCGTCGCCGATTTCTGCCCACCGCTCTGGTTCCCCAACCCGATCCTGCAAGCCAATGCTCGGCTGCTGGGCGAGGCGCGTTCGCAAACAGCCTGGCCGATCAGCGACATCGTGCGATCCGGGGCGCTTGCGGTCGCAGGCACAGACTGGCCGATCGTCCCTTCGCCCAACCCTTGGCCGGGAATCGCGGCCTTGGTGACGCGGCGGCACCCCGCGGGGACGGCGGAAGCAGCTTTTCGGCCGGAACAGGCGCTGTCGGTCGCGCAGGCGCTTACCCTTTGCACGCTTAACGTCGCGAAAATGATGGGAATCTCCGAGAGGACGGGCTCGATCCGCGCCGGAAAATCCGGCGACTTCGCCATGCTCGATCGCGATCTCTTCACGATCGATCCGACCGAGATCGCCGGCACGCGCGCTGTCAGAACCTATTTCGCCGGTCGCCTCGTCCATTGCGGCCAAGGCTGATCCGGCGACTGGCGTCCTTTCGGAAAATGCGCTTGACAACGTTCGGGCTCAGGCAAAATCTCTACAGAATTTACATTTAGTGGAAATTGAATTCGCCGCCGAACGAATCTTGGGGAATGGCGGGGTGGCGAATGCTTCGCGGTCGCAAGGCCGAGTTTGAGCGGGAGAAACCGACATGCTTATTCCGATCCAGGGCAGACTGGCCCTGGGCCTCGCGGCCGGGCTCATCCTGGCGGCGCCGTTGCGCGCCACGGCCGCCGATCTGACGACCGCCGTCTTCATCAGCCCGATCGGCGAAGTGCTGAAGACGCAGGTGATCGAACCTTTCGCGAAGCAGAACAAGCTCGATGTCGCGGTCGACAACCGCGACTGGGGCCTCGGTGCCGTCCGCGCCAAGATCGAGGCGGGCAACAGCGCCTGGGACGTGGTGTCACTCGAGGAGGTCGAGGCTTTGCAGGCCTGCGACGAGGGCCTGTTCCAGCCGCTCGACCGGTCGAAGCTGACCAACCTCCCGGATTTCGATGCGATCGGCGAGGGCTACAATTGCGGCGTGCCGATCTATTTCTACAGCTCGGTCCTGGCTTACGACAAAAAGCGCATCAAGGAGGAGCCGACCTCCTGGGCCGATCTTTGGGACCTCAAGAAATGGCCCGGCAAGCGCGCCATGCACCGTTCCGTCAGCGGTACGCTCGAAATCGCGCTGATGGCGGATGGCGTACCGCGCAACGAGGTCTACAAGGTTCTGGCGACGAAGGATGGTGTCGACCGCGCCTTCCGCAAGCTCGACGCCATCAAGTCGAGCGTCGTCTGGTGGCAAAATCCCGGGCAATCCCGGCAGATGCTGGCCTCCGGCGAAGTCGCTCTCGCCGTGACCTACGACAACGGCATCCGCTTCTTCAACAAGACGCAGGGCACGGATTTCGGCCTGGTTCGCAAGGATGCGATCGTCCATGTCGATTTCTGGGGTATCGTCCAGGGCAGCAAGCATGTCGACAAGGCCTATGCCTTCCTCAACGACGCGATGGGCCCGCAGAAGCAGGCGGCCGTGACGAACGGGCTGGCGATCTCGACGCCGAACCGCAAGGCCATGGATCTGGTCGACGCGGACCTGAGGCCTTTCCTTACGCCCAATCCGGAGAATCTGAAGGAGGCGATCTCCCTCGACGCGAAGTTCTGGCTCGACAACACCGACGCCTTGACCCAGCGGTTCGAGGCTTGGCTCGCTTCGAAATAGCTGAAGCGGAGCCGCCGCGCGCCCGTCCGAGTCCCGGAGATCTTGCCGAGACCGGGCGGGAATGGTCTCAGCTGAAGACGCCTCCGCCATCGACGTAGATCTGCTGGGCTGTGACGAAGGAGCTCTCGTCGCTGGCAAGGAAGGCCACGATGCCAGCGATGTCGGACGGCAGGCCGACGCGCCGGAGGAATTTTCCCTGGGCCTTTGCCTCGAGTTGCTCCTGTGAAAAGGCTCTGGTGTCGATCTGGCCCGGATTGACCATGTTGACGGTGATTCCGTTGGGGCCGAATTCGTGATGCAGGAGGAGCTGATCCGCATCTTCGAGGATAATCGCAAGACCATCTCTTCGTGACGCATGCGATCGACGAGGCCATTCTGCTCGGCGACGAGGTCGTGGTCATGACGGCACGCCCGGGTCGCATCAAGGAGGTCCTCCCGGTCGACCTGCCGCGTCCACCTTCGCTCGACATGGTCAACACCCCCGCATTCGCGGCTCTTCACAAGCGAGCCTTCGACCTGATCCGGGAGGAGGTCATCAGGGCTATGGAGCAGCAGAGCGCGTCCCTGGTCGGGGCAAGCTGACATATCGGATGCCGGCGGGGTTCAGTCCGCGGGCCGGTGCCGCTCCGGCAGGCAATTGCGCAAACAGGCATGTCGGGTTGCACGCCGATCAGGCGCTCCTTGCTTGACTTCCATTTGGCTCCGTAAATTATGTATGATCTTAATATAGATATCGCGCCGCCCTGTTCGGCGGGGGACTGAAGATCGCCATGCTCGCCGTGGATACGCGGCGGCGTGGGCTGGAGAATTCAATGTCTGCGATCACATTCGGACGCACCGGCCTCGCGCTCCTGGCGGCCGTGTCGTTGCTGGCGACGGTCCCCGTGCGCGCCGCCGACCTGGCTGTCTCCGTGTTCATCAGCCCGATCGGCGAAGTCCTGAAGAAAGATGTCCTGGAGCCGTATCGGAAGCAATCCGGCGTCGATCTGCGCATCGACAGCCGCGATTGGGGGCTGGGATCGGTCCGCGCCAAGGTCGAGGCGGGTGGCGCCGACTGGGACATCGTCACAAACGAGGAGACCGAAGTCCTGCAAGGCTGCGACGAAGGCGTCTTTGCCGAGATCGACAAGTCGCGCCTGCCGGGCCTCGCCGATTTCGACAAGATCGGCGAAAGCTACAAATGCGGCGTGCCGTTCATTTTCTACAGCTCCGTGCTTGCCTACGACAAGAAGAAGCTCAAGGAACTGCCGAGCTCCTGGGCCGATCTTTGGGATCGGGCAAAGTGGCCGGGGCGCCGGGCGATGCGCAAGAGCCCCGTCCAGACGCTTGAGGTCGCGCTGATGGCCGATGGTGTCGCGCGCGGCGACGTCTACAAGCTGCTGGCGACGAAGGCAGGCGTCGATCGCGCATTCCGCAAGCTCGACGAGATCAAGCCCGATATCGTCTGGTGGGTGAACGCCGGCCAGTCGCGGCAACTGCTCGCCTCCGGCGAGGTCGTTATGGGCATGAGCTACGACAACGGCATCGCCTTCTTCAACAAGACCCAGGGCACGGATTTCGGGATGTCGCGCAAGGACGCCATTCTCCTGACCGACTTCTGGTCGATCGTCCGCGGCAGCAGGCATGTCGACAGCGCCTACAAGTTCCTGAATTATGCGATGCGGCCGGAGGTCCAGGCGGCGGTCACGAACGGACTCGCGATCTCGACGCCGAACCGCAAGGCCATGGCCTTCGTCAACCCGGACTGGAAACCGTTCTTGACCCCGAATCCGGATGTTCTGCAGGACGCCATCCCGCTCGATGCGGAATTCTGGGTGAACAACGCCGACGAGCTCACGCGCCGCTTCGACGCCTGGCTTGCTGCCCGCTGATGAGGCTCGGCTAATGACGGCTGTGCATGCAGACGGGGCTCTTCTCCAGCCGGCGGAGGCGAAGCGCCTGGCCCGCCGCCTGGCGCGGTCCGAGCGATCGGCGCGCTTGTCGGCCCTGCTGTTGGTCACGCCGCTCCTGCTGTTCCTGCTCATGGTGTTCATCGGCCCGCTGCTGATGATGTTGAGCCGGGGCGTACGCGATGCGGAGGTCGCGCAGGCTCTTCCCGCAACCGTGCTCGCCCTGCGCAACTGGCGTCATGATGCGCCTATCCCGGACGCCGCCTTCCGCGCCTTGGCCGACGATCTCGCAAAGGCCCATACGCCGGCGGCCGTGGCCGATGCTGCAGCCCGCTTGAATTATGCGCTCCCCGGCCTGCGGGCCATGTTGATGAGCGCGCGGGCCCGCATGCGCAACCTGCCGGTCGATCCGCGAGCCTTCTTCGTGGGCCTGTCGCCGCGCTGGGACGACAAGGAGACATGGTCCGCGATCCGCCAGGCCAGCGGGCCGTTGACCGATTTCTACCTGCTGTCCGCTCTGGATCTGAGGCGCAGCTCCACCGGAGCCATCGAAGCCGTTCCCGCGGGAGAAAGCGCTTTCGTCCAAGCGATCCTGCGCACCTTCGGCATCTCGTTCGGCGTGACGGCGCTGGCCATCCTGCTGGGCTTCCCCTTCGCCTATCTGATGGCGACGACGGGAAGGCGGATGGCAGGCGTGATGATGCTCATCCTGCTGCTGCCGTTCTGGACGGCCGTCATGGTGCGCGTGCTCGCCTGGAGCATGCTGTTGGGCCGCGAGGGCATCGTCAACGACGGTTTGAGAAGCCTCGGGCTGCTGAGCCAGCCGCTGGACCTGCTCTATAACCGCACGGCGGTTCTCGTCTCGCTCCTCCACATCTTCATCCCCTACATGGTTCTGCCGCTCTACAGCGTGATGAAGACGATCCCCACCTCGCAGATGCGGGCCGCCGCTTCGCTCGGCGCGCCGCCCGCGATGGCGTTTCGGCGCATCTTCCTGCCACAGATCGTGCCGGGCCTTGCAGCAGGCTCGCTGCTGGTCTTCATTCACAGCCTCGGCGTGTTCGTCGTTCCGGCGGTGCTCGGGGGGCCGCGTGAGCAGGGGTTGCCCGTGCTCGTGGTGAATTACGTCACCAAGACTCCGAACTGGGGACTGGCAGCCGCGTTGTCGATGGTGCTGCTCGTCTCGGTCTACCTGCTCTACTGGCTCTTCGTGAAGCTGACGAAGACCGTCACACCGAGCGTGAGCGCGCGATGACCGGCTTTCCTCCCACCCCCGCCCAGAAAGCCGGCCGTCTGCTTCTCGTCGTCTTTGGCGTGCTGTTCTGCCTGTTCCTGATCGGGCCGATCCTCGCCTTCGTGCCGATGGCGTTCAACGATGTCGCCGTTCTGCATTATCCGATCCAGCATTTCAGCCTGCGCTGGTTCCGCGCACTCTTCGCCTCGTCCGATTGGAGCCGCGCGCTGCTCAACAGCTTCCTCGTGGCAGCCGGCACCACGTTTCTCGCTCTGCTGATCGGGGTGACGGCCGCGATCGGCCTCTGGCGCTGGCGCTCCGCCGGCAAGGACGCGCTGATGGTGCTGATCATGACGCCGATGATCGTGCCGAGCGTCATCGGCGCCACCAGCATGTATTTTGCCTTTGCGCGTGTCGGGCTGGATTATAGCTATGTCGGGCTGGTGCTCGCTCACTGTGCCTTCGCCGCGCCGATCGTCGTCGTTACCGTCTCGGCTGCACTCCAACGGTTCGACGGCAACCTGCTGCGGGCGGCCGCCAGCCTCGGGGCGCCGCCTCTCCTGACCTTCAGGCGCGTGACCTTGCCGCTGATTCTGCCCGGAGTGGTCTCGGGCGCCGTTTTCGCCTTTGCCATCTCCTTCGACGATGTCGTCGCGGCCCTGTTCCTGGCGGGCCCCGACCAGCGCACGCTGCCGGTGCAGATGTACATGCGCTCCGGCGACCTGTTCGATCTCGTCATTGCGGCGGCGGCGACGGTCATGCTGGTGATCGCGATTTCGCTGATGGCGGTCCTGCTTTTCGTCAGACGCGGCGACAGGCTGCGCCAGACCGGTGCGCAGGGGGCGGCTCATTGAGACCAGCCGAGGGAAGCTCCGACGTGGACCCGATCGTCCGTTTCCAGAACATCTGCAAGACCTATGACGGGCGCTCGCAGGTCGTCCGCGATCTCAATCTTTCGGTCGAGCGCGGCGAGTTTCTGACGCTGCTCGGCCCTTCCGGCTCGGGCAAAACGACGTCCTTGATGATGCTCGCGGGCTTCGAGATGCCGACCAGCGGCGAAATCTATCTCGACAACAAGCCGTTCTCAGGCCTGCCGCCCCATCGCCGCGAGATCGGCATGGTGTTTCAGAACTATGCCCTGTTTCCGCATATGAGCGTTGGCGAGAACATCGCCTTTCCCCTCCAGGTCCGGCGGCTCGACAGACAGGAGATCGTCACGCGTGTGCGCCGGGCGCTCGACATGGTGCAACTGCCGGGCGTGATCGACCGCAAGCCAGCGGAACTCTCGGGCGGCCAGCAACAGCGCGTGGCCTTGGCGCGCGCACTCGTCTACGAGCCTGCCATCGTGCTGATGGATGAGCCGCTCGGCGCTCTGGATCGCCAGTTGCGCGAGGGCATGCAAATAGAGATCAAGAGTCTCCATCAGCGGATCGGGGTGACGATGATCTACGTCACGCATGATCAGCAGGAGGCTCTGACGATGTCGGACCGCATTGCCGTTTTCAACGGCGGGGTAATCGAGCAGCTCGCAGTGCCGAAGACGCTCTACGACGTGCCGGCCAATGCGTTCGTCGCCGGTTTCGTCGGTGAAAATAACCTGCTGCGCGGTCGTCTCGCGAGGCGGATTGGCGATGAGGGCGAGGTGGATATGCCTGGCATCGGTCTGATCCGGGGGCGCCTCGGTGAGGTCGCGGAAGGGCAACCGGTCGTGCTGGCGATCCGGCCGGAGAAGATCGCATTGGGGACGGGAAGCTGCCCGCCGGGAGAGGGAAACCGGCTGAGCGGGAATTTGATCGAGAGAATCTATCTCGGCGACCAGACAAAGCTCACGATTCAGTTGCCGGATCGGCAAACTGTCACGGTGAAGGCTGGCTCTCTTCTGTTCGATGCGGCCGAAGGCCCCGTGAATGTGAGCTGGGCCCCGGAGGACGGGATCGTTTTCGCTGCTTGACTTTGCTCGCAGCTCATAAGCCGGCATTGATGTGAGTTTGGGCGCGTTACCCGTTTGAATCGCTGTCTCCGGTGTGGCCGAGGCCGTCAGATCGTTATCCGCAGTGAATGTCGGCGTCGGTGGCTTGTGGAGCGCGCCGGTGCCGATCGCGACATGAGGCTGAGCGATGCCGACGGCATAAGGCAAGAGTGGCGTCGCCATGATCGACCCGCCGCCGCCCACGAGACCAGGGGTAAACCCGACAAGGCAGCCTGAGCCGATCGCAATCAGGATCTGCGCGGTCATGGCCGGCTGCCTCCAGGGTGCGGCGCTGCCATGCGGTCATGGATTGTCATGCCGGCGAGCATGGCCGTGATGAACAGCATGACCGGGGCCAGCCCAAGCGAGAGCGCGGCCAGCGCCGGGCCGGGGCACAGACCTGCCATGCCCCAACCGATCCCG
Source organism: uncultured Allobosea sp. (assembly GCF_945957345.1). Lineage (GTDB taxonomy): Bacteria > Pseudomonadota > Alphaproteobacteria > Rhizobiales > Beijerinckiaceae > Allobosea. The sequence goes on along the minus strand of NZ_CAMFKW010000003.1, from coordinate 134,692 downwards.
AAGATCGCCGAGCCCAGGATCAGGCGGGTGTCGACCGGTGCCGTGGCGGGCAGGTGGAATGCAGTGTCGAGGGCCGGCCGCCGCAGATGACGGCGCAGGAACATGCCCACAAAGGCGACCGCGACGGCCCCGCCCAGGACGAAGGCGAGGCTCGGATCCCAATCGCCGGCTACATCCAGGAAACCGCGCACGCGAACGGGGTCGAGCATGCCCGACATCGAAAGGCCGAGGCCGAAGATGGAGCCCGCCAACAGTGCGGCGAGGGCCTGCGCGGACGAAATCCAAGTTGGGCGCGTCATGGAACGGCGAGCCTCATCAGTGTGACGGTTACGATGCCGGTCGTGAGGAATGTGGCGACGGCGGCGAGCGAGCGCGGCGACAATCGCGCAAGCCCGACCACGCCGTGTCCGCTGGTGCAGCCGGAGCCCATCCGGCTGCCGAAGCCGACCAGGAGTCCGGCCATGACGACGACCGGCAGGGAGGCGGGAATGGTCACGGCTGGCCAAGCGCCCGAAACGAGCCTGTAGAGCGACGGACCGATCATGAGCCCGACGACGAAGGCTGCGTTGGTCGGCACCTGCGAGCCTTGCGTCAGCCGGCCGAGAATTCCGCTGATACCGGCGACGCGGCCGTTGAGCAGCAACAGGAGCGCGGCCGAGAGGCCGATCAGCATCCCGCCAATGAGAGAAGGCCAGTAGGCGATCATGGCACGGATTCCGGCGCGCAAAAGATGGCGTGGAGCGCGGCCACGAGGCTCGCCGCCTTCCGCTCGGTCAACCGGTAGAAGATCTGCCGGGCTTCGCGCCGCGTCTCGACGATGCCGGCCTCTCGCAGTACCGTGAGCTGCTGCGAGAGCGTCGGCTGGTGGATGTCCAGCATCTCTTCGATCTGGCCGACGGAATACTCGCCCTCCACCAGCGTGCAGACGAGCATCAGACGGTTGGGATGGGCGAGCGTCTTGAGCAGGCCGGCGACTTCCGCCGCCCGGCTCGCCAACTCCGATCGATTCATCGGCGCCAGAGTCATGACGCCGTCTCGTCCCAGGCCGCTCCGGTGAAGGCATCGAGCGGGATCTTGAGATAGCGCCTGCCGTTCGCCTCCGGCTCGGGCAAGCGACCGCCGCGGATGTTCACCTGCAGCGCATGCAGGATGAGCTTGGGCATGGGGAGCGTTTTATCGCGCGCCTGACGCAGGGCGACGAACGAAGCCTCGTCCTCCCCGGCGACGTGCGGGTTCGTCAGTTTCTGCTGCCCGACCGTGCTCTCCCAGCGCGGCGCGCGGCCGTGGGGCTGGTAGTCATGTCCCGTGAACAGCCTCGTCTCGTCGGGCATCGCGAGAATGGCCTGGATTGAAGCCCAAAGCGCGCGGGCGCTGCCGCCGGGGAAATCGGCCCGCGCCGTGCCGGAATCGGGCATGAACAGCGTGTCGTGGACGAAGGCTGCATCGCCGATGACATAGGTGATCGAGGCCAGCGTGTGCCCCGGAGAAAACAGCACGGAGACTTCCAGCGAGCCGAGCCTGAAGCGCTCGCCATGGGCAAGGAGCCGATCCCATTGCGAGCCGTCGGTCGCGAGATCCGGGAGGTTGTAGAGATCCTTCCAGAGCTTCTGCACGGCGACGACCTGCGCGCCAATCGCAGTTCGCGCACCGGTCTTGCTCTTGAGATACTGCGCGGCGGAGAAGTGATCGGCATGGGGATGGGTGTCGAGGATCCAATCCACGCGCAGGCCCTTCTCACGGACGAAGGCGAGGATCGTGTCGGCCTGGGTCGTGGCGGTCGCGCAGGATTTCTCGTCATAGTCGAGAACGGGATCGATGATGGCGCAGATCTTCGTCGCGGGATCGGTGACGACGTACTGGATGCTGCCGCTCCTCGGTTCGTAGAAGCCGGTGACCTGTGGCGCCCCGACCGCATGGCGGTCGAGCCAGGCCCTGGCTCCGGCGAGGTCGAAACCGAGTGTCTGGCCGAATCCGACGATCGCATCGGCTGATAGGCGGCCAGCGAGGACTTCGCCCAGCACATGAAGGGTAAGCGCGCGGGTGCCGCTCTTGCAATGCGCGAAGACCGGCCCCGACGCCCGCGCGACCGCCGCACCGAACGCCGCCACGTCAGCCTCGGTGATGGTCGGGCCGGTCACGGGGATGAAACTGTAGGCCATCCCGGCGTCCTCGGCCGCTTTCCTCTCGGCAGCCGAGCCCGGCTGTCCCGCCTCCTCGCCATCAGGCCGGTTGTTGATGATGGCCTTGAAGCCTTGCGCGGCGAGCTTCTCGAAATCGGTTAGAGCGGGCTGGCCGGCGATCGACAATGTTTCCGAGATTTTCGTGGGGTGCATGGCAGGAATCCGGGGTGCGCTACAATATAATATATATTATTGTATAATACATAATGTTTGTCTGCAAGCCTCAGAGGACGACGACCTTCGAGCCGCTCGGGATGCGGTTGTAGAGGTCGATAACGTCCTGGTTCATCATGCGGATGCATCCGGAGGAAACCGCCTCGCCGATGGTTTCAGGCTCGTTGGTCCCGTGAATCCGGTAGAGGGTGTCGTTGCCGTTCTTGAACAGGTAGAGCGCACGCGCGCCTAGCGGGTTGCCTTCGCCGCCGGCCATGCCGCCCGCCCATTTCGCGTAGCGCCGCGGATCGCGCCGGATCATGTCGGGCGTTGGCGCCCAGCGCGGCCATTGCGCCTTGCGTTCGATCGTCGCGGTGCCGGCGAATTCGAGGCCGGCCTTGCCGACGCCGACGCCGTAACGCAGTGCCTTGCCATGCTCCTGCACCAGATAGAGAAAGCGCTGATGCGGATCGACGACGAGCGTTCCGGGCGAGTGTTTCGTCGCGTAATCGACGAGTTGGCGCACATTCCGGGGCTGGAGATCGTCGAGATCGACCGCCGGCACCTTGAACTTCTCGGTCTCGATCGCGGCATAGCGCTGCGCGACCTGAGGCGGTATCGCCGAATAGGAGACCGTCGCAGGCGGTTGCGGCTGGATCGTGGTGCAGGCGGCGATCAGCAGCGGCAAGGCGATGACGGCGAGCGGCTTCGCCGCTCGGGGGATGCAGATCATTCCGGTCTTTCTGATGAGGCCTGGGTGACGGGCGATGCGAGGACGGCGATCAGTTCTGTTTCGCTGCCTGCTTGGCGCGCGCGTCTGCCACGACCTGCTTGAAGCCGGCATAATCCAGCGTCGAGGTCCGGAACGGGCCGACGAGATAGGCCGGCGTCCCTTGGAGGTCGATGGAGTCGGCCTGGGCGAGGTTGCGTCGCAGCAGAGCGGTGATGGCGTCTGCCCTGGCGTCGAGATCGGCCTGGAGGCGGACCATGTCGACACCCGATGCCTTCACGGCTTCCAGCATCCTCTCCTTGGAAATCCGCATGCCGGGAATGCCCATGAGCGCATGGTGCACGGCGTCATACCTGCCCTGATAATGGGCTGCGACCGCGAGCTGTGCGCCGTAGACCGAGGCCTCGGACAGGATCGGCCAATCCTTGTAGACGAGCCTGATCTTGCCGTCGGTCTTGACGACGCGATCAAGATCGGGCGCCGATTTCTTGCAGAAAGGGCAGTTGTAGTCGAGGAAAGCGACGATGGTGACGTCCCCCTTCGGATTGCCGGCGGTCGGCGCCTCGGGGTCGTTGAGGATGGCGTTGGTGTCGACACCCTGGCCCAGGGCAGAGGGGGTTCCCAGCAGTCCGGGACAGATCGTGGCGAGAACGCCTGAGGCACTCAATCCAGCGAAGCGGGAGATCAAGGTTCTGCGGTTCATGGCGAGCTCCAGGGGGGGGCGAGGTGGACATATGAGGCGGGGGTGGCGTCAGGCGCCGGCTTTCGTGAGCGTCGCCGCGAAGGCGTCGACAGTGGTGGCGCCGGTCGTGCGGGTGTCATCGACCTCGCGGCCACTGCCGGCATCGATGAAGAGCAGGGTCGGCGGGCCCACCACGCCGAAGCGATCCATCAGGGCCTGCCCCTCGGGGCCATAGACAGTCAGGTCGGCGCGGATGATCGTGACCCTGTCGAGGCGGGCGCCGATGGCGGGATCGCGCATCACACCGCGGTCGATCTCCTTGCAGATGGTGCACCAGCCGGCGGTGAAATCGACGAGGATCGGCCGCTTCGCCGCCCGGGCCTCAGCGAGCGCGGCATCGAAGGCCGCGGGCGTCGAGACGACCCTCGCGCTCGCCGCAGCCGGCTCCGACGCGCCGGCCCCGTCGAGAAAGGCCGCGAGGCGTAGCGGATCCGGTCGCCCCGTCGCAGCAGCCGCGACCAAGACCAAACCGCACAGCGCAAGAGCTGCTCCGGCGAAACGCGGCAGCAGGCGCAGATGGTCGCGGATCAGCGCATAGCCCCCGAACCAGGCGCCAGTCGCGATCGCCAGCAGGCCCCACAGCAGAAGCGTGAGATCGGCCGGCAGCACGCGCGCCAGCATCCAGATGGCGAGGCCGATGAAAACGAAGCCGAAACCCTGCTGCGCCTTGACGAGCCAGGGCCCCGACCGTGGCAGGATACGGGCTCCGAACGTGCCGAAGAGCACGAGCGGCAGACCCATGCCGAGGCCGAGCGCAAACAGCGCCGCCGCCCCGCGCACCATGTCGCCGGTTTGCGCGACATAGAGCAGCGCGGCCGCCAGCGGCGGCGTCACGCACGGACCGACGATCAGCGCCGAGCTGAAGCCAAGCAGCGCCGCGCCGCCCGGCGAGCCGCCGCGACCGCGGCCGGATCCCGCAAGCCTCGTGCTCCAGCTCTGCGGAAGCTGCAGATCGAAGAGGCCGAACATCGACAACGCCAGGATGACGAAGACGAGGCTCATCAACCCGAGGGCCAATGCTGTCTGCAAAGCGATCTGCAGGTTGCGGCCCGATACTGCGGCGGCGACGCCCAGAGCGGCATAGGCCGAGGCCATGGCGAGCACATAAGCGCCCGACAGGATGAAACCACGTCTGGCCGACAGTTGTTCGCCCGTCTGCGCCAGCAGGCCCGACAGGATCGGGATCATCGGAAAGATGCAGGGCGTCAGCGACAGGAGCAGGCCGAAGCCGAGGAAGCTTGCCAGTGTCAATGCGAGGCCGCCGGAGAACAGGCCGGCCGGTGCTATGGCTGTCGTCGCGGCGCGGGGAGAGGAGGCGACGGCCGGCGACGTGTCGCCGATGCGGATAGGCTGCGCCTTCGACAGAGCGCCCGTTGCCAGATCGACATTCCTGACGATCGGCGGATAGCAGACGCCCTGCTCGGCGCAGCCCTGATAGGTCACGACAAGCGTGCCTGTGGCCGGCGAGTCGCTGGCCGCGATGCGGGCCTGCGTCTGGCCGTGATAGATTTCTGTCAGTCCGAAATTGGGATCGTCCTTCTGCTCGCCGCCCTCGGTGGAAAGCGCCAGCGGCGTGCCGTCCTGCCTCTGCGCTTTCAGGCTTTCGCGATAAAGGTAATGGCCCGGCAGTGCCGTCCAGGTCAGGACGAGGCTGCGGTCGGCGGCGCGGGCGACGCCGAGGCGAAAGACCTCGTCGGCCGGGCGCGGCGTGGTGGCGGACGCGACGCCCGCCATCGCCATGAGGCAGAGGGCGAGGCTGGCGAACGCTGCGAGAAACGGACGGCGCATGGCGACCTTCGATCGGTTGAGGCCGCCATCTCGACATCGCAGCTTAAGCCAGCCTTAAGGCTGGGCTGGCTGATCGCCGGGATCGATGATGCGATGAAGGGTACCGACACATGCGCATTCTCGTCGTCGAGGACGATTCGGTTCTGGCCAATGGACTCAAGGTCGGGCTCGGTCTCGCCGGCATGACGGTGGACTGTGTCGGGACCTGCGTCGACGCGCGTGCAGCATTGTCGACCTCCGTCTTCGACACGGTGGTGCTCGACCTGATGCTGCCGGACGGTACCGGCCTCGACCTGCTACGCGAGATGCGCGGGGCAGGCGACCGCACCCCCGTTCTGCTGCTCACCGCGATGGACGAGACATCCGACCGCATCCGTGGACTCGACACCGGGGCGGACGACTATCTCGGCAAGCCGTTCGACCTCGATGAGCTCGCTGCCCGCGTCCGAGCCATCGCCCGGCGAGGCTCGGGGCGAGCGTCGGCCTGCCTTTCGGCCGCGGGCATCCTGCTGGACCCGTCGAACCTGTCGGCGGCCCTGCACGGTGTGCCTCTCTCGCTGTCCCGGCGCGAGTTCTCGGTACTGGCGGCCCTGATGGAGCGGCCCGGCACAGTGCGCTCCAAGGCCGAGATCGAGGACCGGCTCTATGGTTGGCAGGAGGAGATCGAAAGCAATGCGGTCGAGGTCCATATCCACCACCTGAGGGCCAAGATCGGCCGCGACACGATCGAGACGGTGCGTGGCCTCGGCTACCGGATCAGGGTGACGTCATGACTTCCTTGCGTGGGCGCCTCTTCGCGATCCTGCTGAGCGCGACCGGGGTGATCTGGCTGTCGGCCGTGCTGTGGATCTATGTCGGGACGCGCGGGGAGCTGGAGCACGTCCTCGATACCCGTCTGCAGGAGGCGGCGCGGATGGTGAATTCGCTGGTTGCCAGCGCCGATATGACCTCCCCGGCCGCCGTCCTTCCGAGCCTGCCCGCGGAAGGGGTTGGCTATGAGCGCCAGCTCTCCTGCCAGATCTGGTCGCTCGACGGCCGCCTGATGGCTCGGTCGAGCGGTGCGCCCGACACTCGCCTGACGGAAGCGGCATCGGGTTTTTCCGACCGCATCGTCGATGGTGAGACCTGGCGCGTCTACACTATCGCCAACGCCGCTACGGGTGCGCGCGTCATGGTCGGGGACCGGCTCGGCCTGCGCGACCGCCTCGTCTCCGATCTGATCAAGGGTCTTCTGGCACCAGCTCTTCTGATCGCGCCGCTGCTCGCTTTGCTGATCTGGATCAGCCTTGGACGCGGCCTGCGGCCGCTGCGCACGATGGCCCGCGATGTCGGTGGGCGTGACGCTGACGACATGAGCCCGATCGATCCCGTGCGTGCGCCAGCGGAGGTCAAGCCGCTGACGCAGGCCTTGAACGGTCTGTTCGCCAAGGTCGAGGCCGCCCGGCGGCACGAACGCGAGGTCACGGCCTTCGCGGCGCATGAGCTGCGGACGCCCCTTGCAGGGCTCAGGATGCAGGCCCAGATCGCGATGAGCGGCGGCGCGCCCGAGGTCAGGCAGGGAGCGCTGCAACAGATCGTGCTCTCCGTCGACAGGACGGCGCGCCTCGTGCGTCAGTTGCTGGCTCTCGCAAAGCTTGATGCGAATGCGGAGCCGCAGGCTTGCGAGCCCGTCATCGTCGGCGACGTCTTCGACGAGATCACGGCTACGGCTCCCGAAGCGGGCATTTCAGTCAAGATCGAACCCGCGCTGAGAGAGCTGACCGTGGTCGCCAGCCGCGAACTGCTGACACTCGCGCTTCGCAACCTCCATGACAACGCCGTGCGGCACATGCCTTCGGGCGGCACGGTGACCTGGCGCAGCTCTGCGGCCGGAAACGGGATCGTGGTCGAAGACGAGGGTGTGGGCATTCCGGAGGATGAAATCCCCCTCGTCACGCAGCGCTTCTTCCGCGGCCGCAACAAGAGTGCGATCGGAACCGGACTGGGGCTGGCGATCGCCGATGTCGCCGTGCGGCGCATGGGCGGCGAACTCCGTCTCGCCAATCGCCGCGACCGTGGTGGCCTGGAAGCAACGATCCGGATGGCACCAGACTCCCGCAGTTGATTTGCAGCGTATGGAATGTCCGCCACTTCATCTGAACTGTATTGGTCCGGTCTAGGGCGTTTCCGGTTTAATCAGGTTCATATCCGGCCGCTCTGAAGAATTTGGCGCATTCGGTTGGCGAGAAGAGATCGACGATGACGGCGACCGTCCGAGATCGTGTCGAAGAGAAAATCGAGGCTCCAGCGCGGATTGGCCGAATCAGGCACGAGCATGAGCCTGCGCGTGCCAGCGCCCGTTTGCGGCCGCCGTCACTGCAGCACTCTTCACCGGTCTGGTTCGAGGCTTGATGAGACAGGGACGGAAGTCCTGGCCGCAACGCAAGATGATCAACATAAGCGGCAGAAATTGGCAATCAATCTGACGATGTATCGGCCGCAGCTGCCGTGAGAGGCATTTCCGACATTATGAGAATGGCGGAAATGACTTGTCATTCTACTTTCTATTCTTCTCTTCTCGCGAGCCGGTACATGTTTCGCTGGAAAAGGCTTCAGGTCTTATACCAGGCGGCGAGGTTCCATGTCGTCACATCCCATCCCGAAATGTCGGACACGAGATTGTTCGCACGTCCGTCCATGATCCTGCGGGCCAGGATCGGCAGGATGACATTGGCCTCGCAGAAGATATCGTTGACCTTGATCAGCAACTCCGCTCGCTTGGCCGGGTCGAGTTCCTGCTGCGCGGCCTTGTAGGCCTCATCGGCAGCCGGATCGGAGTAGCGCGAGACGTTGCGGCCCAGCCACTTGTTATCCTTGCTGGCGATCTCCCAGGATGTGAACTGGTTCAGCAGCCTTTCGGGATCAGGCTGGGGCTGCGTCGCCGCGAACATCTCCATGTCGGCATAGAATTTCGTATAGGTGTCGGGATTGGCGACGTCTGAAGAGAAGAACACCGACGCGGTGACCGATTTCAGCTCCAGATCGATGCCGGCGCGTTGGCAAGCGTGCTTGATGATGGCCTGGGTCTTTTGACGCGGCGCGTTGATCGAGGTCTGGAAGACGTATTTGAGTTTCTTTCCGTCCTTTTCGCGGATGCCGTCGGGGCCCTTCTTCCAGCCGGCCTCGTCGAGAATCGCGTTCGCCTTCTCGATGCTGAACTCATACTTGAGCTTGGTCGACTTGAACTGCCTGGGCTCGTTGATGAAGCTCGCCGTTGCGGTGCCGCCGCGGCCATAGATGAACTTCTCGATCGAGTCGCGGTCGATCAGCAGGTTGATCGCTCGGCGCACGGCGGGGTCCGACAGGGTCGGGTGCTTGGTCTTGACGCTGGAACGCTCACCGTCGACCTCTGTCCAGGGGTCCGTGGTGTTCAGGATCATGTATTCGAGGTTGCCGGATGGGGCGGCGCTCACCTTGCCGCGGCCGCCCGCCTCCATGCGCTTGAGGACTTCGTCCTCGACCAGGAGGTTCCAGGCATAGTCGTACTCGCCGGTCTGGAGCACGGCACGCGCGGCAGAGGCAGCATCGCCACCGCCCTTCACTTCCAGCGTATCGAAATGCGGCTGGTTGGCGACATGGTAGCCGGCAAACCGCTCGCCGGTGAGGATATCGCCGGGTCTGAAGTCGATGAATTTATAGGGGCCGGTGCCAATGGGCTTCAGGTTGTCCGGCGCCTCGCGCGACTTGGCGCCCATATAGCCGGCGAAGCGATGCCTGGGCAGGATCTGCCCGGCATTGCCGACGAAGGCATCCGCCCAGAACGGTGTCGGCCGCGTGAAGACGATCCTGACCGTGAGGTCGTCCAGCTTCTCGACCTTGATATTGGCGTAAGCCGCGGTGGTGTAGGCCGTTGTCGCGGGGTCCTTGGCATATTCCCAAGTGAAGACGACGTCGTCGGCGGTGAAAGGCTTGCCGTCATGCCATTTTACGCCGGGCTTGAGTTTCCAGACCACGGAAAGCCCGTCATCCGACAGGCCGCCATTCGCCTTGGTCGGCACCTCGGCGGCGAGGCAAGGAATGAGGTTGCCGGCGCCGTCCCAGCCGGCGAGCGGCTCATAGAAGATGCGAGAAGCGATCTGGTCCTTTGTGCCGTTGGCAAAATGCGGGTTGAGCAGTGTCGGGGCCTGCCAGAGCAGAATCTTGAGTGCGCCGCCGCCGCCCGCCTTCGTCGGCTTATACGCGAATGTGGAGTTCGCCATCGCGACGCCGTTCCAGGCGAGCACCTGGCTGGCAAGCGGCGCGGCGAGGCCGACAGCCGCCATCCTCTGCATGAAGGCGCGCCGCGACAATGCGCCTGTCTTCACATCCGCGATCAGATTGCGGATTTCGTGGCTTCGCATTCGTGCTGCTCCAATAATCAAGGCCCTTCACGATGCAAATCGGTTCGTTCGCATCGATCGCCGGACCATGTGGCAAAAGACGATTCCTTGCCAGCCATTGCGCTCCTGGCGCATTTTTCGTGGTATTCGGGGCTCAGAGTTCCGAAGCCGAGCCCCAATCCGGAACATGCGCGGCGAGCTTGTCGAGCAGGCGGTCCAGCTGCTCGCGCTCGGTGCTTGAAAGGCAGGCGAGCATGGCTGCTTCGCGTGCCTTCAAGCCCGGGACGTAGCGGCTGTAGAGTTCGCGCCCGGCATCGGTCAGGAAAAGGCGCTGCCGCCGGCTGTCCGCCTGGTCGGTGACCCGCCTGATCAGATTCTTCTTTTCCAGGGCGATGGCCGCGCGGCTGACCCCGGCCTTGAGATGGCCCGAGAACTCGCAGAACTCGGCTGCCGTAATGCCCTCGCGAAAATGCAGGGCAAGCAGGATCACGATCTCCGGGCGCGTGAGGCCGAACTCGGCTTCGATGCGCCGGAAAGACGGCTCCCGGTAGAAGTTGAGGATATAGCCGATCCTGTAGGCGGTCGGGATTTCGGTGCCGCCCAGAATGGCGCGCAACCCTTCATTCCCTTGATCGGCCTCGGCCGGGGGGACTGGCAGCTTGGCTTCATTCGGTCTCATATGAGACTTTCTTGTTGATCTCATGGTGGCGCGGTCGTAGCATCCAGGCAAGAAGATGGCACGGCCTCGGAGCCCTGCCGGCGGGAGGATCGCATGAACAGCTCGGCTTCGGCGAGCGCTCGCCCTGTCGCGGCCCGCCCCGCGTTCGGGCGCGCCTTCTTCAGTGGAACAGCCGCTTGCCCGATCTATGTCGATCATCTGCCGGCAAGAGCTGGGTCCCATCATCGTCCCGTCGTGATGGTGCATGGCGGTTGCCATACCGGACAGTGCTATCTTGCGACGCCGGATGGCCGCGAGGGCTGGGCACCGCGCTTCGCGGCGGACCGGGACGTCTTCGTGGTCGACTGGCCCGGCCATGGCCGCTCGCCGGCCTGCGAAGAGCTGGCGTCCCTGTCGACGCAGGGCATTGCGGAATCGATCCTGGTGCTGGTCGAGCAGGTCGGCCCGGCCGTCCTCCTCGTTCATTCCGCCAGCGGCCCGATGGCCTGGTGGATTGCCGAGCGCGCGCAGCGCTCCGTCGCCGCCGTTCTCGGCATTGCCCCCGGCGCGCCTGCCAACATCCTGGCTGTCTTGCCCGAGGATCGCGAGGCGGTTGCCAGGCTCAGCAACGACATCAGCCTTGGTTGCCCGGTGATGACACCGGAAGATCGGCCCGTCAGCGTCGGCGATGCCTTCATGCGGGATTTCTGGGCCAATGCTCCGCGCTTTCCGCGGCACGCCTTCGACCAATACCGTCTCTCGATCGTGCCGGAGAGCGCGCGCCTCTTCAACGAGCGCTTCAATATCGGGGGGCGAGGTCTGCGCATCGGCAACCCAGCTTCTCTCGCGCAGACGCCGATCCTGATCGTCACGGGGGATCATGATCCCAGGCATCCGAGAGCGATGGACGAGGCGACCGCACGTTATGTCGGCGCGGAGTTCCTGTGGCTGCCGGATGAAGGCATCGAAGGCAACGGCCACATGCCGATGATCGAGGACAACAGCGATGCCATCGCCGGCAGGCTCCTGCGCTGGCTCGATGAGCGCGGCCTTTAAGCGAGTGATCTGACGATCCGCGCCAAGCGGACCTTATCCGGGAGGACGAGATGAAGAAGCTGCTGCTGGCCGGCGTGACGGCCCTGATTGCCTATGGCGGCGCTGCTCGCGCGCAGGTGAGCGATGACGCTGTCAAAATCGGCGTTCTGACCGACATGGCCGGTGTCACCGCGGATATCACTGGCAAGGGCTCTGTCGCCGCCGCCGAGATGGCGGTGAAGGAGTTCGGCGGTACCGTTCTCGGCAAGCCGATCCGGATTCTCTCCGCCGATCACCAGCACAAGGCGGATGTCGGCCTGACCATCGCCCGCCAATGGTTCGACGTCGACAAGGTCGATGCGATCGTGGATGTGCCGAATTCGGCGGTAGCGCTCGCGATCCAGTCCCTGGCGCGCGAGAAGAAGCGCATTGTCATGTATTCCGGCGCCGGCACGACGGCGCTCACCAACGAGCAGTGCTCGCCCTATGGGTTTCATTGGACTTACGACACCTACGCGGTCGCGCGCGGGACGGCCTCCGCCGTCGTGAAGGCCGGCGGAACCAGCTGGTTCATGCTCGCCTCGGATTACGCCTTCGGCCATCAGTTGCAGAAGGATGCGACCGATGTCGTTGAAGCCAATGGCGGCAAGGTCGTGGGTGCGGTCCGTCACCCCCTGAACAACGCCGACTTCTCGTCCTTCCTGCTGCGGGCGCAGGCTTCCGGCGCCAAGGTGATCGGCATCGCCAATGCCGGCAACGACACCGTCAATGCGATCAAGCAGGCCGGCGAGTTCGGCATCGTCGAACAGGGGCAGAGCCTGGCGGCGCTGATCTTCTTCCTGCAGGACGTTCACAGCCTCGGGCTCAAGGCGACCCAGGGCACCTATCTGACGACGGCCTCCTACTGGGATATCGACGACGCCTCCCGCGCCTGGTCCAAGCAGTTCCTCGAACGGACCGGGATGATGCCCTCGATGCTTCACGCCGGCGTCTACGGCTCGGTGCTGCATTACCTCAAGGCGATCAAGGAGGCCGGCACGGATGATCCCGACAAGGTGGCCGCCGCGATGAAGGCGATGCCGATCAACGACGCCTTCACGCAGAACGCCAGGATTCGCGCCGATGGCCGGGTCTTGCGGGAGATGTATCTCGCCCGCGTGAAGAAGCCGGCGGATTCGAAGGCGCCTTGGGATTATTTCGAGATCGTGCGCAAGATCGCGCCGGAAGAGACGGTCTGGCCGCTGTCCGAAAGCAAGTGCCCCCTCGTCGTAAAATAAGGAGGCCGCTATCTGGAGGCGCCCGCTTTCCAGTGTTGAGCCAAGGTCCGGAGACGGCGCTGGCCTTACGTCAGGCGCGGTTCAGCCGAGCCGTGGCACTTTCGATCTGCTATACGGGAACGAGCAGCCAATCGAATGTCGAAGACGTAGCGGCAACTGACCCGTTTTATGCCGGGCGTGCCCATCTCCCAATGCCGGTCCGCGCCCTCGGCGGCGGTGAAGCGCATCGGGGTCTTCGGACATGTCAGCCTATCGAAAAAGGCACCAGCGCTGTTACCGAGGACACCATTCTCGACCTGAGTGATCAGCGCCGGGGAGGAGATGGCCTCGGCCGGCCCCATCGTCGTGAACAGCTCAGACTGCGAGCGCAGTGGTATCTCCGTTCAGGGAGCCTCCGCTCGGTTTGCGGCCAGGCGGGCGTCGAGCGTTTCCTGCATCAGATCGGCGATCGCGTGGGAGTCGGCATCCGGCCTCCGCCTCAGACCGGCGATTGCGCCGCGATGGCGGGTCTCGTCCTTGTGCTGGATCAGCTTGAGCTGGGCTTGAACTCCATCGATGCGCAGTTCGATGGTGACGATCGCCTTCATCATCATCGCCATCTTTTGGGGGGCGAGGCTCTCCGTCGTCCAGGGGGCCTTCTCGGGCATCCTCGCCTCGAAAAAGCTCACCATCCGGTCGATGTGGTCACGATTCATGTTCTCGGACAGGACACGCGCCGTGCCCGTCAGATGAACTGCCGTGTAGGTCCAGGTCGGGACCTCGTTCGGCATGCCGTACCATTCCGGCGTGATATAGGCGTCGGGTCCGTTGCATATCAGCAGCGCCGGGCATCCTTCGCCGATCAGCTTGTGGATCGGATTGGCCCGGGCAACGTGAAGTTCGACCCGGAGCGCCTCATCGCCATCCTCATAGGTCAGGAATGGCAAATGAACGGCCGTTGGCGCCGTCGCGGTCGGCACGACGAAAACGCCATAGGCCCGCTCCCTCAAAATCCCGAGCGCGGTCTCGCGTGTCGTTGTGAAGGCGGGATGGACGTACATAGGCATGGCTCCTGTGTCGGGTGCGGCTTTCTTTACGCCCGCCTGGTCCATCGCCCTTGTGCCAGTTGCAGCTTTCCTATTAGACCGGTTGATGCCCGCGTCACCTCTCCCCATGCCGGGATTCGCCCTTGACCGATCGCGCGCCGATGGTTGGCAGGATCAGATTTTCGCGCATTTCCGGGCCCTGATCCTCGATGGAGCGCTCAAACCGGGCGCGGTTCTTCCCTCCAGCAGGGCTCTTGCCCGCGACATCGGCGTGGCGCGGCAGACCGTGGTACTGGCCTATGGCCGCCTCACTGCCGAAGGCTATCTGACAGGAAGGCCCGGTTCGGCGACGCGTGTATCCGCACTGCTGCCAGACATCCTACTGCCCACCCCAGGCGGACTTCGATCGGAGCCTGTCCGTCCATCACCAAATCTGTCCGAAGCCGGCTTGTCCCGGAGAGGGAGAGCGACTGCTGCGCTCCCGGTCACGGCCGCGCGTCCGGGCGCCGCGATGCTTGCGCCCGGCATTCCGGCGGTGGACGCCTTTCCGGGGCAGATCTGGGCCCGCCTGTCTGCGGAAGTTTGGCGCGGAGGGGCGCCCAGCCTGCTCGGCTACGGCGATCCTGCCGGCTACCGCCCGCTCCGACAGGCGATCGCAGCGTATCTGGGCGCCATGCGTGGCATCGCCTGCACGGCAGAGCAAGTCATCGTGACGTCCGGCTCGCAGCAGGCGATCAGCCTCGCCGCGCAGTTGCTCGCCGACGCCGGCGATGCGGCCTGGGTGGAGGACCCAGCCTATGTGGCAGGGCGGAACGCCCTTTCGGTAGCCGGATTGCGCACAGTGCCGGTACCCGTGGACATGGAGGGACTGGACGTCGCGGCCGGTGAGGCATCGGCGGCGCATGCGCGCCTGGCCCTCGTCACACCCTCGCATCAGTATCCACTTGGCGCGGTCATGAGTCTGCGGCGCCGGTTCGCCCTGCTGGCCTGGGCGGAGCGCGCCAATGCCTGGGTGATCGAGGACGACTACGATGGCGAATTTCGCTATTCGGGCCGCCCCTTGCAACCGCTCGCAGCGCTGGATGCAGGTCAGGAAAGAGTGATCTATGTCGGGACCTTCTCGAAGGTCCTCGCGCCGGGTTTGCGCCTGGGCTACGTCGTGTTGCCCGGAAGGCTCGTCGGTGCCTTCACCGCGGGTCGGGCCCTGGCGGATCGACAGTCTCCCGGACCGGATCAGGCGATCCTCGCCGAGTTCATCGCGCGTGGGTACCTGGCTCGGCACATCCGTGCGATGCGGGTACTCTATCGAGCCCGCCGTGATGCACTGGCCGATGCCGTTGCACGCCATGCCGACGGCTTGCTCGATATGGCGCTGCCCGAATGCGGCCTGCACGCCCTCGGTCTGTTCTCCGACAGCAGCGTGATGGACACGGAGATATATGGACGCGCGTTGCGGCTCGGTCTGCAGACACCACCGCTATCCGCCTATTATTCACCCGGTCATCCACGATCTGGACTGCTGCTCGGCTTCGCCAGCACGCCGGAAGAACAGATCGCCCCGGCCGTGCGCAGACTTGTCACTCTTTTCCGGCGAGACTGATTTCGAATCCCACCGTAGAACGTGCAGCCGACGCGATCATCTGCGCAACGTGTCAGGCCTGCTTCCCGGTTCGCCGAGCGATCGCGACGGACAGCGCAACCTCGAACATCAGCGCCGCGACGAGATAGAGGTATCCGTGCGATGCCATCTCGGCGACGGGGGTGTCCCGGCGGCGCGCCGCGGGCGGTGGGGCGATATTGACAAGATCGCCAGCACACGGCAGCATTATTACATAAAGTAAAAATAAACGGGAGGATGCATGCGGGAGCCGAGAAGCCGGCGCGAGACGCGCTCGGCGGTTCTGCGCTATCTCTGGTGCTCCGGTGGCTCCTTTCGCCCTATTTTGGCGGATCATCTCGGCCTGACCGATGCGAGCATCTCGCGCATCGTCTCCGAGCTGAAATCCGAGGGGCTGGTGGAGGAAGCGAAGCGCACGGCGCCCTACCAGGGCGGCCCGAGCTCTTTCCTTACACTAAGTAATGCTCTCCATGTCGGCACGATGGAATTCTCGGGAGGGCGCGTCCATATCGGCGTCGGTTCGCTGACCGGCGAGATTCGCTTTTCCGAGTGGCTGGACCTGCCGGACGGCGCCGGGCCCGAGGGCGTGAAAACAACCTATCGCCGCGCTCTTCATCAGCTCGCCGACCATCTGCGCCGGGCGGGCATCGGGCTTCGTCAGCTCGCCGTGTCGATCCCGGGCTATCACGAGACTCTGCACGCCAATCCGATCATCGCGCTGAACCCTGCCGAGCTCCTGGCGGAGATCCAGGCGGCATTGCCCGCGGTGGCGCTGCTCGCGGCGAATTCGATCGTGACCCGCGCCGTCGCGCATCGGCTCAAGCTTGGCGTCGATCTCCCCGGCGGCCCCTATTTCTACACCTTCGCCGGCCATGGCGTGGCCGCGGCGCTGGTCGATGACTTCGCCACGAGCGGGGACGTGGCCGTCTGCGAAATCGGCCATATGGTGCTCGATCCACGCGGCCCCCGCTGCCGCTGCGGCCATTCCGGCTGCCTCGAGGCCTATGTGTCCACCACCGCCGTCGCCCCCGCCATCGGCCTGCGCGAGCATGACCTGCTGGCGATGGGCGGATGGCAGGCCAGTCGCCTCAAGCTGTCGGCGCGCGCGCGAGCTGACCTCGCGGCACGTCTGGTGCGACTCGGACACGCCATCGGCAATGCGCTCAACCTGACTCCCATTCGACGGGTGGTGGTGGCCGGCTGGCCGGCCGAACTGGGCGACGACATGCATGCCGGCGTTCTCGGCGGCATCGAGGCCAGCCTGTTCGGCGGCGCCGCGGCGGTGAACCTCACCTTCGCCAAGGCGGAATTGGGGCGGGAGCCGGCGGCCGGCCTGGCGCTGGCCACCTACGCCTACCTGCAACGCGGCGCGATGCGCCCGACGGAAGCGGCCAGGGACATGGCCGCGCATCACCTCATCGAACGACAAGGGGGAGGACAATGAGTTTCAAAGCAGTGACGGCCGCGCTTTTCGCCGGTGCCATGCTCGTCTTGACCGGGCCGGTTCAGGCCGAGAGCGTTCTCAAGGTCAAGCCGTCCGGAGACGTGAAGCTGCTGGACCCGATCCTCGGCTCGGATTCCATGGCCCGGAATTTCGGCTACATGATCTACGACACGCTGTTTGCGGTCGACGAAAAGCTGGCGATCAAGCCGCAGATGGTGGAAAGCTGGGACAGCTCCGCCGACGGCAAGACCTGGACCTTCGTCCTGCGCGACGGCCTCGCTTTCAGCGACGGTCAGCCCGTGACGGCCGAAGACGTGATCGCCTCGCTGAAGCGCTGGAGCGTCAATGACAGCATGGGGCAGCAGCTCAACCAGCGCGGCGCGAACTGGCAGGCGGTCGATGCGAAGACATTTCGCCTGACGCTGACCTCGCCGTGGGGAATGGTGCTGGACGCTCTCGGCAAGCCCGGCGCGCCGGTGCCGTTCATCATGCCGGCCCGCATCGCTTCGGCAACGCCGCCCAACCAGGCGGTGACCGACCATACCGGCTCCGGCCCGTTCGTCTTCAAGAAGGACGAATGGCTGGCCGGCGCCCGGCTGGTCTTCACCAGGAACGCCGGATACAAGCCTCGCCCCGAGGCGCCGTCCGGTCTCTCCGGCGGCAAGGTCGTCAAGGTCGATCGCGTCGAATGGCAGATCATTCCCGACCAGCAGACCGCGATCAACGCCCTGATCAAGGGTGAGCTCGATATCAGCGAGGAGATTCCGGGCGATCTCATCCCGCTCGCCAAGACGTCGAAGGACATCGGTCTCGAACGCCAGGACGATATCGGCGTCGCCCAGCAGATCCGCATCAATTCGCTCCAGCCGCCATTCGACAATCCGAAGCTGCGGCAGGCCCTCCTCCATGCCGTCGATGGCGCGGAGTTCCTCGCCGCCGTGATCGACGATCCGAGCCTCGGCAAACCCTGCCGCTCCTTCTATGTCTGCTCGTCTCCCTATTTCACAGAGAAAGGGTTTCCGGCGGTCAATCTCGACAAGGCCAAGGCCCTGCTGAAGGAAGCCGGCTATGATGGAACTCCGGTGGTGCTGCTCGATGCCGCCGAGAATTCCAATATCCATGCTTTCACCATGGTGGCCGAAGCGCTGCTGAAGAGCATCGGCTTCAAGACCGATGTCCAGGCCATGGACTGGGCGACGGTCGTGGCCCGGCGGGCCAGCAAGGAACCGGTCGGCAAGGGCGGCTGGTCGATCTTCATCTCGGGGCCGGGCGGGCTCGACATGATGGAGCCGGTCAGCCATCTCGGCCTTCGTTCGAACTGCGAGAAGGCCTGGTTCGGCTGGCCCTGCGATGCGGAGATCGAAAAGATGCGCGCTGCGTTTTCCGATCTTTCCGACGTCGCGCAACGCAAGGCGCTGGCGGAGAAGATCCAGCTCCGCGCGGTGGAGACCGTTCCCTATGTGCCGATCGGCGTCCAGTATCAGATCCGTGCCTATCGTGCGAACCTGACCGGCCTCCTGACCCCGCCGGCGCCGGTCTACTGGAACATCGCCCGCAAATAGGCCTCTGCGAGCGGCCTCGCCCCCGACGACGCCTGCTGCCCCGCATCACCGGCAGCAGGCACCCCGGCATCGGCGACGGCCGGAGCCGCACCGCGACATCTCCGTACCCATGTCTCCCGATCCATCCGCAGCCGCGCTCCCCGACCAACCTCTCATTGTCGATACGCCCCACGGCCGGCTGCGCGGCGCGGTCTTCGACGGAATCCGGCAATTCAAGGGGGTGCCTTATGCCGCAGCCCCGATCGGCCCCTTGCGTTTCCGTCCGCCGCAGCCGCTTGCGCCCTGGACCGGCCTGCGCGAGGCGCTGAGCTTCGCGCCGGCGGCGCCGCAACCGGCCGATCCGGGCTTCTATCCCGGCGATCCCGACGCCATGCCCGCCGTGCCGACGAGCGAGGATTGTCTCTACCTCAACATCTGGTCGCCGGCCGGGGCCGGGCCGCATCCGGTGCTGGTCTGGCTGCATGGCGGAGGCCAGGCCGTCGGAGGGACGAGCCGGCCGGTCTATGACGGCACGGCCTTCGCCCAGGCCGGCATCACGTGTGTCACGATCGGCCATCGGCTCGGCCTGCTCGGCTTTCTCGAGGGCGGGCGCATCTTCGGCGAGGAATTCCGCGGCAGCGGCAACAATGCCTTGCGGGACATCCTCGCCGCGCTCGCCTGGGTCCGGCAGACCATAGCGGTCTTCGGCGGTGATCCCGGCCGCGTCACGATCGGTGGCGAGTCGGCCGGCGCGAAGAACGTCGCGGCCCTTCTGGCCGCGCCCGAGGCGGCCGGCTTGTTCCATGCGGCGTTTTCAAGCTCGGGCGGCGGTGACACCGTCCATAGCCTGCAAACGGCGGACGCGGTGGCCGAAAGGATGTTGGCCCTTGCCGGGAGCGCACGCGCCCTTCAGGAGCTTTCCGCTGTCGCCCTCATTGCCCTGCAAGAGCGGCTGGGCCGGAGCGAGACACGGCGCCATCCCTTTCGCGCCGTGGCCGACGGAATATTCCTGCCGCAGGCGCCACGGCTGTTGCCTCGCCACCCCGTGCCGCTGCTGATCGGGACGGCGCGCGACGAGGCAGCGCCTTTCCTTATCGAAATGCCGCAAGGCGACGGCGATCCGGCGGCGATCTGGGACGGCCGGCTGCTGGCACATCTGGAGCCCGACATCATGGCGCAAGCCGAGGAGCGCGCCGTGCAGCTATGGCCCGGCGTGTCGGCTGGCGCACGGCGCCTGAGGCTGCTTACGGCGGAGGCGTATGAACTGCCGTCGATCCGGCTTGCCGATGCCCATCGTATGTCGGGGAACCCGACCTGGTTCTACCGCAACGACCGGCCGCTCGCGGCCGGGCCCTTCGCTGGCTGGGCACCCCATGTTGCGGATCTGGGACTGATCTGGAACCGGCCGGGCCCGTATGGGACGGTGGCGGTCCCCGGCAACGGCGGCATGCACGAGATGATCACGACATTCGTTCACGCCGCTGGCGCTGCAGTCTGGCTGCCATACGATATCGGAAAACGGGCGACGCAGGTTTTCGATGTCGACGGCGCCGAACTTCGAGCCGACCTGTCGGCGGATATTCGCCTGATCTTCGATGGTCTGTTCGAGCGTTAGCGCGATCGACCGCAGTCCCAAGGGGAGGCGCAAAGAACCGGATGGCCAGAGAAACTGTTGAGCGCGCTATAGGGCCGCGGCCTTGTTCTCCGACGCTTTGCGTCTGCCCGGTCTTCTTCTCCAGAGAGAGGGCGGTTTGCCTCGAATAGACCGTCAGATCGTTATCCGCCGCAAATGTGGGTATCGGTGGTTGCCTGCCCCCGCAACCAAATAAAAAGCCCGTCGCAACAGCGGCGGGCTTCGTCGCTCTGGACACCCGCCGCAGACACCAGCGCAGAAAATCAGGAGGCCGAGATCCCGCTCCTGACAAGCCCCAGTCGCCGCTGCGATTAGCCTGACAGGGTACAGGCTCCCCGAAACCGGGTGGCGGAATACGCATTGCGACGCCAGTATCTCTTCCGCATCGCAACAAGGAACCGGGCGCATGACCGCGGCAGGCAGGATTCATATCGGCATTGGCGGCTGGGTGTTCGAGCCCTGGCGCGGGGCGTTCTATCCGGACGGGCTGCCGCAGAAGCGCGAGCTGGAATATGCCGCGAGCAAGCTCACATCGATCGAGATCAACGGCACTTATTACGGCTCGCAGAAGCCGGAGAGCTTCGCCAAATGGCGCGAGGAGACGCCTGACGATTTCGTGTTCGCGCTCAAGGGCTCGCGTTTCTGCACGAACCGGCGGGTGTTGGCGGAAGCAGGCCCTTCGGTCGAGAAATTCCTGTCCAGCGGCCTGACCGAGCTCAAGCACAAGCTCGGGCCGATCAACTGGCAGTTCATGCCGACGAAGCAGTTCGATCCCGTCGATTTCGAGGCCTTCCTCAAGCTGCTGCCTAAGGAGCTGGACGGAATCACGCTGCGCCATGCCGTCGAGGTCCGGCATGACAGCTTCCGCTCGCCGGATTTTGTCGCGCTGCTCCGCGGCTATGGCGTGGCGGCGATCACCTCGGCCGATGCGGACTACACGCAGATCGCCGATGTCACGGCGCCCTTCGTCTATGCGCGGATCATGGGGACCAAGCAGGCCGAGCCGAAGGGCTATGCCGAGGCTGGCCTCGATCGCTGGGCCAAGGCTGCCCGGACCTGGGCTGAAGGCGGCGTGCCGGAGGGTTTGGAACCGGTCGGGCCGGCGGCGAAGGCCGAGAAGCGGGACGTGTTTCTCTATGTCATCAGCGGCGACAAGGTGCGCAATCCCACTGCTGCGATGGAACTGATCGCACGGACGAAGGGCTAGGCTTTACTCGGCCGCTGCGGCTTCCTGCGCCGCTTCCTGGCAGGTATCGACCCATGCGGCTTGGGTCAGCACGGCCATACGCTCAGGCGCGATACGCAGCGCGCTATGGGTCGAGCCTGCTGCGGGCACGACGATGTCGAAGGCCTTGAGCGAGATATCGCAATAGACCTTGAGCGGCGTCGCGAGGCCGAAAGGGCAGACGCCGCCGACGGGGTGGCCGGTCAGGGCCTCGACCTCTTCCTGGCCCAACATGCGCGGCTTGCCGCCGAGCGCGGCCTTGGCCTTCTTGTTGTCGAGTCTGGCATCGCCGCGTGTGACGACCAGGACAACCTCCTCGCCGATGCGCAAGGAGAGCGTCTTGGCGATCTGGCCGGGCTCGACGCCATGGGCCGCCGCGGCGAGCGGCACGGTCGCGCTGCTCTCAGGCGTCACGATGACGGCGATGTCGGGAGCATGCTCGGCGAAGAAGGCGCGGACGGATTCGAGGCTCATCGGGCAATTCGCGAGGTCAGAAACAGGATCAGCAGGCTGGCGATCGCCGGCACGCCGAAGACGACGAGGAAGATCGGGGCTTCCTCGATGACGGTATAGCCGGCCCGGGCGACGCCGATCCAGAGATTGATCAGCGCGCCCGCGAACCAGAGAGGCAGGAAGAGCTTCACGGCGAAGGGGATCGGCCGGCCTGCCGAGATCGCGAGGCGCGGTGCCAGGACGAGCAGGATGCCGAGCAGGGCGAAGCCGATGCCGATGACCTTGACGGTATGCATGGTTCAGGCCTCCTTCGTCCGCAGCGAGATCGCTTCCCATGCGGCGACGAGGATCAGGATCGCAGTCGCGGCCAGGCTGAAGCCGAGCGGCGGTAGCACCGTCCAGGCGGGCGTGAGCACGGCGAGCAGGCCGAGGCCGACGAGATGGGAGAGCGGATACCAGCCGGCCGTGATGCGTTTGAACAGCAGGTTGCCGAGCAAATAGAAGGCCGGGCCGGCGAGCACCGCGATGGCCGTCCGGCCGTCGGTATGGCCGGTGGGATGCGCGATCACCAGTTCGTCGCCGACGGCCACGAGGATGATGCCGGCGACCAGCAGGACATGGAGATAGGTATAGGCGATCCGCGCGATCCGGCCGGGGTCTTCCGAATGGGCGATATGCTGGCTCGCCCGCTCGGCGCCGATATGGAAATAGACCCACCACATCGCGACCGTGCTCAGGAAGGCATTGAGGAAGGCGGTGAGATTGACGGCTGTCGGGGGCAGCTTCGCGGCAGTTGCGCCGGTCATGATCACGGATTCGCCGAGCGCGATGATGATGAAGAGGGCGCAGCGCTCGGCGAGATGGCCGCCTTCGACATTCCAGTCGCTGGTGAGCGAGCGTCCGAGGCCCAGGACACGGAAGCCGACGGCCGGGCCGGCATATTCGATGCCGAGCGCAATCAGCCAGAGCGCGAAGCGCAAAGGGCCTTCGCTCAAGCCGCCGGCGATCCAGAAAACGCCCGAGCAGGTGAGCCAGATCGTGATGCGCTGGAAGTTGCGGTAGTTGGCGGGCGAGGCGTCCCTGAGGCTCGCCATCGTGAAGATCGAGCGGAGAAGCTGGGCGGTGACGTAGGCGCCGGCGAAGGCGAGGCCGTTCGCGCCGAAGGCCTCGGGCAATGCACAGGACATCACCAGTCCGAGGAACATCAGGACGAAGAGCAGGATCCGGACCGGCGGGCGCTCGGGATCGAGCCAGTTCGTCACCCAGCTCGTATAGATCCAGATCCACCAGACGGCGCCGAGCAGGAAGGCAGCCTGGGCGAGCCCGAGCACGCTGAAATGCTCGAGCAGCGTATGCGAGATCTGGGTGATCGCGAAGACGAAGACCAGATCGAAAAACAGCTCAACATAGCTGACCCTCGCATGCTGGTGTTCGACGCGCTCCCTGAGCAGCGCGCCGGGCTTGTGAGCTTTCGCCATGCAGACCCCTGTCCCCTGCCGCGTGGCTTCGCGCGCAGCCTTGTCAGCGAGGGTGTCCTGTGGCCCGTGCCGCCGTCAATGGCGGAAGTGGCGGTGACCGGTGAAGACCATGGCGAGGCCGGCTTCGTCGGCCGCCTTGATGACCTCGTCGTCGCGCATCGAGCCGCCCGGCTGGATCACCGCGGTGGCGCCGGCTTCGGCCGCGGCCAGCAGGCCGTCGGCGAAGGGGAAGAAGGCGTCGGAGGCGACGACCGAGCCCTTGGCCAGGCTTTCGGCGACACCGGCCGCTTTCGCCGCTTCGGCGGCCTTCCAGGCGGCGATGCGCGAGGAATCGACGCGGCTCATCTGGCCGGCGCCGATGCCGACGGTGGCGAGGTCCCTGGCGTAGACGATCGCGTTCGACTTGACGTGCTTGGCGACGCGGAAGGCGAAGCGCAGGTCGGCAAGCTCGCGCTCGCTCGGCTGGCGCTTGGTCACGACCTTGAGCTCCATGTCGTCGACGACGGCGTTGTCGCGCGACTGGGCGAGGAAGCCGCCGGAGACGGTGCGCAAGGACAGGCCCGGCGCGCGGACATCCGGCAGGCCGCCGGTGAGCAGCAGGCGCAGGTTCTTCTTGGCGGCGATCATGGCGATCGCCTCCTCGTCGGCATCCGGGGCGATGATGACCTCGGTGAAGATCTCGACGATCTTCTTCGCCGCGGCGGCGTCGAGCTTGCGGTTCAGCGCGACGATGCCGCCGAAGGCCGAGACCGGGTCGCAGGCCAGCGCGCGCTCATAAGCTTCGAGCAGCGAGCCGTCGGCGGCGACGCCGCAGGGGTTGGCGTGCTTGACGATGACGCAGGCGGCTGAGGCCTCCGGCGCGAACTCGGCGACGCATTCGAAGGCGGCGTCGGTGTCGTTGATGTTGTTGTAGGAGAGCTGCTTGCCCTGGACCTGGCGGGCGGTCGAGACGCCCGGGCGGTTCTCCGGCGTGCGGTAGAAGGCGGCCCATTGATGCGGGTTCTCGCCATAGCGCATCGTCTCGGCAAGCGCGCCGCCGAGCGCGCGGAAGGCCGGGGCGGTATCGCCCAGCTCATTGGCGAACCAGTTCGAGATCGCGGCGTCATAGGCCGCGGTGCGGGCATAGGCCTTCTGCGCGAGCTTGCGGCGCAGCGTCAGCGTCGTCGCGCCCTTCTGGGCCTCGAGATCGGCGAGGACGGAAGGGTAGTCTGCCGGCTCGACCACGACGGCGACGTCGTGATGGTTCTTGGCGGCGGCGCGGATCATCGCGGGGCCGCCGATATCGATGTTCTCGATGCAGTCGTCATAGGCCTTGCCGGCAGCGACGGTCGCCTCGAACGGATAGAGGTTCACGACGAGCAGGTCGATCGGCTGGATGCCGTGGCCGAGCATCGAGGCCTGATGCTCGGGATGTGAGCGGATGGCGAGCAGGCCGCCATGGACCTTCGGATGCAGGGTCTTGACCCGGCCGTCCATCATCTCGGGGAAGCCGGTGAGGTCGGAGACGTCCGAGACCGGCAGGCCGGCCTCGGCGATCGCCTTGGCGGTGCCGCCGGTCGAGACCAGCGCGATGCCGAGCTTGTGGAGGGCGCGCGCGAAATCGATCAGCCCCGTCTTGTCGGAAACGGAAAGGAGCGCGCGTTCGACGCGGCGAAGCTCATTCGGCATCGGGGTCAGGTCCGGCTTTGATTGCAGGGAGGCAGTTTTCGGCAGACGCGCGCGGGCTATCATGCTGCGCTGCAAAAGGCAAAAGCCACCGTCGCAGAACCGTCACGCGTCGGGCGCGGGTTCCATGGCCTCGCGCTCGGCGATCACGTCGGCGATCGTTCTGCTCGCGCGGGGATTGGCGGCGCTGATGCGATTGAGGCGCCAGGCGACGCGCGATGTCGCCACGGCATCGAAGGCGACGACGATCTGCTCGGTGCGGCGCCTGCCGTCGGAGCCGGCGAGGAAAATGCTCTCCTCGATGGCGATCGTCAGCCCACCGGCCTCGAAGCTCCAGACTTCGCCCGAGGCCAGCGCCAGCAATGCGCCGGTGCCTTCCCGGACGAGACTGGCGCGGACATTCGGGTGGAGATGGAAGCGCAGGGCAGCGGGGAGTTCCGTGCGCGTGCCGGTCACCGCGACCTCGTCCTCGCCGGCGAGCGCCGCGCCGTCGCGCGCCAGCGTCAGGCGGCGGGTATGGGTGGCGCCGAGGCTGCGGCGATAGCCGTCATGGCTGGCGACCCATTCCGGGCCTTCCGCGCCATCCTGGCGGGCGACACGGACATCGCGCGGGCCGGCGACGACGCGCATCTCGCCCAGCACCATGCCGAAATTCGCACTGGAGCGATCATCGAGGACGAGGGTGGAATGGGCGGCGGTGCTGCGCGCGGCGAGCTTCAATTCAGGCAGGCCGAAGCGGCTGGCGCCGCAATTGACGATGATGCGCTGCGGGCCGCTGGAAAACTCGAAGGCGAGGCAGCCGGCATGGGCCTCGACCGAATAGGCGCCGCGCGGGGGCGGACCGGCATCGGTGACGACGATGCTGCGCTCGGCCGAGAGGCGGTCATAGCCGGAATAAGCGGCGTGCTCGGTCGGGCGGCCGCGCGCATCGTCATAGGCGGCGAGTGTCGCCATCAGGTCGGGCGGCGTCGTGCCCATGCCGTTGAACAGGGCGAGCGCGCCGTCGCCATGCCGGAACAGGCGCAAATGCGGCATCATCCGCTCGATCGCGGTCAGCACGCCGCGCGGCGGCTCGAGGCCGCGAGCGGCGAAGGTCTCGCGCAGGGGCAGGAGATCGAGCAGGAACTCGATCAGCAGGCGTGGATTGCGCGAGAGATGGCCGCCATCGGGCAGGATCTGCTCGGTCAATTCCTCGGAGAGCAGAATCTCGATCCTGCGCCGGCGGCCGTCCTGCCCGTCCAGGCAGATCGCGGCGAAGGCGATGGCGATCAGGCCGTTCAACCGGTCGGCGCCTTCGACGGCCCCGGCCAGCGCCAGGCTGACCCGGTCGGTGAGGCGCGAGACATGACGCAGATAGCGCTCGTAGAAGGCGTGGTCGGCCCCTTCCAGCAGCAGCGGAGAATGCGACAGGAAGGAGATCAGCCGGCGCGCCATCACGGCCGGGCGCCGGGCAATGTCGTGACGGTCGCGCCGCCGGACAATGAAATCCTCGACCAGGCTGCGGGCATTGGCGCGGGCGATCGCCGTGTCGGCGGCGCGCATGTGGCGCAGCCAGCCGAAACCGTAGAGTCCCTCTGCCCAGGCATCGCTCGGCGGCGTCGCGTCGAACGGCGATTCACCGTGGCTGCGCAGGGTGCGCCCGGCAAAAGCGTAATAGCCCGCGTAGAAATCGCTGGCCGTCATCGGGTCGGCGGTGCGCAGGTCGTGCGGAGCGAAGAGCAGGCGAGTGGCGTTGCCGCGGCCGAAAGGCCAGAGCTTGCGGATGGCGCCGACGAACTGGCCACGGGTCCGCCGCGCCGCCCGTCCGATCGCGGCCTGGGCCAATCCCCGTCGCTCAGACCAGCCGCTCAAATCCCCCGTACGCTCCGTCACCGGGCGCGGCGGTGCGCCGCGCGAATCCCGGTCCCGTCATAGCCTGATCAGGCGGGTTGCGTAAAATCCCGCCCATCCCGAAAGACGCGGGGATTCGCCCTGCAACTGGTGCGGAAGGGTGCGGATATCGCCGTTCGCATCGATCGCGTCCGCCAAACCGCCGATTTCCTCTGCGCGAACGGGCTCGCGACGAAACTGGGGATTGCGCGCAAGGAAGGCTTCGGTCTGCTCCTCGCCTTCCTGCGGCTCGAGCGAACAGGTGCAGTAGACGAGGCGCCCGCGGGGCTTGGTCAACGCGGCAGCGGCATCGAACAGGCGCGCCTGCAGGGCAGCCAGCCGGTCGCGATCCTCGGGCAGCTTCGTCCATGCGACATCGGGGTGGCGGCGGATCGTGCCGGTCGCGCTGCAGGGGGCGTCGAGCAGCACGGCGTCGAAAAGCTCGGCCTTCCAGGTCACTGCATCGGCGGTGACGACCTCGGCGGTGAGTCCGAGCCGGGCGAGATTGGCCTTGAGCCGACGCAGGCGCGGGCCGGAGCGGTCGAGCGCGGTGACCTGGGCGCCGGTCGCGGCAATCTGCGCGGTCTTGCCGCCGGGGGCGGCACAGAGATCGGCAATGCGCTCGCCGGCCATCGGCGCCAGCAGCTTCACCGGCAAGGCGGCGGCGGCGTCCTGCACCCACCACGCGCCTTCGTCGAAGCCTTGCAGGCCGGCGATGGCCTGACGCTCGCGCAAGCGCACCGAGCCGATCGGCAAGGCGATGCCATCGAGCTTTTCCGCCCAGCCGGCGGGATCGGCCTTGACGGAAAGGTCGAGCGGCGGCTCCTCGCGATGGCTCTGCGCGATCGCGGCGGCGGTGTCCTCGCCATAGGCGGTGCACCAGCTCTCGACCAGCCATTCGGGCGTATCGCCGAAGACTTCGGCCTGTGCTTCGGCGAGGACCGCGTCGCGCTCGCGGGCGAGGCGGCGCAGCACGGCATTGCCGAGCGCGGCATAGCGGGCCGAGCGCGGATCCTCGTGCAATTGCCGGATGGCGATATCGACGGCGGCATGGTCGGGCACGTCGAGGAAGAGGATCTGCGCGGCCGCGGCTGTCATGATGGGCTCGAACGGCCCGGATTTGCGCGGGCTGCCGCGGTCGAGCCGCGCGTCGATAGCCTGCTGGATCGTACCGAGCCGGCGGAAGGCGGTGACCGCGATGGCGCGCGCAAGGCTCGCATCGGCTGCGTCGAGCCCGGATTCAGGCAGCATCCGCTCCAGGGTTTCATCGAGCGCGACGCGGGCGCGCAGCACCTCGTCGATGACGGCGGCGGCGAGCCGGCGGGCTGGCAGGCCCGGGGCATCGTCGAGCTTCGGAGCGTCCGGCTGGGGCGGACGGTGTGTGGAGGAGTGATCTGCCATCTCAGCCCCACGGGCCCGGCTGGTGCGGGGCGCTGCCCCAGGGGTTGTTGGCGGCCTGGGCGGTGAATCCGGCGCCGGCATTGCCGCTGATGATGCCGAGAGCGCGCGCCTGTTCCATCAGGGCGGCGATGCGATTGCCGGTGTCGGGGTGTGTCGAAAACAGATTATCCATGCCGCCGCCGGTCAGGGGATTGATGATGAACATGTGCGCCGTAGCAGGCTTGGCCTCGGCTGTCTCGTTCGGGATGTGCTGGACGCCGGCCGCGATCTTGGCGAGCGCATCAGCCAACCAGACCGGATTACCGCAGATCTGACCGCCGAGACGGTCAGCCTCGTATTCGCGCGAGCGCGAGATAGCCATCTGGATCAGTGCGGCGGCCATCGGGGCGAGGATCGAGAGCAGGATCTGGACGACGAAGTTCGGGCGGTTGTCGCGCGAGCCCAAGAACATGCCGAAAGTGACGAGCGAGGAGATCGCGCCGGCGAAGGTCGCGGTGATCGTCATGGTCAGCGTGTCGTGGTTCTTGATATGCGCGAGCTCGTGCGCCATCACGCCGGCCAGTTCCTCATAGGTCAGCGTGCGCAGGATGCCGGTGGTCGCCGCCACCGCTGCGTTTTCGGGGTTGCGGCCGGTGGCGAAGGCGTTGGGCTGGTCCTCGTTGATCAGGTAGACGCGCGGCATCGGCATGTTCGCGCGGGCCGCGAGATCGCGCACCATGCCGTAAAGCTCGGGTGCCGTGCGCTCGTCGACCTCCTGGGCATTCTGGGCGGCGAGCGCCAGGCGGTCGGAATTCCAGTAGCTGAAGAGATTGGTCATGGCCGCGAAGCCGAGCGCCATCAGCATGCCGCCCCCGCCGCCGATGAGATAGCCGACCGCGCCGAACAGCGCCGTCAGGCCCGCCATCAACATGCCGGTGCGCACGTAGTTCATCGAATTCCCTTCTCTGGCGCCTATTCGCGCAAGCCCTCGCATCTGCGAGCTTTCGGCCCTATGTGGTGAGGGGAAACCCGATCCTGCAAGAGAATCCTGCAAGGAAACGCGCTGAGATGCCCGAGAAGACCGATCAGGACAGGCCGGTGGTGGCTGCCGAGCCCAAGGTTCTGTCCTCCGCCGCGCAGCGTGCGCTGGCTGAGGCGGCTGTGCGCCGCGCCGCGATCGACGCCCATGCTGCCGAGGTCGCGAAGCAGCGCGAGGTCAACGGCCGTGGCGGGCTGGAGCCGGTGCGCTACGACGACTGGGAAGTGAAGGGCATCGCCAGCGACTTCTGACGGCGGGTCCGCACCGGATTCCCCATAACATTGCCAATTTGTGCTCGTGCGTCCAAAGAGCAGCCGGACAGCAGCGGATTCGCCTCATGGACAGCAACGACAAGCGCCTTGCGGCCCTGCGCCGCCTTCTCGCCGAGGCGCATGAGAAACTCGGCCTGAAGCTCGGCTTCCGGCTCTGGGACGGCAGCATGGTGCCGAGTGCCTGGCCGGCGGATGGGCTCGCCATCGGCATCGCCGATGCCGGCGTGATGGCGGCGCTGATGCGCAAGCCGAAGCTCGACACCGTGCTCCATCTGCATATCGCCGACCGCATCTCGATCCTGAACGGCTCGATCTTCGATCTCGCGGCGGCGCGGCCTGAGGGCAGGATCGGCAAGCTCGCGCGCAACATCCCTAAGGGCGCGGTGTTCGATTTCGTCCGCCGCTTCCTCTTCGCGCCGGGCAAGGCCGCGGCTGCGGTCAGCCATCGCAAGGGCGACGAGATCGCACGCGACGGCGATCCGACGACGAACAAGGCGAATGTCGCCTATCATTACGACGTCTCGAACGATTTCTATCGGCTCTTCCTCGACGAGGAGATGGTCTACACCTGCGCCTATTTCACCGAGGACCACGGCGATATCGGCCGGGCGCAGCAGGACAAGCTCGACATGATCTGCCGGAAGCTGCGCTTGCAGCCCGGCGACCGCTTTCTCGATATCGGCTGCGGCTGGGGCGCGCTGGTCTGCCATGCCGCCCGCTATTACGGCGTCGAGGCCCATGGCGTGACGCTGGCCGAGGAGCAGCTGAAATATGCGCGCGAGAAGGTCGAGCGCTGGGGCCTGCAGGACAAGGTGACGCTGCACCTGCGCGACTACACGCAGATGGAAGGCGAGTTCGACAAGATCTCCTCAATCGGCATGTTCGAGCAGGTCGGCATCCGCAACTACCCGACCTATTTCCGCACGGTGAACCGGCTGCTCCGGCCGCGTGGCCTCTACCTGCACCACACCATCTCGCGCCGCGCCAAGAAGACCGAGAAAGCCTTCAACAAGATGCCGGCGGAGTATCGCGCACTGGTGCGCTACATCTTCCCGGGCGGCGAGCTCGATCATTTGGGCATGTCGATCACCAATCTCGAGCGCCATGGCTTCGAGGTCCATGATGTCGAGGGCTGGCGCGAGCATTACCAGCGCACGACGCGGCTGTGGTGGGAGCGCCTCGAGGCCAACAAGGACAAGGCCGAGGCCGAGATCGGGCCCGAGCGCACGCGGATGTGGCTGCTCTACCTGGCGGGCTGTTCGCTCGCCTTCGAGCGTGGCGGGGCGCTGATCAACCAGACGCTGGTCTCGAAGCGGCGCAAGGGCCCCTCCGGCCTGCCGCTGACGCGCGCTGATCTCTACCGCTCCTGAGCGGAACCAGGGCCGGCATGAACGCCGGCCTGCCATGTCATGCTGTCTTGAGGGAGATCGTCCGGCGCTGTGCCGCGCCGAGGCTTACTTCTTGACGAAGAGATCGAGCTTTCCGTGATGCTCTGCCAGCAGATAGTAGAAGGTCAGGCGGGATTTGGTCTTGTCGGCCTTCATGTGCTCGCAGACCGATTTGATCGAACCGTCGAGATCGCCGGACTTCAGGCCGAGCTTCTTCTTCAGGAAGTTCTCGCGGACGCGGTCGAGTTCGGCCGGATCGGTGCAGGCGACGTAGCGGGTATCGGGTTTGCCCATCACGAGCGCGTAGGATTTCGTCATGCCGGCGAAGGCGGCTTCGTTGAGCGGCTTCTTGGCGAATTTCTTCACGTCGGCGAGATGGTCCATCTGGTAGCCCCTTCCTGGCCCGCACCGGAGTACGGGCGGTTACGTGTCGCGGGCGAACGTTAACGCGGTTCTGCGCGGTCGGCGAGAGGGCAAAGCGGGGCGATTTCCGGTTTTTGGAACCGCCGGGGCCAATCTTTGGTCGAAGGCGGGAATGCGTGAGGGGGATGGCCGGGGCGATGTCAGCATGGGTTGAGCGACGGCCGGTGCGGTGCTGCGATGCAGCTTCCGCTGGAGCGATCTGATGAAGCCGACAATCCTGATGGTGCCGCGCATGCCGGCCGCGCTGATCGCGCGGCTGGAGGAGCATTTCACGCTGCTGGGGCCGATGGAGCATTCGACGCCGGAATCGCTGCCTCCGGAAGCGGAGCAGGCGCAGGCGCTGCTGACCATGGGCAGCCTCAGCACCAACGCGGCGCTGATCGATGCGCTGCCGAAGCTCCGGCTGATCTGCTGCTACGGCACGGGCATCGAGGGGGTCGACCGGGCGCATGCCAGGACGCGGGGCATCACGCTCGCCAATGCGGGGGATGCCAATGCGACCGGCGTCGCCGAATTCGCGATGGGGCTGTTGCTGGCCACGGCGCGGCAGATCCCGCAGGCCGACCGCTTCGTCCGGGCCGGGCGCTGGCAGGGCAATGCTGTCCAGCGCATGGCCTCGGTACCGGGATTGGCCGGGCGCAAGCTCGGTATTTACGGGCTTGGCGCCATCGGCAGCCGCATCGCACGCCGCGCCGAAGCCTTCGAGATGGAGATCGGCTACCATAACCGCAGCCGGCGCGCGGAGATGCCCTATCTCTATCACGACAGCCTGCTGGGCCTTGCCGAATGGGCCGATGTGCTCGTGGTGTCGGCTCGCGCCAGTGCGGAGAACCGCCATGCCGTCAATGCGACCGTGCTCGCGGCTCTGGGGCCGCGCGGGCATCTGGTCAATATCTCGCGTGGCATCGCGGTCGACGAGGACGCGCTGTGCACGGCGCTGGAGACCGGGGTGATCGCCGGCGCGGGGCTCGACGTCTACGAGAAGGAGCCCCATGTCTCCGACCGGATGAAGGCGCTCGACAACATCGTGCTGACGCCGCATATCGCCGCCGCCTCGGACTCGGCGCAGACCGCGCAGCAGGATGTCATGATCGCC
Source organism: uncultured Allobosea sp. (assembly GCF_945957345.1). GTDB lineage: Bacteria > Pseudomonadota > Alphaproteobacteria > Rhizobiales > Beijerinckiaceae > Allobosea. The sequence continues at coordinate 102,222 of NZ_CAMFKW010000003.1, read as the reverse complement.
AACCTGCTGGCCTTCTTCGCCGGCAAGCCGCCGGTTTCGCCCGTGCCGCTCTGATCGCGTGTTGCCCTCGGCCTCAGGGCAGAACGACCACCGGCGTGCCCATCTGGACGCGTGCGTAGAGGTCGATCACATCCTGGTTGTGCATGCGGAAACAGCCATAGGAGGCGGCGGTGCCGATGGTGTTCGGCATGTTGGTGCCGTGAATGGCGTATTCGCCGCCCGGCCCGAGGCCGATGACGCGCGCGCCCATCGGGTTGCGCGGCGAGCCGCCGGGGATGACGTCGGGCAGGCGGGGATTGTCGCGCTTCACCTCGGCCGGTGGCGCCCAGGCCGGATCGATCTGCAGTTCCTCGACATATTTGACGCCGCGCCACTGCTTGCCGGCCTTGCCGACGGCGATGGTGTAGCGGATCGCCTCGCCGGGAGAGACGACGTAATAGAGCTTCCGCTCGCCGGTGCGGATCACGATGGTGCCGGGATCGAAGCGTCCGTCGCGCATTCCGACGATCTCGCGCGCCCGCGCCGGCAACGCGACCGGAATGGCGGCCGACAGGGCAAGGGTCGCGATGGCGATATGCCTGAACATGTCTGGAACTCCCGCTCGAAATTGCGGGAGTCGTGACGCGAAAGCTGTGAAGCGCGGGTTGAGCTATATGGTGAAGCTGCGATTCAGGATGAATCGCCGGTGAATCCGGGCTTCAGGCCGCCGGCCGGGCCCGGTGCTGTTGCGGCAGCAGGAAAGGCAGGCCAGGCGCCGGCGCGCGGCTCAGCGTCAGGTCGACCTTGAAGACCTGGCGTAGAAGGGCGTCGTCCAGCGTCTTCGCCGGCGGCCCCTGCGCGATGATGTGGCCCTGGTCCATCACGACGAGATGGTCGGCATAGGTCACGGCGAGGTTGAGGTCGTGCAGCACGATCAGCACCGCGACGCCGCGCGCGGCAATGCTGCGGGACATGTCGAGCAAGGCGAGCTGGTGGCAGAGATCGAGGCTGGCTATCGGCTCGTCCAGGAAGAGCACCTGCCGCTCGGCGACGCTGCGGCCGGCTTCGAGCTGGCAGAGCACGCGGGCGAACTGGACGCGTTGCTGCTCGCCGCCCGAGAGCGTCTGGTAGCGCCGGCCGGCGAGGTCGATCACGCCGGCGGCCGCGAGGCTTTCGGCGACGATCGCCTCGCGCCTCTGGCGCGTCAGGGCCCGGCCGATGCCGTCGACGCCGAGGCTCGCCACCTCGTAGACGCTGAAGGGGAAGGCGAGGCGGGCATGCTGGGCCATGACCGCGCGCAGGCAGGCGAGGCGCCAGGCGGGAACCGCCGCGAGCGCTTCGCCGGCGATGCGAATCTCGCCGCCGGCCGGCTTGATCTCCCCGGTCAGGAGCTTGAGCAGGGTCGACTTGCCGGCGCCGTTCGGGCCGATCAGGATTGTCGTCGTGCCTCCGGCGAGTTCAAGGTTGGCGTCTGTGACGAGCCGGCGCTCGCCCGCGAGAAAGCCGACGCCATGGCCGGAGAGGATCGGATTCGCTTCAGACATCGATCAGGCTCGTGCGGCGGAGCAGCAACCAGAGGAAGAAGGGCGCGCCGATCGTGGCGGTGACGATGCCGATCGGCAATTCCGCCGGGACGACGATGAGGCGGGCGACGATATCGGCGCCGACCAGCAGCATTGCGCCGCCAAGCGCCGAGAGCGGCAGCAGCAGGCGGTGATCCGGGCCGACCGAGAGCCGGATCAGATGCGGCACGACGATGCCGACGAAGCCTACCATGCCGGCCGAGGCGACGCTGGCGCCGACGGCGAGCGCAACCAGCAGGATCGCCAATGCCTTGATGCGCTGTACGGGGATGCCGAGATGATAGGCCTCGGCCTCGCCGAGCATCAGCCCGTTCAGGCCGCGGGCCAGCAGTGGCATCAGCAGGAGCAGCGGCAGGATGATCGGCGCGACCACGGAGAGTTTCGTCCAGCTTGCGCCGCCGAGGCTTCCCAGCGACCAGAATGTCAGGTCGCGCAACTGCCGATCGTCCGACACGAAGGAAAACAGGCCGGTGAGGGCGCCCGCCATGGCGCCAAGCGCGACGCCGGCAAGGAGCATGGTCGCGACCGAGGTTCGGCCGCCACGCGTCGCGATGAGATAGAGCGCGAGCGTCGTGATCAAGCCACCGCAGAAGGCGCCGACCGGAAGGGCCGCGAAGGGCAGCTTCATCATGGTGCCCGCGAGGAAGCGGTCGCCGAGAACGATCGTGGCTGCCGCTGCAAGGCCGGCGCCGCTCGACACGCCGACGAGGCCAGGATCGGCGAGCGGATTGCGGAACAGCCCCTGCATCAGCGCGCCCGATACGGCGAGGCCGGCGCCGACGAGCAGGCCCAGCAGCACGCGCGGCAGGCGAATATTGAGCACGACGAGGACGTCACGCCCTTCGAGCAGGCTGGTATCGCCCGTGATGCGCGCCATCAGGATCTCGGCGACGCGGCCGGGCGCGATCGGGATCGCGCCCTGGCCGATGGCGACGATGGTCAGGAACAGGCAGGCCAGAGCGAGGCCGGTGACGGCGAGCAGGCCGGCGCGGCGCCGGCCCGCGATCAGCGTCGTCAGGGTCGCGGTCGCGGCCGGGGTGGGTGCCGCGAGGGTCACGGGGCGGCAGCGGTCTTGAGCGGCGGGATGGCGGCTTCCGGATAAATCGCGGCCATCAGGTCCCGGGCCGCCATCGGCGTGCGGGGGCCGAAGCCGAGCAGGTAGAGCCCATCCATATGGACCAGTCGCTTCTCGCCGGCCGCCGGAATCTGGGCGAAGGCAGGCATCGCGAAGAGCTCGTCGGGCGTGATGTTGTGGGCGCTGCTGTTGCGCATCATCAGCACCATCTCGGGCGCGGCGGCGGCGATCGCTTCATCGGTCATCGGCTTGTAGCCCTCGATCGCATCGGCGACGTTGATGCCGCCTGCGAGCGTGATGATGCCATCGGCCGAGCTGTTGCGGCCGCCAACCAGGGCGCGCCCGTTCTGCAGCGAGAGCAGGAAGAGGATGCGTTTCTTCTTCGCGATGCCGGAGCGCAGGGTCGCGAGCTCGTCGAAGCGCGCCTTGGTCTGCGCCGCCAGGCGCTCGGCGGGAGCGGCCGCGCCGATCGCGGCACCGATCGCGGCGATCTTGGTGGTGACGCCCTCCGGGGTCAGTCCGTCACGGATATGGGCGATCTTCACGCCGGATTCGGTGAGCAGCGACACCGCATCCGGCGGACCTGCGCCGTCGATCAGCATGATCAGCGAGGGCTTCAGCGAGAGCACGCCCTCGGCCGAGAGGGCGCGGACATAGCCGACATTGGCCTTCTCCTTCAGCGCTTCCGGCGGGAACTGGCTGGTCGAGTCGATGCCGACGATGCGGTCCTGCAGACCGAGCGCATAGATCACCTCGGTGATGACGCCGCCGGCGACGACGATGCGATCCGGCGTCTGCGCCAGCGCCGTGCCCGGCAGGGTGGCGGGGAGCCCGAGACCGAGCGCGCTCAGGGCGAGGGCTGCCGCTATCTCGCGGCGGTTCGGCTGCCGGAGGCCGCGATGCGCTTGGGTGATGCGCGAGCGAGACATATCGCAACTCCATTTGGGCGAGAGCGGATTTCACCGCCAAAGATGCCCAAGCAAAAAGGTTGTATGCAGTTTAAAATCATTCCATTCAAAGTAGATCTTGTTTATAATTATTCAAAACAATATCTACTTCATGGTGTTATTGACGCTGATATTAGCCTTTACTACAAGGGGTCAAGGGCAACGCCACAGCGCAGCCGGCCTCGTCAGGCGATACTGCCGGGTAGTCGGTCGTCGCTCATGCGCATTTCCGGGTCGAACCCTCCTTTTGGAGACGGTCGAGCGGGGTGGCGATCGCCCGGAATCGTTCGTTCTCGCCAATTCCGGCGCGTCAGATGCAGGGTTTACCGATGTTCATCGCCATGAATCGCTTCAAGGTCGTCAAGGGCGAGGAAGCCGCCTTCGAGACGGTCTGGTCCTCGCGCAAGACCCGCCTCGACGAGGTGCCGGGCTTTCTGACCTTCCACCTGCTGAAGGGGCCGGAGAAGGAGGATCACACGCTCTATTCCTCCCATACGAGCTGGGCCTCGAAGGAGGATTTCACGGTCTGGACCAAGTCCGAGCAGTTCCGCGAGTCGCATCGCAATGCCGGCCAGCCGCGACCGAAACCGATGTATCTCGGCCATCCCGAGTTCGAGGGTTTCGAGACCGTGCTGAGCGAGACCAATCCGCATCTGCCCCGCCAGGCGGCCGAGTGAGGCCTTCAGCCGATGACGACCGCTGACACCATCGCGCGCGATCCGATGGAGCATGCGCGCTCCCTGTTCGCCGCCAAGCCCGACGGGCTGATCGAGGCCGTCGCCCGCGAGGCCAAGGTCTCGACGCGCGCGGTGCTTGAGCTCCTGCCAGCCGAACAGCGGCAGCTTGTGGCGCCCGAGCGTTTCGAGGACGTCTGGAAGGAGCTCGCGACCTGGGGAACGGTGCTCTTCCTGATGCACACGCCGGACATCGTGCTGGAATGCGAGGGCTCGTTGCCGGTCGGCAGCTTCGGCCATGGCTACTATAATATTCATGGCGACAGCCCCATCGGTGGGCATATCAAGGCCGAGAACTGCCGGGCGATCTATCTGGTCGACCGCTCGACGGGGCAGGGCCGGCGCGCCTGCTCGGTGCAGTTCTTCAACGGCGCCGGCGAGGTGATGTTCAAGGTCTTCGTGCGGCGCGATGCCGCGCGCGCCTTGCTGGCGGATCAGCTGGCGAGGTTCGAAGCGCTCAAGACGGCCTTCGCCTGAGCCCTAAAAACGACACGGTAGGCAGTTCATGCATCGCGCGGTACGAGGCTGCGCGATGCGGCCACCGATGAAGGCGATGAGCGCTATTTACCAGTCGTTAACCATGTTGACGCAGCCTTCGCGGCAGAAGGCCTGCTGCGCATGACCGCATCTCGCGACCAGGAATCCCTGGACGACGATATGCGCCTGTCCGGCGAGAGGCCGTCAAACGGTCCGACGACAGGGGTCGATATGGCCGCGCATGTCACCATGGAACGAGCCCTTCTGCCGCATGGCCGCCCGGCGATGACGCTGGCGGCCGGGCGTCGCTTCGTGGCGGCGCGGGTGCCGGCGCTAAGTTCGAGCTTCGGTTCGGCGGTCCTGCTCGGCCTGCGCTTCGTCCAGGCCCGCCTGATCTCGGTCTGGGGCCTGATCATCGCGGCGGCCCTATGCCCGCCCTTCGTTTTTGCCGCTTTTGCCGTGTTTTCCGCGGCTGCAAACTTCGTTTCGATCGCCTCGCTCCTGCGGCTGGAAGCAGTGTTCTTCCAGAACAGTGACCGAGCGCGGCTCGGCCTTGCGTTCCGGCTCGCCGCTGCCGTCGGGCTGGCTTTCCTGACCATCGCTACCATTGTGCTGATCGGTCTTGCGGTCACCGGGTGGGTCGCACCGGCAGTCGCCTTCTTGTTCCTGGTCTCGCTGGCGGCGCGCTCGGTGCTGCGCTTGCTCTGGTCGGAGGCGACGGCGGAAGGCGATTTTCGCGCCATCGGAAACAGTAACGTCGTCCAGGCGGTCGTGCAGCCAGTCATCATGCTGATCCTGATCGGGATTTTCGGGCCGAAGGCACTCACGCTGTTCATGGCCGATGCGCTCGGGCATGTCCTGGCGGCCGCCTATCTGCTACGGCGCCGGCGCGACGCCGTCGCGGCGCTGGTTCGACCGGCGCTGTGGTCCCGGCAAAGCCTTGTGCAGGCGGCCTTCCGCTGGCGGGACGCGCCACGTGCATTGCTGCCTTCCGCGCTGTTGGCCTACGGATTTGCGATCGCGCCGCTGCTCGCCTTGCCCTATGCCAGCAACACCGTGCTCGCGGCGCAGGTCGCGCTGTCGATGCGACTCCTGGACATGCCGAGCCAGATGTTCGGCACGGTCTCGATCCCGCTCGTGCTGAACCGCCTGCGCACCCATGCCGGCGCACGCCGGCGCTTTTGGGCACGGATCATAACGCTTGGCCTAGTGGTCGGTGCCACGGCCCTGTTCAGTGCCGTTGCCATCGCCGCGCTCGTGGCCGACCATTGGCTCGTCGGCACCAAATGGCAGGACCTGGGCCAAGTCGTCGCGTTGCTGGCGGCGTTCTATATCGGCATCGCCGTGCTTGGGCCGCTGCAGGAGGTGGCAACGCTCTCGCGCCAACCCTTCTGGCAGGTCGCGATCAATGGTGTCGCGCTCGTCGCGATCGTGGCGGCGATGGCGTGGTTCCGTGCCCTCTCGCCGGAGCTGCTGCTGACGATCGGTGCCATTTCCATCCTGAGGACGCTGACGCATACCGTCTTCATCTGGCTGCACCTCGACGATCCCGCCGAGGCTCCTTCAAACGGCTACGCCGCATCAGGCGCGGCCCGCTGAGGGCTATTCGCGCCGGATCAGCCTGTCGGCGATGAGCGACGAGAACAGCCCGGGCTTGAACTCACGCTCCAGCCGCTCGGGATCGTAGATCGTGGCGACCCAATCCAGGAAGGGGATACCCTTCACTTCGCCCTCGCGGCGATAGGCCTCGAAAAAGGCGTCGAGGATACCGGTCTTGGCGAAGCGGAAATGGCCGTAGCGCAGCGCGAGCTGGCGCATGGCCTCGTCGAGCGGACGCCCTTCATGGACGAGCAGATAGAGCGCCGAGAAGAAGCCGGCCCGATCGGCGCCGGACTTGCAATGCACCAGGGCGGGCTCGTCGAGGCTCTCGAAGAAGGCCTTGGCGCCGAGAATGGTCTTGCGGTCCGGGGCGCCGCGCGAGCGCAGCACGAAATCGACGAGTTGGATGCCGTGGCGCTCGCAGGCTTCCTTCTGTAGCGGCCAGGAGCCGTGCTCACGCCCGCCGCGCAGATTGACGATGGTTTTCACGCCCTTTCGGGCGAAGGCCGCGATCTGGCCGGGTGCCGGCTGGGCCGAGCGCCAGAGCCGCGGGGTGACGCGGTGCGCATTGAGATAGGCGAGCCGGAAGATGCCGTGGTCGACCAAGATCATATTGGCCCAGGCGCGCAGGCGCTGGCCGCGCCCTTCGATCGGCCGGTCCCAGCGGGCGATGCGGGCCATGCGGCGGGCATAGCGCTCTTCGTCGGGGCGCATGCGGCTCAGCACGGCCTGATCTCGGGGCTGTTCATGGGGCGCCGGATAGCAGCGCGGGCGCGCCTGCGCAAATCGTCTGATGACCAATCATGGCGGAAGGGGTTGGACTTTTCGCCGCGAACTTGCATAAGGCCCGGCAAAATTCCCAAGCGACAGGTTCCAGCATGCGCATCGACGCCATCTCCATCGGCAAGAACCCGCCCGAAGAAGTCAATGTCCTGATCGAAGTGGCGATCGGGGGCGAGCCGATCAAGTACGAGATGGACAAGGAGGCCGGCACGCTCTTCGTCGACCGTTTCCTCTATACGCCGATGCGCTATCCCGGAAACTACGGCTTCATCCCGCATACGCTTTCGGAAGACGGCGACCCTTGCGACGTTCTGGTCGCCAATACGCGCCCGCTGGTGCCCGGCTCTTATATCGCGGTGCGTCCGATCGGCGTGATGCTGATGGAGGACGAGGGCGGCGGCGACGAGAAGATCATCGCCGTGCCGGTGCCGAAGCTGACCAAGCGCTACGAGAACGTGCACAACTACACCGATCTGCCGCAGATCACGCTCGACCAGATCCAGCACTTCTTCGAGCACTACAAGGATCTGGAGCCGGGCAAGTGGGTGAAGCTCAAGGGCTGGGGCGACGCCGCCATGGCCAAGAAGCTGATCGTCGAGGCGATCGACCGGGCGAAGGCAGAGAAGAAGGGCTGAGTGCCTGCGGCAGCCGTCACCTGCGTTGACGAAGGGTGTCATCCCGCACGCGCTGCGGCACGCAGTGCTGCTGCGCAGATGCGGGACCGTCTTCAGATAGGGGCGCCTGCCGGTCACGCGATCCCGTGTCTGCGCAGCGGCACTTCGCGCCGCGACGCGCACGGGATGACACTCGCCTTCCGGAAGCGAGATAGCCCTCAGGCCGCGATCGCGTCCGCCAGCGCCACCGTCCGCCTTGCCATCTCGGCATGCAGCAGTTCGACCATGCGGCCGTCGAGCTGGATCGCGCCCTTGCCCGCATTCTCCGGCAAGTCGAAAGCGGCGATGACGGCGCGGGCCTTGGTCAGCTCGGTCTCGTCGGGGGCGAAGACCGCATTGGCCACCGTGACCTGCGAGGGATGGATCAGGGTGCGGCCGTCGAAGCCGAGATCGCGGCCCTGCTTGCATTCGGCCAGGAAGCCGGCCTCGTCCTTGATGTCGTTATAGACGCCGTCGAGGATGTCGATGCCATGGGCGCGGGCAGCGAGCAGCGCGCTGGTCAGCCAGGGCAGCATCGGCGCGCGGCCGGGCACGAAGCGGGCACGGGTTTCCTTGGCGAGGTCGTTGGTGCCCATCACGAAACAGGCGAGCCGCGTCACGGGATCGCGGGCGGCACGGGCGATGCGCTCGACATCCAGGATGGCGAGCGGCGTCTCGATCATGGCCCACACGGCGATCGAGGCGTCGGCCCAGAGACCATTCAATTGATGGCCGACCTCGTGCAGCGTCTCGGGGCTTGAGACCTTCGGGATCAGGATCGCCTGCGGCTTGGCCTCGGCTGCGGCGGCGAGATCATCAGCGAACCAGGGTGTCCCGACGCCGTTGACGCGGATCACCAGCTCGCGCCTGCCATAGCCGCCGGCCTTCACCGCGGCGCAGACGCGCGCGCGCGCTTCAGCTTTCGCCTCAGGGGCGACAGCGTCTTCGAGGTCGAGGATCATCACATCGGCCGCGATCTCGCGGGCCTTTTCGAGCGCGCGGGCGTTCGAGCCGGGCATGTAGAGGGCGCTGCGGCGGGGGCGTATCGTGCTCATGGTCTCTCCTGACACGGGCCGGCTGTAGCTCTTGCAATTTCTTCACGCGAGCCGGGGTCCACTTCGCTTGAAAATGCTTTGGTGCTGCGCTGCACAGTAGACCAACGCAGATGCAATGCCAGCGCTGCGAAAGGCGGAGGAAATGGGGATGGCGTGGCTGGCCGGGGTCGATGGCTGCAAGGGTGGTTGGATCGTCGCCATCGCGTCCGATGACGGGAAGACCGCGCCGGTGGTCCGTGTGGTGCCGCGCTTTACCGATCTGTTCGCGGGCGAGATCGTGCCGGGCCTGGTCGCGGTGGACATGCCGATCGGCCTGCCGGACCGGGTGCAGGGTTCCGGGCGTGGGCCTGAGCAGGCTGTGCGGGCGCTGCTGGGAGACAGGCAATCCTCGGTGTTTTCGATCCCGGCGCGTCGGGCGGTCGAAGCGACCGATTATTGGGAGGCGTGCGCACTGGCTTTCGCGGCCTCCGACCCGCCGCGCAAGGTCTCAAAACAGGGTTTTCACCTGTTCCCGAAGATCCGTGAGATCGACGGGTTGCTGCGATCTGAGTTCGGTCTGCGCGAACGCGTATACGAGATCCATCCCGAGCTTGCGTTCCGGACGATGCGAGGCGCGCCGCTACTCCACCCCAAGAAGATCAAGGGCGTGGTCAATCCCGAAGGGCTCGCCGAGCGCCGCGGTCTGCTGATGGCGGCCGGCATTCCGGCCGAGGCGGCGAACTCACGCCCTCCGCGCGGGGCAGGCGTTGACGATCTGCTCGACGCGCTGGCAGCCTTGGTCGTCGCCCGGCACATTGCCGCTGGGCGCGGACGGCCCTTCCCCGATCCGCCGGGACGCGATAGCCACGGACTTCCGATTGCGATCTGGACTTATCGTCCGGTCTCCGAGCCTCGTCAGGATATCGTCATGAGCGCACGCCCCGTCACCCGTCCGATGATCGAGGAAGCGGCGGGGCGCATCGCCGGCCATGCCCGCGTCACGCCCGTGATGCGATTGGGCACGGGCGCTTTCGGCTCCGCGGCGGATATCTCGCTCAAGCTCGAATGCCTGCAGCATGCCGGCTCGTTCAAGACGCGCGGCGCCTTCAACAATCTGCTCTCGCTGCCGGTGCCGCCGGCTGGCATCTCCGCGGCATCCGGCGGCAACCATGGCGCGGCGGTGGCCTATGCCGCGATGAAGCGTGGCGTGAAGGCGACGATCTTCGTGCCGGAGATCTCGCCTGCGGCCAAGATTGAGGCGATCAAGCGCTTCGGTGCCGATGTCGTGGTCGGCGGCGCGCAATATGACGACGCGCAGGCGGCCTGCGACCGTTTCGTCGCGGAGACCGGCGCGCTCAAGATTCATCCCTTCGCCGCCGCGGAGACCATCGCCGGCCAGGGCACGCTCGGCCGTGAATGGGATTTGCAGGAGCCCGATCTCGACACCGTGCTCGTCGCGGTCGGCGGCGGCGGCCTGATCTCAGGTATCGCCAGCTGGTTCGCGGGCAGCAAGGTCAAGGTCGTCGGCGTCGAGCCGGAAGGCTCGCGCGCCTTGCAGGCAGCGCTGGATGCGAAGGGGCCGGTCGAGGTCAAGGTTGCCTCGGTGGCGGCGGATTCGCTGGGCGCCCGCAATGTCGGCCAGCTCGTCTATGACGTGACGAAGGACAGCGTCGATCATGTGGCGCTGGTGCCGGATGCGGCGATCACGGAAGCGCAAGCGCTGCTCTGGCGCGATTTCCGCCTTGCGGTCGAGCCCGGCGGGGCGGCGGCGCTGGGCGCGCTGCTCTGCGGCGCCTACAAGCCGGCGAAGGGTGAGCGGCTCGGCGTTCTCGTCTGCGGCGCGAATGTCGACTTGGCGAAGCTGGCTGCGATCGTGAGCTGACATTGCGGCTTTCGTCGGGGCTGGACGCCGCCCCTGGTTGCAACGCAAACTCGTCTGCGATCAGGAGGCGATATATGCCCGGCTCTAGCCCCAAGACCAGTTCCGGCCGTTTCTTCGAGGATTTCCACCTCGGCGACAGCATCGTCCATGCGACGCCGCGCACGGTCCGGGCTGGCGACGCCGCGCTCTACTCGGCGCTCTACGGCTCGCGCTTTGCTGTGCAGTCATCGGACGCTTTCGCGAGCGCGATCGGCTATCCCACCGCGCCGATCGACGATCTTCTGGTGTTCCACATCGTCTTCGGCAAGACCGTGCCGGATGTCTCGCTGAATGCTGTCGCCAATCTCGGCTATGCCGACGGGCGCTTCCTCAAACCGGTCTATCCGGGTGATACGCTCTCTACCACCTCCGAGGTGATCGGGCTGAAGCAGACCTCGGCGGGCGATGCCGGCATCGTCTATGTCCGCTCGATCGGCCGCAACCAGCGCGGCGAGATCGTGCTGAGCTATGCGCGCTGGGTACTGGTGCGCAAGCGCGAGCCCGGCACGCCGGCCCATGCCGAGCAGGTGCCGGAGCTGGCCAAGGCCGTGCTGCCGGAGCAGCTCGGCGAGGGCTGCCCCCGGATCGAACTCGCGGCTTACGACGATGCGCTGGCCGGCTCGCCCTTCCGCTGGGCCGACTATGCTGTCGGCGAGCGGATCGACCATGTCGACGGCATGACCGTCGAGGAGGCGGAGCACCAGCTTGCCACGAGGCTCTACCAGAACACGGCGCGGGTGCATTTCGACGCCCATGCAGCGCAGGGGACCCGCTTCGGCAAGCGCCTGATCTATGGCGGCCATGTCATCAGCCTGGCGCGGGCGCTGTCCTTCAACGGGCTCGGCAATGCTTTCCACATCGCCGCAATCAATGGCGGGCGCCACGTCGCGCCGCTCTTCGCCGGCGACACGGTCTATGCCTGGAGCGAAGTTCTGGGCAGCGCCGAGATTCCGGGGCGCAGCGATATCGGCGCGCTCCGACTCCGGCTGGTCGCGACCAAGAACCGGCCCTGTGGTGACTACCCGCTGAAGGCGGGTGACCAGTACGATCCGAGCGTGATCCTAGATTTCGACTATTGGGCAGTGCTGCCGCGCTAACGTTTTCGTAACAAAATGACGATTTTCAGAATCTGTAACTTTGTTCTGCCGATGCCGCATTGCAGCGCCGGAACGGTTTCGTTAGACAACCAGTCACTCTAGAATGATCCCAAATGGGTCCGTCCTTGTCGAGGGACCGCTTGATCGGAGAACGATATTGGCCGAGGTCAAGCCCGCAGCTCGCCCGCTTTCGCCCCACCTGCAGATCTATCGGTGGTCCTGGACGATGGCGATGTCCGTCGCCCACCGCGTCACCGGCACGGGGCTCTATATCGGCACGGTGCTGATCGCCGCCTGGCTGGTCGCGGCCGCGTCCGGCCCCGCCGCCTTTGATACGGCGCAGGCGATCGCCGGCTCCTTCCTCGGCCGGCTCGTACTCTTCCTCTACAGCTTCTCGCTGATCCACCACATGTGCGGGGGCTTGAGGCATTTCGTCTGGGACATGGGCAAGGGCTATGACTCCGAGACCCGAATGAACATGGCGAAGTTCACGCTCGTCGCCTCGGTGAGCCTGACGGTCCTGGTCTGGATCGTCGCCCTGGTCCTGCGCTGAGGAGCTGCGCCATGCTGTCCAATTCCTCGATGCGCACCCCGCTCGGCCGCGTCCGCGGCCTCGGTTCCGCCAAGTCCGGCACCGGCCATTTCTGGCTGCAGCGCGTCACCGCCGTCTCGAACCTCATCCTGACGGTGATCTTCATCGGCGTCGTCATCGCGCTGGTCGGCCGGCCCTATCCGGCCGCGGTCGCGCTGCTGTCGAACCCCTGCGTCGCGATCCTGATGTTGCTCTTCATCCTCTCGGCCTGCATCCATATGCGGCTGGGCATGCAGGTCATCATCGAGGACTACATCCATGGCGAGGGAGCCAAGGTCCTCGCCGTCATGGCCAACACCTTCTTCGCCATCGCCGTTGGTGCCGCCAGCGTCTACGCGGTGCTGAAGCTGTCTTTTGGAGGCTGATCCGATGGCGATCACAAAGTCCCGTCCGGTCCCGGCCTATACCGGCACCGCCTATCCCATCACCGACCACACCTTCGACGTCGTCGTCGTCGGCGCCGGCGGCGCCGGGCTTCGCGCGACCGTCGGCTGCTCGCAGGCGGGCCTGCGCACCGCCTGCATCACCAAGGTGTTCCCGACCCGCTCGCACACCGTCGCGGCCCAGGGCGGCGTCGCCGCCTCGCTCGGCAACATGGGCAAGGACACCTGGCAGTGGCACATGTACGACACCGTGAAGGGGTCGGACTGGCTCGGCGACCAGGACGCCATCGAATATCTCGTGCGCAACGCACCGGCCGCCGTCTACGAGCTCGAGCACTGGGGCGTGCCTTTCTCGCGCACCGAGGACGGCCGCATCTACCAGCGTCCCTTCGGCGGCATGACCACCGAATTCGGCGAGGGCCCGCCGGCCCAGCGCACCTGCGCCGCGGCCGACCGCACCGGCCACGCCATGCTGCACACGCTCTACGGCCAGGCGCTGCGCTACAATACCGAGTTCTTCATCGAATACTTCGCCATCGACCTGATCATGGACGAGGATGGCCATTGCCGCGGCGTGATCGCGCTCAAACTCGATGACGGCACACTGCACCGCTTCCGTTCGCAGCAAACCATCCTGGCGACCGGCGGCTATGGCCGCGCCTATTTCTCCGCGACCTCGGCCCATACCTGCACCGGCGACGGCGGCGGCATGGTGCTGCGCGCCGGCCTGCCGATGCAGGACATGGAGTTCGTGCAGTTCCACCCGACCGGCATCTACGGCTCGGGCTGCCTGATCACCGAAGGCGCGCGCGGCGAGGGCGGCTACCTCACCAATTCCGAGGGCGAGCGCTTCATGGAGCGCTATGCCCCTTCGGCCAAGGACCTCGCCTCGCGCGACGTCGTCTCGCGCTCGATGACGATGGAGATCCGGGCCGGCCGTGGCGTCGGCAAGGACAAGGACCACATCTACCTGCATCTGGATCATCTCGACCCGAAGATCCTGCACGAGCGCCTGCCGGGCATCTCGGAAAGCGCCAAGATCTTCGCCGGCGTCGACGTGACCCGCGAGCCGATCCCGGTCCTGCCGACTGTGCACTACAACATGGGCGGCATCCCCACGAACTATCACGGGGAAGTGCTGACGAAGGTCGGCGGCGATCCGGACACGGTGGTGCCCGGCCTGATGGCGATCGGCGAGGCGGCCTGCGTCTCCGTCCACGGCGCTAACCGACTCGGCTCCAACTCGCTGATCGACCTCGTGGTCTTCGGCCGCGCGGCCGGGCTGCGCTGCGCCGACACGGTGACGGCGGGCGAGAAGCAGCCCGAGCTGCCGAAGGGTTCCTCGGACCTCGCGCTCACCCGCCTCGACAAGTATCGCAACGCTGCGGGCGGCACGCCGACCGCGGTGCTGCGCGACCGGATGCAGCGGACGATGCAGAACAACTGCGCCGTCTATCGCGAGGGCGCCACGCTGGAAGAGGGTCACAAGCTCATCCACGAGGTCTGGAACGGCATCGCCGATGTTGGAACCAAGGACCGCTCGCTGATCTGGAATTCCGACCTGATCGAGACGCTGGAATTCGACAACCTGATCACCCAGGCGGTCGTCACCATGGACTCGGCGCTGAACCGTCCGGAAAGCCGCGGTGCGCACGCCCGCGAGGACTATCCGAACCGCGACGACAAGGACTGGATGAAGCACACGCTCGCCTGGATCGACGACGAGAAGCGCACGATCACGCTCGATGACCGGCCGGTGCACACTTACACGATGTCCAACGACATCGAGTACATCAAGCCCAAGGCACGGGTGTACTGAGGGACTCCGATGGCTGAATTCAATCTCCCGAAGAACTCCCGCCTCGTCGAGGGCAAGGCCTGGCCGAAGCCGGCCGGTGCCAAGAAGCTGACCGAGTTCAAGGTCTATCGCTGGAGCCCGGACGATACCGAAAATCCGCGCACCGACACCTATTATGTCGATCGCGACGATTGCGGGCCGATGGTTCTCGATGCGCTGATCTGGATCAAGAACAAGGTCGATCCGACGCTGACCTTCCGCCGTTCCTGCCGCGAAGGCATCTGCGGCTCCTGCGCCATGAACATGGACGGCAAGAACGGGCTGGCCTGCACCACCGGCATCGACGAGTGCGGCGCCAAGGGCAAGGTTGCGATCTATCCGCTGCCGCACATGCCCGTGGTCAAGGACCTCGTGCCTGACCTGACGCGCTTCTACGCCCAGCACGCCTCGATCGAGCCCTGGCTGAAGACGACGACACCGGCCCCCGAGAAGGAGTGGCGCCAGGCCAAGGACGACCGCGAGAAGCTCGACGGGCTCTACGAGTGCATCCTCTGCGCCTGCTGCTCGACGTCCTGCCCGAGCTACTGGTGGAACGGCGACCGCTATCTCGGCCCGGCCGCGCTGCTGCAGGCCTATCGCTGGCTGATCGATAGCCGCGACGAGGCGACGGGCGAGCGTCTGGACAATCTGGAAGACCCCTTCCGGCTCTATCGCTGCCACACCATCATGAACTGCGCGAATGCCTGCCCGAAGGGCCTGAACCCGGCCAAGGCGATCGCGGAAGTGAAGAAGATGATGGTCGCCCGCCAGGTTTGATGGCGCGCGTCATCCCGTGCGCGCTGCGGCATGTGAATGCCGCTGCGCAGACACGGGACCGTTTTCCGCCAAGGGCGCGTTCTCGTTTGAGGGCGCGCTTTTTTGTTGAAGGGGCGCCTTTTCCTGAAAACGGTCCCGCATCTGCGCAGCAGCACTGGCGTGCCGCAGCGCGTGCAGGAAGACAGCTTCAGCGGATATAGCGCTCCGGCCGGAACGGCGTCGGGTCGATCGGCGGCTTCTCGCCGCAGACCATGGCGGCGATGATCTCGCCGGTGATCGGGCCGGTCGAGAAGCCGATATGCTGGTTGCCGAAGGCGAGCCAGAGGCCGGGATTGAGGGGCGCCTCGCCGATCATCGGCAGGGAATCCGGCAAGGTCGGGCGTGCGCCGCGCCAGGTTTCCCCGACGACCTCTTCGAGCGGAAAGGCCTCGCGGGCCGACGCCGTCGCGCTGTCGATCTGCCGGTGGTCATCGGCCGCGTCGCGGAAGGAGAGGTCGACGCCGCTGGTGACGCGAAAACCCTGCTCCATCGGCGCCAGGTAATAGGCGCCGTCGACGTCGTAGAGCGGACGCGACAGGCCGGTGCCGGCTGCCGGCTTGAGATGGCGGTGATAGCCGCGCTCGACATCGAGCCAGGGATCGATTCCGAGCGGCTTCAGCAGGTCGCCGCTCCAGGGACCGAGCGCAACGACCGCAAGATCGGCCTCGAAGCTGCCTGCGGCGGTGCTCGCGCGCCAGCCCTTGCCGGTGCGGGCGAGGCCGGTGATCGCGGCCTGCTCGATCCGGCCGCCGCGCTCGGCGAAGAGCGCCGCATAGGCTTCGGTAACGGCGCCGGGGGAATCGACCGAGCCGACGCAGGGGATCAGCAATCCGGCCGGGAAAATCGGATTCAGGCTCGGCTCGAGACCGGAAATGCCCTGCCGGTCTAGAATTTGCGACTCGATGCCGTGGCGCTTCAGGAGATCATGCTCGGCCCGCGCGGCGCCATGGCCGGCTTGTGTGCGCCAGAGCTTGAGCGTGCCGGTCTCGCGCAGGCGATGCGAGACGCCGGCCTCGGCCATCAGGGCGCGGTGGCGGTCGACCGTGCTCGCGGTCAGCGCCTGCAAGGCGGCGATGCGGGCTGGGCCCTGCGAGGGCCGGGCTTCCCAGAGGAAGCGCAGCAGCCAGCCCGGCCGGCTGAAAGCGCGAGCCCAGCTCAGGTTGAGCGCGGGATGGTGGTTGCCGAGATAGCTCGTGATCTTGGCGTAGAGCGAGGGGTTGTTCAGCGGCAGGATCGAGGAGGCCGCGAGCACGCCGGCATTGCCGTAGGAGGTTTCGCGGCCCGGCTCCTTGCGATCGATCAGCGTGACGGCGATGCCGCGCTTCTGGAGCGCGAGCGCGCAGGAGACGCCGACCATGCCGGCGCCGAGAACGAGAGCTGTACGGGTCAAGGCGATGTCGTTCCGGCTTCGGCCGGCTCCTTCAGCCAATGGTCGAGGAAGGCGTCGAGCCAGAGCCGGATTGCCGGGTCGTGCTGGAACCAGCCGGGAATATGGGTATGGCCGAGCTGGGCGCCGGGCATCAGCGTGCGCTCGTAGCCGCGCACCGACCAGCGATACATCATCGCCGGCGTCACCTCCGGATGGAACTGGATGCCATAGGCCTTCGAGCCAGTGCGAATGGCCTGGACCGGGAAATCGCCGCCGGTGGCAAGGCATTCCGCCCCGGTCGGACAATCGAAGCCGTCGCGGTGCCACTGATAGACCGTGCCGGGCCAACTGAAGCCAGCCGTCGCGGCGTGGGAATGGCCGCTTTCCGTGATCGCGAGCGGATAATAGCCGACCTCGGCGCGGCCTTCGCCATGGGTATAGACGCGCGCGCCCATATGCTTCGCCAGCATCTGCGCGCCGAGGCAGATGCCGAGGAAGGCGGCGTCCTCCTTCAGGCACGTGCCGATCCAGTCGATCTCGGCCTTGACGAAATCCTCGGGATCGTTGGCGCCCATCGGGCCGCCGAAGATCACGGCACCGGCATGCTCGCGCATCGTCGCTGGCAGAGGATCGCCGAAGCGCGGCTTGCGGATGTCGAGCGTATGGCCGCGCGCCTGCAGCAGGCGGCCGACGCGGCCGGGTGTCGAATGCTCCTGATGCAGCACGACCAGCACCGGCTTGGGCGCGGGCCCAGGCTTGCGGGCGGTAAGGGGGGAGCGGGTGCGGCGAGCCGGACGCAAGGGTAAGGCGTGGTCGTTCATCGCGGACTTCAAGGTCGCTCGCGCGGAACGTCGAAGAGGGACGGTGCGCGAAGCCATGCCAGATCGCTCCCGAGCATGCGGTTCCAGACGGAACGAAGCAAGCAATTTATGCGCCGGAATGCGGCAATGGTCCCGCAATCTTCAGGTTGCCTATCGCCACAGCAACGACCGCGAGGGGCGCACAACTTGACGTCACCGGTCATTTCTGAGATGAGAATGAACGTTCATTCTCATTCGTATCGAGTTCCGATGCCACCTGTGGTTCCCGCGTCGCTGTCCGAATCCGCCCTGTCGGAGCGCCATATCCGTATTCTCGATGCGGCCGAGCGCGTCTTCGCGCGCGCGGGCTTCCATGCCGCGACGATGCAGGATGTCGCGGCCGAGGCGAGCATGAGCCCGGGCAATCTCTATCGCTATTTCAGCTCCAAGGACGCGATCATCGAGGGCATGACCGAGCGCGACCGCAGCCTGATCGCGGAGGATTTCGGCAAGCTCTGCCCGAAGAACGGCTCGCTGCTCGACCAGCTCGAGGCACTCGGCCGCAAGCATCTCGTGCAACAGCCGCGTGAGAAGGCGGTGATCGCGCTGCAGATCTGGGCCGAGGCCGCGCGCAATCCGGGCATGGCGCGGATGTGCGCGGATATCGAGGGCACCGTGATCGAAGGGCTCGCGGCGGCGATCCGCGAGGCCAAGTCGAACGGTGAATTGCCGCCGCGGCTCGACGAAGGCCGCTTCCTGATGGCGATTTCGATGATGGCGGACGGCTTCTTCTGCCGGCGCGCGATGGACCCGAATTTCGACATCATCACCGCTGCCGACACGCTTTTCACCAGCATGCGCCAGCTCGCGCAGACCATGCTCCTGCCCGAAACGGAGACGCAGCCGTGATCTCTGCTTCCGCCAGGCTTTTCCCGTTTCCGTCCGGCCCGACGGCCGCAACAGGATCCTTTCCGATGCCTCTTCGTTCGATCGTTCCGCTCTCCGCGATGATCGCGCTTAGCCTGCTGGCCGCCCCCCTTCCGGCGTGGGCCGAGACCGCCAAGCAGCCGGCAGCGTCCGCGGCAGCCGGTCCTTCCGTCACGGTGACGCAGGCTCAGACCACCGAGATCGTCCAGAGCGTGGTCGTCTCCGGCTCCATCGTCGCGCGCGACGAAGTCCTGGTCGCGCCGGAAGTCGACGGCCTTTCGATCGTCGAATTGCTGGCGCAGGAGGGTGACAAGGTCGCTCAGGGGCAGGTGCTCGCCCGGCTGAACCGCACGACGCTCGATGTCCAGAAGGCGCAGAACGACGCCCAGATCGCCCGCGCCGAGGCGCTCGTCGCCCAGGCCAAGGCCCAGATCGCCGAGGCCGACGCCAATCTTGTCCAGGCCAATAATGCTTTCGATCGCACCAAGGCGTTGCGCGACAGCGGCAATGCCAGTGTCGAGATGTTCGACCAGCGTGCCGCCGCAGCGCGCTCCGGGCAGGCGCGCGCCAACTCGGCCCGGCAGGCGCTGGCGATGGCCAGCGCCGATCTCGCGCTCGCTCAGGCGCAGGGCAAGGACATCACTGTCAAGCTGGCGCGCACCGAGATCAAGGCACCGCGCGCCGGCACGATCAGCCGCCGTACGGCCCGGCTCGGCGCGATGGCGAGCATGCTGCCGCAGAGCGACCCGCTGTTCCGGATCATCGCCGATGGTGCGGTCGAGCTGGAGGCGCAGGTCGCCGAGGTCGAACTGCCCCGGCTCAAGCTCGGCCAGAGCGTCGCGGTTACGCCGGCCGGTGCCAAGGAAGCCCTGGCGGGTAGCATCCGCCTGATCATGCCGGAGGTCGACAAGGCGTCGCGGCTCGGCCGCGTGCTCGTCGCGCTCGACGGCAATCCGCCGGTCGCGATCGGCTCCTTCGCACGCGGGGTCATCGAGACCGGCCGCAAGCGCGCTGTCACGTTGCCGCTTTCCGCGATCACCTATAACCGCTCGGGCGCGACGGTTCAGTCGGTGAAGGACGGCAAGGTCACGACCAGGCCGGTCACGCTTGGGCTCCTGGGCGATGGCCGCGCCGAGATCGTGAGCGGCATCAGCGATGGCGAGACCGTGGTAGCCCGCGCCGGCACCTTCGTGCGCGACGGCGACCTCGTCACGCCCGTCCCGACGAACTGACGGGCGGCCGCGATGAACGTCAATTTCTCCGCCTGGTCGATCCGGAAGCCGGTTCCGGCCATCCTGCTCTTCGTCGTGCTCTGCGTCCTTGGGCTGCTGGCCTTTTCGAAGCTGCCGGTGACGCGCTTCCCGAATATCGACATTCCGCTGGTCTCGGTCACCGTGACGCAGTCCGGCGCGGCGCCGGCCGAGCTCGAGAGCCAGGTCAGCAAGCGTGTCGAGGACACGGTCGCGAACATCACCGGCGTGAAGCACGTCACCTCGACACTGACCGACGGCCAGTCGCTGACGCTGATCGAGTTCCGGCTCGAAACCAACACCGACCGGGCCGTCAACGACGTCAAGGACGCGATCGCCAAGATCCGCGCCGACCTGCCGCGCACGATCGACGAGCCGATCATCCAGCGCATCGATGTCGAGGGCCAGTCGATCCTGACCTATGGCGCGGCCTCGGCCGGCATGACGCTCGAACAGCTCTCCTGGCATGTCGACGACGTCGTCGCGCGCGAATTGCAGGGGTTGAAGGGCGTTGGCCGGGTCGAGCGCTATGGCGGTGTCGATCGCGAGATCCGCATCTCGCTGGACCCCGATCGCTTGCTCGCGCTCGGCATCACAGCGGGCGAGGTCAACCGCCAGATCCGCGCGACCAATGTCGACCTCGCCGGCGGGCGCGGCGAGGTCGGCGGGCAGGAGCAGGCGATCCGCACGCTCGCGGGTGCGCGCACGGTCGCCGATCTCGCGGAGACCAAGATCACGCTGTCGGGCGGGCGCGAGGTACGCCTGAAGGAGCTCGGCCGCGTCGAGGATTCGAATTCCGAGCCGCGCGCCTTCGGCCGCCTCAACAAGAGCCCGGTCGTGACCTTCGCGGTGTTTCGCTCGAAGGGCTCGAGCGAGCTCTCGGTCAAGGATGTCGTGTCGCAGCGCGTCGCCGAGCTGAACAAGCGCTTCCCGGACATCAAGATCACGCCGATCGACGATGCCGTTGCCTATACCCACGGCAACTACAAGGCGGCGATGGAGACGCTGCTGGAGGGCGCTGCGCTCGCCGTCATTGTCGTCTTCCTGTTCCTGCGTAACTGGCGGGCGACGCTGATCACGGCGATCGCCCTGCCGCTCTCGGCCATTCCCACCTTCTGGGCGATGGAGCTGATGGGCTTCTCGCTCAATCTCGTCAGCCTGCTCGGCATCACGCTGGTGACCGGTATCCTGGTCGATGACGCCATCGTCGAGATCGAGAACATCGTCCGGCACATGAAGATGGGCAAATCGCCCTATCGCGCCGCGATGGAGGCGGCCGACGAGATCGGGCTCGCGGTCATCGCGATCACGCTGACCATCGTCGCGATCTTCGCGCCGGTCTCCTTCATGGGCGGCGTCGCCGGCCAGTATTTCCGACAGTTCGGCCTCACCGTCGCGGTCGCCGTGCTGTTCTCGTTGCTCGTCGCGCGCCTGATCACGCCGATGATGGCGGCCTATCTGATGCGGCCGGTCCACCATGCCGACCCCAAGGACGGGTTCGTCATGGGCGCCTATGTCGGCCTCCTGAAAACGACGCTGAAGAAGCGGCACATGCCGTTCTTCCCGCGCTTCGACGGCACAGGCCGTTGGCGGACGATGCCGTTCAACACGGCCTATGCGACGCTCGTCGTCGGATTCATGTTCCTGGTCGGCTCGATCCAGGCGACGCAGATGCTGCCGACCGGCTTCATCCCGGACGAAGACACCTCGCGCGTCGTGGCTAGCGTGGAATTGCCGCCAGGCTCGACGCTGGAGGATACCCGCGTCACCACCGACAAGCTCGTCGACGTGCTGAAGACGATCCCCGAGGTGCGCGATGTTTTCGTGCTCGGTGGGGCATCGCCGACCGGCCAGCGCGAGGTGCGCCGTGCCGCGGTCTTCATCCTGCTCAAGCCCAAGGCCGAGCGCGACATCAAGCAGAAGGAGCTGAAGGTCACCATCGCCGAGAAGCTCGCCAGCGTGCCGGACGTGCGCGCCTGGTATGTCAACGAGCGCGGCGAGCGCGAGATGGCGTTCTCGATCCTGTCCAAGGATGGCGAGGCGTTGGATGCAGCCGTCGCCAAGATCGAGGCGCGGATGCGCCAGGTCGACGGCTATCTCAACGTCGCGACGGCGGGCTCGCTGAGCCGGCCGGAATTGCGGGTCACGCCGAAGCTGGAGGAGGCCGCCAATCTCGGCGTCACGCCCGAGGCGATCTCGGAAGCCGTGCGCGTCGCCACGATCGGCGATGTCGGGCCGAACCTCGCCAAGTTCAACGCGGGCGACCGGCTGGTGCCGATCCGCGTCCAGCTCGACGAGGCCGCCCGCACCGACATGCGCAATATCGCGGCCTTGCGCGTGACCAATGCGACCGGCGTCTCGATCCCGATGACGGCGGTGGCCGATATCGGCTTCGGCGAAGGGCCGAGCTCGATCGACCGCTATGACCGCGTCCGCCGCGCCCAGATCGGCGCCGACCTGAAGCGCGGCTTCGAGCTTGGCACCGCGCACGACACGTTCCAGGAGATCGTCAAGGAGGTCGGCCTGCCTCCGGGCGTCTGGATCGCCGCGACCGGCGATGCCGAGATCCAGGGCGAGGTCGTGCAGGGCTTCGTCACCGCGATGACGACCGGCCTGATGCTGGTGCTGGCGGTGCTGATCCTGCTGTTCGGCTCGGTTTTCCAGCCGATCACGATCCTGCTCTCGCTGCCGCTCTCCTTCGGCGGCGTGGTGATCGCGCTGCTCGCGACCAACAACGCCGTCTCGATGCCGGTCTATATCGGCCTGCTGATGCTGATGGGCATCGTCACCAAGAACGCGATCATGCTGGTCGATTTCGCGGTCGAAGAAGTCGGGCGTGGCAAGGACCGTTTCACGGCGCTGATCGAGGCCGGTCGCAAGCGGGCACGGCCGATCCTGATGACCACGATCGCGATGGCGGCGGGCATGCTGCCCTCGGCCTATGGTGTCGGCGACGGCGGCGAGTTCCGTGCGCCGATGGCGATCGCGGTGATCGGCGGCCTGATCGTCTCGACCGTGCTCTCGCTGGTCTTCGTGCCGTCCTTCTACATGGTGATGGACGATCTCTCGCGGGCGACCGGCTGGATCTTCGGCCGCTTCTTCGGCAAGGCCGAGGACGAAAGCCAGTGGGAGCCGATCGAGGAGCATGCGACACCCGCGATCGTGACGGCGGAAGCGATGTCGAAGCCGACTCCGCCGCGCATGGCGGCGGAGTGAGGCGTCAGGGCTGGAGTTCGAGCGGGAAGGGCGTGCGTTCGTGATGCGCGGACAATTCCCAACGCGCTATCGAGCCCGCTTCCCAAGTATGCAGCATAGCAGCCACTGCGATGCGGTCATTGGCCAAGATCAGCGGCTGGAGATGGTCCAGAAGGGCACTCAGGACCGGTTCCATCACGCGGTGACCGCGCGGGATTTCAGTCAGAATTTCAAGGCTTGCGGCCGCAGCTTTAAAATCACCCTCAGCGGTATGGAGCAAGGCCTTCATATGCACGAGCCCGAACGCATCTTCGAGCGGTAGTTCAGGCCCTCGTCGAAGAGGGGCCGGCTCGCGGGTAAAAGTTCCTAAGTTCAAGGGCCTCAGTGACGGCAAGGCGTATTCTTGGATAATGCGTTCGAAACGCCGCTGAAGATTCGGCTCTGTCCAGCGGGCTAGCCAGTTCTCGTATCTGAAGACCTGGGACACCGCGCGTGGCGACTCCAACGCAGGGTCAAAGCTCAGGCCGACAAACAACGCGATGTCGAAACGATCGGCTTCACCCGTCCGATAAATGCTGAAGCCGCGGACGACATGATGGATGGGCACGAGATAAACCTCATGCCCGCGGATCATGAGGTCTCTGCGCTGCCGATAGGGACTAAGGAGCCTTTCGATCTGTCGCTGCGTCGTCACTGTCTGGGCCTCAACTCAATCACGAGAAGCCTCGTCACAATTCCCCGGATGCGCATGGCTGCGTCTGCGATGATGTCCGATTGCGATCGCGAGAGCTCGCGCCCCGTTTTGATGTCGTAAAGGCAGCGAGTGCCGTCAGATACCTTTTCGAACACATCGAATCTGGCGGTTCCGGCTGTTCCATAGGCTTGTTCACCCATCTCTCGCCGTTCTTTGAAGTAGGACCTTTCTGCGACGACGTCAGGGTTGTTCCATGCATCGACGCTCCGCTTGAGCCGAAGATGAACTTCCGTGCCATATTTCTGCATCGTCGCGTAATTGCTCGGCGGTCCGGCTTCTCGGGCCGCATCATCCAGCATTTCGTGAATTTTGGGGAGGTAGGGGCAAGCTCGCTCGACTTCGGCACGATCGACTTTACCGACCCAAGAAACATCGAACGAGCCTGCTTGCCCAGGCGCATAGTCGTTGGCGCGAAAGCCGAGAACGGTCTGAAGACCGGTCACATCTCCCAAGGTGTTGAACCAATTGAAAAGGCTGCCGGCCGCCTGCGACCATGAACTGCCCGATCCTCGGTTGCGCCCCCATCTTGCTTCGACGATCTCGGCAGTTGGCTCCGGCCCCTCAGGTGTCCAGCCGCCCTGCTAACGACCTCTCCGTCGGAACCGCCGTTGCGGATCGTCTGTGTATGACCCGTCGTTTCGAAGCTGGTCTTGTTGCCATCGGGCTGGATGACGGTCTGACGTTCGTCGAAGCCGGCGGCGCGCGAGGCAGCGCATTCCGACTGGATCGTCGTGCCCTCGCCGTCCGTGACGGTCTGCTCGAAGATGGAGCCATCCTCGTTCCAGCCCTCGCCGAGCGAGGACCAGCCGGTATCGGCATCGAGCGAGCTGCCATCGGGAGAAAGGAGATCTCCTTCGCCTGCGCCGCCACCGAAGCCTCCGCCTCCGCCCCCGCCGGCACCGCTGGTCCATTGTCCGCCGCCGGCATTGCCGGACGGGACGCGGGGTTGGCTCGGGTTGTATTTGCGGTGGAGATGATCGCGCCTGATCAGGCAAAGTTCGGCGCGCAGCCGCAGCAGGCGAAGCTGGGCGACGCGCAGCTCGCGATCCGCGTGAGGACGATGGAGGATCGGCATGAGGGGCTCCTGGACGGGAGCCCTAGTGTGATGCCGCCACGGCATGCGGGGATAAGTTGGCGCGGGCCTCAGCCTGCCAGGGCCTGCCGGCGCGCTAGCGCGTCCCGATAGGCCTGCGTCAGTTCGCCGAGCACCGACTGCTCAGGCTTGGGCGCGTCGAGATGGAGGTGCCTCAACTCCTGCATGAAGCGCTCCCAGAGCGCCGGGCCGCCTTCGCTGAGCAGTTCGGCGCGGATCGAGAGTTCCTCGGTTACCGGCAGGAAGTGGCGGCCCCATTCGCCCATCGCGGCGAAGACGGGGACCAGCGCGATGCCCATCTCGGTCAGACTATAGATCGCCTTCTGCTTGTGCGTAGCGTCGTCGCGGCGCGAGAGCAGGCCTTTCTCGACGAGGCGCTTCAGGCGATCGGCCAGAATGTTCGAGGCGATGCCTTCGTCCGATTTCGCCAGCAATTCGCGGAAGTGTCGGCGGTTGCCGAACATGATGTCGCGGAGCACGATCAGGCTCCAGCGATCGCCCAGGATTTCCAGCGTCAGATTGATCGGACAGCCTGAACGGCCGGTCTCGCGCATGCTCATCTCCAGAACCGCTTGCAATATAGGATCGGTTTCGCTATCCATCAACTGATTGCAAATTAAAACTGGTTTTAATCGGGCACAGTGGGAGGATGCGATGGCCAAGGTGATCGTCTGGAATCTGATGACGCTGGAAGGGTTCTTCGAAGGCAAGGAGAAGTGGGATCTCGGCTTCCACGGCGATGCCTGGGGCGACGAGCTCTCCGAGCTGAGCAGCGATTTCGGCCGCAAGGCCGGTCTGCTGGTCTTCGGGCGTGTCACCTATGAGGGGATGAAGGCCTACTGGACGACGAATGCGGACGAGGGAGAGGGCGAGGTCAAGAACTTCATGAACGCCCTGCCGAAGCTCGTGGCGTCACGTAAGCTGACCGGCTCCGACTGGAACAACACGACGGTGACAGCGGATATCACCGGCGAGATCGCGCGCCGGAAAGCCGAACCTGGCAAAGACATCTATGTCTTCGGCAGCGCCGAATTGACGGAGTCGCTTTTGGCGGCTGGTCTCGTCGACGAGGTTATGATCGCGGTCGCGCCGGTCACCATCGGGCAAGGCACGCCCCTGTTCAAGCCGAATGCGGAGAAGCGTCATTATGCGCTGATCACGGCCCGTCCTTTGAAGAACGGCACCGTGATCCTGCATTACGGCGTCAAGGCTGCGGCCTGAGGGCGCGGGTTCAGCCGCGCCGGACCAGCAGCACGGCGGCGAGAATGGCGACGCCGCCGAAGGCCTGGCCCGGGGTCGGCTGCTCGACGAAGATCGCCCAGGCGGCGAGCACGCTGACCAGAGCGGGCCAGACCATGACGAGCGAGGCGGCGCCGGCGCCATAGCTGCCGAGCGAGAGCGTGATCAAGCCCTGGCCGAGCGCATGCGAGACGAGGCCGAGTGCTGCGACCGCAAGCCAGCCCTGCAGGCTCATCGGGACGATCTGCTCGCCGAGCATCAGCGCGGCGGTAAGGCAGAACACGGCGCAGATCACGCTGGAGACGAGGCTGACATAGCCGGCGCCGGACCGATCACGGGCGCGGCGCACCGCCAGGATATAGGCGGCGTAGGACAGGGCAGCGCCGAAGGCGAGCCCGTCGCCGAAGAGATTGCCGGTGACCTGCCCGGCACCAATGAATTTCGGCAGCACCAGCAGGATCGCGCCGGCGACCGCCAGCATCAGTGCACCGAGAATGCGCCGCGAGGGCTTGTCGCCGAGCAGAAGCCAGCCGCCGAGCACGACGCCGACCGGCGAGAGATTGCCGAGCAGCGAGGCGTTTGCGATCGTCGTGTGGCCGAGCGCAGCATTGTAGAGCGTGACGTCGATGCCGAAGGTGAGGCCGGCCAGCGCGACCGCGATGAAGGCACCGCTTCCGATCGTTCCGGCAGCCGGCTTGCGCTGCTCCAGCGCCGTCCAGGCGATCAGGACCGGCACGGCGAAGAGCATGCGCCAGAAGCCTGCGGCGGCCGGTCCGACATCGGCAAGGCGTACGAAGATGCCGGAAAAGCCGATGCAGGTGGCGCCGGTGAGCAGCGCGATGAACATCGCCAGCGCGGGCGATGCAGGCCGGACGGGAATGGCGGGGGCGGACATGGTGTCTTCTGATAAAAGGTGAAACCAGCTTCGGCCGCGACGGCGCGGTCTGCTCGGCTTCGTTCATGCGACGATATAGGCCGCTTCCTTCAATCGGAAAAACGGATTATTCTGATTTAACCATTCTTAAAACCGATCGATCGCACCCGTTCCAAGGAGGCACGTCATGACCGCTCATTTCGACCTCGCCGCGCTCGGCATGCTGGTAGCCGTGGCGGAGACCGGCGGCTTCACCGCGGCGAGCGCCCGGCTCGGCCGGACGCAATCGGCGATCTCGGTGCGGATCCAGGATCTGGAGAGCCAGCTCGGCCACAAGCTGCTGGAGCGCTCGCGCCGGGGCGTCACGCCAACCGATGCGGGCGAACGCCTGATCGCCCATGCGCGGCGCCTGCTGGCGGTCGAGCGCGAGGCCCTGGCCGATCTCGCTGGCGAGTCGCCCTCGGGCCGCCTGCGCATCGGCGTGCCCGACGACTATATGGATGCCTATCTCAGGCCCTTGATCGCGCGCTTCGCGGTCGAGCATCCCAAGGTCGAGTTGGAGGTGCATTGCGATCTCTCGAAGCGGATCGAGCCGGCACTGAAGGCGGGCGACCTCGACCTCGCCGTGGTCTCGCAGGACCCAAGCCGGCCGATGGGCGAGGTGCTCCGGCGCGAACCGATGATCTGGGTTGCGGCGCGCGGCCACCGTCCGGAATTGCAGGAGACGCTGCCGCTCGCCCTGTTCTCCGAGGGCTGCCGGGCACGCTCGCGCATCCTGGGCGCGCTGAATAGCACCGGCCGGGCCTATCGGCTGGTCTTCTCCTGTTCGCATACCTCCGGCGTGCTCTCGGCGGTGGAGGGCGGCTTCTGCGTCACCGCGATCACCGAGAGCGCCGTGCCGCCCTCGCTGCGCCGTCTCGGCGCGGCCGAGGGGCTGCCGCCGCTGTTCGAACTGACGGTCGGGCTGATCATGGCGCCGCGGCCGGGGTTGGCGGCGCAGCGCTTCGCCGACTCGCTACGCGAGGAAATGAGCGCTTTCCGGCAGGCGGCGTGATCCGGTCCATTGCCCTTCGGCCTCGCGATCACTAGTGAGAAGCCATGAAATTCCTCGACCAGGCCAAGATCTATGTGAAGGCGGGTGACGGTGGCGCCGGCTGCGTCTCCTTCCGCCGCGAAAAGTTCATCGAGTTCGGCGGCCCCAATGGCGGCGACGGCGGGCGCGGCGGCGATATCGTCGTCGAATGCGTGCAGGGCCTGAACACGCTGATCGATTTCCGCTTCCAGCAGCATTTCAAGGCCAAGACCGGCGAGCACGGCATGGGCAAGGATCGCCATGGCGCGAATTCGCCGGCGATCGTGCTGAAGGTGCCGCCGGGCACCGAAATCCTCGACGAGGACGGCGAGACCAAGGTCGCCGACCTGACCGAGCCCGGCCAGCGTTTCGTGCTGTGCAAGGGTGGCAATGGCGGCTTCGGCAACGCCTATTTCAAGACGGCGACCAATCAGGCGCCGCGCCATGCCAATCCGGGCCTCCCGGGCGAGGAGCGCTGGGTCTGGCTGCGCCTGAAGCTGATCGCCGATGCCGGCCTCGTCGGGTTACCCAATGCCGGCAAGTCGACCTTCCTTGCCACAGTCACGGCGGCGAAGCCGAAGATCGCCGATTATCCGTTCACCACGCTGCATCCCGGTCTCGGCGTCGTGCGCGTGGATGGGCGCGAGATGGTGCTGGCCGATATTCCCGGCCTGATCGAGGGCGCGCATGAGGGCCATGGCCTCGGTGATCGCTTCCTCGGCCATATCGAGCGCTGCCGCGTGCTGCTGCATCTGGTCGAGGGCACCAGCGAGCATGCCGGCAAGGCCTACAAGACCGTGCGCGAGGAACTGGAGGCCTATGGCGAGGGGCTGGCCGAGAAGCCGGAGATCGTCGC
This sequence comes from uncultured Allobosea sp., assembly GCF_945957345.1. Classification (GTDB taxonomy): domain Bacteria; phylum Pseudomonadota; class Alphaproteobacteria; order Rhizobiales; family Beijerinckiaceae; genus Allobosea. The sequence continues at coordinate 73,283 of NZ_CAMFKW010000003.1, read as the reverse complement.
GCTCTCCAAGGTCGATGCGCTGACGCCGGAAGTGCTCAAGGAGCAGGTAGCCCGGTTGAAGCGGGCGGCCAAGCGCATGCCGATCATCCTCTCGGCCGCCTCGGGCGAAGGCGTCGACGCGGCGCTGCGGGCGCTTTTTGCGGTGGTCGAGGAAGCTCGCCGCGAGGACGAGCGCGAGAACGCTCCGGTCGAGGAGATGGGCTGGCGGCCCTGAGACTGGGCCGCCGCTCTAGCGGGAATTCCGTCCGGCGCCTGGCAGGTGTGGCTAGGCTCAGGTCAGGGCACCGCGCGCGGCGACCGGCCAGAGCGCCTCGACATGGGCGTCCGGCCCGTGCAGGCCACGGACGCAGACATACCAGTCGTGCAGGTTGACCGTCGGGTCGCAATGGCCGGGGATCAGCAGAAGCCGGTCGCCGCGATGGGGCACCGCCACCGGGTCGCCGGTCAGGATGCCATGCTCGTCCGAGGGCTTCGTGTAGATCACGCCGTCGCGGCGGAAGGGCACGGGCATGCCGGAATCGACCGCCGCGGCCTTGTGGCCGGCATCGACGATGGCGCGATCTGGCACCGGCTTGCTCATCACGCCGGCGAGGACGAAGAGCGCGTGCTCGAAGCTGCGGAACGGTGTGCCGTCGGCCTGACGATTGCGGGCGTAGTCTGCGTCCATGAAGATGTAGGAGCCCGGCTGAATCTCGTTCCAGATGCCGGACTGGGTTTCCAATTCATGGGTGCCGGTGCCGGCGCCGGTGACGACCTCGCAGGGCAAGCCGTGATGCTTGAGCCGCTCGACGGTGTTGCGTGCGGCAAGTCCCGCGCGTTCGATCGCCTCGCGGCGCTCGTCGATCGAGCGCATATGCTGGGCCGAGCCGTGATAGGCGTGGATGCCGGCGAAGCGCAGGGTGTTCGAGCGTGCGATCGCCTCGGCCAGACGGACGGCCGCCTCGCCGGGAGCGGCGCCGCAGCGTCGGCCGCCGACATCGATCTCGACATAGACATCGAGCGTCACATCGTTGCGGGCTGCCGCCTCCGCCGCCTCGCGCACGCCGTCGGGATGGTCGACGCAGAGGCCGATCTTCGCCGAACGGGCAAGCCGGGCGAGACGATCGAGCTTGGCCGCGCCGACGATCTCGTTGGTGACCAGCACGTCGCCGACGCCGCCTGCGACCAGAATTTCCGCTTCACCGACCTTCTGGCAGCACTGTCCGACCGCGCCATGGGCGATCTGGCGCAGCGCAATCTCCAGGCTCTTGTGTGACTTGGCATGTGGCCGGAGCCGGATGCCATGTGCCTGAGTGAAAGCCGCCATGGCGACGAGATTGCGCTCGAACGCGTCGAGATCGAGCACGAGGGCGGGGGTTTCGATCTCGGCGAAGCTCTGGCCGGGCTGGGCCGGCGGGGAAAGCGGCATGAAGTCTCCTGAGTCGGTTGTGGCCATGGGAAGACAGCTTCGTGTCCGTAGCAAGGCCCCCCTTTCGCGCCCCGGCATGCGCCAGTGGCGCTTGCCGGGCGGCCATGATAGGCCCCCGGCATGAAGATCGGCCGCGTCACCGACGATACCCTCGCGCTCTTTGCCCGTGTCTGGCGCGAGCAGATCAGGTCCTATCTCCCGCAGATGCTGATGATTCTCGGGCTCGTCGTGGTCATCGCGGCGACGACGAGCTTCTATCCGCTCCTGATCAAGGCGGCATTCGACGCCTTCGCCGATCCGCTGACGGCCGAATCGACCGGCTTCGTCCGGCGCATGGAACGGCTGGTCTCGAAATCGATCGGCTACGAGATCGGCGTGATCAACGCGGTTGCGACCGTGGTCGTGATCGTCACCGCGATCAAGGGCTTCTCGCTGCTCGCGCAGACGGTGATGACCAACAATGTCGTCAGCCGCATCGAGGCGGACATGCAGACGGCCCTCTACGGCCATCTGATCGATGCGGACCTCGCGCAGCTCCAGCGCGAGAATCCTGCCTCGCTCACGCAGCGCTTCACCACCGATTTCACCTTCGTCAAGGAAGCGCTGACGCGCATCGTCAATATCGCGATCCGCGACGTGGTCACAGCGGTCGCGCTGGTCGGTGCGCTGATCTGGATCGACTGGCAGATGACGCTGGTCGTGCTGCTGATCGCGCCGGTGATCGCTTATCCGATCGGCAAGATCGGCCGCAAACTCCGGCGCATGGCCAATTCCCAGCAGGAACAGACGGGGCTTATGGCCAATCTCGTCACCGAGAGCCTGCAGGGTGCTCGCGTCGCCAAGACCGACCGGCTGGAACCCTATCTGAAGGCGCGCGCCGCCAACGCCTTCGAGACGATCCGGGCGCTGAAGATGAAGGCGGCCAATGCACGCGGGCGGCTCGATCCGCTGCTCGAGGTCGGCGGCGGCATCGCGGTCGCGGGCGTGCTTGCGGCGATCGGCGTGCGCATCACCTCCGGCAATTCGACGGTGGGTGATTTCACCGGCTATGTCTCGGCACTGCTGCTCGCGGCCCAGCCGATGCGCTCGCTGGGGAATCTCAATGCCATCGTCCAGGAGGCTGGGGCCTCCCTGAAGCGCTACTACGCGCTGATGGACGAGAAGCCGCGGGTGCTCGACCGGCCGGATGCGAAGCCGCTTGCGGTCTCGGCCGGCGAGGTCGCCTTCCGCCAGTTGCGCTTCCGCTATCGCGAGGACCAGCGCGCGCTGGAAGGCATCGATCTCGTCGCGCAGGGCGGAAAGACGATGGCGCTGGTCGGCCGTTCAGGCTCGGGCAAATCGACGCTGCTCGCTCTGGTGCCGCGCCTCTACGACCCCAGCGAGGGGCGCATCGAGATCGACGGGCAGGATCTTCGCAGCGTCACGCTGACCAGCCTGCGCCGGCAGATCGGTGTCGTCAGCCAGGATGTCGTACTGTTCGACGACAGCGTGCGGGCGAACATCGCCTTCGGGCGTCCGGATGCGTCGCAGGACGAAATCATTGCCGCGGCGAAGGCCGCCGCCGCGCATGAGTTCATCATGGCGATGCCGGGCGGCTACGACGCCTCGGTCGGAGAGCGCGGCCACAAGCTTTCGGGCGGCGAGCGCCAGCGGATCGCGATCGCGCGCGCTATCCTGAAGAACGCGCCGATCCTGTTGCTCGACGAGGCGACGAGCGCGCTCGACACGGAGTCCGAGCGGCTGGTCCAGCAAGCGCTGGCGACGTTGATGAAGGGGCGCACGACCATCGTCATCGCGCACCGGCTCTCGACCATTCGCGAGGCCGACATGATCGTGGTCATGGACGAGGGCAAGGTCGTCGAGACCGGCAGCCATGACGAGTTGCTGGCGCGCGACGGCGGCTATGCCCGTCTGCACCGGATGCAATTCCTGGAAGGCTGAGCGCGGCGCTCCTATCGGCAGAAGTCGGCGCAGCCGGCTTCCCAGAATGCTTTGCCGGATTCAAGCGCCGGCACCGACGGGCGCGGTTTGAGGCCCGGCAGGTCGGCGGGGACGGGTTTGACCTGCTCCCACCAGCCATGGGCGCATTGCGAGCGGAAGGCCATCTGGTCGGAGATCGAGGTCCCTTCCTGCTCCAGGACTGTGTCGAGCGCCGCGCAGGTTTCCCGCAAGCGCGTGTCGTTTTCGTCGCTGGGATCGTTGGCGTAGTCGTGGAAGGCTTCGGTAAAGCTCTCCATCTCGCGGGCGATATGGGGCCAGTCACCGCGTCCAAGATTCCAGGCGTCCATCCATTCGCGCACCACCGTCTCGACCGCCTCGGCCTTGGGCTTGTCCTTGACCTTGCGGGCCGTGGTCAGCATGTGGCGCATCAGCTCGGCGCGGGCATGGGCATGGCGGGCGCGCAGAGCCGCCTCCTGCATCTGCGCGATGGCTTGCGCCGCGTCCTGCTGCAGCGCTTCGACGAAATGCGGCATGGCCTGGTCTCTCAAGGCAGTGTGGCGAGGCGTTCGATCATCCGTTCGAACAGCTCATGGGCTTTCACGGTCGCGACGACATGGGCGTTGGGCTCGCGCTTGAGGCGGCCGTTCCAGTCGATCGTGGTGCGCCCGCGCAAGGGGCCGTCGCCCGTTTCGACCGCGACGAAGCAGCCGCGGCCGTCGAACAGCTCAGGCCAGAGCAGGTAGGCGATGACGCAGGGGTCGTGCATCGGGTGGCCGTTCGAGCCGAGCCCGCCGGGGCGCGGGCGCGTCAGCATGCCGTGAACGGCCTTGCCCGCCGCGTTGCCGAGTGCGCCGATGCGGGCGATCTGGTCATGGCTGGCGATGGCCTGCAGCGTGACGCCAAGGCCAAACATCACGATCGGCCGGCCGCAGTCGAAGACGACCGCCGCGGCATGCGGATCGACATAGGTGTTGAATTCAGCGGCGGGCGTGATGTTGCCGAGGCCGATGGCGCCGCCCATCAGCACGATGCGCTTCACTTTCGGCAGGATGTCGGGCGCCAGCCGGAAGGCGAGCGCGAGATTGGTCAGCGGGCCGAGCGGGCAGAGCGTGATGCCGTCCGCCGGCGCCGCGCGGCAAATCTCGATGATCGCCTGCACGGCATGGCCGGGCGCGGCTTCGCTCCTCGGCTGGGGCAGGTCGGCACCGGCGAGCCCATCCGGGCCGCAGACGAATTCGGCAGTTTCCAGCGCAAAGACAAGCGGGCCCTCGGCGCCGCAATGGACGGGGATATCGTCGCGGCCGGCGAGATCGCGGATGCGCAGGGCATTCGCCGTGGTCTGCGTGACCGGGACATTGCCGGCGACCGTGGTGATCGCCCTGAGATCGATCCGTTCAGTGCTGGCGAAGGCGAGCAGCAGGGCGACGGCATCGTCCTGGCCGGGATCGGTGTCGATGATGATGGCTTCGTGCATTGCTTCAGGCCGCCTTGGCGTTGCCGGCCATGATCAGGTGCGCGATGTCGTCGGCGGTGAGATCGCCGAGCGGCTGGTCCACGTATTTGCGGCCCGCGCCCATGATCACGACGCGGTCTGCCAGCGCCACCACGTCGCGCATGTTGTGGCTGATCAGGATGACGGTGCGTCCGTCGGCCTTGAGCTTGCGGATGAGGTCGAGGACAAGCGCGCTCTCCTTGACGCCGAGCGCGGCGGTCGGCTCGTCCATGATGATGATCTCGGCGTTCCAGCGCAGCGCCCGGGAGATCGCGACCGCCTGGCGCTGGCCGCCGGAGAGCCGCTCGACCGGTCGGGTCATGTCGGTGACGGCGGCTGAGAGCTGTGCGAGGTAACGCTGCGATTCCGCGATCATCTTCTTCTTGTCGAGGACGCGCAGGAAGGGCAGCAGCACCGGCTTGGTCAGCTCCGAGCCCATGAAGACGTTCTGGGCGATGGAGAGGCGAGGCGCCAGCGCGAGGTCCTGGTAGATCGTCGCGACGCCGTTCTCCAGCGCATCATGCGGCGAGGCGAAGGTCACCGGCTTGCCGCGCAGGCTGATCGTGCCGCTCGTCGCCTCCTCGGCGCCGGAGATGACCTTGATCAGGCTCGACTTGCCGGCGCCGTTGTCGCCGCAGAGCGCCACGACCTCGCCCTTGAAGATGTCGAGATCGACATCTCTGACGGCCACGACCGGGCCATAGGCCTTGCCGACGCCGCGCAGCGAGAGGAGGGGAGTGGGTTCGGTCATGGCCTGTCCGGGGATTTGCAGCCGCAGGTGTCGGTCATGCCCGGGCGAGACCGGGCATGACGATTGCTGTCCTCACTTCTTCAGGAACTGCTGGACGTTGTTCTTGTCGACCAGCACGGCGTCCGTGAAGAGATAGGGGCCCGAGGTGATGCTCTCCTTCGGCTTCTTGTCGACGACGATCGCCTGGATAGCATCGACCGCCTGCTTGCCCATTTCCTCGAAGGGCACCGCCACAGTCGCCATGAAAGTCGAGTTCGGGTCGGCGATGCGCTCGTAGCTCTCCTTGCCGCCATCGACGGAGATGAGCGGAATCTGGCCCTTCTTCACACCCTGAGCCTGCAGGAGGTCGTCGATGATATAGGCTTGGCCGTCGAATGAGGCCCAGATGCCGTTGATCTTGCCCTGGTTCTGCAGCAGCAGAGCCTGCATGCCGGCGCGGACGTCGTCGCGCCAGCTCTGGGTGCGGGCCATCGAGAACTTGCCGAGCTCTTTCACCGCCTGGTTCTCAGCGAGCACGGCGTCGAGAATCCGGCCACGGATGCGCGAGGCGACGTTCAGGTCGAAGCGGGCCGAGATGATGTTGCCCTGGTAGCCGAGCTGGCCGAGCAGGTAGAGCGCGGCATCGGCGCCGACCTTGTACTCGTTGGTCTGGATGTCGAAGAGCGCATGCGGACTTGCGCCCGATTGCACGGTGATCACCGGAATCTTGGCATCTTTCGCCGCCTTGAACTGGGCGTCGGCCTCGACCGGCTTGCCCATGGCGATGATGATCGCGTCGACCTTCTTGGCGATCAGCGCATCGAACTGCTCGGCGTGCTTGGGCAGCGCGCCTTCCGAGTTCAGCAGCGTGACGTTCCAGCCCTTCGCCTTGGCGGCGGCCGCGGCGGCATTGGCGACGCGGGCATGCGTCTCCGAGGTGAACTGGAAGCCGATGATGCCGACCTCGAAAGCCCCGGCCGACTGGCCGAGAGCGACGAGCGCCGCGGCAGCCACCAGCATTTTCCTGAACCCGAACATGAAACCCACTCCCCTTATTTCTGCTTGTCGTCGTCGAAATCAGACCTTGAATGCCGCCTTCTTCATCGCGCTGGCCGAGAAGGCGACCGAGCCGATGATGATCGCGCCGAGCACGATGTCCTGGATGTAATAGGGCGCGCCCATCAGTACCAAGCCGTTGCCGAGCACCTTGAGCACCAGCGCCGCAAAGACCGTGCCGGGGATGTTGGGCTTGCCGGGCTCGAACATGGTCATGCCGAGCAGCACGGCTGCGATGGCATAGAGCAGGTAGTCGCCCGCCATGTTCGGTGCGGCCGAGGACAGGTTGGCGGCGAGCAGCATGGCCATCAGGCCGGCGAAAACGCCGGAGAGCAACAGGCCGATGCGCTTCATCCGGGCGGTGGCGATGCCGGCGAGACGCGCGGCCTCATCCGCCTCGCCGGTCGCGACCATATGCGCGCCGGTCCGCGTCCATTTGACGAGCCCATAGGCGAAGAGCGTGGCGCCGGCCATCCAGAGCACGAGATTGGGGATACCGAAGGTGTAGCCGCGGGCGAGCCCGGTGAAGCCGACCGGCCAGCGCCCGACGAAAGCGACGCCCTGCGTGATCATGAAGGCGAAGCCCTTGGCGATGGCGGCGGTGCCGAGCGTCATGATCAACGAGGGGATGCGCAGCACGGTGACGCCGTAGCCGTTCAACGAGCCCAGCACGATGCCGATGCCGATCGCGGCGGCGACCGCGACAGCCGGGGGGTATTGCGCATGAACCAGCCAGCCGCAGACGACCGCCGCGAGGCTCGCCATTTCGGCGACGGAGAGGTCAAGCTCGGAGACGGTGAAGGCCAGCGCGAAGCCGAGTGCGAGGATGGCGAGGAAGCTCGTGTCCTTCAGCACGTTGATGATGTTGGTCGTGCTGGCGAAATTCGGTGCGAAGATCAGGAAGAACAGGATCAGCGCGAGGCCGGCGAGCGCCGTGCCGTAATGTCCGATCAAGTCGCGCGGGTCGATGCGGCCCAACTCAAGTCCCCTTGGCGATGGTGGAGATCGGCGAGAGAATCTCGATGCCGCCGGTGATCGGGATCAGGGCGCCGGTGACGAAGGCGGCGCCATCCGAAAGCAGGAATGCGATCACGTTGGCGACATCCTCGGGCCGTCCCAGTCTTCCCAGCGGCGTCCGCACCGCCGCTCCCTCGACCAGCGCATTGAACTGCTGCGCGAATCCGTTCCTCACCATTGGCGTATCGATGATGCCGGGTGCAACCGCATTGACGCGGATGGCGTGCTTCCCGAGCTGCTGGGCCATGCCATAGGTCAGCGTCGCAACGCCGCCCTTGGCCGAGCCATAGGCGAGGTTGGCGCCGCCATTGCTGTGGGCGATCGACGAAATATGGACGATGGCGCCGCCTTCGCCCTGGGCGATCATCTGCCGGGACGCGGCCTTGGAGATACGGAACACGGCCGAGAGATTGAGATCGACGAGCCTGTCCCACTCGTCATCATCCATCTCCACCATCGGGACCGGGCGTGAGGCACCGGCTCCCGTCACGAGATGGTCGAGCCGGCCGAAGCGGGAGACGGCGAGGTCGACGAGAGACCGGGCGAAATCGCGGTCGCGGAGATCGCCGGCGAGCATCGCCGTCTCGGCCCCAGCCGCGGCAGTTTCGTCGGCCACGGCTTCAAGACCAGGTTGATCGAGCCCGGACAGAACGAGCCGATGCCCGGCCTGCGCGAGAATGAGAGCGAGTGCGCCGACGATGCCGCCGGAAGCGCCGGTCAGAAGCGTGACGGGTCTCTTGTCCGCGGGGCTGTTCATGGGCGCGTCTGTCATGAGGGTTCTTACGTCGCGTCCGCCGTCTTGGCGAGGCCGGGCAGAGCAGCCGTTTCCTGCGCCAGCGCGACAAGGTCGGCCGAGATCGGGGCGAGCGCGGCTTCGCTCTGCCGATAGAGGGCGTAGAGCGCGTTATAGGTCGGGCGGCGGGCAGGATCGGGCTCGTAGCGCCGGGCGATCGTCACGAGGGCATCCTGTGCGGCTCCGAGCGAGGCGAAGCGGCGCAAGCCCGTCCAGGCAATGATCGCAGCGCCAAGCAGGCCGGGCTCTTTGGCCGCGCCGACCGCGATCGGGCGGCCGCAGATATCGGCCTTGACCTGCGCCCAGACCGGGTTGGCCGCAGCGCCGCCGCCGAAGCGGATTTCGTCGACGCGATTGCCGAGCGCGCCCTCCGCCCGCTCCAGCACGAGGCGGTTCTGGCAGGCGACGCCCTCGAGCACGGCATAGGCGAGATCGGTCGGACCATGCCGGCGGCCGAGTCCGATGAAGGCGCCGCGCAGGTTCGGGTCCCAATAGGGCACGCGTTCGCCCTGCAGATAGGGCAGGAAGAGGATCGGCTGCGGATGGCGCGGGCCGGCGAGAACGCGCTCGATCGTCCCGCCGACGGGGCCATCGCCGCCGAGCAGGCCGGCGAGCCAGGCGGCGGTGTCGGCGCCGTTCTGGCTGGGGCCGCCGAGATGCCAGAGGCCGCGCCAGTCGACGGAGATGAGCCCTTCCGCTTCCGCCGGATCGGGGCCGAGCACGCCGAGCACCTCGGTGGTGCCGGAGATGTTGTAGGCATAGCCCGGCCGCAGCGCGCCCAGTCCTGCGACGGCCGCCCAGGTATCGTTGCAGCCGCAGAAGACGGGAATGCCAGCGAGTCGGTCAAAGGGAGCGGGCAAGTTGGCGCCGACGGATGCGACGATCTCGGTGGGTTCGAGGATCGTTGGGATCACGCTCGACGGGAGGCCGCTAGCATCAAATCCCGAGCGGCCATCGACGCTTTCGGCGCAAGCGATCAATCGTGCAAGCGAAACGGGATCGCTCGTCTGCCGGCCAGTCAGGCGGAAGTTCAGGTAATCCTTCGGCTCCAGCACGGAAGCGAGCGCACGGGCGTGTTGCGGCTCGTTCTCGGCGAGCCATGCAAGGCGCGCGAGCGGGTGGAAGGCGTTGATGCGGCTGGCCTCGGGGTGATCGGGAAGTGCTGCCCGCAGCCGAGCAGCCATGCTGTCCGAGCGCGCATCCTTCCAGGTCATGGCAGGGCGCAGCTCCTGCCCGTCGCCGTCGAGGAAAACCTGCGTCCGGGTCACGCCGCAGATCGCGATGCCCTGGACACGGGCGAAGAGCTCCGGTTCCTGCTCGGCGAGCTTGCCGGCCGCTTCAAGCAGCTGTGCCCACCAGGCTTGTGCGGCAACTTCCGAGCGATCGAGATGGTCGTTCAGGGCGGGACCGGGAACGGCGTGCTCGGCCTGCGTCACGCCATGATCGTCGATCAGCGCGGCGCGGAAGCTGCTGCCGCCGAGATCGCAGGCGAGGACGACGTTCATCGTCCGGCTCTGATCAAGACAAAGCGGCGACAGGGCGAGAGAGCAAGCTTCACGAGGGAACCTTCGGGCATCAAGTCTTGGAGCGCCATAAACCGCTCGCGAGTCAAGGATGATGCGTTCAGGCGACTCGCTTGGCTGCCTTCAGGATATCGTCGACCAGCCTTTGCGAGGCCAGCGCTTCCTCGCCGGTGGCGACGGGGTCGCGATCCTGCTCGATCGCATCGAGGAAATCGGCGATGACGGCGCGGTGGGCGTCATGCGGGAAATCCATGATGTTAGCGCCGCTGCCGGTCGAGCCCTCGGCCTCGACGATCTCCTCGCGTCCGTCGAGATAGGCGAGGCGCAGCCGCCCGCCGATCAGGGCCGCAAAGCCCTTGGTGCCGGTGATCTCGATGCGCTCGGGATAGCCGGGATAGGCGGCCGTGGTCGTCACCAGCGTGGCAGGGGCGCCGTTGCCGGTCTCCAGCAGGGCGGAAACGTAATCCTCGGTCTCCATGCGGTGGAGGGCGGTGGTGCGGGCCTGCGCCGCCACAACCTTGGAAACTCCAACCAGCGAGCGGAAAAGGTCGAGCGAATGGATCGCCTGCGTGAGCAGCACGCCGCCGCCGTCGCGGGCGAGCGTGCCGCGGCCGGGCTCGTCGTAATAGCTCTGCGGGCGCCACCAGGGCACGGAGAGGAAGGCGGCTTCGATCGTGCCGAGCTCGCCGGAATCGAGGGCCGCCTTCAGGCGCAGGCTCGCCGGGCGGAAGCGATGCTGCAGGGTCACCCCGAAGGTCTTAGCCGTGCGGCGAGCGGTATCGACGAGGCGCTGGCCTCGTTCGCTGGTCAGCTCCAGCGGCTTCTCGACGAGAACATGTTTGCCGGCTTCAAGGCAGAGTGCGGAAACGTCGAGATGGCTAGACGGGGGTGTCAGCACGATGCAGGCATCGACCGCCGGGTCGGCCAGCACGGCATCGAGATCGGTCGTGGTCGGGAAGGGGAATTGCGCGGCATAGGCCTTGGCGCGCTCGGGCGTGCGGCTGACCGCCCAGCGCGTCTCGGCGCGATCGGCGAGGTCGAGCAGGCCTTTCGAATGGGGCAAGGAGGCGGGGCCGAGCCCGATCACGGCGATGCCGAGCTTGCGTGTCATGGCGGGTTCTTTCTCAAGCGCTGGGCTTCGCCGGCAGCCACGCAGCCTTGGCCTGCGCCTCCAGCGCGAGCCGGCAGACGGTGAAGGCGTGATGCTGGCTCATCGCGGTTTCGCTGCGGTTGGCGATATCGGCGGCGAGGTTGCGGAAATAGGTCAGCGGCTCGCTGGCGGCGTCGATATGGCGGGTGCCGGCCTTGTCGACGAGGAAGACGTGGTCGGTGCCGGGGCGGCCGGCGATGTCGACATATTTGCGCAATTCGATCGTACCTTCGGTGCCCAGGATGGTGAGGCGCCCGTCGCCCCAGGTCGGCAGGCCGTCGGCTGTGAACCAGTCGACGCGGATATAGCCGCCGGCCCTGTCGCTGCGCAGCAGAATCTCGCCGAAATCCTCGAAATCGGGGAAGTCCGGTCCGCCGAAATGGCCGACACCCGAGGCGACGATCTCCGCATCGTCGGAGCCGGTGAAATGCAGGAACTGGTCGATCTGGTGCGAGGCGATGTCAGTGAGGATGCCGCCATAATGACGCTTGTCGAAGAACCAGTCCGGCCGGATCGCCCGGTTGAAGCGATGCGGACCCATGCCGAGCGTCTGCACGACGCGGCCGATCGCGCCGTCCGCAATCAGCTTGCCGGCGACAAGCGTCGCCGGGACGATGAAGCGCTCGGAAAAACAGATCGAGAAGATGCGGCCGGTTTCGGCGGCCGCCTGCTCGACGGCGGCGAGCTGGTCGAAGTCGGTGACGCCAGGCTTGTCGACCATGACGTCCTTGCCGGCCCGCATGGCGCGGATGGCGATGGCGGCGCGCTCTGCGGGAATCGCCGCGCAGACGATCAGGTCGATCGCGGGATCGTCGATCAGCCGGTCGGCCGTGCTTTCCGGCAGATTGGGAAAGCGCTCGCGGAAGCCGATGAGGACGCGCTCGTCGCTGGTCGCGGGATCGAAGCCGACGCAGGTTGCGCCGGCTTCGAGGAGACCACCGACCATATGGTAGATATGGCGGTGGTCGAGGCCGATGGCGGCGAAGCGCATGGCTATTGCGGCGCGCCGTGGCCGACGCCGATCTCCTGATCCCAGCGCCGGAAGGCGGCGACGAGACGCTCGGGCGTCAGCGGCGGGCGGGTCGGCAGGCTGGTAATCAGCCCATCATATTCGGGCCGGCCATATTCGGCGAGGACGTCGCGGCTCTCCTGCGGCGCCATGGCGAGCGTGACGCCCTTGATCGCCGGTCCCGGATAGAAATAGCCCTTGTCGTAGGTCACGGCCTGGGCCTCGGGCTTCAGCATATAGGCCATGAGCGCGACCAACGCCGGCAGCTTGTCGGCCGGGACGCCCTTCGGGATGCACATGAACTGGGTGTCCGGAATCCAGTGCGTGTTGGCGAGGACGAAGACTTTCGCCTCCTTCGGCACGATGCCGAGGACGCGCGGATTGATGTCCCAGCCCAGCGTCGAGACGATGACGTCGCGGGTGCCCTCGCCGAGTTCCTTCATCGTCGCAGCGGTGCCGCCCGGATAATAGTCGACGCCGGTGCCGAGCTCCTTGAGATAGGCCCAGGTCTTGTCCCAGCCCTTCATCGGGTCGGTCGGGTCGGCATCGCCGAGGATGTAGGGCAGGCCCTGCAGCCAGGTCCAGCCGGGGCCGGAATTGACGGGCCGCGCATAGGTGAAGCGCTTCGGGTTCTGCTTGACATAGGCGAGCAGCTCCGCGGCGGTCTTCGGCACGGTCTTGAGCCGCTCGGGCGCATATTCGAAGAGCGGGCCGGACGGCGAATAGACCACCGCGACGCCTTCGTTCTGGCCGAAATTGCGCTGCATCATCAGCGCCTGCTCGTGATAGACCTCCTCCGGCTTCGGCAGGTCCTTGGCATGGGATTTCCAGACATCGACCCAGAGCCCCTGCTGGATGCCGTCCGACATGGCGCCGGGGCCGGTCAGCACGAGGTCGATATCGACGCGATTGGCAGCCTGCTGGGCCTTGAGCTTGGCCGGCAGCTCCGGCGAGGGCGCGCGCGAGAAATTCAGGCGCGATATCAGCTTCGGATTGTCCTTGGCGAATTTCTCGATTGCGATCTGGGTCAGCTGCAAATTGCCGGCGACATCGATGATGTTGAGCGCGACGGGCGCGCTCTGGGCCAGCGCTCCGCCGGCCTTCAGCGCGGCGAGGCCGGCCGCTCCGGCCATGACGGTGCGACGTGTCGGGTGGTTCATGATCTCTCCCTGGGTTGAGCTCTCTTTTGCGATGCCGTGAGCGGCATCCGGAGCATTTGCCTGGGATACTAGTGCACCACTTTTCGACGCGCCAGCGCATTCCGCGACATGGCGGGCAGCGCGTTGCGGCATGGGACGCGAGCGGGATCAGGCCTGTTCGAGCAGCAGGGCCTCGGTTGCGCGGCTGAGCAAGGGCGCGGCGGCGCCGTGAATCTCGTAGAGATGACTGGCGGGCACGCCGGCAAGGTCTGGCACGGCGAAACCATCCATGGTGCCTTCCGCCCGGAACAGCGTGTTGAACCGAGCCCAGAGCTGCGGATTGGCGGAGAAGGGACCGCTTACCGCGATGCGGGCCGGGAAGAGCATGCGGCAGGCGTTGGCGAGCGCGCGGGCGAGCAACTGCGCCGCCATCTCGACCTCGGGGAGGGACAAGAGGTCGAGGCCGGCGAGCTGCCGGGCGAGGCGCACCTCGTCCTGGTCGAGATCGGGCCAGTGCCGGCGCAGCGTCGGGAGCAGCGACCAGAGCGCGGCGCCGGTTTCGAGGCAGGCGGTGTTGCCGCAGCCGCAGCGGCGCCCGTTCAGCGCCGCGAGCCGCCAATGGCCGATCTCGCCGAAGGAGCCGGTCGGCGCGAAGGGCTCGCCGTCGACCGCATAAGCCAGGCCGACGCCCCAGCCCCAGTGCAGCAGGATCGTCCCGCCGGCGAAGTTCTCGGGCTCGCGGGCGGCGCGGGCGCGCAGTTCGGCATCGAGATTGCGGCAGATCGTGACAGGCCCGGCCACCGGCTCGAGCACAGAGGCGATGTCGAGCCCCCGCATGCGGGGCCAGCGCGAGGCCAGGAGCCATTGGCCGCGCTTCAGGTCGATGAGGCCGGAGAGCGAGACGGCCGTGCCCGCATGGCTCATGCCCGGCGGCATGGCGTCGAGGAGATCGCGCGCCAGTTCGGCGATCACGGCAGCGATCGCAGCGTTGTCGGCATCGGCCGCGATGGCGCGGCGGCGCTCAGCGACGAGATGGCCGTTGAGATCGACCAGCGCGCCGGAGAGCGACTGGCTGGACACGTAGATTACAGAGGCGCCGATGCGGCGGGTATGGGCGACGAGGATGGCCGGTGGCCGGCCGCGTCCGCTCGCCTCGCCCGTGGCTTCGATGATGAGGCGGCGCGCGATGAGGTCGCCGACGACGCGCGAGACGCTGGTCGAGCGCAATTGCAGGATGCGGCCGATATCGGTGCGCGAATGCGCCTCGCCATTGAGGATCAACCGGTAGATCCGGACGCAGTCGCGATCATGCGCGAGCGCGAGGCGGGATTCGTCGAGCGTCAGCAGGGACAAGGCAGGCCCTATTCGGAACAGTTGCGTTCAAAATTAATCGTTGCGTTTCAGATCAAGCTTCATAAGCTCGGTTCGAGAATATCGGAAAATTTCTGACGTAAAAGGTTCAAAATTCGATGATCGAGATGCATCTCGCCTCCGACAAGGACGAACTCGGCCGGCAGGCGGCGGCGTTTGGTGCGCGGGCGATCCGGGACGAGATCGCCCGCAACGGCGCGGCGACGATCATCGTGGCGACCGGCGCGAGCCAGTTCGAGATGCTGAACCATCTCGTGGTGGCCGAGGGCATCGACTGGTCGAAGGTCACGGCCTTCCACCTCGACGAATATGTCGGCCTGCCCGAGAGCCACCCGGCGAGCTTCCGCCGCTATCTGCGCGAGCGATTCATGGCGCCGCTCAAGAATGCGCCGACCTTCATCCCGGTCGATGGCGAAGGCGATGCCGCGGCGGCGGTGAAGCAGCTCAGCCGGGAGATCGCCGGCAAGCGCATCGCGGTCTGCTTCGCCGGTATCGGCGAGAACTGCCATCTCGCCTTCAACGACCCGCCGGCCGATTTCGATACGGCAGAGCCCTATCTCGTCGTCAATCTCGACGATGCCTGCCGACAGCAGCAATTCGGCGAGGGCTGGTTCCCCAGCTTCGCGGACGTGCCGCAGCAGGCGATCTCGATGAGCATCCGCCAAATCCTGAAGAGCGAATTGATCGTGCTGTCCGTCTCCGACACGCGCAAGGCCGCGGCGACGAAGGCGGCGCTGGAAGGGCCGGTCAGTAACCTGGCTCCGGCCTCGATCCTGCAGACGCACAAGCGAACCGTGCTGTTCATCGATCCGCCAGCCGCCTCGCTGCTGAGCCGGAAAGCCTGATCATGCGCACGCCCGGGCTCGTCGATCTGCAGGTGAACGGCTTTGCCGGGGTGGATTTCAACTCCGGCACGATCACGGCGGCCGAGCTCGACCGGGCGCTGGAGGCGATGCTGGCGACGGGCGTGACGACCTGCCTGCCGACGATCATCACCGCGCATCCGCAGGAGCTGGAAGCGCGGTTCCAAGCGCTCGACACTGCCGTGAGTGGCAGCCGGCTCGGGCCTTTGATGTGCCCGGGCTATCATCTCGAAGGGCCGTTCCTGAATCCGTCGAGCGGCTATGCCGGCTGCCATCCGCCGGAAGCGATGACGGCGGCGAGCGCCGAACTCGTCGCGCGCCTCGACACATTGCTGTCGCGGCCGATCCTGATGGTGACGCTGGCGCCGGAAGTCGAGGGCGGCGTCGCTCTCGTCGGCCGACTGACGAAGATGGGCAAGGTCGTCGCCATCGGCCATTCCGCCGCCGATTTCACGGTCGTCGAGGCGGCTGCCGACGCCGGTGCCACGCTTTCGACCCATCTTGGCAACGGCCTGCCGCAGCAGATGCACAAGCTGGTCAATCCGCTCTTCGCGCAGCTCGCGGAAGATCGGTTGATGGCGGGCTTCATCGCCGACGGCATCCATATCCATCCGAAGGCCCTGAAGAGCCTGATCCGAGCCAAGGGTTTCGAACGCTCGATCCTCGTTACCGATGCAGTGGTCGCGGCCGGTGCCACGCCCGGTCGCTACAGCTTTGCCGGCATGCCGGTCGATCTCGCCGCCGACGGCTCGGTGCGCCAGCCCGGCGGAGTTTCGCTCGCGGGCTCGGCACTGAAGCTCGACGATGCCGTCCGCAAGGTCGTCGCCTGGGATATCGCGACGCCGGAGGAGGCGATCGCGATGGCGTCGACCCATGCGCTGGCCTGCATCGCGGATGCACTGGCCGGCGCCGGCATCACCTTGCCGGCGAGCGCGATCGACTGGTCGCAGGAGCTGCGGGTTCGCAGCGTCCGCATCGGCAAGGAAAGCCGCGATTTCGCCGCCGGAGCGGCAGCCTGAAGACGTTATCGACCAAAGCAAGAAGGGGAGAAGCATGAGCGAATTTTCGAAAGGCGTGGATCGTCGCACTGTCCTGGGTGGGCTCGGCGCGCTGACTCTCGGCGGGGGCAATGCGCTGGCCGCCCTGCCGGCCCTGCCCTCGGCGCCGGTCGGCATCAACATTATCGATGTCGGCGGCGCGCTGGCGCTGATGCAGCAGGCCTTCGACGATTATCGCACGAACAATCCTAAGGTCGTCTCGCGGATCACCTATGTGAAGGCGCCGGCGCCGGAACTGGCGAGCAAGATCAAGGCGCAGCAGGATGCAGGGCGCTCCGATCTCGACCTCGTGCTGACCGGCTCGGACGGTCTCGCGGCGGGCCTCGAGCAGAAGCTCTGGCTCAAGATCTTTCCGGATTTCGCCGAGAAATTCCCGAAGATCGAGGAGAATTACGAGCCGGCGGCGCTGAACCTGCACAAGGTCCAGGGCGCGGGCTTCGGCACGGTGGTGAACTACTATCCCTCCGGCCCGCTGCTCGAATACATGCCGGCGCGCGTCAAGCAGGTGCCGACCACGGCCGAGGAGCTGCTCGCCTGGGCCAAGGCCAATCCCAACAAGTTCATGTATGCGCGCCCGACCAATTCCGGGCCGGGCCGCACTTTCATGATGGGCCTGCCCTATATCCTCGGCGACAAGGACCCGCAGGACCCGGTCAATGGCTGGGACAAGACCTGGGCCTATCTGCAGGAGATCGGCGAGCATATCGAGTACTACCCGGCCGGCACCGGCGCGACGATGAAGGAGTTCGGCGACGGCTCGCGCGACATCATCATCTCGACCACCGGCTGGGACATCAATCCGCGCGCCCTCGGCATCGTGCCGAAGGAAGCGAAGATCCAGACGCTGAAGGGCTTCCACTGGGTCTCGGACGCCTTCTTCATGTGCGTACCGAAGGGCATCCCGAACGATCGCCTCGCCGTCGTGCTCGACATCATGGCGCATGTGCTGACGCCGAAGATGCAGGCCTATTCCTATGACGAAGGCTATCTCTATCCGGGTCCGGCGGTGAAGAACGTGCCGCTCTCGCTGGCGCCGCAGCGCAGCCAGGAGGTGATCGCGGAGTTCGGCCGGCCCGAATATGCCGACCTCATCGCCAAGAACCCGATCGAACTGCCGCTGAAGCCCGACAAGATGGTCGTCGCCTTCCGCAAATGGGACGAGCTGGTCGGCGCCAAACGCAAGCGCTGATCTGACGCCTCGCTTCCTTCGCTCCGCGCCGCCGCGGAGCGAGAGAAAGGCCCGGAAACCCGCAACGGTGCCGCCACCGGGGAGGGCTTCCGGGCCGATTTGCTTTCAGGCTTCAGCCGACCATCGAAGCGTCGTTCTCGGCCCGCCTCCAGAAGAGCCTGACGCCGCCTTCTGGTGTGCTTTCCAGCCCCGGTACGGCGGCCAGCAGCTTCTGGGTATAGAGGTGCTGCGGATTGTCGAAGATGTCGTCGCGGGGGCCTTCCTCGACGATGCGGCCGTCCTGCATGACGATGACGCGGTCTGCGACCTGCTCGACCACGCCGAGATCATGGCTGATGAACAGGCAGGAGAAGCCATGCTTCTTCTGCAATTCGTCGAAGAGCTCCAGCACCTGCGCGCGCACGGTGACGTCGAGCGCCGAGACCGGCTCGTCGGCGATGACGAAGCTCGGCCGGCGCACGATCGCGCGGGCGATCGCGATGCGCTGGCGCTGGCCGCCCGAGAGCTCGTGCGGATAACGCTCGGCGAAGCCGTCGCCCAGGCCGACCTCGGTCAGAACTTCGGCGACGCGCGCCTTGCGATCGGCCGGGGTCATGTCGGGCACGAGCCGTAGCGGTTCCGCAACGAGCTGGCCGATCGTCATGCGCGGATCGAGCGAGGAATAGGGGTCCTGGAAGACCATCTGGCAGTTCAGCCGGTAGTCCCAGTAGGCGGTCTCGCTCCTGGCGATCGGCTTGCCGTTGAAGCGGATCTCGCCGCCGGCCGGCTTGACGAGGCCCGCGATCGACTGGCCGAGCGTGGTCTTGCCCGAACCCGAGCCGCCGACGACCGCGACGACCTCGCCGGGCTGAACGTCGATGCTGATGCCGTGCAGGGCGCGCTTGACCTCGCCCTTGCGAAAGAAGCCCTGCCGGCCGGGATATTCGACGACGAGGTCGCGGACCGAGACGATTGGCGTCTTCGCTTCCGGCAGCAGGCGCGCCGGCAGGCGATGCGGCATCGCCGAGAGCAGCTTGCGGGTATAGGGGTGCTGCGGCCGGGCGAGGATGTCCTCGCTCAGGCCCTGCTCGACCACGTCGCCCTGGCACATCACGACGATGCGGCTGCAATAGCGCGCGACCATGCCGAGATCATGCGAGATCAGCAGCACCGCGGTGTCGTTGGCCTTCGTCAGCTCGACCATCAGCTCCATGACGTCGCGCTGGACGACGGCGTCGAGCGCGGTGGTCGGCTCGTCGGCGAGCAGCAGGGCCGGCTTCAGCAGCATCACCGAGGCCAGCATGATGCGCTGGCGCATGCCGCCGGAGAACTGGTGCGGATAGGCGGTGAGCGCCCCTTCCGGATCGCGCAGGCCGACGCGCCTGAGCATGTCGAGGATGAGCGCCCGGCGCTGGTTCGCATCGAGTTTGCGGTGCAGCGCCAGCCCCTCGTCGAGCTGGCGCCCGATCAGCATCGAGGGGTTGAGCGAGGTCATCGGCTCCTGGAAGACCATGCCGACCTTGGAGCCGCGCATGGCGCGCAGGTCCTTCGGGCTCATCGCCATCACGTCCTGGCCGTCGAAACGGATCGTGCCGCCCTCGAGTCGGACCGCCGGCGGGATGAAGCCCATCACGGCGCGGGCCGCGAGCGTTTTCCCTGAGCCGGATTCGCCGACGATGCCGACGATCTCGCCCGGGAAGACCTGGAAGGAGACGTCGTTGACGACGGTCCGGCCGGAGCCGCCGATCTTCAAGGTGAGATTGGCGACGTCGAGGAGAGGAGCGACCTTGGTGTTCATCGCGAGCCCCTCATCCGCGGGTCGAGCCTGTCGCGCACGGCGTCGCCGAGCAGGTTGATACCGAGCAGCGTCAGCGAGATGCACAAGCCCGGGAAGATGCCGAGCCAGACGGCCTGGCCGATATAGGGCCGGGAGCCGGCGAGCATATTGCCCCAGGTCGGGGCCGGGGGCGGCACGCCGAGGCCGAGGAAGGAGAGCGCGCTCTCGGCCAGCAGCACATAGCCGAACATCGAGGTCGCCAGCACGGTCAATGGCGCGATGCAGTTCGGCAGGATGTGGCGGGCCATGGTGAAGCCCTCGGAATTGCCCATCACGCGGGAGGCCGCGATGAACTCGCGCTCGCGCAGCGACAAGACCGTGCCGCGCACGACGCGGGCGACCGAGGGCGTATAGGCGATGCCGAGGGCTACGATGATGCCGTATTTGTTGGCGCCGACCACCGCGAGCAGGCCGAGCGCCAAGAGGATGCCGGGGAAGGCGAGCAGCGCATCGTTGAAGGCCATGATGATCCGGTCGGTCCAGCCGCGCATATAGCCGGAGAACAGGCCGATCGTGGTGCCCGCGATGACGGCGAGCGTCACCGTCAGGATCGAGATCCAGACCGAGGTCGCCGCGCCCGCCATCAGGCGCGAGAGCACGTCGCGGCCGAACTCGTCGGTGCCGAGCCAGTGCAGCGCCGACGGCGCGACGAGCTTCTCGCGGAACGAGAGCTTCAGCGGGTCATAGGGCGTCCACAGCGCGCCGATGCAGGCCGTCGCGAGCAGGATGCCGATCAGGGTGCCGCCGACGATCGCATTGGGGGCGGGGAGTTTCATGCGGCGAGCCTTCTTCACGGCGCCGCCGGTGCTCAGAGTGCTGTCACTGCTCATTGCGCCGTCACCGTTCATTGTGCGGTCACCCTTGGATCGAAGACCGGATAGCAGAGGTCGATGACGAGGTTCACCAGCACATAGGTGAAGGCGACGAAGAGCATGCAGCCCTGGATCACGGGGTAGTCGCGGGCGAAGATCGCATCGACCAGCAGGCGGCCGAGCCCGGGGATGGTGAAGACCGTCTCGACCACCGCGATGCCGCCGAGCAAATTGCCGAGCACGAGGCCGATCAGGGTCCAGGTCGGGCCGAAGGCGTTCTTGAAGGCGTGGCGCCAGAGCACGGCGCGCTCCGACAGGCCCTTGGCGCGGGCATGGGTGATGTAGTCGAGCCGGAGCACCTCCAGCGTCGAGGCCCGCGCCATGCGCAGGATCACGCCGATCTCATGCAGGAATAGCGTCATGATCGGCATGACGAGATAAAGGATGCCGGCCCAGGGGTTCTCGGCGATCGAGACATAGCCAACGACCGGCAGCCATTCGAGCTTGAGCCCGAAGAACAGCAGGAGTAGCAGGCCGAGCCAGAAGGTGGGGATCGAGAGCAGGAGCGTCGCGGTGGCGACGAGGCCGAGGTCCAATGCCGAATCCTGCTTCCAGGCGGCGATGACGCCGGCGGGCACCGCGACGCAGCTCGCCAGCAGCACTGCGACGAGCACGATCTGCGCCGAGACCCAGAAGCGCTGCAGGATCAAGGGCAGCACCGCCTGCTGCGAGGAGATCGACTGGCCGAAATCGCCGGTCAGGACATTGCCGATCCAGATGCCGAACTGAACCGGCAGCGACTGGTCGAGCCCCAGCCGCGCCCGAAGATCGGCGAGGCTCGCCGGTGTCGCCAGGTCGCCCAGCATCAACTGGGCGGGGTCGCCCGGGATCAGGCGGATCAGGACGAAGACCGACACCGCAACGATCAGCAGCGTCGGCAGCGCCATGACGATCCGCGTCAGCGCAAAGCGAAACATCGAAGGCCCTCCCAAGCCTCAGGACCGGCCCCGCCGCATGGCGGAGCCGGCAACCGCATCACTTCGTGACGCTGACTTCCCAAAGGCGCAGCTGGGACGCCCAGGGCGTCACGCCGTTCACGCGCTTGTTGTGGGCGATGATGTCCAGGTCGTTATGGGTGAAGATCGTCGGGACCTCGGCGATGAAGCGCTTGTTCAGGTCGTCGAAGATCTTCTGGCGCTCGGCCGTGTCGGTGATCACCATCGACTTCTGGATCAGGGCGAGCGCCTCCGGCTCCTCCCAGATCTTGCGCGGCTGCTTGTCCTTGGGGCCCGAGATCTGCTCATAGCCGAGCGCGGGATCGAAGCGGCTCGAATAGGAGAAGGACTGCATCTGGTAGTTGCCCTTGTTGTAGCGGTCGAGCTGGGTTGCCCACTCAAGGACCTCGATCTCGGCATTGATGCCGGCGGCCTGCATCATCGCCTGCGCGATGACGGCGGTGTTGAAGCTCGGCACGCTGGAGCGCTTATTGGCGAGGATCGTGATCTTCTCGCCCTTATAGCCGGCCTTCTGAAGCAGGGCCTTGGCCGCGGCGGGATCGTATTTGAAACCCTGCTTCTCGACATCGCCGTAGTATTTCGAGGTGGTGTAGACCGGCGAGTTGTTGGGCTTGCCGAGGCCGTTCGAGACATTGGCGACAAGCTCGGGGAAGTCGATCGCGGCGGCGATCGCCTGGCGCAGCGCCTGGTTCTTCATCACCGGATCGCGCGTCTGGATGATCAGGCTGTGCCGGACCGGGTTCGGCGCGATGGCAAGCGTGAGGTTCGGCGCGTTCTTGAGGTCGGGGACGTCCGATTCCGGCATCAGCGCCATGTCGAGCGAGCCCGCGAGCAGGCCGGCCTTCACCGTCGCGGCATCGGGGATGACCATGAAGCGCGCTTCCTTCACCAGGGGGCGTTTCGAGCCGATATAGCCGTCGCGCTTGTCGCCCTTGGGCGAGACATACTGGTCGAAGGCGAGAAGCTGGACCGATTGGCTACGCTTCCAGTCGCCGAGCATGAAGGGGCCGGTGCCGATCGGCTTGTCCCAGCTGCCATCGGCCTTGACCGAGTCCTTGTGGATCACGGCGGTGCCGCCGCAATCGGCGCGGGCGAGCGAGTCGAGGAAGAGGCCGTTCGGCTCGTTGATCTCCATGACGAAGGAGTCGGCGTCCGGAGCGGTGGTCGAGATGACCTTGAGGCCGTTGCGCCCGTCGAAATCGGAGAGGCAGCGCCAGTCCGTCTTCGGATCCATGTAGCGGTTCCAGCTCCACAGCACGTCGGCCGAGGTCATGGTGGCGCCGTTGTGGAACTTCACGCCCTTGCGCAGGCGGAAGGTATAGGTCTTGCCGTCGGGCGAGATCTCGACTGTCTGCGCCAGAAGCGGGCCGACCGAGCCGTCCTCGGCATAGCCGACGAGACCCTCGACCATGTGCATCATGACGGCATCGGTGTTGCCGTCGCGGTTTACGCCCGGATTGGTCGAGCGGATATCGGCGTTGAGCACGGCCGTCAGCGTCTGGGCCTGCAGGGCGCCGGCCGAGAGCGCGAGCGCGGCGGCGGAGGCGAGAAGGCGCTTCATGGTTCTTCCCCTGTTGTGGTTATGGGTGTTCACGCCGCCTTGCGGGCGGCGCGGATGCGGCGAAGCTCGCCGGCGAAGAAATCCTCGACGACCGGCACGACCTTGACGCCGTCATGCGGCGTGTTGGGCACGAGGTCGAAGCGGGCGGCGATGCCATGCTCGGCGAAGTTGTCGCGCAGGCTTGCCAGCCGCTCCGGCCGGTTGGTGCCGGCATGGTTGGCGTCCGGCATCCAGTTGCGGCCGCCCGGCTTGTGCGTGATTTCCCAGGTCTCGAGATCGGCGGCGCCGACGACCATCTGCACCGCGACCTGCTTCATCGCGGCGATGTCGAGCTCCTGGCCGAAAAGCGCGGCGAAGTTGCGCGTGCCGACCCACCAGTCGCGGCTGGGGTCGAGCAGGGTGACCGAGCCGGGCGCGCCGATCGAGACGCCCCAGAGCTTGTTCGGCTGCAGCATCAGGAAGCGATGGGCAAAATGGCCGCCGCCGGAATAGCCGAACAGGCCGAAGCGATCGAAGGCGATGCCATAGCGCTCCGAGACCTCCTCGACGATGGCGAGCAGCACATGGTCGTAACGGAGGTTGCCCTCGCGCATGTACTTGAAGCCATCGCGATAGCCGTCACCCATCACGCCGATCGGGAAGAGCGGCGCCAGGATGATGCAATTGTTCCAGCGGGCGAAGGACGAGAAGGCATCGCGATAGCCGGTAAAGCCGCGGCCGGTGCCATGCATCGCGACGATCAGCTCCGGCTTTTCGCCACCCTGGCCCAGGGTCGGCGGGACATAGAGGCAATAGGGGAAGCGCGGGTCGTGCTTCGAGGAATAGATCGAGGTTGGGCCGTACTCGTAGAGCGCCTTGGCGCGGGCGGCCGCCTCCGCATCGGGCTTGGCGGTCTGTTCTGCCACGGCGTTCACGGGCATTCTCCTATGGCGAAATTATTGGCGCCAATTTTGTTGCATGTTATGGTTCGCTTCGCAACCAACTTCTGTCGCAACGCGCGAATCCTGCTAGAGAACCCCTCATGACGGAGCGGAAACGCAAGAACACCAACACGCGGCGCGCCCTGCTCGCCAATGAGATTGCCCAGGCGATCCGTTTGCGCGCGTTCAGGCCGGGCGAGTGGCTGCGCCAGATCGACCTCGAGGAGCGCTTCCAGGCGACGCGCTTCGACGTGCGCAGCGCGCTCGACGAGCTTGCCGTGCGCAAGACGATCGAGCATGTCCCGAACCGGGGCTATCGCGTCGCCGAGGTCGACATGAAGACCTATGAGGAGATCCTCGCGGCGCGGATCATCCTGGAGAAGGCGACGGCGGAAAGCGTGGTCGCGCGGATCGACGACGCTGCGATCGCGCGGCTGGACGCGCTCGCGGCGCAGTTCTCCGCCGCGGTCACGACCGGCAGCCGGACCGAGCAGAGCGAGATCAACCGCGCCTTCCATCAATTCATGTACTCCTTCTGCGGCAATGCCGTGCTGGAGGAGATGATCTGGGGCCTGCGCGACCGCGGGCGCGGTTCGCAGATCACGGTGTGGAGCTCGCATGAACTGCTCCAGAAGAGCGACCGCGAGCATTACGAGATGATGGCGGCCCTGAAGGCGCGCGATCCGGGGCGGCTGGCGGCCCTGATCGCGACCCATATCATCAAGGGTGCGCCCGTCGGCCCGGCTCCGATCGAGCCGGGCTGAGCGGCCACCGCCTCACTTGGCGATGGCGACCTCCCAGAGGCGCGGCTTGGAGGCGACCCAGGGTGCGAAACCCTGCAGACGCTTCGAAACGACGGCCGTGTCGACCTGATTGTAAAGGAAGATCAGCGGTGCATCGGCCAGCATCATCACATGGAGCTGGTCGAAGATCTTGCGACGCTCGGCCTCGTCGTTGACCAGCGTCGCCTTCTCGATCAGCGCATCGGCCTCGCGATTGTCCCAGACCTTCGAGGGCAGCTTATCCTTCGGACCGGAGAACTGGTTGTAGCTCTGGGCCGGGTCGATGCGGGCTGAGTAGCTGAAGGACATCATCTGGTAGTTGCCCTTCGAGAAACGGTCGAGCTGCGTCGCCCATTCCAGAATCTCGATGTCGGCCTTGATGCCGGCGGCCTGCAGCATGGCCTGCGCCATGATCGCGATCGGATAGCTCGGCACGGTCGAGCGCTTGTTGGCGATCAGCTTGATCGTCTCGCCCTTGTAGCCGGCCTCGGCCAAGAGCTTCTTCACGCGTGCGGGGTCGTGCGTGTAGCGCTTCTTCTGGACCTCGTCGTAATAGGGCGAGGTGACATAGATCGCCGAATTGTTCGTCTTGCCCAGGCCGCCCGAGACGGCGCCGACGATCTCGTCCTGGTCGAGCGCTGCGACGATCGCCTGCCGCATACGGACGTCGCCGAGCAGCGGGTCGCGGCTCTGGAGCAGGATGCCGTGCTTGGTGGCGCTCGGCGCGCTCAGCACCTGCAGGCCGCTCTTCTTCATCTCCGGCACGTCTTCGTCCGGCACATCGGCGACGTCGAGCGCGCCCGACATCATGCCTGCCTTGACGGTCGCACCATCGGCGATCGACAGGAACTTGACCTCGGACACCAGCGGCCGCTTCGAGCCGACATAGCCGTCGCGCTTGTCTCCGGCAGGCGAGGCATAGGCGTCGAAGCGCTTGAGCAGGACGAATTCGCCGCGGCGCCAGTCGGCGAGCTGGAAGGGGCCGGTGCCGATCGGCTTGTCCCAGCTTCCGTCGGGCTTCACCGAATCCTTGTGCAGGATCGCGACCATGGCGCAGTCGGTGCGGGCCATCGTGTCCAGGAAGAGCGCGCTCGGTTTTTCCAGCTTCATCACGAAGGTCGCGGCGTCGGGAGCGGTGGCTTCCGTGACCTTGAGACCGATACGGCCGTCGAATTCCGGCTTGCAGCGCCAGTCGGTCTTCGCGTCCATGTAGCGGTTCCAGCTCCACAGCACGTCGGCGGAGGTCATCTCGGCGCCGTTATGAAACTTCACGCCCTTGCGCAGGTGGAAGGTGTAGGTCAGCCCATCCTCCGAGACGTCGATCTTTTTGGCGAGCAGGGGCGCGACCGTGCCGTTCTCGCGATAGCCGACGAGCCCCTCGACCATATGCAGCACGACGGCATCGGTGTTGTCGTCGCGGTTGACGCCCGGATTGGTCGAGCGGATATCGGCATTGAGCGCGACATTGATGGTCTGTGCCTGTGCCGCGCCGGCCATAAGCGCGAGCGCCATGGCGGCGGCCGAAATGCGGATCATTCCCGTTTCCTCGTTGTCTTGTCGGTCGGGCATGCCCGTCGGGGCATGCCGTGCTGTCGAAGCTCGAAGCGAGGTGCGCGGCCGCTACGGGCCGACGCTGACTTCCCAGGCGCGGGGCAGCGAGCTCAGCGTCGAGACATAGCCCTGGGTCTTGGCGCCCATCGCGCCGCCGACGATGCCGTTATAGAGCATCACCATGGGGACATCGGCGAGGAAGCGCTTGTGCAATTCGTCGAAGATCTTCTGGCGCTCGGCCTTGTCGTTCACGACCATGGACTTGTCGAGCAAGGCCTGCGCCTCCGGATTGTCCCAGAGCTTGCGCGGCTGCTTGTCCTTCGGGCCGGTCATCGACTCGTAGCTCAGGGCGGGGTCCATACGGCCGGAATAGGGGAAGGCCTGGATCGTGTAATTGCCCTTGCTGTAGCGGTCGAGCTGCGTCGCCCATTCCAGCACCTCGATCTCGACGTTGAGACCGACAGCCTGCAGCATCTGTTGGGCGACGACGGCGGCGTCGAAGCTCTCAGGATAGCGCTTGTTGGCGAGCATGACGATCTTCTCGCCCTTGTAGCCGACCTCGGCGATGAGCTTCTTGGCGGCGGCGGGATCGTATTTCCAGCCCTGCTTCTGGACCGGACCGTAATAGGCGGAGAGCGCCGGCACGATCGAGTTGTTGGGCGAGCCGATGCCGTCGGTGACGGCATTGACCAGTTCCTTGGAATCGATCGCGGCGGCGATCGCCTGGCGCAGCTTGACGTTCTGCAGCAGCGGGTCGCGCGTCTGGATAATCAGGCCGACGAGGCCCATGCTGGTGACGACGGAGGTCTTGACCTTGTCGTTCTTCTTGAGCTCGGCGATGTCGGTATTGGCGATGTCCGGGACGACGTCGATATCGCCCTTCAGCAGGGCGGCCTTGGCCGTCGCGTTGTCGGGGATGACGAGGAAGCGGACCTCGTCGACAAGCGGCTTCTTGGCGCCGGTCAGCCCGTCGATCTTGCCGGGCAGCGAGGCATAGTCGGCGAAGCGCTCCAGCTTGATGTATTCGCCGCGCTTCCATTCGGCGAATTTGAACGGGCCGGTGCCGATCGGCTTGTCGAAGGAGCCGTCGGCCTTGACCGAATCCTTGTGCAGGATGCCGGTCATGGCGCAGTCGGTGCGGGCCAGCGCCGAGAGGAAAAGCGCGCTCGGCTTGTCCAGTTCGAAGACGACGGTCTTGTCGTTCGGCGCCGAGACCTTCTCGACCTTGACCTGGCCGCGGCCGTCGAACTCCGAAAGGCAGCGCCAGTCGGTCTTCGGGTCCATGTAGCGGTTCCAGCTCCAGAGCACGTCGGCGGGGGTGAGCGCGGCGCCGTTATGGAACTTCACGCCTTGACGCAGGGTGAAACTGTAGGTCTTGCCGTCCGGGGAGATGTCGATCTTCCCGGCCAGCAGCGGCTTCGGCAGGGCATCCTCGCCATAGGCGACGAGCCCCTCGACCATCTGCACGACGACGCCATCGGTATTGGCGTCGCGATTGACGCCCGGATTGATCGAACGAATGTCGGCGCGCAGCTGGATCTTGAGCGTGCTCGCCCCCGCGGCCTGAATGATGCCGCCGCACAGGAGCGCGGTGGCGAGGGCGGTCTTGGTGGTTCGGCGCATCATGTTCCCCTGTTTTTCTTCGGTTGTGACGCGGGACCTGGATCGGCTTATTCGGCCGCTTCGGCGAGCAGAACAGGATCCTCGGTCAGGCTGTAGCGGGTGAAGACGCGGTTCTCCGCAGGCAGCGGGGCGACCTCCATGATCCCCTTCGCCGGCTGCATGATCACCATCGCGACCGTCGCCGAGAGGTTGCCCTGCTCGTTCGGGCGGGCCGGACGGCAGACGGAATAAGGCGAGAGGAAATCGTCGAAGAGAGCCTGCTTGAGATCGTCGACAGTCAGCTTGCGGCCGGCCTCGTCGAGCAGCTTCTTGACGCGCCAGTCGCGATAGAAGCTCTCCGGTACGCGCGGGATGCTGGTGTTCTTGACCTTGGTCAGCGCGACCTGGCCGACCCAGTGGTTGGCATGCACGATCATGCCGTCTTCCGGGTAGATCGGGAACGCCTCGTCCGGCGCGCATTCGAAATCGATGCCGAAACCCTTCACGGTCGAGAGCATCATGTTGTTCGAGCAGGCCTTGGGGGTCGCGGCCACGGCCTTGATGGCGAAGGCGAGATGCTCCTGCTCCAGCACCTTGCGGCGGATCAGGGCCAGCGGCACGCCTGACTGGGTGAAATCGCGCTCGCATTCCAGATAGTTGGCGGTGATCGAGACGCCGGCCGCGTTCATGCCGCAGCGGGCGAGGCCGCCGGCCTCGACGAAGGTCAGGAAATCCGGGCCGTCGGTGCGGCGCACGCGCAGCACGATCGCGGTCTCAGCGCATTCGGCACGCCAGTCCCAGTTCTGGCCGTGGATCACTTCGCCATTGGCGCTGCGTTCGGGCAGGATGATCGCGCCGGTGCAGCCGTCGTCGAGCTCCTCAGTCGCCTCGACCGGCTTGTTCTTGATCATCCGCGCCTTGGCGATGACCTCGGTGCGGGCATTGACCATGATGATGTCTTCGAGGGCGACGCCGGCGCCATCGGCGATGCCGCGCATCTCCTCGATGTAATGCGCGCCGAAAGCCTCGATCTCGCTGGCGAACTCGCCGATCAGGGCGGATTTGGCCTTGGCATCGTAACCGAGATCGCCGAGCTGGCCGCCATAGAGCTCGATCGAGCGCTTCACGCGCTGCGGCACGGCCGCGCCATGCTGGCGGCCGCGCTCATAGGGCGTGCCGGAGACATCGACGAAGGGGCAGGGCTGGACCATGACGCGTATCTTTCCGATATGCTGGCGGGAGATTGTGCTCTAGTGTATTTCATTATCAACTAAAACAATCAAGGGCCTTCCGATGGCGGCGCCGACCCGGCTGCAACAGGACATCGCCGACCGCATCCTGCAGCTCGTGCGCGACGACGCGCTGGCGGCGGGCGCCTGGCTCAACGAGAACGCGACCGCGCGCCGGCTCGGCGTCTCGCGCACGCCGGTGCGTGCCGCGCTGGATCATCTGGCCGAGCAGGGCGTGGTGCGCCGGCATCTCAACAAGGGCATCGAGCTCATCCAGTTGCCGGCTGCGATCGACAGCGCCCGGACGCCGGAGACGATCGAGCTCGCCATGGTCAGGCTCGCGCATGAACGCGAGAACGGCCTGCTGCCGGACGAGGTTTCGGAACTCGAGGTGATGCGGCGCTACGAGCTTGGCCGGCCCGAGGCGCAGAAGCTGCTCGCCCGCCTCGCCGATCTCGACATGGTCGAGCGCAAGCCCGGCTATGGCTGGCGCTTCCTGCACGAGCCGCGCGACAAGCGCCTGCGCGACGAGAGCTATCGCTTCCGGCTGGTGATCGAGCCGATGTGCATGCTCGAACCCGGCTTCCATCTGGAGTCCGTCTGGATCGCAGAGATGCGGGCGCGCCATCTCGAATATCTGCAAAGCCCGTGGCGCGAGTCTTCGAGCATCGCCTTCTACGAGATGAATGCAGCTTTCCACGAAGGCCTGGCCGCGGCGACGGGCAACCGCTATTTCCACTCGGCCGTGCGTCGCCAGAACCAGCTTCGGCGTCTTTCGAACTATGACTGGGGCCTGGGCTTCGAGCGCGTGCAGGTGAATTGCACGGAGCATCTCGCCATGCTCGACCATCTGGAGACCGGCGAGAACGAGGTGGCTTCCGCGTTGATGCGCAGCCACTTGCTGCGGGCAAGCAAACTCAAGCTGGGAACGCGGCAGGTCGATGAGGCCGACTGAGCCAGCCTCTCCGGTCCCGAGATGGCTGCCTTGCCGCCGGGACGGTTGACCCGGCGTCGATTTAAGCCAGCAATGGCGGCAATCCCGAATCCGACAGGTCCAGTGCCATGACAGTTCATCAGCCTCCGCAAGCCATCGACGCCGCCAAGCTCGACAAGCTGGCCGAGGTCGCCATCCGCGTCGGCCTCAATCTCCAGCCGGGGCAGGATTTGTTCCTGACCGCGCCGGTCGTGGCGCTGCCGTTGGTCAGGCGCATCGCCGAGCATGCCTACAAGGCCGGGGCCGGCATCGTCACGCCGATGTTGGCGGACGAGGAGGTAACGCTCGCGCGCTATCGCTATGCGCCGGATGCCAGCTTCGACAAGGCGCCGGCCTGGCTCTACAAGGGCGTCGCCGAGGCATTCTCCGCCAATACCGCGCGGCTCGCGATCGTCGGCGACAATCCGATGCTGTTGGCGAACGAGGACCCGGCCAAGGTCGGCCGCGCCAGCAAGGCCAATTCGCTGGCGTATCAACCGGCGCTGGAGAAGATCGCCGGCTTCGACATCAACTGGAACATTCTCGCCTATCCCAGCGCGGCCTGGGCGAAACAGGTGTTCCCAGATGATGCCGAGGACGTGGCGGTCGGCAAGCTGGCAGAGGCGATCTTCTCAGCCTCGCGCATCAATCAGGCCGATCCGGTCGCTGCCTGGGCTGCGCACAATGCGGCGCTGCGGGCGCGACGCGACTGGCTGAACGGCCAGCGCTTCGCCTCGCTGCATTTCACCGGGCCGGGGACTGATCTGACCGTGGGCTTGGCCGACGGCCATGACTGGCAGGGCGGCGCCTCGCCGGCCAAGAACGGCATCGTCTGCAATCCCAACATCCCGACCGAGGAGGTCTTCACCACGCCGCATGCGCGCCGGGTCGAGGGCCATGTCTCCAGCACCAAGCCGCTGTCCTATCAGGGCTCGCTGATCGACGAGATCCAGGTTCGCTTCGAGGGCGGGCGGATCGTCGAGGCCAAGGCCTCGCGGGGCGAGGCGGTGCTGAACAAGGTTCTCGATACCGACGAGGGCGCGCGCCGGCTCGGCGAAGTCGCGCTGGTGCCGCATTCCTCGCCGATCTCGAAGAGCGGCATCCTGTTCTACAACACGCTCTTCGACGAGAACGCGTCCTGCCATATCGCGCTCGGGCAGTGCTATTCGAAATGCTTCGTCGACGGCGCGAACCTGACGCCGGAGCAGATCGCGGCGCAGGGCGGCAACAAGAGCCTGATCCATATCGACTGGATGATCGGCTCCGGCGAGGTCGATATCGACGGTGTCCATGAGGACGGCCGCCGCGTGCCGGTGTTCCGGAAGGGTGAGTGGGCCTGAGGATCGTCTCAAACCGGCAGGCCTCTCCGTCATGGTCGGGCTCGTCCCGACCATCCACGTCTTTCCTCGTAACAAGCGGTGTTCAAGGCGTGGATGCTCGCCACAAGGCGAGCATGACGGCGTGTTTCCTTTTTTCAG
Source organism: uncultured Allobosea sp. (assembly GCF_945957345.1). Lineage (GTDB taxonomy): Bacteria > Pseudomonadota > Alphaproteobacteria > Rhizobiales > Beijerinckiaceae > Allobosea. Next base: position 41,804 of record NZ_CAMFKW010000003.1, on the reverse strand, counting down.
TCCGCGTTCGCCTGCAGCCAATTCCCCAATGACAGGCGGTAGTGCCCGTCCCGCCCGGTCGTGGCGGGCGCGGCGACCATCGCGTTGAGCACGGCTTCCTGCGTCGCCTCGGCGGCGGCGCGGAAGAGCGTGTCGATACGGTTCTCGTTGAGGGCGCGCAGCGGCACGAGGTCATTCGGCTGGTCGTGGTCGATCGGATCGGCCGTGGTGAAGGCGACGGCGATATCGCCGCTGCCATTGCCCCAGAAGGCGCCGAGCCGGGCGAGGCCGGCGCCGCCACGCCGCGCGATGCGCTGCAATTGCCGCGACTCCAGCGGCACGTCGGTCGCGATGACCAGGATGACCGAGCCACGTTCGGCCTGCGGTTTCGTCTCCGGTGGAACTGGACGCCGGCCATCGGGCAGGACGAGATCGCCGGCATTGCCGAAATTGGCGAGCGCCAGCACGCCGAGCGTGTGTTCGGCGCCGTCGAGGTTGAAGCGTCGTGAGGCTGTGCCGATGCCGCCCTTGAAGCCGAAGGCGCTCATGCCGGTGCCGGCGCCAACCGCGCCTTCTGCTACGGGGCCCGAAGCCGCGGCGTTGAGCGCGGCGAAGGCGTGTTCCTGAGTCAGCGCGCGGGCCCGAATATCGGAGAGATAGCCGTCGTTGCATTCGAGCACGATCGGATTGACCGTGCCGGTCTCGCGGCCGATGTCGGGATTGGCTGCGAGCGCGCGCGTCACCAGCGCATCGAAGCCGGTGCCGACGGCGAGCGTGTTGCCGAGCAGCAGTGGCGTCTCGATCTGGCCGAGCTCGGCGAGCTGCATCAGCCCAGCGCTCTTGCCAAAGCCGTTGATGACGTCGACCGCGGCTCGGACCTTGCGGCGGAAGAGGTTGCCGTCATGCGGCAGCAGCGCCGTGAAGCCGGTCCGGAGGTCGCCTTCGTTCAGGGTGAAATGACCGAGCTTGACGCCAGGCACGTCGGTGATCGCGTTGAGCGGGCCGGGCTGCATGATGCCGCAGGTGAGGCCGAAATCGCGGAGGCGCTGGGGCATGGTGTGATCCGGTGAAGCGAAGCTGATCAGCGCGGCAAGGTGGTGCCGAGCCCCTGCGCGCGGGCCTTCTCGACGGCGAGATGGGCGAGCACGAGATCGGCGAGCGCGACGCCGCGGAAACCGAAGAAAGAGCGGCCGGCGGGTGCCGTCGGGTGCGTGGCGCCCGCGAGCTCCGCCATATCATGGCCGAAGCTGACGGTCGTGACCGGGTTGCCGGCGGCGTCATAGGGCGCGCGCGACTGTTCCAGGCTGTCGGTGGCAAGGACGTTAAAGGCGGGCAATGTCTCCGGCAGCCAGCTCCGGCCTGTATCGACCGCCGCGGCGAAGGCGACGGGCTTCAGGCGGCGTGCGTCGAGGAAGGGCGCCATGCCGGGACCGCCCGGCACCATCGAAATGACAATGTCGCTTTCGGCGAGCAGGGCGTCGGCATCGTCGAGTACCTGCGCCGCGAGGCCCGCCGCGCGTGCGGCTTCCGCAAGGCGCTCGGCCGAGGCGCGGCTGCGGCTCATGGCCAGCGCCGTCGTCAGGCCGGGATAGAGCGCGCGGAAGGCGGAGAGATGGGCATGGGCCTGCAGACCGCAGCCGACGAAGCCGATGGTCATAGGCGCAGGCGGCGCGAGGCGCGAAGCGGCAGCGGCGGTGATCGCCGCAGTGCGGATCAGGGTGATCTCGTCGCCGTCGAGGATCGCGCGCGGCATCCCGGTCGCATAGTCGTTGACGCAGATGAGCGCACTGACGGCGGGCAATGACGAGCCCGCGGCGACCGGCGCCATCGCCACCCATTTCACCGTGGCGATCTGCTGAGCGGAAGACGCTGCCGTCATCGCCTGGAAGCCGTGGCCCGCGCCCAACATGAGCGCAGTCTTCGGGATGCTCCGGTTCAGGCCAGCGGCGTGATCGCGAAAACCCCGCAGCACGGCTTCGCGCGCCTCGTCAGGCGAGATCGCCAGCGCCCGGACATCGGCGCGCGAGAGATAAATCAGGCTGTCGCTCATGCGGCGGTCTCCATGATGGCGGGCAGGCCCGAAGCGGCAAGAAGGCCGGGATACAGCCAAGCCGGACCGGCGTCGAGGCGAGGGGGGTCCCCTTACGGAAGAGGAATCGCGGTCACAGGATTGACATCTTCCTTAACTCGCGTATTTTTCCTTTTATTGCAACTCAAGTTCCAAAAAATGGAACTTTAAGGATAAGTCGCGATGTCGATCCTGTCGTTGGCCGTGGATGTGCTGCGCTGCTTTTCCAGCACGCGCCACGACGTGACGGTGACGGATCTGGTCACGCTGCTCGGCATGCCGAAGAGCAATGCCTCGCGCCTGCTCAGGGCGATGCGCGACGAGGGGCTGCTGGAGACCGTCGGCGAGAGCAAGCGCTATCGGCCCTCGTTGCTGCTCAACCAGGTGGGCCATCTCTACCGTTTTGCCGCTTCTCTGATCGATCGCGCCGATGCCGTCGTCGGCGGCATTTCGGACCGGATCGGGCATACCGGCTATGTCAGCGTCCGGCGCGGCACCGAGATCGTCGCCGTCACAGCTCATCCCGGCCGCCATGCTTTGCGCGTCGTCACCTCGATCGGCGACCGTATCCCCGCCTTCGCCTCCAGCACCGGCCGCGCGCTGCTCGCCCGCCTGCCCGACGACGAGGTCCGCGCGCTCTATCCGGCGGGCTTCACCTCGCCTTCCGAAACCGCGCCGCACGATATCGACGAACTGCTCGGCCGTCTCGCTCGCGTCCGCGACGAGGGTTTCGCCGAATCTCGCGACGAGGCGGTGCGCGGCGTCCGCGCGCTCTCGGTCGCGGTTGGCGATCCCACGACTGGGGACGAGGTCGCGCTCTGCCTGTCCTTCCCGGCCGCCACCGTCGAGCCGGCCGAACGCCTGTCCATCATTCGATCCCTTGGGGAGGGCGCGGCGGAGATCGCGAACCTCACCAAGGACAAGCGCTTCCACCCCCTCAATCTCGCAATCGCGGAGACCGCTTCATGAGCAATCGTTGGCGTATCGGCTTCGACATCGGCGGCACCTTCACCGACTTCATCCTGTACGATTCGCAGGAGCGTTCGGTCCGGCTGCACAAGCGCCTGACCACCCCGCATGACCCGTCGGAAGCGGCGCTGATCGGCCTGGGCGAACTCACCGAGATGGCCGGGATCACGCTGGCGGATGTCGGCGATATCGTCCATGGCACGACGCTGGTCACCAATGCGGTGATCGAGCGCAAGGGCTCCAAGCTCGGCCTGATCACCACCAAGGGTTTTCGCGATATCCTCGAAATGGGGACGGAGCAGCGCTACGACATCTACGACCTATTCCTGACCTTCCCCGATCCGCTGGTCTCGCGGGAACACCGTCTCGAAGTGGCCGAGCGTATCGATCGCGACGGCCAGGTCGTCACCGCGCTCGATGCGGATGCCGTGCGAAAGGCCGCCCGCGAGCTGGAAGCCGCCGGCTGCGAGGCGATCGCGGTCTGCTTCCTCAACAGCTATCGCAACCCGGCGCATGAGCAGGAGGCGGCCCGCATTGTCCGCGAGACCTGTCCGGAGCTGACCGTCTCGCTGTCGAGTGAGGTCGTCGCCGAGATCTGGGAATACCAGCGCTTCGTCACCACGGCGGCCAATGCCTATGTCCAGCCGCTGATGCGCCGCTACCTCCAGCGCCTGGAGCGCGAGCTGGCGGCCCGCGCCTTTACCGGCGCGCTCCGCCTGATGCATTCGGCCGGTGGCCTGGTCTCGCCCGAGACGGCGCGCACCTTCCCGATCCGCCTGCTCGAAAGTGGCCCGGCCGGCGGCGGCCTCGCCACGGCCCTGTTCGGCGAGCTCGCCGGCCATAAGGATGTGATCTCCTTCGACATGGGCGGCACCACCGCCAAGGCCTGCATGATCGAGGACGGCCGCGCCGAGATCGCGCCGATGCTCGAAGCCGGCCGCGTCAACCGCTTCGCCAAGGGCTCGGGCCTGCCGATCAAGGCCCCAGTCATCGACATGATCGAGATCGGCGCCGGTGGCGGCTCGATCGCCGCGATCGACGAGGTTGGCCTGCTCAAGGTCGGCCCGCATTCCGCCGGATCCGATCCTGGCCCGGCCTGCTACGGCATGGGCGGCGTGAAGCCGACCGTGACCGACGCCAATCTCGTGCTCGGCTATTACGATCCCTCGTTCTTCCTGGGCGGGCGCATGGCGCTCGACCTTGAGGCGGCGCGCAAGGCCGTCTCGACGGTGGCCGCGCCGCTCGGCCTCTCGATCGAGGAAGCGGCCTGGGGCATCCACAAGGTCGTGGTCGAGAGCATGGGCGCCGCTGCACGCGTCCATCTCGTCGAGAAGGGCAAGGATCCGCGCCATTACGCCATGGTCGGTTTCGGCGGTGCCGGCCCGGCCCATGCCGTCGACGTAGCCCGCGTGCTCGGCGTCAAGCAGGTCATCATCCCGCCGGCCTCCGGTGCGGCCTCCGCGCTCGGCTTCCTCGCCGCGCCGCTTTCCTTCGACATGGTGCGCTCGCTGCCGGTCGAGTTCTCGGAAGGCTTCGACGCGGCTTCCGTCAATGCCGTGCTGCGCGATCTCGAGGTCGAGGGCCGCAAGCACCTGACCGAGGCCGGCGTGAAGCCCGGCGACGTCACGGTCGAGCGCACGGCCGACATGCGCCTCGTCGGCCAGATGCACGACATCTCGGTGCCACTGCCGGGTGGCACTATCGACGCGTCGAGCCTCGACGCCATCCGCGCGGCGTTCAGCAAGGCTTATTCCGCCCGCTACACCTCGGTCTATGAGGGCGCCCGGCTGGAGGCGATCAACTTCCGTGTCCGCTGCGCCGGCCCGGTGCCGACGCTCTCGCTCTCCGGCGCGGCCGGCGGCGGCGATGCCACCAACAAGGTCAAGGGCACTCGCAAGGCCTGGTTCGAGGGCGGCTGGAGCGAGGCTTCGGTCTATGACCGCTACGCCCTGCGCTCGGGCGATACCGTCAAGGGGCCGGCCATCATCGAGGAGCGCGAATCGACCACGATCGTGCCGCCCGGCGACAGCGTCAGCATCGACGACGTCCTGAACCTCATCGTCCATGTCGCCCAGCCCAATGCGGCCGAGACGACGATCACCGCCGACATGCCGCTGGCCGAGGCCGCGCGCCGGATCGAGGCCGATCCGATCTCGCTGGAGATCATGTGGAGCCGGATGATCAACGTCGTCGAGGAGATGTGGCTCACCGTCTGCCGCACCGCCTTCTCGCTGGTGATCTCGGAAGCGCAGGACTTCGCCTGCGAGCTGCTCGACCCCGAAGGCGAGACGCTGGCGCATTCGCCCCGCGCCATGCCGGTGTTCAACCTGACGCTGCCGCGCGCGGTCAAGGCGTTGCTGGAGCGCTATCCGGCCGAGACGCTGAAGCCCGGCGACGTGCTGATCACCAACGATCCCTGGCTCTGCGCGGGCCATCTCTTCGACATCGCGGTGGTGACGCCGGTCTTCCTCGGCAACCGCGTCGTCGGCCTGATGGGCACGGTCGGCCATGTCTCGGATATCGGCGGCACCAAGGATTCGCTCCGGGCCCGCGAGATCTACGAGGAAGGCTTCCAGATCCCGCCGATGAAGCTCTACGAAGCAGGCCGGATCAACGAAACGCTGGTGCGCCTGCTGGCTGAGAACGTGCGCAACTCCGAGCAGGTGCTCGGCGACCTGCACTCCTTTGTCGCGGCGAACGCCATCGGCGCGGAACGTCTGCAGTCCTTCCTCACCGATTACGGCATGCAGGACCTCAGGGCGCTCGCCCATGTCGTGCAGAGCCGCTCCGAGAAGGCGATGCGCGACGCCATCCGCGCCATTCCGGACGGCATCTATCACGGCACCGCCTCGAACAACCCGCTGGGCACGCCGATGCACTATCCGCTGGCGCTGACGGTGAAGGACGACACGATCCATCTCGACTTTGCCGGCGCGCCGCCGCAGCTGCCGCAGGGCGGTCTCAACTGCACGCTCAACTACACGATGGCGCATGCGACTTATCCGCTGAAATGCATGCTGACGCCGAATGTCCGCGGCAATGCCGGCTGCTACCGCGCCTTCACGGTCGAGGCCCCGAAGGGCTCGATCCTGAACTGCGACAAGCCGCTGGCGGTGAACCTGCGCACCCGCACCGGCTGGTATCTGGCGCCGAACATCTTCCGCGCGCTGTCCAAGGCGGCGCCGAAGCAGGTCCAGGCCTTCACCGGCCTGCCGGTGGCGGCGAGCGTCTATGGCCGCGATGCGGCCGGAGACACCTATTCCGACATGCTCTTCTGCGGCGGCGGCCAGGGCGGCTCGGCCCAGGGCGACGGCAAGTCGGGCCTGCTCTACCCGACCTCGGCGGCGAACACCTCGATCGAGACCTTCGAATCGCGCGTGCCGGTGCTGGTGGTCGAGAAGACCTACCTGACCGACTCCGGTGGCGCCGGCCAGCATCGCGGCGGTCTCGGCCAGCGCGTGCGCTTGCGCAAGCTCTCCGATGACGGCCTGCCGACGCTGGTCTCGCTTTATCCGGAAGGGGTCAACAACCCGATCCCGGGTCTGTTCGGCGGCAAGGCCGGCGGCGGGGCGTCCGGCCGGGTGATCGACGAGCAAGGCCATGTCCTGAAGGACGTCGGCACCGGCGAACTGGTGCAGGTGCGGCAGCCGCATGAGATCGTCGAGCTCGTGCTCGCAGGCGGCGCCGGCTACGGCCCGGCCTCCGAGCGTTCGCGGGACGCGATCGCCCGCGACATTGCGCTCGGGCTGGTCTCTCCCGATGCGGCCAAGCGCGATTACGGCGTGCAGGGAGCGCATGCCACGCAGGACGTCGGCGAGGCCAAGGCCGGCATCCTGGTTGCCTGAGAGGCAAAGGTAACAACGCAAACGCCCGACAGGGGCTAATGAGGGGACTGAGGCATGACCAATCCAACTGAGGGGGTGCCTCAGAAGCACCCCAGCCTGTTCGAGCCGGCGACGCTGCTGCTCATCGCCGTGCTCTGCGTCTTCGGCGCGATCATCGGCATGCAGCTCCTGGTGTCGCTCGGCATCACCGCCAACACCTCGCTGATCGGCGCGCTCGCCGCCATGGCGCTGGCGCGCGTGCCGCTCGCGATTTTCACCCGCTACCGCTCGATCCATGTGCAGAACCTGGCCCAGAGCGCGATCTCGGCCTCGACCTTCGGCGCCGCCAACAGCCTGCTCCTGCCGGTCGGTATTCCCTGGCTGCTCGGCCGGCCGGATCTGGTCTTGCCGATGCTGGCCGGCGCCTTCTTCGCGATGCTGCTCGATGCCTATCTGCTCTACCGGATGTTCGATTCCCGCGTCTTCCCTGCGACGGGTGCCTGGCCTCCGGGCGTCGCAGCCGCCGAGGCGATCAAGGCCGGCGACGAGGGCGGCCGCAAGGCGGTGCTGATGGGCATCGGCTTCGGCACCGGTGTCGTCGCATCCTTCATCAAGATTCCACTGGCCTGGATCGGCTTCGCCGGCTCGACCGCCGTCACCGGCATACCGATGTCGGCCTTCGGCGTGGCTTTCATCGGCAATATCTGGGCGCTGACCATGTTCGGCGTCGGCCTGCTGCTGCGTGGTTATTCCGGCCAGATCTTCAGCGGCCCCACCTTCGAGCACATCATCCCGAAAGGCGACCTGATGGCCGCCTATATCCCGCACGGCTTCATGATCGGCGCGGGCATCGTAGCGCTGCTGCAGGTCGCAGCTCTGCTGTTCCGGCGCGGCGAGGTGAAGCAGCACGCCGAAAGCGGCGGCACCAGCGATGCGGAGGTGCGGCGCGCTCTCGGGTTCGGCACCGTCGGCTATCTCATCATCGCGGTCTTCCTCGCGCTGATCGGCGGGCTGATGAGCGACATGTCGATGGGCATGCTCATCCTGTTCGTGCTCTACGCCGCCTTCGCGGCCTATGTGCATGAGCTGATCGTCGGCCTTGCCGCGATGCATTCCGGCTGGTTCCCGGCCTTCGCAGTGGCGCTGATCACGCTGATCATCGGCATGCTCATCGGCTTCCCGATGCCGGCGCTGGCGCTGCTGGTCGGCTTCTCGGCCGCGACCGGCCCTGCCTTCGCCGATATGGGCTATGACCTGAAGGCCGGCTACCTGCTGCGCGGCCATGGCGCCGACCCCGCTTTCGAGCGCGACGGCCGCCGCCAGCAGCTCTTCGCCGCGATGTTCGCCTTCATCATCGCTGGCGCGGTGGTACTGTTCTCCTACCAGTCCTATTTCGACCAGAACCTCGTCGCCCCCGTGAACAAGGTCTATGCCGCGACGATCAAGGCCGGGGTGGCTGATGGTGTCGCCTGGCAGCTCTTCTATTGGGCGATCCCCGGCGCGATCCTGCAGTTCATCGGCGGGCCGAAGCGGCAGATCGGCGTGCTCTTCGCCACCGGCCTGCTCATCGCCTTCCCGATGGCAGGCTGGGCGGTGCTGGCCGGTATCGTCTGCCGGATCATCTGGGAGAAGCTGCGCGGCGCGAGCGGCGAGGGCGACATGGAGGTCTTCGCGGCCGGCGTCATTGCTGGCGACGCGATCTTCTCCTTCTTCGACTCCGTCTCGAAGAACTTCTGGAAGCACTGAACGAGCTAGGCCTCGGGGTGATCCCCCGAGGCCTTTTACGACCGAGGAGGCATCGCCATGAGCAAGCTGGGCACGCTGACCATCGGCCAGGCGCCACGCGCCGACATCACGCCGATCCTCGACGACGTGCTGGATGCGCGTCTGGCGCGGCGCCATGCCGGCGTGCTCGACGGCCTGAGCCGCACCGAGATCGAGCGCGATTTCGCAACCGAGCCCGGCAAGCCGGTGCTGATCACCAAGCTCCTCGACGGCAGCGCGGTCGTCATCGACCGGGCCCGCACCGAGGCGGCCGCACAAGCCAAGCTCGCGATGCTGGAGGGCGAGGGCTGCTCGACGATCCTGATGCTCTGCACCGGGCATTTCGCCAGGCTGCGGACGGAGAAGGCCCGATTGATCGAACCGGACCGTATTCTGCCGCCAACCGTGGCGGCGCTGGTGCAGGGCGCTCAACTCGGCATCATCGTACCGCTGGCCGAGCAGATCTCGTCGGAGGCCGGGAAATGGGCGCCACTCGGCCGCGCACCGCTTTATATGGCCGCCTCGCCCTATGGCGGAGGCGGGACGTCGGTCGCGGATGCCGCCCGCGATCTTGCCGGACGGGGCTCGCAGTTCCTGCTGATGGACTGCATGGGTTTCGTCGAGCGGCATCGCCGCGAGGCGGCTGAAGCCGGGTTGCCGGTCATCCTCTCCAACAGTCTGATCGCCAAGCTGGTTTCCGAGATCGTTTGACGATCGGCGTAATCTCAAAAGAAAAGGCCGCCCGAGGGCGGCCTTTTCCGCTTGTGGAAGGCGAAAGCCTCACTTCGGCGCGAAGATGCCAAGGCTGCTGGCCGTGATGTCGAAAGAGAGCGTGGCGACCACCGCAGCGCCACACCACTTGGACTGGCCGCTGCCTGTGGCGATGCCACGCGGATCGGCCGTCAGCGCGAAGCATTTGTTCTTCGACAGATCGGTGTCGTGATAGCGAACATCCGCCGTGACGTTCTTCCAGGTGTAGGACACGCCGGCATTCCAGTAGTTGTAATCCGGCAGGTTGGTGGGCGGCACCGTCGACCAGATCGCGAGATTGGTGGTGCCGAGCCAGTAATGGCCGAACTCGCCGGAGACCGAGAGGCCTTCCAGGAAGGGCAGGCTGTACTTGGCGGTCACAGAGGCATAGGTGCCGCTGGCGCCGGTGCCGAGCCAGTCCCAGGCGTAGAAGACATTGGCGCCGAGCGTCAGGCTCTCCGCGAAGGTGTAGGAGACCTTGCCGTAGACCTCGGTGTAATCGGTGTTCTTCGGCGTCCAGAACACGCCGGTGGCGTCGATCAGCTGCTTCTCGCGCGGGTAATAGTACTGCATCACGCCGAGATCGAAGGCGAGGTCGCCGAACTTCGGCCGGATGCCGCCGTAGAAGTCGATTTCAGCAGGAGGGCGCGTGGCGAGATCGACACTGGAACCGTAGACGCCGAGATAGAACAGGTTGTTGTAGATCTGCAGTTCGGCGCCGCCGCCGATGCCCGGCTTGCGGTCGGTCTGCGATATCCCGCGGAAATTGTAGTCGGTCTGGGCCTTCACGTTGACGGCGATGTCGAACCAGGTGATCGCCGGGACGACCGGAACGGTCGGTGCGCTCTTCTTGCTCGGTAGGTCGGAGGCTTGGGCGCCGCCGATGCCGGCCGCCAGGGCCAGGCCGAGAATCGAGGAACGTAAGAGATCGGACATCTGCGGAACCCCTCGCCGCGCGTGGATCGCGCTGTCGATCCATCAGGCGGGCGGGGCTGGTTTTCCGACAAGGCGAGGTTTTGGGCGGGGCGCACAGCCGAAAAGCAAAGGCCCCCGAAACGAGGGCCTTCGCGCCTGCAAAAACGGCAATCCGAATTATCTGCGGTTTGGTGACAATTATATCACGCTCGCGCGGCGCGTTCCGAACGCCTCAGCGCTGTGCCGGTTGGCTGGCATAGGCTGCGGTTGACTGGTCGAGGCTGGAGGTTTTGAGACCGCTGGCGCGCCGCGGCGGCAGCGGGGCGCTGGTGGTCGTCGGCGAGGCCGGAACGACCGATGCGACCGGAGCCGAAGCGGTGGTCATGCCCTGGTCGGCCGTGCCACCGAAGACCGGCATGAAGCTGAGCGCGCGCTGCAGGAACGGCTTGTCCTCGGCAGGGGCCGCGGGAGCGGCCGGGACGACCGGGGTCGAGGAGGCGCTGGCCAGCACCGGCGCCTGCTGGGCATTGCCTGGGGCCACCTTGGCGAGCTGCGTCGCGGCAGGCGCCACCGCCGGGCGCGGTGCCACGGCGGGCTTGGCCTCGGGCGCCACGGGCTCTTCGGCCGGTGCGGCAGCGACGGCGGCGAGGATGGCGTCGTTGTCGGCGGAAGCCGCGCGGATGGTGGCCTTGGCCTTGCCGGCATTGTCGAGCACCACGACGCGCGGGCCGGAAGCGAGCGCGTCCTCGCGGCTGATGCCGACATCGCGCGAGGCCCAGGAGGCAGAGCGGTTCAAGGCATCGGCGCCGTTGGAAGCGAGCGCGCGCTTGAACGATGCGTGCTGGTCGCCGTCGTCATAGATCAGCCTGATGGCGGGCGTGCCCTTGGCGACGAGAGCGGCGACCTGGACATCGTCCTCGCGGCGCTTTTCGGCGACGGCGGCCGGGGCCTGGCCGCCATTGAAGACATAGCGGCCGCCGGCGACGGACACGGACGGCTCGTCCTTCATGACCTCGAAATAGTCGGAGCCTTCCTTGAGGTTCTTCCAGAAAGCGATGTTCGGGTCGAGGCGGTGCTTGGCGAGGTTCTGCGCGGTCATCCGGAAAGGATAGGCCTGCATCTGCACGGCGCGCTGGCCGGCATTCTGCGCCTCGCGCACTAGGGCGTAGATCTCGCCGATCTGGTCGTCCGTCATCGAATAGCAGCCGGCCGAGGAGCAGGCGCCGTGCACCATCAGATGCGCGCCGGTGCGGCCATAGGAGCGATCATAGGCGTTGGGATAGCCCATGTTGAACGAGACATAATAGGACGAATTCGGGTTCATCTGCTGGGGCGTGATGGCATAGAAACCTTCCGGCGCCATGCGATCGCCCTCGCGGACCTTCGGGCCGAGCTGGCCCGACCAGCGGCACATCGGGAACGTCTTCAGCAGAGCGTATTGCCCGTCGGCCTTGCGCTTCCAGACTTCTAGCTCCGACTCCTTCTTGTAGGAGCGGATGATGATCGGCTGGTCCTTGTTCATGCCCTTCTCGGACATGAGGGCATAGGTCGCGCTCGGAATCGGGATATTGTGGCGGGAGGCGCCGCGATAACGGTCTTCCTCGCAGGCAGCCAGCGTCAATGCAACAAAAGCCACGAGCGCGAGTTGCTTGATTGCCACGTCGTCAATCCCATCGAACGGCAGGCCGGGGCGCGACCTGTGACTTCGCAAGACGGCCAAATTGTGCCCGTCGACTCGTTGTAGATGCGTTAGCCTTGAGGGTTCCTTACCATAGGCTCCCCGAGTCTGGCCACATGGTCAACGCGGGGTAAAGGACCCTTGCTTTCGCGGTTGCGAGATGTCTCGCAGTCCCGGATTGCTCAGAGATTGCGGCCGATCGCGAGGAACTTGTCGGCGCGCTTGTTGACGATGTCGTCGGCGCTGAGCCCGGCAAGATCGCCCAGCGCGGCGGAAATGGCATCGCCTGCGCGGTTGATCGCGGCGTGTCCGTCGCGATGGGCGCCGCCGGTCGGCTCTTGCACGATCCGGTCGATGATGCCGAATTTCAGCAGGTCCTGCGCGGTGATCTTCATGCCGGTCGCGGCATCCTGGGCGCGAGCGGTGTCACGCCAGAGGATCGAGGCCGCGCCTTCCGGCGAGATCACCGAATAGATCGCATGTTCCATCATCAGCACGCGGCTGGCGGCGGCGATCGCGATCGCACCGCCCGAGCCGCCCTCGCCGATGACGAGCGCGACGCTGGGGCTGCGCAGGCCGAGCCAGGCTTCGGTCGAGCGGGCGATGGCTTCGGCCTGGCCGCGCTCCTCCGCCTCGATGCCGGGATAGGCGCCGGCGGTGTCGACGAAGCTCAGCACCGGCAGGCCGAAGCGATCGGCGAGCTCGGTCAGGCGCACGGCCTTGCGATAGCCTTCGGGCTTGGGCATGCCGAAATTGTGCCGGATGCGGGTCTCGGTCGAATCGCCCTTCTCCTGGCCGATCACGCAGACGGGCTCGCCCCGGAAGCGGCCGAAGCCGCCAACGATGGCCTCGTCCTCGCCGAAGGCGCGGTCGCCGGCGAGCGGGGTGAATTCCGTAATCAGCCCGGCGCAGTAATCCTTGAAATGCGGGCGCTGCGGATGGCGGGCCACAAGCGTTTTCTGCCAGGGCGTCAGTGCGGCATAGAGCTCCTTCAGCGCCTGGCTGGCGCGGGCGTCGAGCTTGCCGATCTCCTCGGACAGGGAGATGCCGTCGCCGCGAGCCTCGAGGGCCCGCAGCTCGTCCGCCTTCGCCTCCAGCTCGGCGACCGGTTTCTCGAAATCCAGATAGCTACGCATCGTGATCCAGTTCAGGTTCCGCACCGAAAGCGGGCGGAGCGGCGGTTTACAGTGAAACCGGGCTTGAAAAGCGGCGGACCTTGGCCGCGCCCCGGCGAAATTGTCAACCCGTTCGTGGCTTCGCAGGCGGGTTTGCCGCACGCGGCGTAGGTGAGGCTTGCGGCAGCAGGACGGGTCTCAACGCGAAACTGCGTCGCGTCGCGCGCAAGGGCGCGCGCCGGTAGAACTGCTTGGTGGCGTCGATAATATGGACGCCCGCGAAGGGCAGCGAGAGCCCTGCGCCGATCTGCTCCCAGGCCAGCGCCGAGCGCATCAGCAGCCGCCTTTGCAGGGGCGGGACATAGAGCGCCTCGGTCCAATGCTCGGGCGAGAACTCGGCGCCGCGCATCAGGGCGGAAAGCTGGCGGCGGCTGAAGGGGCGGCCCTGTCCGAAGGGCGTGCCGTCCATGCGGGCCCAGAGCCCGCGCCGGTTGGGCACGACCAGAATCATTCGCCCGCCGGGATTGAGCACGCGCGAGACCTCTTCCAGCAGATCGTCGGGGCTTTCCGTCTCTTCCAGCGCATGGACGAGCACGACCCGGTCGATCGAAGCGGTCGGCAAGGGCAGGAGCGTCGGCTCGACCAGGGCAGAAGCGGAGAGGCCAGGCGAAGGCCAGTTCACCACGCCCTGGGCTGCCGGCATGAAGGCGATGGTCCGCTCGGCCTGCATGCCGAGGACCGAGAGATAAGGCGTCGAATAGCCCAGTCCGAGCAGGCGCTGGCGCGCGCAATCCGGCCAGAAACGCAGCATCGCCCGGCCGATGAAGCGCCGGGCCACATGGCCGAGCGGGCTCGCATAGAAGGCGCGCAGGTCGACGACGTCGAGAGGCATGGCGCCTGAAATGGAACGCGCAAGGCCCGAACGCAAGGGCTGTCTTGTGGCAGGACCGGGTTGATCGATGGCCGGGCATGGCCCATGCAGGAGCCTATGACCGCCTGCCGTTCCGGTGGGCCGACCCTGCCGGAGGAAGCCATGCCGCTCGACCTTCACGTCTTCCGCACGCTCAACGACAATGCCGGCGCGTTGCTGCGCGACCCCGCCAGCGGCGCCTGCGCCGCCATCGACGTGCCCGATGCCGGTGAGACCCTCGCCGCCGCAAAGGCAAAGGGCTGGACGATCAGCGACATCTTCATCACCCATGCCCATCACGACCATACGCAGGGCGTGGCCGAGGTGAAGCAGGCGACCGGCGCCCATGTCGTCGGCCCGGCCGATGCGCGGACCAGCGCGCCACTCGATCGGGTTCTCGGCGAGGGCGACACGGTTACCTTCGGCGGCGAGAGCTTCGAGATCTGGCATACGCCAGGCCATTCCGACGGACACCTCAGCTTCGTTGGCCGGGGCGCCAAGCTCGCGCTGGTCGGCGACGTCGTCTTCGTCATGGGCTGCGGGCGCGTCCAGCCCGGTCAGATGGACCGGATGTGGACCTCGCTCTCGCGCCTGATGGCGCTGCCGGGCGATATCCGCCTGCTCGGAGGCCATGACTACACGCTCTCCAATGCCCGCTTCGCGCGTTCGGTCGATTCCGCGAACGAGGCGCTCAAGGCGCGCTTCGCCGAGGCGGAGGAGGCCAAGGCCGAGGGGCGTTTCTGGGCGTTGACCACAGTCGCCGAGGAAAAGGCGACCAATCCGTTCTTCCGGGCGGCCGAGCCGGCGCTGGCGAAGGCGGTGGGCCTACCCGGCGCTGCGCCGGGCGCAGTCTTCGCGGCCTTGCGCGAAGCCAAGAACCGGTTCTGACGATGACGATGCGGCTGGACGGGCTGACGGCGGCGGAGGTCATCCGTCTGCTCGACCTCAAGCCCCATCCGGAGGGCGGTCATTACCGCGAGACGTTTCGCGATGTAGCCGGATCGGAGGACAGGGGGTTCTCGACCGCGATCTATTATCTGCTCGATACCGGCGAGACTTCGGAATGGCACCGCGTCGATGCCGCCGAGATCTGGCATCATTATGCCGGCGCGCCGCTGGTGATCACGGTTTCGCCCAACGGCCACGACGCTTCGGCGCATCATTTCGGCACCGAGCTTGCAGCCGGCCAGCGCCCGCAATTCGTGGTGCCGGCCGGTTGGTGGCAGAGCGCGACCTCGCTCGGCGCCTGGACGCTGGTCGGCTGCACGGTTGCGCCGGGTTTCGAATTCAAGGGCTTCGAGATGGCGCCGCCGGGCTGGCGGCCGACACCGCGCAAGCCCTCAGGGGGATAGGATGCTGACGAAGACGGACGATAGCGAACTGGTGCTCGGCTGCGAGCGGCGCATCATCAATGCCTGGCCGGCGCTGTCGACGCTGATCGTCGGCGACTGGGTGCTGCGCTTCGCCAACGGCTATTCGGGCCGAGGCAATTCGGCGACGCCACTCAGTTTCGGAGCCGAGCTCGACGCGACGATGCTTGACCTGATCGAGGAGCTTTATCGCGCCGACGGGCTGGTGCCCGCGATCCGGCTGACACCGCTGGTGGCAGATGCGACCCGCGCGGCAGTGCTGGAGCGCGGCTATCGCGTCAAGGACAAGTCCTTTGGCCAGATCGCGCCGCTTTCCGGCTTTGCACCTTCCGAAGAGGCGGAGTTACAGATCGAGGCGCGGCCAAGCCAGGAATGGACCGCCGGGGTTGCCGCCCTCCAGAGCGGCAACAAGACCCATGCCGGCAATCTCGCGGCTATCATCGAGAAGGTCCGGCTGCCCGCCGCCTTCGCGGCCTGGTTGGTCGAGGGCGAGGCGGTCGCCTTCGGGATGAGCGTCGCCGAGCGCGGCATGGCCGAGATCGGCCTGATCTGCGTCCATCCCGATCATCGCGGCCATGGCTATGGCCGCAAGATCGTGCGGGGCCTGATGGGCTGGGCCGCAGCGATGGGCTGCCACAGCGCCTATCTGCAGGTCGAGCAGAGCAACGCGGTCGCGATCAACCTCTATGGCAGCCTCGGCTTTCGCGAGCTCTACCAGTACGAGACGCGCATTCTCGACTGACGCGCTTCAGCGCGTCAGCAGGGCCGTGCCGTAAAGGCCGATGGCGAAGAGGGTGTGGCTGACAAAGTTCAGCAACCGGATCTGGTTCGCGTTCAGCTTTTTGGCGGCGGCGACGCCCATGCCCATGCCGGGCTGCAGGATGAACCAGCCGCAGCCAATCGTCGCCCAGCCGACGATCAGCGCAGGCAGGAAGGTCGGATTGCGGGCCCAGCCGGCCCCGGCAATCGCCAGCACGATCGCGGCGAAGGCGATGCCGACGAGATAATGGCAGATCCATCCGATCGCGAGCTCGCCGGCGACGGGCTCGGATTTGGCGATGTCGTCATGCCAAATGCGGCCGCGCGGCAGATGGGCGAACCAGCGGCCCGGCATAGCCCAGTTGGGCTTGGGGAAGCCGAAAAGGCGCAGGAACTGAGCCCAGATATCGGTGAGCGCGGTTGCGCCGATACCGATAACGATCATCCGCAAGATCAGATCCGACACGTTTCGTTCCCCAGGCCGCATCGATATGACGCGATGTCTGTTGGAGCGGTGATCGCGGCACCGGTCAACCGCCGTGGTGAGCCGGTCGCGCTGCATGCGGCGCATCGCCTTGGCCGGGGAACCACAGCAGGCTCCGGCGGGTTGCCTCCGCTGATCCGCATCGACCGAGAGGGACCAGATGGCCACGGCAACCGCCGAGACCTCGCGCAATTCCGGCAAGGCCGCGACCGGGCCGCATGGCGCCGCCGAGCTGCCTTCCGTCACAGTTACCAGCTACAATCTGGAGGTCCGCGACGATGACGGCTTCGTCGGCGACAAGGCGAGCCGCGGCGCCTTTATCGAGCATCTCGACGCGCTGCGCAGCCATCTCAAGCGCAATGGCGACGACCCGCTGAAGGGCAAGACCGCCGAGATCAGCAAGAAGGAGCTCGATGCTCTGCTGAAGGAGGGCGACGCGGCCGAGGCCGCGCTGGTGCTCAGCGCCGTCGAAGGCTTCGCGCAGTCGCTCGCCTTCGTCATCCGCCGTTTCACTCGGCTCAAGAGCTGGGCCGAGATCGAGCGGATCGTCGTGGGCGGCGGCTTTCGTGAGAGCCGGGTGGGCGAGCTTGCGATCGCGCGTGCCGCCATCATCCTGCGAACCGATGGGCGCGACCTTGATCTCGTGCCGATCAGCCATCATCCCGACGAGGCGGGTTTGGTCGGCAGCGCCCATCTCGCGCCGAAATGGATCTTCGAGGCCTATGACAGCCTCGTCGCCGTCGATATCGGCGGCTCGAACATCCGCGCCGGCATCGTCGAACTCCGGCAGAACAAGGCGCCGGACCTCAGCAAGGCGCGGGTCTGGAAATCGGAGCTCTGGCGCCATGCCGATGAGGAACCGAGCCGCGACGAGGCGATCGAGCGGCTAGGCCGGATGCTGCGCGAGCAGATCGGCAACGCCGAGAAGGAGGGCTTGCGGGTCGCGCCCTTCATCGGTGTCGGCTGTCCCGGCCTGATCCAGCCCGACGGGGCGATCGATCGTGGCGCGCAGAACCTGCCGGGTAACTGGGAAAGCAGCCGCTTCAACCTTGTCGACAGCATCCGCGACCTCGTGCCGGAGATCGGCGAACACCAGACCGAGGTCGTGATGCACAATGACGCCGTGATCCAGGGTTTGAGCGAAATGCCGGCCATGCAGGATGTCGAGAACTGGGCCGTGCTGACGATCGGCACTGGCCTCGGCAACGCGAGCTATCGCAATCGCGCCCAGGCGAAGGGCAAGGAGCGAGGCTGAGGCCCGGAGCGATGCGCTCGCCATCTTCAGGTCGTGTTTTGCGGTGAAGAGGCGGCGGGGCCTGCCTCCCCGCCCCGATCCATCTGCAAGCCCGGGAGCCTTCCGTGCCGGTTGAAATCCGCACTTCATCTTGCCTTGTAGGCACGGCTGTGCCGAGGGTCGAGCCGGAGCCGAATCATCTGGACGGACAGGGCCGCATCCCCATGACAGCGCGCAGGGCGCAATCGTCTTTCCGGAGCCTGCGGGGTTTCCTGGCAGCCTGCCTGATCCTCGCCGTGATGGCGCTGATCACGGTTGGCTCGTCGTTTGCCCAGACGGCGCCCGAGCCGGGCAGCCTTCGTGCCCGGCTGGACAGCGTCCGCGCCGATCTCGCCCAGATCGAGACGACGCTAGCCTCGCCCAATCCCGGCGACGCCGAATTGCAGCGGCAGCGCCTGCGCCTCCAGCCCTCGCTCGACCAGTTGCGCCTGATCATCGACGAGCAGGCGCCTAAGGTCGACCAGGCGAAGCTCCGGCTCGACCAGCTCGGCCCCAAGCCGGAAGCCAGCGCGCCGGCCGAAAGCGCCGAGATCGTCCGTGACCGCGAGGCACGGGCCAAGGCTTTCGCCGATGCCGACGAGACGCTGAAGCTCGCCAAGGCGTCGCTGCTCCAGGCCGAGCAATTGCAGAGCAGCATCGGCGACAAGCGCCGCGAGATCTTCGCCAAGGAATTGTTTGCCGCCGGTCCGTCCGTGGCGAATCCGGAAGTCTGGACGAATGCGCTCGCGACGGCGCCGGAAGATCTGCGTGCCTCCGGCTACATCTTCGGCGGCTGGCTCGAGGGGGTGAGCGAGGCCTTTTCGGGGACGCGGGGCTCGATCGTCGCGCTCGCCCTGATGGGCGCGATCCTGCTCTACTGGGCGCGGGCGCGCTATCTGCCCCGCTTCAAGGCGCGCTTCAGCAACACGCAGGATACCGGGAACCTGCACTGCCTCTATATCGCGCTTGCCCATATCGTCGCCGGCGCCGCGCCCCCGGCGCTGGCGAGCTGGCTGCTCTACAAGGCCCTGAACACGACCGGTCTGCTGCCGCCACGCATTCAGCCGGTGATCTGGGCGGTCATCGTGGGCCTCGCGTTCTTCGCCTTCGTGCAGGCGCTGGCCGATGCGCTGTTCGCGCCGTCGAGCCCGCAGCGGCGCCTCGTCAAGGTGATGGATACGACGTCGCGCAGCGTCGTCTGGATCGCGAGCTCGCTCGCGGCCGTCATGTCCGTCGGCAAGGTCTTCGAGGCCTGGCTGCAGGCCATCGCCGCCGGCCTTGCCATCTCCATCATCGTCAAGGCGTTCTTCGCCATCCTGTTCGCGCTCGCTCTGATCGCCGGGCTTTATCAGATCCGGGACGATGACGAGGTCGAGCAGGAGGCCTGTCTCGGCCCCTATGTCCCGGTAGACGGCGCGAGCCTGGGGCCGGTGCGCATCCTCGGCTGGATCATCGGCTTCGCCATTATCGCCTCGGCGCTCAGCGGCTATGTCATCTTCGCCGCCTTCCTGGCCGAGCAGACGCTCTGGATCGGCATCGTCGCCTGCCTGTTCCTGCTGGCCTTCCAGTTCATCGACCTGGGCGTCCCGGTGCTGCTCAGCGGCAAAGGGCGCTTTGCGCTCACGCTGAAGGCCGGCATGGGCCTGCGGACCGCAACGCTGGAGAAGATCTCGGTCATCGCCGTCGGCGTGCTGAAGCTGCTGCTGATCGCCGTGACATTGCTGTTGGTTCTGGCGCCCTGGGGCCTGGAATCGAACGATTTCCTGGTTTCGCTGCGCGCCGCCTTCTTCGGCTTCCAGGTCGGCGGCGTCACGGTCTCGCTCTCGACCATCGTCGTCGGCGCGGCCGTCTTTGCGATGGGCATCGGCGCGACGCGGGCGATGCAGCGCTGGCTCGAGCATCAGTTCCTGCCGACGACCGCGCTCGACCCCGGCCTGCGCAACTCGATCACCACCGCGGCCGGCTATATCGGCTATATCGCGGCGGCGGCGATCACGGTCACGGCCGTGGGTTTGAGCCTGGAGCGCCTGACGCTGGTCGCCTCGGCGCTCTCGGTCGGTATCGGTTTCGGCCTGCAATCGGTGGTGTCGAATTTCGTGTCGGGCCTGATCCTGCTCTGGGAGCGGCCGATCCGCGTCGGCGACCAGGTGCTGGTCGGCGACATCGAAGGCATCGTCAAGCGCATCAATGTCCGCTCGACGGAGATCGCGACCTTCGACCGGGCGACGGTGATCGTCCCGAATTCGAACCTGATCTCCGGCGTGGTGCGCAACCGTGTCCGCAACGACCGGACGGGGCGCGTGCTGATAGCACTGACCGTGCCGCGCACGCTCGATGCCGGCCAGGTGCGGACGATGCTCTCGGAGGTCGCCTCGAACCATGGCGACGTCCTGCAGAAGCCACCGCCGGCGGTAATGTTCAAGAAGCTCGGCACCACGACGATGGATTTCGAGCTGATCTGCGTCGTTGGCGACGTCGAGATCACCGGTCGCGTCAACAGCGACCTGAATTTCGCGATCTACAAGCGCCTCGCCGAGATGGAACCGGCAGCCGCCGTGCCGGAGCTGATGGTGCGCGGGCTCGAGGGCGTGGAGCATTCGCTCGGCAGCATCGCCGAGGCGGTCGGGCGCCGCGACGGCGCGGGCAGCCGCGTGAAGCGGGAAGTACCGAAGCCTGCGGCAGCATCTCCCGCGCGCCGCGCGCACAAGCCGCTCGTGGCGGAGGAGCCCGAGGAGGAAGAGACCGGGGCGGCGAAGCCCGCTCCCGCCCCGGCTCCCGAGCCCACCAAGGATGACAGCAAGGAATGATCGGATGCCCAGCTTTCTGCGCCGCGCCGCAGCTTCGCGCGCGATGACCTGCCCGGCCGCGCTTGCCGGCGCTCTCGCGCTCCTTGGTGTCGCCGGTTGCACCGAGCCGCAACGGCAGGCCCAGCCTGCCTTCTATCGCGATCTCGGCTCGGCTTCGGCGCAGGTCGACACGGAGCAGGCGCGGGCGATGATCTCGGCCTACCGGCTCAATGCCGGGCTCGGCCCGCTCGTGCTCGATCCGGCGCTGGTCGAAGCCGCTCAACGCGAAGCCACCGCCATGGCCGGCTCGGACAAGCCGGCGCAGGCCGATGCGGTCAAGGCGCGTCTCGCCCGGGAAGGGCAGCCGGGTGCCGAAGCCAATCTTTCCGCCGGCTACCGCCGTCTGGCCGAGGCCTTCTCCGGCTGGCGGGATTCGCCCCAGCACGATCGCGTCATGAAAGATGCGAAGGCCAAGCGGATGGGCATCGCCACGGCCTATGCGCCGGGCTCGAAATACCAAGTCTACTGGGCGCTGATCGTCGCGCCCTAAGCGTCGATGGAGCGCTCTCCCTCCAGAGAAATATGCTCGGATCGGTGGAGCTTAATGGTGTTTGTCAAGGATTGGTTGTAGCGTTAATAAAATCTCAATCACAACAACCTATCGTTGCAGTGTCTCGGATGACCCCGCAGTGGGGCGCTCTGGAGGGCTGCACATGCTACGCCGTCCGCTTCCGTACTTCTTACTTGCTGCCGGTTTGTTGGCGCCGCGAGCGGCAAGCGCTCAAGCTGCTGGACTTGTTGATCTTTGCACCGGATTGAGTGTCGATATTCCGGTTCTCCAGCCGGTCTCCGGCGCGGCCTCGGGCCTCCTGTCCGGGCTTCTGGATCCGATTTTGAACGGGATCGTAGGAGATGTAAATGTCAACCTACGTGATGTTCTCAGCGGCCGAAATATCGGCCTGACAGTGCGCGATCAGAACGGCAACCTCGTGACCGCGCCGGGAAACTGCAAAATCAAAGCGGACAGCGTCACGGTCGCTTCGCCCGGGGGGATCGCCATCGGTGGTGGTGAGATCAGCGGACTTGGCGGCACGGCAAGCCCCAAGGCCAGCGCGGCGGACCCTAACGCTATCGCCTTCGGAAACGGGGCCGCGACATCGGGCGCAGCGACGGGCGCGGTCGCGATCGGCCTGCGCAGTTCGGTAACTGCTGCCGATGGCGTCGCGATGGGGCGCGACAGTTCGGTTTCGGCGGAGGGAGGCATTGCGCTCGGCGCCGGATCGATTGCGCTGCGAACCGGTCTGGCCGGTGGAGCTGAGGCTTTCAGCGGGGTCGCCGTGGCTTCGACGCAAGGCGCACTCTCGATCGGCTCGGCCGGAAACGAGCGGCAGATCACCAATGTCGCCGGAGGCACGCAGGATACGGACGCGGTCAACCTGCGCCAGCTGCGTTCCGTCGCGAATAATACGGCTTCGGCGCTCGGGGGCGGGGCGAGTTTCGATGCGAACGGCACCTTCACTGGACCCAACTATGCCTTGCGAGGGGGTATCTACACCACCGTCGGTGCGGCGCTGACCGCGCTCGACCAGCAGAACGGCGTGATCGCGGGAAATAATACGAGCGGTTACGCGTTGGCCTCCGCTGCCGGCAGCGATGCGATGGCGGCCGGCTATGGCGCACGGGCAGACGGTCTGCGCGCGACGGCCATCGGCACACGGGCACAGGCGAGCGGCGAGGAGAGCGTTGCGATCGGTGCCGGCGCGGTCGCGACGCGCGCCCGGCAGGTGGCTATCGGCACGGCGACCAGCACTTATACGCTGCCCGGCCTGAGCACGGCCGCGAGCCGCGCGGCGCAATCCGGGCCGACGCAGGTCGTGACGACGGATGCGGCCGGCAACCTCGCGGCCATCCCTGTCGATCTCGCCGGTCTCGATCAGCGCATCAACGGGGTCGCCGCCTATGCGCGGGAAGGGCGGCGCGAGGCCCGGCAGGGCGTCGCGGCGGCAATGGCGATGACCGCGGCGGCAATGCCGTCACGCCCCGGCAAGACGAGCTGGAGCGGCAATACTGCGACGTACAAGGGCGAATGGGCGGCTGGTTTCGCTGTGGCGCATCGGCTTGACGTCGCTATCCCCGTTGCGATCAATGCCGGCGTCAGCCTGACGGGCAACAATTTCGGCGGTGCACGCCTGGGGGTAAGCGGCGAGTTCTGAACGATTGAACGGATGCGGAGGCAAGCGGCTCCCGTCAGATCCTGTCAGCGGCCGTTCCTCCAGCCTCTTACCGCTAGCATGAAGCCCCGCTAGCTTGCGCCTCATGCCTCCACGCCCACGCAAACCGATCTCCCTTTCCGTCGAACAGGCCCGCCGGCTCTGGCTGCAGGCCCAGCGGCTCGACCGGCGCGATCCTTTCGGCGCGGGGCCGGAAGCCGCGCGCGCCGCTGTCGAGCATCTCGGCTATGTGCAGATCGACACGATCAACGTGATCGAGCGCTGCCACCACCACATACTCTATGCCCGCATCCCCGCCTATCGCCGGGCCGATCTCGCCCATCTGCAATCGGTCGGGAAGAGCGTCTTCGAATACTGGACGCATGCGCTGGCCTATGTCCCAACCCGCGACATCCGCTATTTCCTGCCGGCGATGAAAGCGCATCGCGAGGATCCGAAGCGCTGGCCGGCGGTAGGCGCGCGCGAGGAGACGCGCAAGCTCATACGCCGCATCCGCAAGGACGGCGCGCTGACGATCCGCGATATCGAGGAAGAGCTGATCGAGAAGGCGCATCTCTGGGCCAGCAAGAAGCCGTCCAAGGGCCTGCTGGAGCGCGCCTTCTACGATGGCGAGCTGGCGATCGCGGCGCGCTCCGGCATGGTCAAGACTTATGAGCTGTTCGACCGGCACTTCCAGTGGGAGAAGAAGCCGACGCCTGCGAGCGATCGGCAGATTACAGCCTATCTGCTCGACCGGGCACTGACGGCGCAGGGATTGGTCAGCCTCGATTCCATCTGCCATCTCGACGCGCCCTCGAAGAAGGCGGTGGCCGAACTGATCACAGCCCGCGTCAAGCGCAAGGAGCTGGTGCCGGTGGCCGTGGACGGTGCCGGCAAGGCGCAGCATTG
This sequence comes from uncultured Allobosea sp., assembly GCF_945957345.1. GTDB lineage: Bacteria > Pseudomonadota > Alphaproteobacteria > Rhizobiales > Beijerinckiaceae > Allobosea. The sequence continues at coordinate 18,041 of NZ_CAMFKW010000003.1, read as the reverse complement.
GGCTCGACCGACAGCGCTGGAGCCGTTGTCAGCGCCGGATGAGACGCTGATCCATATCCTCTCGCCCTTCGACCCTCTGATGATCCAGCGCAAGCGGGCGAAGCTCCTGCTCGACTACGCCCATGTCTTCGAGGCCTATTTGCCAAAGGAGAAGCGCGTCTACGGCTATTTCGGCCTGCCGGTGCTGGCCGGCGAGCGCGTCGTGGCGGTGCTCGACCTCAAGACGGACCGGGCCGCCGGCAAGCTGCTGATACAGCAATGGACCTGGCTCGACGGTTGCGAGGCGCCAGCGCTCAAGGCGGCGGTCGAGGAGGAATTGCAGCGTTTCGAGCGTTTCCAGCTCGGGCTGGACGAGGCCGCGGCGGAACCTATGCCCGAGATCACAAAAATGCCGGCTTGATCGTCGCTTTTGCCCGGCGACGGAGCGGGGCAACGCCGGATGACGAGGACAGTGCGATCGACGGCGCCTGCCGGCGACAGGGCCGTGGCCTGAACCATGGCGATCGCGCTTCCGGCCCGGTTCGCGAGACCCACTCCCGGTTTGCCGGTCGCCGCAATCCTGCACGCTGCGCTGCTGGCCTGGCTGGCCTCCTTCGCGATCCAGAGCTTCGAGAGCGCTCCGATCGTCGAGCAGAGCGTCGAGGTCGAGCTGCAGACGCAGGAGGAATTCGAGGCGCTGACCCGGCCGCAGCCGCCGCCGGCCATTGCCACTCCCGCTCCTGCGCCGCCGGTGCTGCCCGAGTTGCTTCCGAAATCGAATGAGCCTGCGCCTTCACCGCAACCGCCCGCTCCGAGGCCGCCGCCAACGCCTGCCGAGGCCGACGGCATGATCCATCCGCCGCGGATGCTGTCGCAACGGGTGCTGGCCGATCCGCGCAGCCGCGAGACCGTTGCGCTGCTGCCCAGGCTCGCGCCGGAGGAGCGCGTCGAACAGCTCTGCGGCCTGGAGGCGATGGGCCAGATCCATGACTGGCAGCGCGATTTCGAACCGGACCGGGTCACCGCCTATGCACTGTCAGGCACGAGGCTTTCAGGACGGGTGCTGACGGCGGAGGGCGCGGCTTTCCGCAGCCAGCGGCGCTGGTACGGCCTGCGCTTCGCCTGCACCGTCTCGGCCGATCTGAAACGTGTGACGGCCTTCGCCTTCCATGTCGGCGAGCCGATCCCGCAAGAGCGTTGGGAAGTCCTCGGTCTGCCAGCCGTGCACTGAGCTTGAGCTTAGGCGCCGAGCAGATCGATCAGCGGCGGGATCAGCGGCTCGTCGGCGGGCGGCATGGCGAGATCGCGCAATCTGCCGGGACGCACCCATTTCAGCGCCTGGCCCTCGCGGGACGTCGCCATACCTTCCCAGCGCCGGCAGATATAGAGCGGCATCAGCAGGTGGAATTCGGGATAGGCGTAGCTGGCGAAGGTCAGGGGCGCGAGGCAATCTTCCTTCACGGTGATGCCGAGTTCTTCGGAAAGCTCGCGGATCAGTGCCGGCTCCGGCCGCTCGCCGGGCTCCAGCTTGCCTCCCGGAAACTCCCACAGGCCCACGAGCGCCTTGCCTTCGGGCCGTTGCGTGACGAGGACGCGATTGTCGGCATCGATCAGGGCACAGGCAACGACTAGGAGCAGCTTCACGAGGGTGTCTCAGTTACCGGAGAGGATGACCTGGACGGGCTCGGTTTCCTTGCCCGTCAGCGTGACGCTGTCATAGACCGAGCCGCCTTCGCGGGTGAAGGCGGTTTCCTCGCCCCAGATCACCTGCGTTGTCAGGAAATAGGTCCCTGGCGCGACCTTGTCGAAGGCGAAGCGGCCATTGGCCTCGGCCTTGGTCGTGCGGGTATATTCGGAATAGCCGGGGTCGACACTGTCGTCGCGCGGATAGGCACTGTGGGGCACGTATTTGGCCTTGCCGTAGAAATTGGCGAAGCGCTCGCGGGCGAAGGCGGTGTCGGGAATGAGGCGTACGACTTGGCCGGCCGCGTTGACCACCACGCCGCTCGGCTTGGTGCGGAAGGCGTGGCCGGTGATGATTCCGGTGCCTGATTTCTTGATGAAGGCTGCCTCCTCGGCGGAGAAGGCCACGGTCGCGGGCTTGCGATCGACACAACCCGCCATGACGGCGCCGGCCAGCACGGCCGCCGCGATAGTCCCGATCCTCATGAGGCCCCCACCTTGCGCGGCGTCGTCGTGACGAGGAAGACGCCGGCCAGGATGATGCAGCCGCCGAGGATTTGCCGCAACTCCAGAGCTTCGTGCAGGACAATGACGCCAAGAATCACCGCGACCGTCGGCACGAGATAGCCGGTCATGGCCGCGCGCGTCGGGCCTGCCGCCCGAATCAGGCGCATGAAGACCGTGACCGGGATCGCGGTCGCCAGCACGCCGAGCGCCAGCATGGTCGGGAGATGGTTGAGCACGGGCAGGAAAGCCGTGGGGCCGAGGAAGGTGAGGGCGAGCGTCGTGGCGATCGTGCCCGAGAACATCTGCTGCCCCAGTGCCAGCCGTGCCGGTTCGCCGGTCGCGGCCGGCACGGAGCGGACATAGAGATTGGCGGCGGTGTAGCTCAGCGCCGCGCCGACCATGGCCAGCACGCTGAGCGCCGTGCCGCCGCCTTCAAACAAGCGCGGGCCGATCAGCATGGCGACGCCGGCCATGCCGAGCAGGATGCCGCCGACACGGCGCCGGGTCAGCCTCTCCTCGGCGAAGAAGAAATGGGCACCGAGCGCGGTGACGAGCGGGCTCGCCGCCTGGATCATCGCGCCGGGGCCGCTGGGGAGCTGCGTCAGCGCATAGGCGACGAGCACGTTGGGCAGCCAGCCATTGGTGGTGCCGAGCACGAGCCAGGGAACGATCTCGGCCCGGCGCGGCAGCGGATTCTGCCGGCGCCACAGGCTCCAGAGCGACAGGGCAGCCGCGCCGAGCAGGCCTCGCCCGGCCGCGATGGCAAGAGCCGGAACCTGCCCGCTCATCAGCTTGATGAACAGGTAGCTCGAGCCCCAGAGCAGGGCGCAGATCGCGAGATTGACGGCGATGAAACTACGGCTTGGGTCCGCGGAAACCTCAGGAGCGGTAGTCGCCATTGATCTCGACATAGGCTTTGGTCAGGTCGCAGGTCCAGACCGTGGCCTTGCCGCGCCCCAGCCCGAGATCGGCGGTGATGACGATGTTGTCGCCCTTCATGTAGTCGGAAACCGCGACCTCGTCATAGGACGGGGCACGCGCGCCCTGCTTCGCCACGACGATGTCGCCGAAGCCGATATCGAGCCTGTCGCGATCGGCCGGTTCGCCGGCCTTGCCGACGGCCATGACGACGCGCCCCCAATTGGCGTCCTCGCCGGCGATGGCGGTCTTGACCAGCGGGGAATTGGCGATCGAGAGCGCGACGCGCTTGGCCGAGCGGGCGGAGGCTGCGCCGGTGACGCGCACCTCGACGAATTTGCGGGCGCCTTCACCGTCCTTGCAGACGAGGTGGGCGAGCTCCAGCAGGATCGAATTCAACGCGCGCTTGAAGCCGGACAGGCGGGCGTCGTTGATCTCGGTGATCGCCGGCACGCCGCGAGCGGCAGCCTTGCCGGTGGCGAACAGCATCAGCGTGTCCGAGGTCGAGGTGTCGCTGTCGACGGTGACAGCATTGAACGAGCCCTTCACGCCCTTGGAGAGCAGGGCCTGCAGCACGGGGGCGGCGATCGGGGCATCGGTGAAGACGAAGGAGAGCATCGTCGCCATGTCCGGCGCGATCATGCCGGCGCCCTTGGCGATGCCGGCGATGACCACTTCCTTGCCGTCGATCTTGGCCTTGCGGGTCAGGGCCTTCGGGAAAGTGTCTGTGGTCATGATCGCGCGGGCGGCGTCGATCCAGGGGCCGTCGGCCGCGCGCTTGGCGCATTCGTCGAGAACGCCCTTGAACTTGGTCGCATCGAGCGGCTCGCCGATCACGCCGGTCGAGGCGATGAAGACCTCCTGAGGCCTGCAGCCGGCAGCCTTCGCCGCGATCTCGGCGGTGAGCTTGACGGAATCACGGCCTTTCAGGCCGGTGAAGGCGTTGGCATTGCCGGAATTGACGACGACGGCGCGGGCCGAACCCTGCTTCAGGTTCTCGCGGCACCAGTCGACCGGAGCGGAGGGGCATTTCGAGCGGGTAAAGACGCCCGCGACCTGCGTGCCCTCGTCGAGCAGCGCGAACCAGACGTCCTGGCGGCCCTTGTAGCGGATGCCGGCCTCGGCGGTGGCGAAGCGCACGCCCGGCACCGCTGGAACCTTGGGCTGGCGCTTCGGCGCGAGCGGGGAAACGGGGACATCCTTGCCGGCCATCGGGCTTCCTCCAGTTGGGGAGGCTGATCTGCCGCAGAGACGGTCAGAAGACAAGAGCGGCGGCCAAAGCAAATAACGGTTGCAACCCGCTTATCGATATTGCAACTTATGGTTGCATGATGAGCATGCGCAAGGAGGCACCATGGCGGATACTCTGCTGACGCCCGAGATTGCACGGGCACAGAAGAAGCTGGAAGAAACCATTGGCAACGCCGTTACTCCTCTCGGAAAAGAGAGCAAGGCTGTTCTGCCGAAGGGATGCAGCTGGCAATGCTGGGTCGAAATCGGGCCAGACGGACGGCCCGTGGTCAAATGCGGAATCAAATGCGATTGAGGATCTAGAAGCTATGCCGGCCGCGCTGCGGCCGGCATAGGACGACTGTCTCAGTTCTTCTTCGGCTCGGCCGGCTTGGCGGCGTCCGGAGCCGGGGGGGCAGGTGCTGCCGGCTTGTCGAGACGCTCGACCTTGGCCTTCTCACGCATGGCGAGAACGAGATCCTGCTGGGCCTTGCGCTCGAGATACTGGTCGATCTGCGGCTTGACGGCCGCGAAATCCGGCAGCGGCTTGGTGCGCTTGTCCTCGAGCTTTATGACGTGCCAGCCGAACTGGCTCTTCACCGGCTCGGAAATCTCGCCCTTCTTCAGCTTGAACGCGGCTTCGGCGAATTCCGGCACCATGCGGTCCTTGGTGAACCAGCCGAGATCGCCGCCCTCCTTGCCGGAGCCCGGGTCCTTGGAGAGCTCGGCCGCAACCTTGGCGAAATCTTCGCCCTTCTTCAGCCGCTCGACCGCAGCCTTGGCCTGCGCCTCGTCCTCGACGAGGATATGGCGGGCATGGGCCTCTTCCTCGGGCGCCATCGCCTTGGTGGTGTCATCGAAGAGCTTCTTGGCGGCTTCGGGGGTGACGGCCTTCTTGCCCTCGCGGGTCAGGTATTCGTCGAGCAGCACCTTCTCGCGGTAATAGGCGAGGCGGGCGGCGAAATCGGGGGTGTCGCCGATCTTGGCGTCGGCCGCGGCCTTGGCGCCGAGCTTGAGGTCGACGAGATAGTTGATCACCTCGTCGCGCTTGCGCTCCTCGGGGAGCTGGGCGAGGCGCTCGCCGAGATCCTCGGTCGCGAGCTGGACGTCCTTCTCGGTGATCGCGATGCCGTCGACCTTGGCGACGACCTTGTCGGCCTGGGCGAAGGCCGGGCCCGCCAGCAGCGCGAAGCCGAGAACGGCAATGAAACGGGCTGAATTCATGAATGACGGCCTTTCGTCGAAAACCGAGGCGGTTTGGCGGTGCACTGCCAGTTGAACGCGGCAAAGGCAAGGCGGTTCGGACGATCGCGGCAGCCGATCACGCAGCTTTGCACCGGCCCCGTTGCCGCAGCGTCGCATGATATCAGGCGTGGGCTCTTGGAAGCGGAACGGAAAAACCCCACATCGGGAGCCGAATTCACTTGCTGTTTCGCTGCCGATAGGACGAAACGCACGCTGGACCCTGCCCGCGCTCGCGTCTAAACACGCGGTCGCATTTCGAGAATACCGAACCTCCGGTTCGCGCGCGACAAGCGATACGCGCCGGCCGGGGGCTCAACGCATCACCTGAAAGGCCCAACATGCTTGGCGCGCTCGCAAAGAAACTCTTCGGCTCGTCGAATGACCGCCGCGTCAAGGGCTACCAGCCCCGCGTCGCCGCGATCAACGCCCTGGAGAAAGAGCTCTCGGCGCTGAGCGACGAGGCTCTGAAGGCGCGCACCGAAGAGTTCAAGAAGCAGATCGCCGAGGGCAAGAAGCTCGACGACCTGCTGGTCCCCGCCTTCGCCACGGTGCGCGAGGCCGCCAAGCGCGTGCTCGGCCAGCGCCCCTATGACGTCCAGCTGATCGGCGGCATGGTGCTGCACGAGGGCGCCATCGCCGAGATGAAGACCGGCGAAGGCAAGACGCTGGTCGCGACCTTGCCGACCTATCTCAACGCCCTCGAAGGCAAGGGCGTCCATGTCGTCACCGTCAACGACTACCTCGCCCGGCGCGACGCCGAGTGGATGGCGAAGCTCTACAACTTCCTCGGCCTGACCGTCGGCATCATCGTGCACGGCCTCGACGACGAGGAGCGCCAGCGTGCCTATGCCTGCGACATCACCTATGGCACGAACAACGAGTTCGGCTTCGACTATCTCCGCGACAACATGAAATACGACGTCGCGCAGATGAGCCAGCGCGGCCACCATTTCGCGATCGTCGACGAGGTCGACTCGATCCTGGTCGACGAAGCGCGTACGCCGCTGATCATCTCCGGCCCGCTCGACGACAAGTCGGACCTCTATGTCGCGATCGACAAGGTGCTGCCGGGCCTGATCCCGACCGACTACGAGGTCGACGAGAAGCAGCGCACGGTGGCGCTGACCGAAGCCGGCAACGAGCATATCGAGGAATTGCTGCGGGAGGCCGGCATCCTGACCGAGGGCGATCTCTACGACGCCCACAACGTCACGCTGGTCCATCACGTCAATCAGGCGCTGCGGGCCCACACGCTGTTCACCCGCGACAAGGACTATATCGTCCGCAACGACGAAGTGGTGATCATCGACGAGTTCACCGGCCGCATGATGCCGGGCCGACGCTATTCGGAAGGCCTGCATCAGGCGCTGGAAGCTAAGGAGCACGTCACGGTCCAGCCCGAGAACGCGACGCTGGCCTCGATCACCTTCCAGAACTATTTCCGCCTCTACGCCAAGCTCGCCGGCATGACCGGCACGGCGGCGACCGAGGCCGACGAGTTCTTCCAGATCTACAAGCTCGAGGTCGTCGAGATTCCGACCAACGTTCCCGTCGCCCGCAAGGACGAGGACGACGAAGTCTACCGGACCTTCGAGGAGAAGGTGCGCGGCGTCATCCGCGAGATCCAGTCGGCGCAGGAGAACGGCCAGCCCGTGTTGGTCGGCACCACCTCGATCGAGCGCTCGGAGCTGATCGCGGAGATGCTGGAGAAGGCGGGCTACAAGCTGCTCGACTTCACCAACCCGACGGCGCTGGAACCGGTCTACGAGGCCGCCCGTCAGGGCAAGACGACCAAGGCCTTCGCCGTGCTGAACGCTCGCTTCCATGAGCAGGAAGCCTATATCGTCGCGCAGGCCGGCGTGCCCGGCGCGATCACCATCGCCACCAACATGGCCGGCCGCGGCACCGACATCCAGCTCGGCGGCAATGCCGACATGCGGATCAACCACGATCTCGCCGGGATGGAGGAAGGTCCGGAGCGCGACGCCAAGGCCGCCGCTATCCGCGCCGAGGTCGCCGAATTCAAGCAGCGTGTGCTCAAGTCCGGCGGGCTCTACATCGTCGGCACCGAGCGCCATGAGAGCCGGCGCATCGACAACCAGCTGCGCGGCCGCGCGGGCCGCCAGGGCGATCCCGGCCGCTCCAAGTTCTTCCTGTCGCTGCAGGACGACCTGATGCGCATCTTCGGCTCCGACCGGATGGACGGCATGCTGACCAAGCTCGGCCTCAAGGAGGACGAGGCGATCGTCCATCCCTGGATCAACAAGGCGGTCGAGAAGGCTCAGGGCAAGGTCGAGGCGCGCAATTTCGACATCCGCAAGAACATCCTGAAATACGACGACGTCATGAACGACCAGCGCAAGGTCGTGTTCGAGCAGCGCCGCGACTTCATGCGCCAGGCGAGCGTGCGCGAGACGATCGACGACATGCGCCATGGCGTGGTCGAGGACGTCGTCGCCCGCCACATTCCGGAAGAGGCCTATCCCGAGCAGTGGGACAGCGCCGGCCTCAAGCAGGAGGTGATCCAGCATCTCAACCTCGATCTGCCGATCGAGGACTGGGCCAAGGAAGAGGGCATCGCCGACAGCGAGATCCGCGAGCGCATCCGCAAGCTCGCCGACGAGGATTATGCCGGCCGTATCGAACGGAACAGCGAAGAAGTCATGACCTATGTCGAGAAGCAGGTTCTGCTGCAGTCGCTCGACCATCTCTGGCGCGAGCATCTGGTCACGCTCGACCATCTGCGCCAGGTCATCGGCTGGCGTGGCCTCGCCCAGCGCGACCCGCTGCAGGAATACAAGCAGGAGGCCTTCGAGCTGTTCGACGGGCTGATCGGCCATCTGCGCCAGCAGGTCACCGGCCATCTCTCGCGCATCGAGGTCCGCTTCGACCAGCCCGAGGATCAGGCGCCGGCGCAGGTTCAGGACGGCGCGAACTCCGGCTTCGGCGATTACGGCGCGACCGGCGTGCAGTTTGCGGCGACGGATGCCGATACGGCCGTGCTCGACCGCAATCCCACGGATCCCGAGACCTGGGGCAAGGTCGGCCGCAACGAGCCCTGTCCTTGCGGCTCGGGCAAGAAGTTCAAGCACTGCCACGGCCAGTTCGTCTGAAGCTTAGCTGCCTTGACGCCTTCCGATGCCCGGCCCTGTGCCGGGCATCTTCGTTTTGGGCAGGCCCGGCCCGTCCTGCGCCGGATCGACGCAGGAATTGTTCGGGTCGCATTTACGCCTCGGTAACACTCTCCTTTCCAAGTTGGCCGCGATGAAAGGAGATGAGACCATGTTCAAGACAGCGCTTTCGGCCGCCTGCCTCGTCATCTTGGCGGGGACGGGCGTACAGGCGGCGGGGCCCACATCCCTGGGTCAGTTCGGCGAATGGAATGCGGCGACTTACGCAAAGGATGATCTGGCACGTTGCTTCATCATGAGTAAACCCTCTTCCGAGGAGCCGTCTAATTTACGTCATGGAGAAGTTTTCTTCTTCGTGCAGACGGGAGAAAAAGCCTCGGCGACGGAATCGAGCTTCCAGACCGGCTATGACTTCGCGCGGAACTCGGTCGTCACCGTCACGATCGGCGATGACAGCTTCCGCATGCTGACCGAGGGCAGCAATGCCTGGCTGGAGCGGCTGGAGCGGGAGCCGGCACTGCTCGCGGCGATGCGCGCGGGCAGCACCATGACTCTCGAAGCGCGTTCGCTGCGCGGCAATGTCACGACCTATACGTTCTCGCTTGCGGGCGTGACGGCGGCCTCGCGGATGCTGGCGCGCTGCAATACGGACGCGACGCAGAGCTGACATCGATTTCGGGCGAGCCGCCCCCGGCATGGCTCGCCCGTTTGATGCCCCCGCTTGCAACCGGCCCACGCAAACGCCAGTTTGAGGATTGGATGGGCAGGACGGCGCATCGGCGTCGCAGGGGGACGAGATGGATTTGTCGGGCTTCAACATCGCCGTGATCGTCATCGTGGCGCTGGTCATCCTGACGATCGCACGCGGCGTTCGCACCGTTCCACAGGGTTTCAACTACACCGTCGAGCGCTTCGGCCGCTATTCGCGGACGCTGAGCGCGGGCCTTGGGCTGATCGTGCCCTATATCGACCGCATCGGGCACAAGGTGAATGTCATGGAGCAGGTGCTCGACATTCCCTCGCAGGAGGCGATCACCAAGGATAATGCCGGTGTCAGGATCGACGCCGTCGCCTTCTTCCAGGTGCTCGACGCCGCCAAGGCCAGCTACGAGGTCGCCTCGCTGCACGACGCCCTGATGCTCCTGACCATGACCAATATCCGCACCGTCGTCGGTTCGATGGATCTGGATCAGCTCCTGTCGCATCGAGACGAGATCAACGAGCGGCTGCTGCGCGTCATGGACGCCGCCGCCTCGCCCTGGGGCGTCAAGGTCACCCGCATCGAGATCCGCGACATCCTGCCGCCGGCCGATATCGCCGGCGCGATGAACCGGCAGATGAAGGCTGAGCGCGAGAAGCGCGCCGCCGTGTTGGAGGCAGAAGGTCTGCGCCAGTCCGAAATCCTCAAGGCCGAGGGCCAGAAGCAGGCGCAGATCCTCGCCGCCGAAGGCCGCAAGGAAGCGGCGTTGCGCGATGCCGAGGCCCGCGAGCGGCTGGCCCAGGCGGAAGCGGCCGCCACCGCCATGGTCTCGGAGGCGATCAGCAAGGGCGACATTCAGGCCGCCAACTTTCTCATCGCCGAGCGCTATACGGATGCGCTGAAATCGATCGCTTCCAGCCATAACAGCAAGGTCGTGATCGTGCCGATCGAGGCTGCGTCGCTTGCCGGCACGGTCGGCGGCATCGCGCAGCTCACCAAGGCCGTGTTCGGCGAGGATGCACCGGCCCTGCGCCGCGGCGGGGCCGGCTCAGTGCCGGTTTCGGGGCGTGCGAGCGACTGAGGCCCACGATGATGCCCGATTGGCTTGCGACACATAATGGCTGGCTCTGGGCCATTCTCGGCCTGCTGCTGATCGGCGGCGAGATGCTGGCGCCCGGTGTCTTCCTGATCTGGCTGGGGTTGGCCGCGCTCATCACCGGCGCGGTGGTCGGCCTCTTCAGCCTCGGCTGGCAGGCGGCCTGCATCGTCTTCGCGATCTTCGCCGTCGCCTGCGTTGCCGCCGGCCGCATGCTGACACGCCGTAAGAGCGAGGAACCCGATGCCGCAACTGGGCTCAACGATCGCGGTCGCCAACTCATCGGCAAGGTCTTCCGGTTGGAGACGACAATGGCGGGCGGCGAGGGGCGCGTGCGCGTCGGCGATTCGTCCTGGCGGATCACCGGCCCGGAACTGCTGGCCGGAACCGAGGTCAAGGTCGTCAGGGTCGAAGGCTCGACGCTGGTCGTCGAGAAGGCCTGAGGCCGCCATGAGAATTTCGCATCGGCCGCGGCGATTTTAGCGGCTGAGCTGCGTCTAGGGCGTTGGCCTCCGGCGTTGTGAGGACTATAGCAACCGCTCCTCCGTGAGCGCATCGTCATGACCAGCCCCAGCGAACGCCTTTCCCTTCCGAAGGACCGCATCAAGGTCCTGCTGCTGGAAGGTATCAACGATTCCGCCGTCGAGCTGTTGCAGCAGGCCGGCTATAGCAATCTCGAACGGCTGCCCAAGGCGCTCGACCGCGACGGCCTGCTCAAGGCGATCCAGGGCGTGCATGTGCTCGGCATTCGCTCGCGCACGCAGCTCACGCCGGAGATCTTCGCCGGGGCCGACCGGCTCTTCGCCGTCGGCTGCTTCTCGGTCGGCACTAATCAGGTCGATCTGGAGGCGGCGCGGCTGCGCGGCGTGCCGGTCTTCAACGCGCCGTTCTCGAACACGCGCAGCGTCGCTGAGCTTACCATCGGCGAGATCGTGATGCTGCTCCGGCGCATTCCGGACCGCTCACGCGATGCGCATCAGGGCGGCTGGGACAAATCGGCCAACGGCTCCTTCGAGGTGCGCGGCAAGACGCTCGGCATCGTCGGCTACGGCAATATCGGCAGCCAGCTCTCGACGCTGGCCGAGGCGATGGGCATGCGCGTGATCTATTACGATCACACCGATCGCCTGCGCCACGGCAATACCGAACCGACGAAGAGCCTGAAAGCTCTCCTCGGCGCGGCCGATGTCGTCTCGCTGCATGTGCCGGAGACGGCGCAGACCGCGGGCATGATCGGCGCGGCGCAGATCGCGGCGATGAAGAAGGGCGCTTATCTCATCAACAATTCGCGTGGCACGGTGGTCGATCTCGACGCGGTCGCGGCGGCGCTGAAGAGCGGCCATCTGGCGGGTGCGGCCGTGGACGTCTTCCCGGTCGAACCGGCTTCCAATGCCGAGCGCTTCGTCACGCCGCTGCAGGGTCTCTCCAACGTGATCCTGACGCCGCATATCGGCGGCTCGACCGAGGAGGCGCAGGAGCGCATCGGCGCCGAGGTCGCCCGCAAGCTCGTCGATTATTCCGATGTCGGCTCCACGGTCGGTGCGGTCAATTTCCCGCAGGTCCAGTTGCCGGCCCGCGCGATCGGCACGCGCTTCATCCATGTCCAGCGCAACGTGCCGGGCATGCTGCGGCGGCTGAACGACGTCTTCGCCAGCCGGCAGGTCAATATCGCCGCGCAGAACTACCAGACCGATGGCGAGGTCGGCTATGTCGTGATGGAGGCGGACGGCGTCTCAAGCGCCGAGGCGCGCGACATCCTGAAGGACATCCGCGCGCTCGACGGCACGATCCGCGCCCGCCTTCTGCACCAGCGCGACTGAGCCTCAGGCCGGCTTCTTGGTCTTGGCGCCGGGCTTGATCGGCGTCTGGGCTGCGACGGGGTCGCTGGCTGGGAAAGTGTCCTTCAGCGCCCGGTTGAGCTCGGCGTCCTTGCCGTGCTTGCGCTCGGCTTCGCGCTGCTCCTTCTGTTCCTGGCGCAGGCTTTCCTTGGCGGGATTGGCGGTGGCGGTCATGGTCGTTCCCTTCGGCATGGATGTCTCCAACTAGGAACGCAGCTGTGCCGAGCCCGTTCCGCCAGAACGCCAGCGCAGGCACGCCATGACGATGCTGGCTATCCTCTGGACCGGATCGCCCAGCCTTCCCATCTGGTGAGGCTACGTCGTCCCGCCGGCCTTGGCCCGGCGCCAGAGCAACCCGCAGTCCTTCGAACTACAGATTGCTCTAGGTTTTTATTTTATCGCATTTTCTTCACGCGAACCGGTTTCCACTTCGCTTGAAAATGCTTCAACCAGCAGGGGCCGTCATGGTCGCGATCTCCGTCCTCGATCTCGTTCCCGTCGTCGAAGGGGAGGGGCCGCGTGACGCCCTGCTGAAATCCACCGACCTGATCCGCCATGCCGAACGGCTCGGCTACACCCGTTACTGGGTAGCCGAGCATCACAACATGGTCGGCATCGCCAGTGCCGCGACCTCAGTGGTCATCGGCCAGCTCGCGGCGGCGACCAGCACCATCCGGGTCGGCGCCGGCGGCATCATGCTGCCGAACCATTCTCCGCTGGTCATCGCCGAGCAGTTCGGTACGCTGGAGGCGCTTTTTCCGGGGCGGATCGATCTCGGCCTCGGCCGCGCGCCCGGCACCGACCAGCTGACGCTGAGGGCGCTGCGCCGCAGCCCGATGTCATCCGACAGCTTCCCGCAGGACGTGCTCGAATTGCAGGCGCTGTTCGCGCCGGCGGGACCCAATCAGGCGATCCGCGCTGTGCCGGGCGAGGGGCTTGAGGTTCCGCTCTGGATTCTCGGGTCGAGCCTGTTCGGCGCGCAGCTCGCGGCCGAGCTCGGACTGCCCTACAGCTTTGCCTCGCATTTCGCGCCGGATGCGCTGATGCAGGCGCTCGCCGTCTATCGCGAGCGCTTCAAGCCGTCCGAACAGCTCGCGGCGCCGCATGCGATGCCGGGCATCAATGTCGTCGCCGCCGATACGGACGAGGAAGCGCGCTATCTCGCGACCTCGCTGCAGCAGCGTTTCGTCGGTATGGTGAGAGGCGCGCGCGGCAAGCTCCAGCCCCCGATCGACGATATCGAGCAGTACTGGTCGCCGGCCGAGAAGGCGCATGTCTCGGGGATGCTGCGCTATGCCTTCATCGGCTCGCCGGCGACGTTGCAACGCACGTTAGGCGCCTTTGTGCGTGAGACCCAGGCGGACGAGATTATGGTCACCGCGCCGATCTTCGATCACGAGCAGCGCAAACGCTCCTACGAGCTCGTCGCGGAAATCGCGGCGGACTTGAAAAGGTAGGAGGCTTCTTCTGCTGATAGGCGCCGCAGCGAGCGATCTGGGGTAAAGTCATCTTGTTAATAATGGGTCGCATTTGCATATATAATGCAAATGCGAGTGATTTTCTTTTAGCTGTTTTTGCAATTGGCCGGCGGCATTGCTATGGCAAGGCATGACCGAGACCGACCGGCGCATTGCCGTTTTCGAGAGCCAGCTGAAGGGAGCCGGGCTGCGCATGACGCAGCAGCGGCGTTTGATCCTGCGCGTGCTGGCCGAAGCCGACGATCATCCCGATGCGAAGGGCATCTTCACCCGGGCCTTCGCGCATGATCCGACCCTGTCGCTCTCGACCGTCTACCGGACGATGAAGGTGCTGGAATCACAGGGCGCGATCGAGCGCCACGCCTTCGAGGACGGCATCTCGCGCTACGAGCATGCCGACCAGGAGCATCACGACCACCTGATCGATGTCGATTCGGGCGAGGTGATCGAGTTCTCCTCGGATGCGATCGAGGAATTGCAGCGGCGGATCGCGGCGGAGCTCGGCTATGAGCTCGTGCGCCATCGCCTGGAGCTCTATGGCCGCAAGAAACAGCCGGCGCGCCGCGGTGGCAGGAAGACCTCCTGACCTGCTGCGTCAGCCGTCGACGACGTCGTTGTACTCTGGATGCTTGGCGAGCCAGCCCTGCAAAAATTCGCAGCGGACCACGGCCTTGCGCCCGCTCGCCCGGAGCAATTCGAAGACGCCCTTCGCCAGCCTTGAGCCGACGCCCTGCCCGGCGAATTGCTGGGGCACTTCGGTATGGACCAGCACCAGCCGCTCGCCGTCGCGACGATAGGCGACGAGCGCGGTGCCGCCGTCGAGCGCAAGTTCGAAACGGTTCTGTTCGGGCTTCTCGACGACGTCCATGGCGCAGGCTCCGTCAATTCACCCCTGCGCTTCGGCGCGCCAGGGGTAGCTCCAGGTCTCTGTGAGCGTCTTGCCGCCGCTCCTGAGGAATGCGCGCATTTCGGCGAGCTGGCCAGGCTCGACCACGACGTCGACGAAGGCGCGGAAGCCGTCGGTCTTGCGGTTCGGCACGATGAAGGCGCGGTCGATCCGGCCATAGGCGATCGAGGGCACGATCTCGACCTTCTCCGGCTGCTTCAGGTAGTAGTCGAGATCGCCCCCGGCGAAGTCGATGATGAAGCGGCGCGAGCCCTCGGTGACCGGCTCGCCCGAGCCCAGCGCCTTGGGCTTGGCCTGGTAGGTGTTGATGACGCGCCCGCCTGGATGCAGGTCGCTGGAATCGAGCATCGCGATCAGCTTGTAGCCGAAGGAGAACTCCTTGCCCGGCTCCAGCGGTGTCTTCGGCGCCCACAGCGCTACGATATTGTCGTTGGTTTCGTCGGTCGTCGGCATCTCGATCAGTTCGACGACGCCTTCGCCCCAGTCGCCCTGCGGCTCGATCCAGTAGGAGGGACGGAGTTCGTAGGAGAGATCGAGATCCTGGTAATGCTCGAAGGCGCGGTCGCGCTGCATCAGGCCGAAGCCGCGAATATTGCGCTCGACGAAGGAGGAGACGGCCTGCTGTCTGGGGTTGCGCAGCGGGCGCCAGATCCATTCGCCGCTGCCGGAATGGATCATCAGCCCGTCGGAATCGTGCAATTCGCTGCGGAAGTCGTCGAAGAAGCGGCGATCGTTCTCGCCGGTGAAGAACATCGAGGTCAGTGGCGCAAGGCCGAGCTTCTCGATGGGCGCGCGCGGATAGAGCGTCGCCGCCACTTCCATGACGGTGTCGAGGTCAGGATAGATGGTGAAACGATAGGCGCCGGTGACGGCCGGCGAATCGAGCAGGGTGTGGATGACGATGCGCTCGGCATTGGCTGCCGGCTGCTCGACCCAGAACTCGCGGAAGACCGGGAATTCCTCGGTAGTGGTGCCCGCTCCGATCGAGAGGCCGCGGGCCGAGAGACCGTAGCGCTGGCCGCGGCCGAGCACCCGGAAATAGCTCGCGCCGATGAAGGAGATCAGCTCGTCGAAGACGCGGGGGTCGTTGAGTGGGTAATGCAGGCGGAAGCCGGCGAAGCCGAGATTGACCGGCAGCGGCTTGTCGAACTTGACCTTGCCGTAGTCGAACAGGTTCGCGGCATAGGGGACGGGCGTCGGTACGCCATCGCGCACGACATTCACCGTGACCGGGCGGGTGAAGAGGAAGCCCGGATGGAACATCTGCATGCGGAAGGGCGAGCCGTTCTGCGCCAGCAGCGCACGCTCGGGCCGGAAACGGATGTCGCGCCAGGAATCGTAGTCGAGCTTGGCCAGTGCTTCCGGCAGGGGCGGGATCGGCTCATAGGGAACGGCAGCGATCTCGCGGGCGCGGCGCTGCACGTCCTCGAAGCCGAAGCGCGGCTGCGGCGCCGCGTTCTGCTGGGGAGGAGGCGGCTGCGGGCCCTGCTGCTGCGGCTGGGGCTGCTGCGCCAGAAGGACGGAGGGCGCCACCGAGAGGCAGAGCGCGGCTGAAAGTCCGCCCAGGACGCGGCGGCGATCTGTCGTGGTCATGGGTGGTCCGTCTTCCCCGTCGCCTCGGCTTGGCAAAATAGGCGGCTACCGAGAGTTAAGGCCATGAAATGAGGCTGGTCTAGGGCCTGCGTATGGCATCCGGCATTGACAGGAGATGAAGATGTCGCAACCTTCGTGACTGGCCGGATGCGGCCAGCCGCTCGCGCCCGAAAGGGCAAGGTGAACGCATCCATCCAAGTCCCTGTCCTGATCCCGATCGACTCGTGGACGGATATCGGCAAGGCGAGCCCCGATCCCAACCGTCCGCAGCGAAAAGGATCACGACGATGCGTAGCTTTCGCGATGCGAAGCTGATGGCCAAGAGCCTGCGCGAGACCATGGCCTCCCGGCAGGTGCCGCTTTCCCATTCCGAGACCCTTGAGATCGTGGCGCGCCAGTTCGGCTATGACGACTGGAACGTGCTGGCGGCGAAGATCGGCGAGGCTGCGCCCGAGAAGCCGGCGGAGACGGTGCGCCTGCAGATGGGCATCCCGATCCTCAGGATCTTCGACGAGGCGAAGGCCAAGGAATTCTATCTCGACTTCCTCGGCTTCACGATGGACTGGGACCATCGCTTCGGGCCGAACATGCCGCTCTATATGCAGGTCTCGCGCTCCGGCCTGCAGCTCCATCTCTCGGAGCATCACGGCGATGCCAGCCCCGGCTCGACCGTCTTCGTCTGGATGAACGGTATCGACGCCCTTCACGCCGAGCTGATCGGCAAACGCTACACCTACTCGAAACCAGGCATCGAGGAGGACGGGCCGGGCGGCCGGACGCTGCAAGTGCCCGACCCGTTCGGCAACAGAATCCGCTTCTGCGAGAAACGTGACTAACCCCTAGCCGGCGAAGGGCTTTTTGCCGTTAACCCGTTCCCGAACGGACGCGGATCGGCCCTGCAAAAAAATGCGGCCCCGGGCGCATAAAACACTTGTGGTCCGGGGCAAGCGTCCGTATATCGCGTTCACCCAATTCGCACGTGCCTGTGGCCGCGTGCTGGTCGGTGGGCATCCGGACAAGAGGCCGGACAGCCGCCAGGGGTTGGAGGACGGATGGAGGGGATGGACATCCCTCAAATCACGCCTCCCGGTTTCCGCAAGGACGCCGTTCCCCGACACAGACCGGCAGCCGGAGGCAAAACCGGCGAACCCCGAATCTCCACGGGGGACGCAGCTTAAAGCAACGACGGAGCGGGCTTTTTTGGTCTCGCCGGCTTTCCACAGGCCGGCACCGAAGAGGCTTGTCCTTCATTGCCGGCCGTGCGGGGTCTTCCCCAATCGAACGGTGTTTCGGGTCCGGACGGCTCGTCCGCTGTAGCAGGCGTCTCCACAGCGCCGCGCGACAGCGACGATTCACTCCGGCGATACATCGCATCGACGCCGCTTGCGTCGCAGGGGAGTCGCGTCTCATGACCGACCGCATCCGTGAGTTTCTTCGTACCCGCCGCGAGGACGGGCCCTGCGTCGTCATCGACACCGATGTCGTGCGCGAGAACTATCATGCCTTCGCCCGTGCGCTGCCCGACACCCGCGTCTTCTACGCGGTGAAGGCCAACCCGGCGCCGGAGGTGCTCGCCCTGCTCGCCAAGCTCGGCTCCTGCTTCGATTGCGCCTCGGTCGTCGAGATCGAGCTCGCGCTCGCGGCCGGCGCCACGGCCGATCGCATCTCCTTCGGCAACACGATCAAGAAGGAGCGCGACGTCGTGCGCGCCATGGAGCTCGGCGTGCGCCTGTTCG
>NZ_CAMFKW010000002.1 GCF_945957345.1 uncultured Allobosea sp. | reverse complement strand
TTTTCAGTCGCATGCTCTACCAACTGAGCTACCTGGGCGAACCGGGAGCGGCGCGAGGCCGTCCGTGTTGGTGGGGGCGATATAGAGGCAGCCGCCCGGCCTGTCCAGTCACTTCAGCCGGCTTTCTTCAATGAGGCCCCGACGCGCTTCGAGCCTGTGGACGGAGCAGGTCAAAATGGGCGTTGATCCCGCCTGTCCCGATCCCGTTCAGGAGGAAACCGTCGCCTCCCGCGCTTCGCAATGGCCGAGCACGGCAGCGAGGCGATCGATGGCTACCAGCGCCGCATGTCGGCCCTGCTCCGATTCGGCGATCGCGGCATGGCCGTAGAGCAGTTTCGCGAAGCCGATGACATCGTTCATCACCTGGAACGAGGCTTCCTGCAGCTCGCGGGTCTCCCGCAGGACGTCGTGAAGATGGGCAATATGGGCTTCCGCGCATTCCTGAAGGGCCTTTGCGTTGAGAACGCCCGCCCTGAGCACGTCGGCGCGCAGCGTTTCGATGTCACGCGCCAGCAAATCTTGGATCCAGTCAGCCATGGCTCCTCCGAGGACAAGGAGATTACGCCGGTTAGCCAGGGTTCAGACTATCATCGATGCGGGGCGGCAGCAGGGTCAAACCTGCCGTTTGGTTAGCTGGTTCTTTCCAGTCGGGCCGTCAGCATCACCGCGACGCGCTGCCGCTCCCAGGGTCGCGCTGCGTGATGAGTCGGGCGCTGCGATGGCCGCTGACATAGATCCAGAGCCAGTTGAGCGCGACGGCGAGGCGATTGCGCAGGCCGATCAGGAAGAAGATATGGGCGATGCCCCAGATCCACCAGGCCAGGCGCCCGCGCAGCTTGATCCAGCCGAAATCGACGATCGCCGCGCGCTTGCCGATCGTCGCGAGATTGCCGGCATTCCGGTAGGCGAAGGGCGGCGGAGCCGGCTTGCCCTGCAGCCGCGCCTTGATGAGGCCGGCAACGTAGAGGCCCTGCTGCTTGGCTGCCGGCGCGACGCCGGGCACCGGCTTGCCGTCCGTGCCCGCCACGAAGGCGGTATCGCCGATCACGAAGATATCGGGCCGGCCGGGGGCCGTGAGATCGGGCTCGACGCGAACGCGCCCCGCCCGGTCGGACGGCGCCTCGAGCCATTCCGCCGCTGGCGAGGCCGCCACGCCCGCGGCCCAGAGAGTGGTCCGGGCCGGCAGGAACTCTTCGCCGAGCATGATGCCGTCCGCGCGACAATCGGAAACCGGCTGGCCCAGCCTGACCTCAACGCCGAGGCGCTCCAGCGCCCGCTCGGCATAGGACGAAAGGTCCTCGGTGAAGCCCGCGAGGATGCGCGGCCCGGCCTCGACCAGGATGACGCGGGCGCTGCGCGTATCGACATTGCGGAAATCGCCGCGCAGCGTGTCATGCGCCAACTCGGCGATGGTGCCGGCGAGCTCGACGCCTGTCGGCCCTGCGCCAATGATCACAAAGGTCAGCCATTCGGCCCGGCGGGCCGGGTTCGTCTCCCATTCCGCCTGCTCGAAGGCCGAGAGGATGCGCCGCCGGATGCGCGTCGCATCCTCCAGCGTCTTCACTCCCGGCGCATACGGCTCCCATTCGTCATGGCCGAAATAGGCGTGGCGCGCGCCGGTCGCCAGGATCAGCGTGTCGAAGCCGATCGGCCCCTCGCCTTCCAGCAGCACCTGCTTGTTCGCCCGGTCGACGCCAGTGACCGCGCCGAGCAGCGTGGTGACGTTCTTGTAGCCGCGCAGCAGGAAGCGAATCGGCCAGGCGATCTCGGAGGTCGGCAGCGAGGCCGTCGCGACCTGGTAGAGCAAGGGCTGGAACAGGTGGTGATTGCGCTGGTCGATCATCGTGATCCTGACCGGGGCGCCGGCGAGGTTGCGCGCCGCTTCGAGCCCGCCGAAGCCGGCACCGACGATGACGACGTGATGGTCGTCTGCCGCCGTCATGAGCTCGGCGGCGTCAGCGCGACGGCGGCTTCCGAGGTGAGCATACGGAAGGTGAAGCTCTCCTGGAGGTAGAGCTCGACGGTCTTGGCATCGTGGCTGAGATAGCCGATCGCGATATCCTGGCCGAGATCGAGCTCGAAATCGCCGCCGCGCGTAGTCACGAGGAAGCCGCCTTCGATGGCCGGCGCCCAGATCACCCCGCCATCGACGATGCGCTCGAGATGGTGGAAGATCGGGTAGCCCTCCTCGTTGCCACCGCTCGCCGCGCGGTAGGCCTCGCCGCCGAGCACCAGCGCATAGGGGCCGTTGCAGCCGGCGAGCTTGAGGTCGTTCAGCGCGCGGGCGACCGCCTCGGGATAATCGTCGAGAACGGCCGGCAAGGGCACGGCGGCGTTGCTGCTGCCCTGGCGGATGCCGGTGATCCCGGCCGCGGCATAGCCCTCGAATACGGCGCGATCCTCGGCGAAGGCGATCGTCCTGGCGGCATCCTTGACCGGCTGCCAGTCCGAATCGTCCGAGCCGCGCTCGACATCGTCGATCGCCTCGCGCGTCAGCGTGAACGGCACCCGCAATTCGACCAGAGGCTGCGCCTCGCGCAAGAGCGAGCGGATTCCCGGATCCGGCGCCTCGATCGGGCGGGTATGGCCGGTCCCAGCCGCGGCATAGGCCGTACCCTTCGGGCCGTCGACATCGACGACGCGGCGCGCCGCCAGATAGCGCTTCAGCGTGCGCGCGGCCTCCTCCTCGATCTCGGCCCAGGCAGCGTCCGAGATGGGAGCGAGCTCCCGGTGCAGATTATTCATGGCCTGCCTCTTCCTTCAGGGAGCCGATGCCGAGCGAGCCGTCGCCGGGAGGCTTGCTCGGAAGGGATGGAGCCGCCGGCTCGGGCGTCGCGGGAGCAGGTGCGGGCGGCGCCTTCTCCGGGGTCAACGCGTCCAGGAAGGTCGCGGTCGGCACGAAGAAAAGCGAGCCGGTGACCGCCCGGCTGAAGTCCAGCAGGCGGTCGTAATTGCCCGGCGGGGAGCCCACGAACATGTTCTCCAGCATGCGTTCGATCCGCCGCGGCGTACGGCAATAGCCGATGAAATAGGTGCCGGCTTCGCCCGTGCCGGCCTGGCCGAAGGGCATGTTGTCGCGGAGGATGTCGACCGGCTCGCCATCCTCGGTGATGCTGGTCAGGACATTATGGGCATAGGGCTTCTTCAGCGCGTCCGGCTGCTCGATATCCGAGAGCTTGTGGCGCCCGACGATGTTCTCCTGCTCCTCGACCGGCACCCTGTCCCAAGCAGCGAGGTCATGCAGGTATTTCTGGACGATGACATAGCTTCCCCCCGTGAAGGCAGCGTCCTCGTCGCCGATCAGGGTAGCGCGGATCGCGTCCGGCCCGCGCGGGTTCTCGGTGCCGTCGACGAAGCCGATCAGGTCGCGATCGTCGAAATAGTTGAAGCCATGGACCTCGTCGACGGCCGTGACCGCGCCGTCGAGCCGGATCATGATCTGGCGGGCCAGTTCGAAGCACAGGTCCATCCGCTTGGTCGAACGGATGTGGAACAGGATGTCACCCGGCGTCGAGACAGCGTGATGCACGCCGCGGATCTCCCGGAACGGATGCAGCTCCTGCGGCCGCGGCCCGTCGAACAGCCGGTCCCAGGCCCGCGAGCCGATCCCCATCACGCAGGACAGGTTGCCCTGGAGATCGCGGAAGCCCACCGCCCGGAGCAGCCCGGACAGGTCTGCACACAGGCCGCGCACCGCTGCTTCCGGCCCGCTGCCCGGATCGATCGTCACGACCAGGAAGATCGCCGAACGTGTCAGCGAAGCGAAAACCGGCTGCGACACCACACTGGGAAGACCTGTGTCCATGGATGACCGTTCGATAGCTTCAGCGCCTCAGCTTGCACCGATGCGCGCCCAGAACTCAATCCATGTTCGCGGAGGTTCAGTCCTCGCGTTCGCGCTGCTGTGGCGCGCCCTCTTCCGCCTCGTCGACGGGCTCGCCGGGGATGACATAGCTGCCCTTCAGCCAGCGGCCGAGATCGATATCGGCGCAGCGCGCCGAGCAGAACGGCTTGAAGCGTACCACCGCCGGCTTGCCGCAGATCGGACAGGGCTTTGCGGCCGGCGGTGCGTTTTCGGTGTCAGTCATATTTGAGCGTGATGCCTCCATCGACGACGAGTTCGATGCCGGTGACGTAGCGCGACTCGTCGCTGGCGAGGAAGAGCGCGGCATTGGCCACGTCCCAGGCCTCGCCCATATGCCCCATCGGGACCTGCGCCGCACGCGCAGCCCACATCGCATCGACATCGCCCTTGCCATAGACGGCGGCGAGGCCGGCGGAATGCTCGACCATAGGCGTCTTCATCAGGCCGGGCAGGATCGCGTTCACGCGAATCTTCTGGGGCGCGTATTGCACCGCCGTCGTGCGGGTGAGCTGGTTGAGGGCCGCCTTGGTCGCCGAATAGCTGGCGTAAGGGACGCCGGTATGGCGGATCGAGGCGATCGACGAGATGTTGATGATCGAGCCGCCCTCGCCCGTCTCCTCGAACTGCCGCTGCATCACCGGGATGACATGCTTCATCGCCAGGAAGGCGCCGGTGAGATTGACCCGGAAGACGCGCTCCCAGACCTCTTCGGAGAGATCGACTACGCTGCCGACTTCGGCGATGCCGACATTGTTGTCGAGAATGTCGATGCGACCATAGCGGCCGAGCGCGTGGGCGACGAGATCGGAGACCTGCGCCGCCTTGGTGACGTCGACCTGCATGGCGAAGGCCTCGCCGCCTTCGTTGCGGATGATGCCTGCCGTCTCCTCGGCCGCATCGCGGTTGATGTCGGCACAGACGACCTTGGCGCCTTCGCGGGCGAAGATGGTCGCTGTCGCCTTGCCGTTGCCCCAGCCCGGCCCGATCGACCCCGCCCCGGCCACGATCGCGACCTTGCCGCTCAGACGTCCCGTCATCTCCGCTTCCCTCCCGTCAGTGCGTTTCCCGACCGCACGATCAGCCCCGAAGCGCGATCCTGCAACCCGCACGGACGCCGTATCAGGCTGCGTTCATCCAGCCGAAGCGGATCGGGAAGCCCTCGCCACCGAGGAGGTTCACCGTCTCGTAGAGCGGCAGGCCGACGACGCCGGTATAGGAACCGACGAGCTTGACGACGAAGGAGCCGGCAATGCCCTGCACGGCATAGCCGCCAGCCTTGCCGCGCCATTCGCCAGAGGCGAGATAGGTCTCGATATCCTCGGTGGAGAGACGCTTGAAGCGCAGGCGCGTCTCGACGATGCGGTCACGGATCGCGCCCGACGGCGTCACCAGCGCGACGCCGGTATAGACGCGGTGGGCACGGCCCGAGAGCAGGCGCAGGCAAGCGGCAGCCTCGTCGACGATCTCAGCCTTGGGCAGGATGCGCCGGCCGACCGCGACGACCGTATCGGCGGCGAGGATGTAGCAGCCTTCGAGATCGGCCCGTGCCTTGGCGCCCTCGCGTGCGGCCTGCGCCTTCTCGCGCGCCAGCCGGCGGGCGAGATCGCGCGGGCGCTCGCTTTTTTGCGGAGTCTCGTCGAGATCGGCGGGCAGCAGCGCGTCCGGCTTCAGCCCGGCCTGCTCCAGCAGCGCGAGGCGGCGCGGTGAGGCCGATGCGAGGACGAGCATCGGCCGCCAGCCGGGATGTTTGGGAGAGGAGAAAAGGCTCAACAGGCTGCTCGACAGGATTAAGGCGCCGGAGGATTGCGGCGCGGCTCAAGCCTTAGAGCATTTTGGCAGTGCGATAAATCCATTCGCCTGCGCGGAGCGAGGGCGAACCACATGCTCTCCATTCGCCTCGTCGGTGCCCCTGCCTGAAATCCGGGCGGGAGCGCTGGTATACCAGGCATTGCCAAGCCGGACTATTGACGGCAGACTTCGCTCCCCTCGGCATTTCGCCGTCTTGTCTCGTCGGCCTACGGGAGCTCCCCTCATGCCTCGAACGCGCAAATCGACGGGCTCCGCCCTTGCGACCGGGGCGGAGGCGCAGGTTCTCGCCGCGCGCGTCATGTCCATGCATGCGGAAGCCGGCCTGACCATCGCCATGCGGATGCCGCTCCTGATGAAGGGCGCCTTCGGCGACAGCCGCGGCCAGCGCGAGGCCGCCAAGGCCGTGCTCGAAAAGGTCTCGGCCGTGGTCGAGAGCAGCGTCGCTGCGACGCAAGCCGCGACGGCCTTCTGGTGGGGGCTGGCGCTGAACCCGCCTGGCCAGTTCGACCTGGCGACGGCGGCCGTCAGAGCCGCGGACAGCACGCTGGAACCCTTCGCGCGACGCACCCGCGCCAATGCGGCGCGGCTCAGCGGCTATCGCCGCTGAGCATCAGCTAACGCGATCAGCCTGACCGTTGTCTGTAGCGGTTTCCGCCGCAGGCACCGGCGCGGTGAGCGCATGCTCCCGCTCCAGCTTGCGGTAGCGCGCGACGCTGACCGGAATCAGCGCGAGATAGGCGAGCACGACGATCGTCAGCACCTCGAAGGTGTAGGCGAAGAGCAGGCCCGCGACGATCACGACCGCGACGAAGATCGGCAGGACCTGCGTTCGCGGGATACGCGTGCCGAGCGTCTTGCCGGCATAGCAGGGGATGCGCGAGATCGTCAGGAAGGCGATGAACAGGATGTAGATGCCGACCGGCAGCGCGCCGTATTCCTGCACGGGCACGCCGATGATGTGGAGATAGACCGGCAGCATGGCAGTGATCGCGCCGGCCGGGGCCGGCATGCCGACGAAGAAGTTCTTCTGCCAGTCCGGCCGGTCGGGATCGTCGATCATCACGTTGAAGCGCGCGAGCCTGAGCGCCATGGCGCAGGCCAGCGTCAGCACGATGATCCAGCCGACGGACTTCAGGTCGTGCAGGACGAAGATCCACAGGACATAGCCGGTGGCCACGCCGAAATTGACGAAATCGGAGAGCGAATCGAGCTCGGCGCCGAAACGCGAGGTGCCCTTCAACAGACGAGCCAGACGGCCGTCGACGCCGTCGAGCGCCGCCGCGATCAGGATGCAGATCGTCGCCGTCTCCAGCTTGCCCTCGACGATGAGGCGCATCGCGGTCAGGCCAAGGCAGAGCGCCAGCAGCGTGATGACGTTCGGCGCCAGCAGCCGGAAGGGAATCGGCTTGAAGCGGGCGCGCTTGGATTCGGCGCGCTCGGGCTCGAAGGGAGGAAACAGGTCGCTCATGTCAGCCGGAATACGCGGTTTCGCGATGAGAGGCTAGGCGCCGACGCGTGTCATCCCGCACGCGCTGCGGCGCGACGGGCCGCGGCGCAGATGCGGGATCGTTGACAGGAAGAGGCGCTCTTCTTGGGAGCGCTGGAGGGGAGCCTCTTTCGGAGGGCGGTCCCGTGTCTGCGCAGCGGCACTTCGCGCCGCAGCGCGCACGGGATGACACTCCCCTTTAGATATGCCCCCCGAAAGCCGCCCCTCAGATGTCGCAGAAGCTGCGCGCGATCGGCTCGTTGCCGGTCAGGTCAGCGAGCACGGTCTCGCCGGCGATCGCGGTCTGGCCCTCGCCGACCAGCGGTACGACATGGCTCGGCAGGTAGACGTCGACGCGCGAACCGAAGCGGATCAGGCCGAAGCGTTCGCCGGTGCCGAGCACGTCGCCCTCCTTGACGAAGGGCACGATGCGGCGCGCGATCAGGCCGGCGATCTGGACGACGCCGACGATGCCGGACTTCGTTTCGATCGCCAGCGCGTTGCGCTCGTTATCGTCGCTCGCCTTGTCGAGCTCGGCATTGAGGAAGAGGCCGGGCGTATAGGCGATCTTGGCGATGCGGCCGGGCACGGGAGCGCGGTTCACATGGCAGTCGAAGACGTTCATGAAGATCGAGATGCGGGTCATCGGCTCGGCCGGCAGCTCGAGCTCCGGCGGCGGAAGCGACTGCGCGATCTGGCTGATGCGGCCGTCGGCCGGCGAGATCACCAGCCCTTCCCGTTGCGGCGTGACGCGGACGGGATCGCGGAAGAAATAGCAGATCCAGATCGTGAGAATCGCGCCGATCCAGCCGAAGGGCGACCAGAGATTGGCGAGGATGATCGTCGCGACGAGGCCGATCGCGATGAAGACATAGCCCTCCTTGTGGATGGGCACGATCACCTTGCGGACGGAATCGACGAGGGACATGAGGTGGGTTCCGTTGGGCTGCCGGCGCAAGGCGCACGGGAATTGCTTGTCGCCGCCGGAAGCCGGCTGCGAGCGTTGCGCTGATTTAGGGGGTTCCAGCGCGAAGGGAAAGCCCCGGCCCGCGCCGGTGGATAGCGCGTGGTGTCGCGGGCGGCTCCGTCACGCGGCCCGATGCGGAACCTGGACGAAGCGGACGGCCGCCTTCCAGGTCAGCAGGGCGAAAACGACGAGGACGATGCCCTGGGCGATGGCGAAGGGCGGCTCGGATTGAGTCGGAGCCAGCGCCCGCAGGGCCGGCACCTTGCCGAAGAGCTGTGCGACCAGCACGAAGACCAGCAGGTAGAAGGACAGCACGGCCATGATCGCATAGATGCGGCGCCAGCTACCCTCCAGCATCCGCCCGTAGAGCGCAAAGGCGGCGATCGCGACCAGCGCGATATGGATGGCGCCGACGATATGGGACGGCAGCACCCCGCTGAACGGGAAGCCGAAGCCGGTCGCACTCGTGGCGAAGGCGGTCGAGAGGAACACACCGGTCCAGCCCGGCCGCGTATGTCCGTGGAGCAGCCCCATCGTCACGGGAAACCCGGCGACGATGGCCACGAGGCTGAGCCAGGTGTGAAAACCTACGAATGTGGTCGGATCAAACATGGCAGCCCCACAGCTTCACCCTGCCGGGGCAACATGCAGGAAACGGACCGCAGTTGCGAGGGATTTCAAACTGGCCGGCTGACAGGCAGTGGCTGCCCTTGCCGTCATGGTCGGGCTTGTCCCGACCATCCACGTCTTCCGTTGTCAAGGCCGGTGCTCAAGACGTGGATGCTCGCCACAAGGGCGAGCATGACGGAGTACGGCCGATACTCTACGACAATGTCACCCGAACGCTTTCGCCTTCGGCCTCGGTCGCGCGCTGGAGCGTCGCCTTGGCCTCGTCGACCTCGCGCTGGCGGTTCCACATCGCGGCATAGACGCCATCGGCGGCGAGGAGGTCACGATGGTGGCCGCGCTCGACGATCTGGCCCTTGTCGAGCACGATGATCTCGTCGGCATTGACCACGGTCGAGAGCCTGTGCGCGATGACCAGTGTGGTGCGACCCTCGCTGACCCGGTCGAGCGCGTCCTGGATTTCCTTCTCGGTGAAGGAATCGAGCGCTGAGGTGGCCTCATCGAGGACGAGCACCGGCGGGCCCTTCAGGATGGTGCGGGCGATGGCGACGCGCTGCTTCTCGCCGCCGGAGAGCTTCAGGCCGCGTTCGCCGACCGAGGTCGCGTAGCCCTCGGGCAGCAGGCGGATGAAGCGGTCGATCTGGGCGAGGCGCGCCGCCTCCTCGACCTCGGCCGTCGTCGCCTCGGGGCGTCCGTAGAGGATGTTGTACTCGATCGTGTCGTTGAACAGCACGGTGTCCTGCGGGACCATGCCGATCGCGGCCCGCAGGCTGACCTGCTGGACATCGGCGATCGGCTGGCCGTCGATCAGGATGCGGCCCTTCTGCGGCTCGTAGAAGCGGAAGAGCAGGCGTGAGATCGTCGATTTGCCGGCGCCGGACGGGCCGACGATGGCGACGGTCTGCCCCGGCAGGACCTTGAACGAGACGCCGCGCAGGATCGGCCGCTCCGGCACATAGGCGAAATGCACGTCCTCGAAGGCGACCTCGCCGGCCGGCACAGCCAGCGGCTTCGCGCCGGGCTTGTCCTGGATCTCGGGATCGCGGCCGATCAGCGAGAACATCTGCGCGATGTCTAGCGTCGCCTGCTTGATCTCGCGATAGACCGTACCCATGAAATTCAGCGGCAAATAGAGCTGGATCAGCATCGCGTTGATCAGGATGAGGTCGCCGACCGTGTTGGTGCCGGCCTGGAAGCCGCGCACCGCCATGACCATCGAGAGCGTCAGCCCCACCGCGAAGATCGCGGCCTGGCCGAAATTGAGCCAGGCGAGCGAGGTGTAGGACTTGATCGAGTTGCGCTCGTAGCGCGCCATCGACTGGTCGTAGCGCGCCGTCTCGCGGGCTTCGGCGCCGAAATACTTCACCGTCTCGTAGTTCAGCAGCGAGTCGATCGCCTTGGCGTTGGCGTCGGTATCGGACTCGTTCATCGCCGAGCGGATGGCGATGCGCCACTCCGTCGCCTTGATGGTGTAGGTCATGTAGGCCGTGACCATCGTGACCAGCACGACGACATAGCGCCAGTCGAACAGGTACAGCAGCACCGTGATGATCAGGATCACCTCGATGATCACCGGCACGAGCTGGTTGAGGCCGAGGCGCACCATCTCCTCGATGCCGTTGCGGCCGCGCTCCAGCACGCGGGTGAGCCCGCCCGTCTTACGCTCCAGATGGAAGCGCAGCGAGAGATGGTGGAGATGGCCGAAGGTCTGGAGCGCGAGCGTGCGCACCGCATGCATGAAGACCGGGGCGAAGATGGCGTCGCGCATCTGGACGAAGGCCGCGGCGCCGACGCGGGCGAGGCCGTAGAGCACCGTCAGCGCCAGGGGCGCGCCGACCAGCCAGGGCAGCCATTTCTCCAGGTTCGAATAGGTGCCTGCCAGCGCATCGGTCACCCATTTGAAGGTGAAGGGCACGCCCATCAGCACGAGGCGCCCGGCCAGCATCAGAGCGAAGGCGGCGACGACGCGGCCGCGCAGATCCGCCCGTTCCGCCGGCCAGAGATAGGGCCAGAGCGCGCGGAAGGTGGCGAAGAAGCCGGACCCAGGCTGGATCACGGCAGAGCGTTGGAAACTCGACGCCGGAGGCGGCGCTGACGGCGCGGACATTTTCAAACGATTCCAGTTGGCGCGTTCATATAGACGCAATCGCGCACCGTTGCAGGGGAATGTCGTTGCGTGGGGAACATGGCTCGGGCTGCCCGAAAGCTGCCTTGCCATCGCCCCATCCCCGGTATCTGATCCGCCCGGGGCACCCGACGCTCAAGATGGGGAAGGAAATATCATGAAGGCTCAACAGCTTGTCGCCTCCGGGATCGGCATTGCCGCCGCCGTCATCCTCGCGCTGCCCGCCATGGCACAGGGCTCCCGGCCACATCCTCAGATCACGATCACCAACCAGCGCACCGTACCCTTGAGCAATTTCGCGATCGCGACGCCGGGCGATCAGCCGCGCCTCGTCGCCAAGCTCGCCAAGCCCTTGGCGCCCGGCAAGAGCATCGCGCTCAAGCTCAACAAGCCGCAGGGCTGCGCCTATACGGTGCAGGCGAAATTCGACGACGAAGCCGAGAGCGACGCCGATATGGACCTGTGCAAGGACCGGGTCATCCGCCTGACGGAGTGAGGTTGTTCCCTTCTCCCCTCGGGGGAGAAGGTGGCAGCGCGAAGCGCTGACGGATGAGGGAAGGCACGCGATCGCCAAGACGGCCCTCATCCGTCTGCTACGCAGACACCTTCTCCCCCGAGGGGAGAAGGAAAAGGTCACGCCGTCGCGCCGGCCTTGACCAGCTTGTAGGTGATCGAGTCGACCAACGCCTGGAACGAGGCGTCGATGATGTTGGCGCTGACGCCGACGGTGGTCCAGCGCTCGCCGGTCTCGTCGCCCGACTCGATCAGCACACGCGTGACCGCATCGGTACCGCCCTGGAAGATGCGGACCTTGTAGTCCACCAGCCGCAAGCCGCCGATCAGCGACTGGTACTGGCCGAGGTCCTTGCGCAGGGCGATGTCGAGCGCGTTGACCGGGCCGGCATCGCCTTCCGCCGCCGAGATCAGCACATCGTCGCCGACCTTCACCTTCACGATCGCCTCGGAAAAGGTAACGAGCTCGCCCAGCGCGTTGTAACGACGCTCGACATTCACGGCGAAACGCTCGACCGCGAAGTAATCCGGAACTTCGCCGAGGATGCGCTTCACCAGCAGGAAGAAGGAGGCATCGGCGCCCTCGAAGGCATAGCCCTGCGCTTCCTTGTCCTTGACCTCCTGCAGCACGCGGTTGAGGCGCGGGTCATCGCGGCCGAGCGTGACGCCGATGCGCTCCAGCTCGGCGACGAGGTTCGACTTGCCGCCCTGGTCGGAGATCAGGACCTTGCGGGTATTGCCGGTCGTTTCCGGCGCTACATGCTCGTAGGTGCGCGGGTCCTTCAGCACGGCCGAGGCGTGGATGCCGGCCTTGGTGGCGAAGGCCGAGGAGCCGACGAAGGGCGCGTGGCGGTTCGGCGCGCGGTTCAGCATCTCGTCCAGCGCGCGCGAGACATGTGTGAGTTCGCCGAGCTGGTCCTCGCTGACGCCGAGTTCGAAGCGGTCGCGATAGCGCTCCTTGAGCTTCAGCGCGCCGATCAAGGTGACGAGATTGGCATTGCCGCAGCGCTCGCCAAGTCCGTTGAGCGTCCCCTGGATCTGGCGGGCGCCGGCCTCGACCGCCGCCAGCGAATTGGCAACGGCGCAGCCGCAATCGTCATGAGCATGGATGCCGAGATTGTCGCCCGGCACGGTCTTGGCGACCTCGCGCACGATCGCGCCGACTTCGTCCGGCAGCGTGCCGCCATTGGTGTCGCAGAGCACGACCCAGCGGGCACCGGCCTCATAGGCGGTGTGGGCGCAGGCGAGCGCATAGTCGGGATTCGCCTTGTAACCATCGAAGAAATGCTCGCAATCGAGCATCACCTCACGACCGGCAGCTTTGGCTGCTTCGACGCTCTCGCGGATGCCGGCGAGGTTCTCCTCGAGCGAAATCTCCAAGGCGACATGGACATGATAGTCCCAGCTCTTGGCGACGAAGACGATGGCGTCGGCCTTCGCCTCCAGCAGCGCGGCGATGCCGGGGTCGTTGGCGGCCGAGCGCCCTGCCCGCTTGGTCATGCCGAAGGCGGCGAACTTGGCCTGCTTCGTCGCCTTCTCCTCGAAGAACGCGGTATCCAGCGGGTTGGCGCCGGGATAGCCGCCCTCGACATAGTCGACGCCGAGACGGTCGAGCAGAGCTGCGACCGCACGCTTGTCGTCGAGCGAGAAATCGACGCCCGTGGTCTGGGCGCCGTCGCGCAACGTCGTGTCGAAGAGATGGACGCGTGCCGCGCTCATCGCTCCCGCCTCAATTTGAAGCGGACGACGCGCGGCACGACCATGGCCAGCATGACCAGCTTGATGGCGAAGGAAAGCGAGCCCGCCGGGCGGATCTTCGGGCTCATCGCTTCACCTCCCAGCTGGTCGTCGGCTCGCCGGTGGCGGGATCCTTGCCGTCCTTGAGCGCGATGCCCATCGCCGCGAGTTCGTCGCGGAGGCGATCGGACTCGGCGAAGTTCTTCGCGCGGCGGGCATCGAGGCGGGCGGCGATCAGGCGTTCCACCTCGGGCGCGACGACGGCAGGTGCCGCCACCTCCGGCAGTGCAATGCCGAGCAGGTCGAGGCCGGCCAGCAGCGCCGGCAGGTCGCCTGTCTTACGGAGGGCATGCAGTTCGGCCAGCACGCGGGCGGTATTGAGATCGTCCGCCAGCGCATCGAGCAGTTCGGCCGACGGCTTCGAGGCCGTCACGCCCTGCGCGGCTTCCGCCCAGTCTTGCAGCGTCTTCTCCGCCTCCTCCAGCGCCTTCACCGTCCAATCGATAGGCTGGCGGTAATGCGTCTTGAGCATCGCAAGGCGCAGCACCTCGCCCGGCCAGGTCCGGCCGCCGAACACCTCCGTCTCCAGCAGTTCGTTGATCGTGACGAAGTTGCCGAGGCTCTTCGACATCTTCTCGCCTTCGACCTGCAGGAAGCCGTTATGCATCCAGATATTGGCCATCAGCGGCTGCCCTTCCGCCGCGCCGAAGGCGCAGCAGGACTGGGCGATCTCGTTCTCGTGGTGCGGGAAGACGAGATCGATGCCGCCGCCATGGATGTCGAAGACGTTCTTCATGGGATCGTCGCAGGCGAGCCCGCCGCCGAAGGGGGTCAGCAGCTTCGCCATCGACATGGCCGAGCACTCGATATGCCAGCCGGGGCGGCCGGGCGTGGCGATGCCGGCCGGCGACGGCCAGCCCGGATCGATGCCGTCGCGGCTCGGCTTCCACAGCACGAAATCCATCGCGTCGCGCTTATAGGGCGCGACGTCGACGCGGGCGCCGGCCAGCATCTCGTCGAGCGAACGGCGGGCGAGCGTGCCGTATTTCGGCGCCTTGACGAGATGCGCGACGGCCGGGACATGGAAGAGCACATGCTCCTCGGCGACATAGGCGACGCCGCGCGCGATCAGGCGCTCGATGATCGCCTTCATCTCCTCGATATGCTCTGTGGCGCGCGGCTCCGTCGTCGGGCGCAAAGTGCCGAGCGCATCGATATCGGCGTGGAACTGCGCCGTCGTCGTCTCGGTGACCTTGGCGATCGCCTCGTTCAGCGGCAGGCCGGGATAGTCGCGCGCCGCACGCGCGTTGATCTTGTCGTCGACGTCCGTGAGGTTGCGGGCATAGGTGACGTGATCGGCGCCATAGATGTGGCGCAGCAGCCGATAGAGCACGTCGAAGACGATGACCGGGCGGGCATTGCCGATATGGGCGTAATCGTAGACCGTCGGGCCGCAGACATACATGCGGACATTCGACGGATCGATCGGCACGAAGTCCTGCTTCGTCCGCGTCAGCGTGTTGTAGAGCCTCAGGGTCGGCGACATCGGGCTAAATCCTGGGAAACGAACGGCGAAATACGAAAGGGCGACCTGGCCGCTGGCCGGGGGCGCTTTTGTCGGTTCGTTTTTCAGGACGAGGACGTGAGCAGCCGGCCAGCGAAAGCTAGCGGCAAATAATGCTGGGGCTGTTGATGGCGGCTCGCGTCATGATCGGACCTGATTGCCTTTCCGCGGGCTTTCCGTCAAGAGGGCGCCGATTGCTGCAATGCAGCATTGCCCGAAGGTTGCCCGGTTCACTCAAATTTAACCGGCCGGAACCATCCTCCCGATTCGCGGGTTCTGCGCCCGTTGCCCATCAGGAACCCAAATTCATGCGCCGCGCCGTGGCCTTCGTCGGATTGCTCGGGATCGTCGCCGCCGGCATCTCGTTGTCGGTCATGCCGACCAGCCATACGGCCGCGGCCGCTAACGAGCCGCGCACCTTCCTGATCCCGGCCAGCGACGGCTATGGCGTCGCCGACTGCATCTCCACCAAGGCCGAATGCGGCAAGATCGTCGCCAACGCCTGGTGCGAGTCGCAGGGCTTCGGCAAGGCGGTCGCCTTCGGCATCGCCAACCGCGAGGATTTCACCGGCTCGGTGACGAAGCCGAGCCCGGCGCAGGCGGCCGAGCAGCCGCTCAGCATCACCTGCGGCGAATAATTTTCAGACTCAGCGAATCCATTCCGAGCATTTCGGCGGCTCGCCCGAGGTGCCCCAGGGCATGATCGGGACGGTCGAGGTCGAGTTCTGCGGCGAACCGTCGATCAGCTTGTCGGTATAGACGAGATAGACCAGCACGTTGCGCTTGGCGTCGCAGCCGCGGACGATCTGCATCTTCTTCCAGACCAGCGAACGGCGCTCGCGGAAGACGACATCGCCCTGATCCGCCTTCTCCCTGAACTTGATCGGGCCGATCTGGCGGCAGGCGAGCGAAACCTCGGAAACCTCCTCGGCGACACCGAACATGCCGGAGACGCCACCCTTCTCGGGCACGGTGTAATGGCAGGCGACGCCTTCGACGAGGGGATCGTCGACGCCGTAGACCGCGAGCTTGTCGTTCGGCGTCAGCATCTTCCAGACGGTGGATTTGCGGAAGATCAGGTCTTCCTGCGCCGAGGCCGGCGGCAGCATCATTCCCGACAGGGTGAGGGCCAGCGCGGCCAGGACCCAACGACGAAGCAGCATTCCCATTCTCCCGGCGCGTTCCAGCTTGACGCCCGGCACGATATGGGATGCCGAGCGGCGGCGCACCAGAGTTCTGCGCCGCACCATGTCGATCTACGAGTAACGACCGGACCAACGAAGCCATGCTGCCGGAACTGGAAAGCGAGCGCCTGCTACTGCGCCCGCGCTCGCTCGGGGATATTGACGCCATTGCGGCGATGAACGCCGATCCGGCGGTGATGAAGCATATCGCCGCCGTCGGAAATCCCGCGATGAGTCGCGAGGCCGTCGCGGCGCGCAGCTTCAGCCATGTCGAAGGGGGGCTGGGCTACTGGTCCGTCTTCGCGAAAACCGAACCTGACAGATTCCTGGGCTATGTCGGGCTGATCCCGGACGGTGACGCAGCCGAGGATGTCCAGTTGAGCTACCGGTTCACGGTCGCGAGCTGGGGCCGGGGCTATGCGCGGGAAGCGGCCGCGTGCCTGCTGCGGCATGGTTTCGAGACGCTCGCGTTACCAAGCATCGCCGTCACGACGCACCCGCTCAATCTGGCGTCGGTCCGCCTGGCCGAACGGCTCGGCTTCACGCCGGCGCCGATGGACCCGATGATCGTGATCGGCCACCCGGCCGTGATCGCCACGCGTTTTCGGCTCAAGCGCGAGGCGTGGCGCAGCCTCAGCCCGCCAGCGGCTTGAAGACGAGATAGGCGGCCGCAAGCGCGCCGATGACGCCAAGCGCGAACAGAACGAGCTTCAGCCGCGTCATCGTGCTGGCGAAGGCGACATTGCCGCCATCGACCTGCGGATAGCGATCGAGCATGCGCGCCAGGGCAAAATTCTCGGCGACGTCGCAGAGCCCGCCGATGAGCCAGCCGCCGCCGCAGAGCGCCGCCACCCACCAGGGCTGCCCGCGCATCGCAAGACCGGCGACGATCAGGCCGCCGACGATGGCATAGGTGAAGGCGCAGGCGACATCGGCCGGGAGCACCCGGTTGCGGTAGCGGGCGCGGGTGTCCTCGCCATAGATCGTGAACAGCTTCTCGACATCGGCGACGCTGTAGCCGTCCCAGTCGCCCTCCAGGATCCGCGGCACGCCCTGCCGGTTCGACCAGAGGCCGACCAGCCAGAACAGCACTACCACCAGCACCGGCCCCCAGACGAAGAAGGCCAGCGGGATGGCAGTCGAATAGAACGGCACGGTCTCGGTCATGGCTCTCGCGTCTCGGCTTGGGCGCTACAGGCGTGGAGGTTATCCGGCTGCCCGGCTGCCGCCAAGATGGAGGCAGCCGGGGAGCGGATCAGCCGTGCGGCAGGATATCCTGCTCGATCGCGCCGAAGATCGAATGCCCCGCGGCATCCTTCATCTCGATGCGCACCGTGTCACCGAAGCGCAGGAACGGCGTTTTCGGCTCACCGCCTCGGATCGTCTCGACCGTGCGTTGCTCGGCGATGCAAGCATAGCCCTGCCCGCCTTCCGCCACCGGCCGGCCGGGACCGCCATCGGCATCGCGATTGGAGACCGTGCCCGCGCCGATGACCGTGCCGGCCGAGAGGCGGCGCGTCGCCGCGGCATGGGCGATCAGCGTGCCGAAATCGAAGGTCATGTCGGTGCCTGCATCGGGCTTGCCGAACAGCGTGCCGTTGACCAGCGCCAGAAGCGGCAGATGCAGCCGCCCATCGCGCCAGGCGCCACCCAGTTCGTCCGGCGTCACCGCCACCGGCGAATAGGCCGAGGATGGCTTTGACTGAACGAATCCAAAGCCTTTCGCCAATTCGCTGGGAATCCGATTCCGCAAGCTTACGTCGTTGACGAGCATGACGAGGCGGATCGACCCGAGCGCGTCCTCGCGGGTCGCGCCCATCGGCACATCGCCGGTGACGACCGCGATCTCGGCCTCGAAATCGATGCCGTCCTCCTCGCTGCGGGCCTGCACGGCCTGGCGCGGGCCGAGTGAGGCATCGCTGCCGCCCTGGTACATCAGCGGGTCGGTCCAGAAGCTCTCCGGCATGGCGGCACCGCGTGCCTTCCGGACGAGATCGACATGATTCACATAGGCCGAGCCATCGAGCCACTGATAGGCGCGCGGCAGCGGCGCGGCGCAGTCATGCTCGTGAAAGCGGAAGGACGGGACCGAGCCGTGCTCCAGCCCCTCGGCGAGATCGGCGAGGCGCGGAGCATGTCGCCCCCAATCGTCGAGCGCCGCCTGCAAGGTCGGCACGACGGGAAAGGCATCGGTGGCACGGGTGAGATCACGCGAGACGACGACGAGACGGCCGTCACGGCCATGCGCGAGCGAGGCAAGTTTCATGTCTTTTCATTCCTTCCCGGACGCGCCAATAAAGGCATAACAAGCCTTCGGGAGGAAACCATATGGAACGTCGCAGCTTTTTGAAATCCGGCGCCCTGGCCGCAGCCGCGACGACGGTCGCGATGCCGGCGGTCGCGCAGTCCCAGCCCGAAGTGAAATGGCGGCTGACGTCGAGCTTCCCGAAGTCGCTCGACACGATCTACGGCACGGCCCAGCAATTCTCGAAATACGTATCCGAGGCGACCGACGGCAAGTTCGAGATCCAGGTCTTCGCACCTGGCGAGATCGTGCCCGGCCTGCAGGCGCTCGACGCGGTCTCGTCCGGCACGGTCGAGTGCGCGCATTCGCCGACCTATTTCTACATCGGCAAGGACCCGACGCTGGGCCTCGGCACCGGCATCCCCTTCGGCCTCAATGCCCGCCAGCAGCATAGCTGGTGGTATTTCGGCGGCGGCGAGCAGATCGTGAACGGCGTGCTCGACCGCTTCAACGCCTATTCGATCCCGTGCGGCAATTCGGGCTGCCAGATGGGCGGCTTCTTCCGCAGCGAGCTCAAGGGCCTGGACGATCTGAAGGGCCTGAAGTTCCGTATCGGCGGCATGGGCGGCTCAGTGCTCGCCAAGCTCGGCGTGGTGCCGACGCAGATCGCGCCGGGCGACGTCTATCCCGCCCTGGAACGCGGCTCGATCGACGCGGCCGAGTTCGTCGGCCCCTATGACGACGAGAAGCTCGGCTTCATCCGCGTCGCCAAGTACTACTACTATCCCGGCTGGTGGGAGGGCGGCGCGATGCTGCACCTGATCATCGGCAAGGACGCCTGGGCCAAGCTGCCGAAGCACTATCAGGCGATCGTGCAGAACGCCTGCGAGGCGGCCAATAACTGGATGCTGGCGAAATACGACTTCGTGAACCCGGGCGGCCTGCGACGTCTGGTGGCGCAAGGCGCGCAGTTGCGCGGTTTCCCACTGCCCGTGATGGAAGCAGCGCTGAAGGCGGCCGAGGAATATTACGCCGAGACCAGCGCCAAGAGCCCTGACTTCAAGAAGGGCTACGATTCGATGGTCGCGTTCCGCGGCGAGAACCTGCTTTGGTGGCAGCTCGGGGAACTGTCCTACGACACGTTCATGAACCGGCTGAAGGCGCGCTGAAGCGTCGGGTCCTCACCATGACGAAGAAGACAACCGCAGAAGCGGAAGACCAGGCG
Source organism: uncultured Allobosea sp. (assembly GCF_945957345.1). GTDB lineage: Bacteria > Pseudomonadota > Alphaproteobacteria > Rhizobiales > Beijerinckiaceae > Allobosea. Next base: position 160,527 of record NZ_CAMFKW010000002.1, on the reverse strand, counting down.
CTCCATCTGGAGCGCTTCCTGCCCTATCGCCTCAATGTCGTCGGCACGCTCGGCGGCAGGGCGCTCGGGCGCATCTATGGCGAGCATTTTGGCATCGGCATCCCGGAATGGCGGGTCGTCGCGCAGCTCGGCGAATTCGGCAAGCTGACCTCGCGCGACATCGGCGAGCTCGCGCAGATGCACAAGACCAAGGTCTCGCGCGCCGTCAACGAGCTGGAGAAACGCGGCCTCGTCTCGCGCGCCGAGAACCGGCAGGACCGGCGCGAGTCCTTCGTGACGCTGACGCCGGCGGGCAAGCGCATCTACGATCAGATCGTGCCGCTGGCTCTCGGCTTCGAGGCACGCTGGATCGAGGGCATCGCGCCCGACGAACTCAAGGTGTTCGAGCGCGTGCTCTCGACCCTGACCGAGCGCGGCCGCCATCTGGCAGGGAACTATCGCGAGGAAGACGGGGCCTGATCGCCCCGTCTCTCAGAAGTAACGCGCAAGGTTGCGGCGGATCCGCTCGGCCGGGTCTTCGCCCTTCGGCGGATAGGCGAACGACGTCCCGGTGATCGCCTCGTAGGCCCGAACATAGACCGCGGAGGTCTGGTCGATCAGCTCCTGCGGGATCGGCGGCAGGTCCTGCGTATAGGGATCGCAGCGCGCCACCACCCAGTTGCGCACGAAATCCTTGTCGAAGGATTCGGGCTTGCCGCCGGACGCGAAGCGCTCCGGGTAGCTTTCGGCGAACCAGTAGCGGCTCGAATCCGGCGTATGGATCTCGTCGGCCAGTACGATGCGACCCTCGGGATCGGTGCCGAACTCGTACTTGGTATCGGCGAGGATCAGGCCGCGCTCGCGGGCGAGCTTCTGGCCGCGGGCGAAGAGCGCCAGCGCATAAGCCGAGATCTCGTCCCATTGCTTCTGCGTCAGCAGCCCCTCCCCGACGATCTGGGCGGCCGAGAGCGGCTCGTCATGCCCGCCGTCGAAGGCCTTGCTGGTCGGGGTGATGATCGCTTGCGGCAGCGCCTCGTTGTCGCGCAGGCCATCCGGCAGGGTCATGCCGTACATCTCGCGCCGGCCCTGCTTGTACATGGTCAGGATCGAGGTGCCGGTCGTGCCGGCGAGATAGCCGCGCACCACCATCTCGACCGGCAGGATTTCCAGTCGCTGGCCGACGACGACGTTCGGGTCGGGATATTCCAGGACATGGTTGGGGCAGATATCGGCGGTCTGCTCGAACCAGTAGCGCGCGGTCTGCGTCAGCACCTGACCCTTCAGCGGGATCGAGGCGATCGCCCGGTCGAAGGCGGACAACCGGTCGGTCGAGATCAGGATGCGGCGGTTGTCGGGCAGGTCGTAATTCTCGCGGACCTTGCCGCGATAATAGTTCGGCAGCTCCGGGATGACGGCTTCGTGAAGAGGCAGATAGTCGGACATGGGCGGGGCTTGCCTCATTGGCGCTGCACGGAAGGCCGGCGCGGACGGGCCGCTGCCGCAGGTCTTCTAACCAGAACGGAAGTTTTCCACCACCGGGACGGTGCATGCGTCCCCGGATTGCTGCGCCCTCGCGAATATGGCATGCGAGGCCCTCGCGATGGAGCGCCCCCGCAGCCTATCAGGCGAGGCTCCGCTCCATAGTTCCGTCGTGTTTGGCGGGTGTTCTCTGGCCGGCCCTGTTGGCCGAACTTCCCGGACAGAGCCGGCCCGCCGGCTCGACTATGGATGACGTGACCCGACCTGCGATGATGCTGCGACTTTCCCGACGCTTCGGCATGGCCCTCGTGATGCTGGCCGCTCTCGGCGGCACCGCCGTGGCGCAGTCGGCGTCCTGCAATGCCTGGCGTGCCGAGCTCGAAAGCCTGCAGGGCCAGAGCGGCAGCGATCCGCGCGCGGCGCAGGCCGCCCAGCGCGTCGGCGCCCAGCTTGCCCAATTGAGCAACCAGTACCGCTCGATGGGCTGCGATCGCGGTTTCAGCTTCTTCGAATCGCCTCCGCCGCAATGCAATTTCATTCGCCAGCAGCTCGGCCAGCTCCAGAACCAGTACGGTCAGTTGCAGCGCCAGGCGGAAGGCGGCGGCATCGCCCAGCGCCGCGCCCAGCTCGCGGCGGCGATCAACAATAATTGCCGGGCGCAGCCGCGCGGCTTCTTCGACACGATCTTCGGGCGCGACCCCGCCCCCGGCGAAATCGATTCGACCCTGCCCGAACTCGATCCCGAGCAGCCGACCGAACCGGCGAAACCTCGCCTGGGCGGCCCGCAGACCGTTTGCGTCCGCACCTGCGACGGCTTCTTCTTCCCGCTCTCGAACAATACCGGCAACGGCGACGAGATGTGCCAGGCGCTCTGCCCGGGCACCGAGACGCGCGCCTATGGCATGAGCGCCGGCGGCGACATCCAGAATGCCGCCTCGCGCTCGACCGGGCAGCCCTATTCCTCGCTGGCCAATGCCGGGAAATACACCCGCAGCTTCGATGCCGCCTGCACCTGCCGCGGCCAGGGGCAGAGCTGGTCGGCCGCCCTCAAGGATGCCGAATACCTGCTCGACAAGCGCAAGGGCGACGTCATCCTCAGCGAGCAGCGCGCAGCCGAGCTGTCGCGTCCGAAGATCGACCCCAAGCGCAAGGGTGCGACGCCCCAGCCCGCGGCCGCAGCGCCCGCTCCAGCCGTGCCCGACGAGAAGCCGATGCCGTCGGAAGATTCGCCGACCTCCGGCACCGAGTCGGCCGGCGTCGGTCCCGACATCGTCGGCGAGAAGGTGCTCGACAAGAAGGACGGGCTGAAGAGCGAGTCGCAGAGCGTCACCGGCGAGCGTCGCCAGGTTCGCATCGTGGCGCCGAACCTCGCGCCGAATCTCAGTCCGCAGATCGTCAGGCCCTGAACGCGGAAAGTTCCATGCCGACGCGGCATGGAAGGCTGTTCGGCAAGAGCAGGATCACTGCTGGACGCATGGCCGGAAGCGCCGCATAAAGGAGCCTTCCAAGCCGCCTCCGGGAGGCCGCCAGACCCGTCCCACGGCTCGTTTGCGCCGCGCGCCCGCTTCTGACGCTCCCCAGCTCAGAAGGCCGCCATGTCCGAGACGACTGCGACACACCCCGCCCATCCGATCGAATTCGACGATGCCAAGCGCCGCCTCAAGGCGATCTTCATGGGCTCGGTCGGCAATCTCGTCGAGTGGTACGATTTCTACGCCTACACCGCCTTCGCGCTCTATTTCGCGCCGCACTTCTTTCCCTCCCACGATCCGGTGGTGCAGCAGCTCAATGCCGCGACGCTGTTCGCGGCCGGCTTCATCGTGCGCCCGCTCGGCGGCTGGCTCTTCGGCCATCTGGCAGATCGCTACGGGCGGCGGCTCTCGCTGACCATCTCGGTCGTGATGATGTGCTTCGGCTCGCTGATCATCGCGGTGACGCCGACCTATGCCTCGATCGGTTTCGCCGCGCCGGCCCTGCTGGCCGTGGCACGCATCATCGAAGGCCTGAGCCTCGGCGGCGAATACGGGGCAAGCGCCACCTACCTCACGGAGGTCGCCGACCCCGAGCATCGCGGCTTCTATTCAAGCTTCCAATACGTGACGCTGATCGGCGGACAGCTCACCGCGATCCTCGTTCTGCTGCTGCTCCAGAACGTCTTCCTGACCCATGAGCAGCTCGTCGCCTGGGGCTGGCGCATTCCCTTCGTCATTGGTGCGGCGTTGGCGATCACCGCCATGATCATGCGCCGACACATGCACGAAACGGAATCCTTCGAGGCCGCGAAGAAGAGCGGTCTGAAGCGCGAGAGCTCGCTCAAGGGCCTGCTGAAATATCCGCGCGAGGTTGCGATCGTGATCGGCCTCACCGCCGGCGGCACCGCCGCCTTCTACACCTTCACGACCTATATGCAGACCTTCGTGAAGCAGACTGTCGGCCTGTCCGATATCGTGACGACCTATGTCATCGCCGGCTCGCTGATCTTCGCCTCGATCCTGCAGCCGATCTACGGGCTGATCTCCGACAGGATCGGCCGAAAGCCGATGCTGGTCTTCTTCGGCGTCGCCGGTACGCTGCTCACCGTGCCGATCCTGACCACGCTGGCCGGCACAAAATCCCCCTGGGTCGCCTTCCTGCTGATCTCGGGCGCCTGGGTCTTCGTCGCCGGGTACACCTCGATCAACGCGGTGGTGAAGGCCGAGCTTTTCCCGACGTCCATCCGCGCGACCGGCGTCGCGGTGCCCTATGCGCTGACGGTGTCGATCTTCGGCGGCACAGCGCCGGCCATCGCCCTGTTCTTCAAGCAGCAGGGCCACGAACAGTGGTTCTACTACTATCTCTCCGCCGTGATCTTCGTTTCGCTGCTGGTCTACACGACCATGCGCGACACCAAGCACGCTTCGGCGATGAACCGGCACGAGTGAAGATCAGCCGTGTGCCCTTTTGTCGTTCCGGGGCAGGCCGTCAGGCCTGAACCCGGAATCCGCGACTGGGGCACGCCTCGATGACGGCACCTCGAAGTGGCTCACCCAGTCGTAGGTTCCGGGTTCGAGCGCAGCGCGCTCGCCCCGGAATGACAACCGTGGGTGCTCAGGCGTTTTCGCCTGCCAGCCGCTTCAGCGCCTTGTCGCGCCCGATCAGCGGCAGCAGCGCCGCCAGCTCCGGCCCATGGTCGAGCCCCGTCAGCGCCTGGCGCAACGGCATGAACAGCGCCTTGCCCTTCGCGCCCGTCGCGGCCGAGACGGCCTGCGTCCAGCTCTTCCAGGTCGTTGCGTCGAAGGGCTCGGCCGGCAGCAAACCGGCCGCCGTGGCTGCGAAGCTTTGATCGGCGATCACGGGCGCGATCGGCCCCTGCACGATCCGCCACCACTGAGCCGCCTCGTCCAGCTTGGCGAGATTGCCGCGCACGGCCTGCCAGAATGCCTCGTCGGCCGCGACGCCAAGCGCCTTCAGACGATCGGCGACTGCTGCCAGCGGCAACTGGTGCAGCGTGCGCGCGCTCAGCGTCTCCAGCTCGTGCTCGTCGAACTTGGCCGGCGCGCGTGAGACATGGGCGAGCTCGACAAGGCCTGCAAGCTCGTCGAGGCTCGCGACCGGCCGCACCGCGTCGGAGGTGCCGACCAGCGTCGCGAGCGCGGCGACGGCCAGAGCCTCGACACCGGTCTCGCGCAGGCCGCGCAGCGAGAGATGGCCGAGGCGCTTGGACAGCCCCTCGCCGCTCGCCGTGGTCAGCAGATTGACATGCGCCATGGTCGGCAGCCCGGCACCGAGGGCCTCGAACATCTGGATATGCATCGCCGTGTTGGTGACATGATCCTCGCCGCGGACGATATGCGTGACGCCGGTCTCGATATCGTCGACCACGGACGGCAGATGGTAGAGATAGCTGCCATCCTCGCGCACCAGCACCGGGTCCGAGAGCGAGGCGCAATCGACATGAGAAGCGCCGCGCACCAAATCGTCCCAGGCGACCTCGCGCGCCTCCAGCAGGAAGCGCCAATGCGGCTTGCGCCCTTCCGCCGCGAAGGCCGCCTTCTGCTCGTCGGTGAGCTTCAGCGCGGCGCGGTCATAGATCGGCGGCAGGCCGCGGGCGAGCTGGCGCTTGCGGCGCCGGTCGAGCTCGTCGGCCGTCTCGTAGCAGGCATAGAGCCGCCCTGCCCCACGCAAGCGGTCGGCGGCGGCATCGTAGATCGCGAGCCGCTGCGACTGCTTGATCACCTGATCGGGCACGATGCCGAGCCAGCCCAGGTCCTCGGCGATCGCATCGGCATATTCCGGCTTCGAGCGGGCGATGTCGGTATCGTCGTAACGCAGCAGGAAGCGGCCGCTGTGCCGGCGGGCGAACAGCCAGTTGAACAGCGCCGGCCGGGCGTTGCCGATATGGAGATAGCCGGTGGGCGACGGCGCGAAGCGAACCAAGGGCGAGGTCATGGCCGGCTTATGGCGCGTTTGCCGGCGGGCGACAATCCGGCGTTTCAGCGGAATTTGGCATCGTTAACCCGGCATTAGGGTTACCAAGGCATGAATCGACCCCAGAGCAGGGTGAAACGGGTGGAACCGGACCGCTGCTCGGGGAGATCAGGATGCGCATCCGTTCCGTCGCGCTCATGCTTGGGTCCACCGCCCTCGCCACCAGCCTTCTTGCTGCGCCGATTCTGGCCGCGGACTATCCCGTCCTGCGCGGCTCTCAGATCGAGGACGCGCCGCCCCCTCCGAGCCGCTTCACCTGGGACGGCTTCTATTTCGGCGGTGGCGCAGGCGTCTCCGACACCCAGTTCAAGCCCGGCACCGGCTTGCAAGATCTCGCCCGCTTTGCGTTCCGCAATACGACGCTGGGCCAGCAGATCGATATGGGCAACCTGGTGAACAATCTGCCATCGAAGAGCGATAGCGGGGCCACCTATTTCGGCTTTGCGGGCTACAACTGGGCCTTCGGAGACGCGGTCCTCGGCTTCGAAGCTGACTATACACGCTCGGGGCACAGCTATCAGATCGATGATTACATCGCACGGCGTGCCGTGACGCCTGACGGCACTGTCAATGATTTCACGCTGACGACACAGCAAGGCGCGAAGCTCGACGACTATGCGACCGCGCGTGTGCGCCTGGGGTGGGCCTTTGGCAACTTCATGCCCTTCGCAACGATCGGCGGCGCGGTCGGCCGCTTCAATACGATGTCGACGGTCACCGCCACGAATTACCTGACTCAGACCAATCCGGTGACGGGAGTCATCTCTCAGGGACAAGCCAATGGCTACCCCCTCACTGTCGGCTCCACCAAGAAGAACGTCTACGGCTTCGGCTTGACGGTGGGCGGCGGTGTCGACTGGGCCCTGACGGACAACATGTTCCTGCGCGGCGAATACCAGCTGATCCGCTTCGCCGATGTCGAAGGCACGACGACGACGGTCAACACCGCGCGCGCCGCTCTGGGCGTCAAGTTCTGACGCAGCGTATCATGGCTTGAAACGAAAAGGCCGGGGCGAGAGCCCCGGCCTTTCCTGTTCATGAGCCTTGTGAGGCGCCTTACTCGGCCGCCTCGACCTCAGGCCGCGCCCGGCCGGCGCGCTGGCGCTTGACCAGCTCGGCGACGATGAAGGCGAGCTCCAGCGCCTGCTCCGCGTTGAGGCGCGGGTCGCAGAAGGTGTGGTAGCGGTCGTTGAGATCGGCGTCCGTCATGCCGCGGGCGCCGCCCGTGCATTCGGTGACGTTCTTGCCGGTCATCTCCAGATGCAAGCCGCCGGCATGGGTGCCTTCGGCCTGGTGGACGGCGAAGAAGTTCTTCACCTCGCCCAGGATCAGATCGAAGGGCCGCGTCTTGTAGCCGCTTGCGGCCTTGACCGTATTGCCGTGCATCGGGTCGCAGGACCAGACGACATTGCGGCCTTCCCGCTTGGTCGCCCGCACCAGCGCCGGCAGGTGGTCGAAGACCTTGTCGGCACCGAAGCGCGCGATCAGCGTCAGGCGGCCCGCCTGGTTCTGCGGATCGAGCACGTCGATCAGCTTGAGCAGGCCGTCGACCGTGGTCGAGGGGCCGCATTTCAGGCCGATCGGATTGCGGATGCCGCGGAAGAACTCGACATGGGCATGATCGATCTGACGCGTGCGATCGCCGATCCAGAGCATGTGGCCGGAGGTGTCGTACCACTCGCCGGTCGTCGAATCCGTGCGCGTCATCGCCTGCTCGTAGCCGAGCAGCAGCGCCTCGTGGCTGGTGTAGAAGTCGGTCGTGCGCATCTCCGGATGGGTCTCCGGATCGATGCCGATGGCGCGCATGAATTCCAGCGCCTCGGTGATGCGCTCGGCCACCTCCTGGTAGCGATGCGACTGCGGGCTATCCTTGACGAAGCCGAGCATCCAGCGATGCGCGTTGTCGAGATTGGCATAGCCGCCGGTCGCGAAGGCGCGGATCAGGTTCAGCGTCGCCGCCGACTGGCGATAGCCCTCGAGCTGACGGCGCGGATCGGGGATGCGCGCCTCGGCCGTGAACTCGTTGTCGTTGACGATGTCGCCCTTGTAGCTCGGCAGTTCGACGCCGCCGATCGTCTCGGTCGGGGCCGAGCGCGGCTTGGCGAACTGGCCGGCGATGCGGCCGACCTTCACCACCGGCGAGCCGCCGGCGAAGGTCAGGACGACCGCCATCTGCAGGAACAGACGGAAGAAGTCGCGGATATTGTCAGCCGAATGCTCGGCGAAGCTCTCGGCGCAATCGCCCCCCTGCAGCAGGAAGGCCTCACCGGCGGCGACCTTGCTCAACGCCCGTTTGAGCTTGCGCGCCTCGCCTGCAAAAACGAGCGGCGGAAAGCCGGCGAGCTGCTGCTCGACCGCCTTCAAGGCTGCCTGGTCCGGATAATCCGGAATCTGCTGGGCGGGCTTGGCCCTCCAGCTCTCTGGCGTCCACCGCTCGGACATGGGACTACGTGCTCCTGATTGTGAGATCGCGCATCGTTAACCTCTTGGTAGCGCGAAGGGGCGGCTATACACCGATGGTAGCTGAATGGCCACCATCACGAGAAAGTCGCCGCCGGGCCCCTTCCCTCAACGCATCGGCCGTGCTCGAAAAACCGATTCCCTGCAATGGGATGGCGGAGGCCGTTGCCACGCCGCGGCAACCGCCTGCCATCCCGATTCAAGCGCTTCGCAAAGCGATTCAACGCAGGTGCGACTACCCTGCCCGCGGCGTCCGCATCGTCACCAGCTCCTCGGCCGCGCTCGGATGCAGCGCGACGGTGCGGTCGAAATCGGCCTTGGTCGCGCCCATCGTCACGGCGATCCCGACCGCCTGGACGATCTCGCCGGCATCGTGGCCGAGGATGTGGACGCCGAGCACCTTGTCCGATTTCGCGTCGACCACGAGCTTCATGTAGATGCGCTCCTGCCGGCCGGAGATCGTCGCCTTCATCGGGCGGAAGCCGGATTCGAAAACCTTGACCTCATGGCCGGCGGCAACAGCCTGCGCTTCCGTCAGGCCGACGGTGCCGATCTCGGGCGTCGTGAAGACGGCCGAGGCGATGGTCGCGTGGTCGACCGTCCAGTTGCGGCTGCCGAAGGTGCTGTCGGCAAAGGCATGGCCCTCGCGGATCGCGACCGGCGTCAGGTTCACGCGGTTGGTGACGTCGCCGACGGCATGGATCGAAGGCACGCTGCTGGCCGAGGCCGCATCGACCTTGATCTCGCCGAGCGGCCCCATAACGACGCCGGCCTGCTCCAGGCCGAGCCCCCTCGTGTTGGGGCGGCGGCCGGTGGCGACGAGGACCACATCGGCATCGATCGGCGCGCCATGCGCGCAATGGGCGCGGCGGGTACCGTCGGCCAGTTCTTCGATCCGGTCGATGGTGCAGCCGAGCCGCAGGGTGATGCCGGCATGTGCGAGCGCATCGCGCAGCCGGGTGCGGATATCCTCGTCGAAGCCGCGCAGGATGTTGTCGCCCCGGTGCAGCACGGTCACCGCGACGCCGAGCCGGGCGAAGAGGCTCGCGAATTCCAGCGCGATATAGCCGCCGCCAACGACGAGCAGTCGCTTCGGCAGCGCAGGCAGGTTGAAGACCTCGTTGGACGAGATGCCGAGTTCGCCGCCGGGGATCGGCGGGTCGAAGGAAGGCCAGCCGCCGGTCGCGACCAGGATATGGCGAGCGCGGATCACCTCCCCGCTCTTCGTCAGACGAACCTGATGCGGCCCTTCGATGACGGCGCGTTCCTCGCGAATCTGGACTTTCGCGCCTTCCAGCCCCTTGCGATAGAGGCCTGAGAGGCGGGTGACCTCGTTTGCGACGGCATCGCGCAGTGTCGGCCAATCGAAGACGGGGGCTTGAGGCAGGGTCCAACCGAAACCGGCCGCGTCCTCGAAATCCTCGGCGAAGCGGCTGGCATAGACGAAGAGCTTCTTGGGCACGCAGCCGCGGATGACGCAGGTGCCGCCGATGCGATCCTCCTCCGCGATCATGACCCGGGCGCCGTGGCCGGCGGCGATGCGCGCCGCGCGCGTGCCGCCCGAGCCTGCCCCGATGACGAACAGATCGACGTCGAACTCAGCCATGATACCCCCTAAAGGCGTCCAGCCGCCCGGATCGGAGGACGGCAAGCCGCGAAACAATCGCGCGATCACCTGCGCTAACGCGGCGACCCATCATTCCCTCCGGGCGCGAGCAAGGCCGCGCCAGCAGGCATTCAAACGCCACAAGCGCGCGAACCGGGCAAGCGTCAACAGAACCAGACCGGCGCCACACGGAAGGCCAAGCGCGAGCAATTGGCGGCGCAGCAGCGAAACTTCAAGCGCCATCGTGTGAGGCTCCGGCATGGCCGACATGCCGGAGCCCCGTCGCTGGGCTTGCAGAAGCCATTCGCCCGGAAGCCTGCGGGAGCCTTGAGGCTCACCATCCGCACTGAAGCAGCCCTGCCAAACGCATCCGAAAGCCCCCTCGAACACTCAACCGAGTCGTAGAACCAAGGGCGTAGAAGATGCGGTGAAAGCCGCCTGCCGCGAAAAATTATTGACGTATGATTATGCAATCCCGCGCAATTGACGATCGGCGCGGCAAGGTGCCACAGGCGGAGCCGTCTCAGAAAAACCGCGGACCAAGCCCGCAAGCGGAGGAATTCATGCTGACATCCATTCTGAAGCGCACGGCTCTGACAGCGGTCGCGCTTGCCGCTCTTTCCACGGCCGCCTTCGCCCAGGTCAACGAGCTCAAGATCATGGCCCCCGCAGCGCCGGGCGGCGGCTGGGACGGCACGGCCCGCTCGATGCAGCAGGCGCTCACCGCAACCGGCATCGTCAAGAGCGTTCAGGTCAACAATGTGACCGGCGCCGGTGGAACGATCGGCCTCGCGCAGCTCATCGGCGCCAAGGGCGACGGCCACCAGCTCATGGTCAACGGCTTCGTCATGGTCGGCGCCATCCTGCTCAACAAGTCGCCGGTCAACCTGACCCAGATCACGCCGATCGCGCGCCTCACTGCCGAGGCCGAGGTCATCGTCGTCCCGACGGAATCGCCGCTCAAGACCGCCAAGGACCTGGCCGAACGCCTCAAGGCCGATCCGGCCAAGGTGACCTGGGCCGGCGGCTCGGCCGGTGGCACGGACCATATCCTCGCGGCGCTCTTCGCGCAGGCGGTCGGCGCCGACGCCAAGAAGATCAACTACATCCCGTTCTCGGGCGGTGGCGAGGCCCTCGCGGCCATGCTTGGCGGCCGCGTCACGGCCGGCGTATCCGGCTATGGCGAGTTCGAAGGCCAGATCAAGGCCGGCAAGCTGCGTGTACTTGCAGTCTCCTCGCCGAAGCGCCTCGAGAACGCGCCGGATGCGCCCACGCTGAAGGAGCAAGGCATCGATCTCGAGCTCCTGAACTGGCGCTCGGTCGTCGCCCCTCCCGGCCTCTCCGCCGACCAGACCAAGGCCCTGATCGACACGGTCGAGAAGATGGTCAAGTCGAAGGAATGGCAGGAGATCCTCAAGGCTCGTGGCTGGGACGATGCCTTCCTGGCCGGCGCCGCCTTCGACACCTTCCTGAAGGGTGAGATCGGGCGCGTCTCCAAGGTCATGACCGAAGTCGGCCTGGTGAAGTAAGCCGACCGAGACGCTACAACCAGCAGGGGCCGGGAAACCGGCCCCTTTTCCAACCGCCAGAAGCGCCCAGAAGACGCCGGCCAGCACCGCGGGAACGCCCATGACCAACGACACGCGCACGCAAGGTGCCAACAAGCCTGCCCTGCTCGTCGGAGTCCTGCTGCTCATCGTCGCCGCGCTCGTCGGCTATGACGCCTCGCAGCAGACCATCACCTCCACTTACGGCGTCGGCCCGACCGCGATGCCCTACGTCGTGGCAGCCGGGCTCGTGATCCTGGGTCTCTCGCATTTCGTGGTCGCCTTCCGCGAGGGCCCGCCGCAGCCGGAGGAGGCCGACCGCAAGGCGCTGCTCTGGATCGCCGGGGGGCTCGTCTTCCTGATCGCCTGCATCGGGCTCGGCGGCGGCTTCATCCTCGCCATCACCGTGGTCTTCGCCTGCACCGCCCGCGGCATGGGCCGGCAGGGCCTGCTGATCGATGCCGCGATCGGCTTCGTGCTCGGCCTCGTCATCTTCCTCGTCTTCGCCAAGGTCCTGACGCTGATCCTGCCGTCGGGCCCGCTCGAACGCCTGTTCCTCTGAGGAGAGCCCGGCCATGGATACCCTGCTCTCCCTGCTTCACGGCTTCGGCGTCGCCTTCGAGCCCGCCAAGCTCCTGTTCTGCCTGATCGGCGTCTTCCTCGGCACCGCCGTCGGCGTGCTGCCCGGCATCGGCCCGGCGCTCACCGTCGCGCTGTTGCTGCCAGTGACGTTCAAGCTCGATCCGGCGGGATCGCTGATCATGTTCGCCGGCATCTACTATGGCGGCATGTATGGCGGCTCGACCACCGCGATCCTGCTCAATGCGCCCGGCGAAAGCGCCTCGCTCGCGACCGCGCTCGAAGGCTCGAAGATGGCCAAGGCCGGCCGCGGCGGCCCGGCGCTCGCGACCTCGGCGATCGGCTCCTTCGTCGCCGGTCTGATCGCGACGATCGGCCTTGCCTTCCTCGCGCCCCTGTTGGTCGAGCTCGCGGTGAAATTCGGTCCGTGGGACTATTTCGCGCTGATGATCGTCGCCTTCGTCACGGTCTCCGCGACCTTCGGCGACTCGCCCCTGCGCGGCCTGACGAGCCTGTTCCTCGGCATCGCGCTCGGGCTGATCGGCATCGACAAGCTGACCGGCCAGGCGCGCCTGACCTTCGGCGTGCCGGAACTGCTCAACGGCGTCGAGGTCACGACGCTCGCGGTGGGCCTGTTCGCCGTGGGCGAGGCCTTCTACGTCGCCTCCAAGCGTTTCCGCGATCCTGAGGAGATCATCCCGATCAAGGGCTCGCTCTGGATGACCAAGGAAGATTGGAAGCGCTCCTGGGCTCCCTGGCTACGCGGCACCGCCTTCGGCTTCCCGATCGGCGCCCTGCCCGCCGGCGGCGCCGAGGTGCCGACCTTCCTGAGCTACTCGACCGAGCGCAAGCTCTGCAAATATCCGGACGAGTTCGGCAAGGGCGCGATCGAGGGCGTTGCCGGGCCGGAAGCCGCCAACAATGCCTCGGCCGCCGGCACGCTGGTGCCACTGCTGACGCTCGGCCTGCCGACCTCGGCGACGGCGGCGATCATGCTCGCCGGCTTCCAGCAATACGGGCTCAATCCCGGCCCGCTGCTCTTCGCCGAGAAGCCGGACCTGGTCTGGGGCCTGATCGCCTCGCTGTTCATCGCCAACGTCATGCTGGTGATCCTGAACCTGCCGCTGATCGGCCTCTGGGTCCGCCTGTTGGCGATCCCGCAGCCCTGGCTCTATGCCGGCATCCTCGTCTTCGCGACGATGGGCACGCTCGCGGTCAACGGCTCGCCGGTCGAGCTGGCCATGCTCTTCGCCTTCGGCTTCCTCGGCTACCTGATGCGCCGCTACGACTATCCGGTCGCGCCGATGGTTGTCGGACTGATCCTCGGGCCGATGGCGGAGCAGCAGTTGCGCCGCGCGCTGCAGATCAGCCTGGGCGACCCGATGATCCTGCTGGAGAACCCGATCTCGGCCACCCTGCTCGGTATCGCCGCCCTCGCCCTGGTGGCCCCGTTCGCGATGAAGGGGCTGAACAAGTTCAAGGCTTCCGAGGACTGACGAGGCCGAGCCGGATGAGGCTCTCGCCTGTGGCGACGAGAGCCTCCTGCGCCGGGCGCGGTTGCCAGCCCAGCATGGTTTGCGCCTTCACGCTCGTCGCCGTCTTGACGCGGCCCAGCTCCGGCGTCGCTGCCTGACGAGCCGCGGCGCTGAAGCGCGCGGCCAAACGCACCAGCCAATCCGGCAGCACGCGGGTGGATACCCCAGCCGCATTCGCTCCGAGACCGTCCTTCAAGGCCTGCGCGATCGCCTGCATCGTCATGAAGTCGCCAGCGGTGGCGAGGAAGCGCTCGCCGGCCGCGGCCGCGTCGGTCATGGCACGCAGATGCAGGCTGGCGACATCGCGGACGTCGACCACGCCGAACATCAGGCGCGGCACCGCCCAGAGCCGGCCGTCCAGCATGGTCTTGACGAGCAGGATCGAGGCAGAGAGATCGGGTCCCAGCAGCGGCCCGAAGATGCCGACGGGATTGACCACCGCGAGTTCCAGCCCCTGCCCTTCGCCATCGACGAAATCCCAGGCGGCCAGTTCCGCCAGGGTCTTGGATTTCGGATAGGCGGCAAGCCCGGGCGCTACCGGGTTGGTCCAGTCGCGCTCATCGTAGGGGCGCTCGACCATCCGGCCATAGCCGATCGCGGCGAAGGAGGAAGTCAGGACGACGCGCGTCACCTCGGCTCGACGCGCGGCGCGTAAGACGCGCAGCGTGCCTTCGCGCGCCGGGCGGATCAGCTCTTCCTCATGCTTCGGGGCCGCCGCAGCGAGCGGCGACGCAACGTGCAGGACATAGGCGCAGCCCGAGGCAGCCTCGTCCCAGCCCTCGTCGCGCATCAGGTCGGCGGCAGCGACCTGCAACTGATCGCCGGCATCCGCCCCGGCGCCTCGCAGCGCTTTCCGAAGCGCCGCCTCGCGCGCCGGCGTCCGCAGCGTGGTGCGGACATCGTAGCCCGCCTGAAGCAGTGCAAGGATACAATGCCCCGCCAGGAAGCCGGAGCCTCCGGTGACGAGGACGAGATCGCGGGTCATGTCGTCGGCTCCGGGCTTCGCGGTTCAACCATCACGGCCATAGAGCGCGCCTCGGTCCGATGCCAGCGGAGGATGCCGCAACAAAAAGGCCGGCGAATGCTCGCCGGCCTTCCGATATCCCGATCGCGGAGACGGCGCTCCTGCTCAGAGCGTGTGGCCGCGCTTGCTCATTTCCTGCGAAAAGCGGTCGAACAGGTACTGGCTGGTCTGGACGGTCCAGGGCGCCAGGAGGTTCACGATGTCATCCATCGCCTCGCGCCTCAGCGTGCTGTAACGCTGGCCGACAGGCGACTTGAAGAAAGCGGCGACCTCCTTGAGATCAGCCTCGGTCATCTTGCGGGCGAAGACCTCGGACGCGGTCTTCGTCATCTCCTCGGCGCGCTTGTCGACTTCCGGCTTCAGGCTTGCGATGACGGCATCGGCATCCTTCTTCATCTCCGGCCGCGTCGCCAGCATGCCCTGCACGTTGCGCTCGAACTCGTTGTAGATGTTCGAGAAGCCCTGCGTGACGCCGCTCAGCTCCAGGACCTCGCGCGCCGCCTGGACATGGCTCGGCGCCAGTGCCGGCGCCTGGGCGAAGGCCGGGGCTGCGCAGAGAAGCGCCAGACCGATAGCGGCCCGAACGAGAGTGCGACGGATCATACGTTGAAACCCCTTCATCAGCGAACCATCGCCGGAGCGCGCGATTGCGCTGCCAGCAACGATGGTCCGGTCATTGTGGCGCGTTCCTTAGCGTGGATTGCACCGGAATGGAATTATTCGATCCGGCCGAGCAGCTTGAGGCCGTCGGCCCCGGCCAGGATGGCGCCCGAAGCCAGCCCGATGAACAGGCCGTGCTCGACGACACCGGGCACGATGTTCAGCGCCTGAGCCAGCAATTCTGGTCGTTCGATCGTGCCGAGATGGGCGTCGAGGATGTAATGGCCGCCATCGGTGACGAGTGTCGTGCCGTCCGCCCGCTGGCGCAGCACGAGCTTGCCGGCCGCACCGGAGGATGAAATCGCCGCGGCCACGGCCCGGCGCGTCGCCTCCAGCCCGAAGGGCACGACCTCGATCGGCAGCGGAAAGCGGCCGAGCGTCTGCACCAGCTTGCCGTCATCGGCGATCACGATCATGCGGGCGGAAGCCGCCGCGACGATCTTCTCGCGCAGCAGCGCCGCACCGCCGCCCTTGATCAGGCGCAGTTGCGGATCGACCTCGTCGGCCCCGTCGACGGTGAGATCGAGTTCCGGCGTCTCGTCGAGCGTCGACATCGGGATGCCCAGCGAAACCGCCTGGACCTGCGTCGCCTCGGAGGTCGAAACGCAGAGGACGTCGAAGCCGGCTGCGACCTTCGCGCCAAGCAGGTCGACGAAATGCTTCGCCGTCGAGCCAGTGCCGAGGCCAAGCCGCATACCCGGCTGCACGAGCTCAAGCGCGCGGGCGGCAGCCCGCTTCTTCAGGTCGTCGGCATTCATGGTTCTCGTCCGGCTCAGGTTGTGGAAAACGCCCGCCGTCCAGGCCGGACGACACGGCGCTCTCCTGCCCCGGCAAGACCGACGAGTCCAGCGCGCGGACGCCTCGCAACGTCATTTCGTCTGGGGCGTGCACACCGTCTTGTCGTCGAAGACGTAGCAGATGCTCATCTCGCCGGTGCGGATGTTCACGCGGAAGATACCGCCCTCCTTCTCATGGCGTGAGGGCATGAGGCCGTAGTCGCTGGGCGCCTGGGGCCCTGCGCCCTCGCCCGAGGGAAAGCAGACCGTCAGGCCGACACCGCCCTCCTTGAGCTGGAACTGGCAAGCGCCGACCTCGCCCGTCGCCTTGTCGATCCGGTAGACCCGATTGAGATCGGTCTGCGGCGCGGGCGCGAATTCGAAAGGGCCGGCCCAAGCCGGCACCGCCCCCATGAGCACGCATCCCGCTCCCAGCGCGGCGCCCATGAATCCCGCCCGCTTTTCCATCATTTTCCACATGACAATCTTCCCTGCCGCCAGCCGCGCGACGAATCGCGGCTACGATACCATTCCCCGCGGCAAATTTGGGGAGCCACCGCCGCAGGACTTGCCAGCCCGGCCGCGAAGACCTCTAACCGAATCTCGCCCGACCGAATCACCCCGAAGGTTCCGACCATGAGTCTGCCCCCCATCGTCGTCTTCGATCTCGACGGAACGCTTGCCGAGACCGCGCCGGACATCATGCGGGTTCTCAACCTGATCCTGGTACGCGAAGGGCTGGCGGCGCTGCCGCTGGAGCGGGCGCGCGAACTCGTCGGCGCGGGCGTGCGCGTCCTGATCGAGCGCGGCTTCAAGGTCTCCGGCCGGCCGCTCGACCCCGAAACGCTGGAACGGCTCTTCGAGGAGTTCATGGAAATCTATGCGCAGGACACGGCGGGGAGCAGCCATCTCTTTGACGGCGTGCTCGGCGCCCTCGATGCGCTGGCGGGCGAAGGCTACGCGCTCGCGGTCTGCACCAACAAGCCGGTCCGGCACACGAAGCTGATGCTCGACCATTTCGGCATCGCCGGCCGCTTCGCCGCGGTCGCCGGGCGCGACAGCTTCCCGTATTTCAAGCCGGATCCGCGCCATCTCACGCTAACGATCGCTGCGGCGAAGGCCGATCCGACCCGGGCCGTGATGATCGGCGATTCCCGCACGGATATCGCGACGGCGCGGGCCGCCGGCATCCCGTCGATCTGCGTGCCCTTCGGCTATACCGACGTGCCGATCGAGACGCTGGAGCCGGATCTCGTCATCCAGCATTTCGACGAGCTGGCCGGCGCGGTCGACCGCGTCTTCAAATCTCCTCCCCGCACATCCTTGACGGCATGAGGCGCGCCGACTAGGAGAGGCCGGGTCCGGGCGATTAGCTCAGCGGTAGAGCACTCCCTTCACACGGGAGGGGTCGCAGGTTCGAACCCTGCATCGCCCACCATTCAACCCATTGCCCCGTAACGGCTTTTCGCCTTTGGGTTGGCACCGATCCGGCGCAGTTCTGCCGCGTTCAATCGAAGTTCAATCGCAAACAGCTTCGTTTTGGTCAGCTTCTGGAGCTCACCGATCACGAAATCCGTGGCAATCGCGACATCTTCCAGCGCTTCAACCGCGAAACCCTCGTAGTGATCCGTCGTGGAGGAGCCCTCCTCCACGACGTGTCCAAGCCACATCGAACGGCGCTCGCGAGTCACGAACGGGCAAAGCTTGCGGACCATCGTCGCCATAAAGCGGCGCGTGGAATATTGGGTCAGTTCCGGTACTCCGGCTTCATCCGCGATTCGCTTCACCGCCTTCTTGACGGTGCCGACCCGCTTGAGCTTGTAGACGAGCAGCGGGATCTCTTCATTGGGGCGCCGGCCGTATCGCTGCTCGAAGCGCGCCATATCCTCCGCCTGCCAGTGATCGATCCAGTCCGCCAAGCCGCGCGTTATCGGCAGGGTCGGCCTGCGCTTGTCATTCTGGACGCGGCCCGGGGGGTTCAGGTCGATCGCGCCGAGACGCCTGTCATATTGCGCGGCTGGGGTGAATTCCGTGATCGCCTCGGGCCTTGCCCAGGTGTTCAGCGCCAGGATCAACCAGCGGCGCAGGTGCGGTGTCTCCAGCGCGTCGATGAAGGTGGCCATCTCGGCCATCGTCGGCACATAGCCGCCCTTCTTGGGTGGCGGCAGCTTCAGCTCTTTGGCGATGCGTTCGCCCTGGTAGACGATCTTCGGCACATGCGAAACGATTGCGCCTTCGACCGGTTGCCCGATCGCATCGAGACGCATCTTGACCGCCGCAGCATCGTTCATCGCGGCGCCGAGAACATTGATCACGCGCTCGATCGTCGCTGCGCTATGCTTATGCGTGCGGTTAAGCCAGCCGGCGAAATCAAGTTGCCGGGATGGCGTCCAGAACGACAGCGGAGCGGAGACCTGCTTCACGGCCTTTAGATACTCGACGACGAGGTCGACAGCGCGCAGCGCCTGCCCCTCACTACGAATCGTCGTCGCATGACCGTTCAGATAGGCCTCCATCACATGCACCGTCAGGACCTGACTTGGTCCTGGGCATTCGCTTGCGGAGCGTGCCGGCGCGGCCGCGACGAGGGCGACGAGGGCTTGCTTTGCTTCCTCGCCATCCGCTGTACGCAGGCTTCGGCGGCGGACAGCGCGAGCTCCGGCGTCATAGCGACAGGCGTAGTAGACACCGCCGCGATCGGGGTGAGGAACTTCGAGGTAGTAACCGCCGAATTCCCATCCGACGGCATCGCCTCGCTGTTCGTCTCCCTTTTGCTTTCGTTGGGCCACGCTGCACTCCGGTGATAGCTGCGATCGAGATATTCCTGCACAGCTTCCGCCGTGTAGTGGGGTCCGTTGGGAAAGGCGTAGAAGGCAACCAGTCCCTTTTTGCGAGCCCGGCGCATCTCGCCGGGCTTGAGGAATCGCCAACGCTCCTCGACCTGAGCTTCCGAGAGATACGCGTCGGGATCGATGACGTGCGCGCTGGCGAGAAGCATCTCAGTCCTCCGCCTCGCGCCTAGCGCGGTCCTGCAGCTTGGCGGCGACCTGCTGAATGCGCTCGATGGACTGCGCGCGATCGAAGCCTCGGCTGACCAGGCGATCGACGATCGCTTTTGCGAGCTGCTGGAGTTCTGAGAACTGACCTCGCGAAATGGTCATGCACGCCTCGAGGCATGCTGTTGCGATGTCGGACCGTTCCGGCGTTCGCTCGGCAATCAGCCGCTCGCGATACTTTCGCTGATATTCCCTCTGCCTCTTCAGGCGCCGGCGCCAGCGGCGGGCATCTTCTGGATCGTGGAAGGTCATGTCACGGGCCTCCTTGGTCCCGTCAGACCCGATGATCCCGAAAAAGATGAAAGTCAGAACTGAAGGAAAAATGCGCCTAGCCGCAGCCCCCCCGCGTGAGCTCAGCGCGTTTTTTTCCCTTACGTTTTCATGGAAGGGCCCTGTGAGCTTACGGAGGAAGCTCACAGGGTGAGAGAACGACAATGCTAGCGAGGCGGCGGCCATGATCAGTTCGGCCCCTGCTTGCCGACCGGAAGGCCGCTGACGCCGGTTCCCGGTGCTCTGACGGTAACGTTGATCGAAGGAGAGGCCGAGAAGCTCAACATCTCCTTGAAGCGCGCAATCTTGGCCGCCGTTTCGGCCAGGCCACGATCCAACTCCGCATTGAGCGAACTGACGAAATCCGATCCCGCTGCGGTTCCTGCGGAGCCAAGATCGAGCTTCGGCGCTTCGAATGTCTTGGCTGCTTTGCCCTTACCTATCGTCAGCGGCAGATTGCCGAAGCTCGCCAATCGGTCGAGGCTCGAAATCCCGCTCGAAGCATCGCCTGCTCCCTTCGTGGCCTGGCTGACAATACGCATGTTGTCGAACTCGCGGACCATACGGTCCTGCCGCAGGCGCTCCCAATCATGGAGGGCGGACTGGATGCGCTCTGAGTGGATGTTGTCGGGGCCGGCGAGCAGGCTCTTCGCGGTCAGGGTGGTTGCGCCCTGGAAAAGGCCCGCCTCCTTCTGCAAACCTTCCCGCGATGCCTTGCCGAGCTTTTGCCGGCGATATTCCGCCTCAGCCGCGCGACGAACCTCCTCGTTTTCGGCATAGGCGACGACATAGGGCAGCGTCGAAGTGTCGTATTTCCCGCCAGAGATATTCTTCAGGGTTTGGATGTCCTGAGCCTTCTTGTCGACAGGCGGAGAGGGCTCGGGAGGGAGTTTGCCGCCGATGCGCGCAGCTTCGGCGTCGACATCGCGTAGCTTATCCAGCCGATTCGCGGCTTTCTCCGAGGCATCGACGGACTGGTTGATCACATCGGCGAAGGCGCCGCCGACCTCCTTAAGACGATCGCCGACGCGCTTCATCACGACATCGATCGACTGCTGCGCGCGGTCGAGCCGGTTGAAATCCTTCTCCAGCGCGATGGTGAAGCCGTTGCGCACGGACCCCAGGGTCTTCGTTTTATCGTTCGCGAGCGTCAGCAGCTTGACGATCCGGTCATAGCCACCGGTCAGGCGAGCGATGTCGTCGGCATATTCCATGCCGAAAAGATCCTTCAGCACAGAAATGCGCTTGGTGCCTTCAAGCTTTTTGAGGGCTCCGAGCAGCTCCATGATCGCACCGGTCGCGTTCTTTTCAACGCTCTTGCGGAATTGCTTCGGCTTCAGCCCCGCTAGCTTCAGGGCATCGTCGAAGTCGTCATCCGGCACCGCGATCTTGGTAAGCATGGCGTTGAGGCCTGTGCTCGCAACCTCAGTCCCGACACCAACCTCCTTCAGAGCTGCGCCGAACGCGAGCATGTTCTCGGCTGATATTCCAAGGATCTTGCCGGCGCCGCCCACCCGCCGGAGGATCTCGATAAGGTCCTTTTCGCTCGACGCCGAGCTATCGGCGACAGAGTTGATCGCGTCACCGATCGCCTCGATGCGCTTCTGGTTCGCATCGTAGATATTGCCGATCTCGGCGAGCGCCTGCCCGGTTTCGGCAGCGTTCGTCCCCCAGGCAACAGTGGCCTTCGAGGCATACTCCGTGAACTGACCGAGCTCGCGCGCTGGACGGCCGGCGAAGCCCGCTGCTGCATAGAGCTGCGCCAGCTCCTCCTTCGTTTTGCCCGTGGCACGAGCCAGGTCGAGCAGGAACTTCTCCTGCTCTTTCAGAGATTGCGAGCTGGCGTCGGTCGCGCGCTGTACGTTGTACATCTCGCGCTCCATCGATACCGACGACTTGAAGGCGCGTCGGGCGATGTCCACGGCCGAGATGGCGCCGCCGAGCGCGCCCATGGCGCGCGCGGCTGTCGACGAGAACGCGGCCATGCTTGACTTCTCACGAGCACGGAATTTGTCGAGCTCGCGCGCCGCGGCATTGAGGCCGGGGCGCAGCTTGTTTTGTGCCGTCAGGATGGCCTCGGCGCGAACCGCTACAACCATTGCTCACCTCACGTAGGCGGCCCAGCGGGCCAGACGGGGAAGGTCCATGCGTTCGATCTCCGAGGGGGCTACGCCGCCTGCGACGAGGGCGCGGATGCGGGCATCAACCGCTTCCGCGCGCTCGTAAAAAAACCGAGGACGACCTCTTCGATCAGCATCCCGAGCGCTGGATCGCGCTCGCGGCCGATGACATCGGCATCGTGATCAACCATGAGCCTGCCAATCCACTGCTGCAGCTTCTCGCGGTCGGTGTATGGCGTGGCCAGACCGGCCTCACCGAAGATGAGGGACCGTGGATCGCCGACCTCCCAGATCTCGCGGACGCTCGGCGGCCGGATAGTCACATAAGGCCGCGCCTCACCACCGATCCCGACGATCGGGGCGGAGAAGAAGACGCGGACACAGCCATCGGGCTGGTCTTCGCTTCGCGGCGCGCGGGATTGTTCCATCATCGATAAGTCCTTTGCTGGATGACGCCGGAGTAATCGACCGGCAGGGTGGAGGGCGAGCGCAGGCGCGCGCCTGAACGGCGCGGGTCCTTCCGGGCCGCCCCGGCGCTGCGACGGGTAAGCGGCGCGGGGTTTTCCCAGTGAGGCAGGTTTCCCGAACGGGTTGACAGGGTTGCCAGCGTTGACAACCGGAGACACTGCCAGAGCGTGTTCGGGCGCTCCGGGGCGTGTTCGGGGTGTTCGGTCAGGATTGGGCCGACCCCGCTAGCGAAATCGCGCGCCGCCGACACGTCGCCGCATAGGGTGGTCCAGGAAGGACCCGCCAACCCGTCGCGTCCAACCTGTCCAACCTCTGCGAGGTGCTGGAATAGAGGTTGGACGCGCCAAGTGATTGATTTGATTGGCTGCGTCCAACCTGTCCAACCTGTCCAACCTAAATCAGAGGTATAGGAGAAATAGGAGGAGCCCCGGCCGCACGGCATTACACGCGCGCGTGGGGGCGAAAAAGGTTGGACAGGTTGGACAGGTTGGACGCGGCCTTTGTTTCCAAAGGCTTGCAGCGTCCAACCTTGGATTATGCGTCCTTCCAAGGTTGGACGCGATGCGCAGAGGTTGGACGCCAAGAGGTCACGCGCCATCGCTCGCCCCCTCCCCCGCGCTCTCATCGTCGGGCCATGTGATCGGCTGGCCAACCAGCTCTTCGAAAGCAGCACGGCAGTCTTCGAGCCCCGGGACGATCCAAGCGCGGAAGCGCTGGAAATCGCCTCCATCGGCCCTCATGAGTTTCCGCGCTTCCCGCAATCCCGGGATCAGTTTTCGCAGCGCGATCCCAAGCTCAGTCTCTCCCGATCGATGCCGGATGCCGGCACGATCGCCATCCGCAAGATATTCCGCAAACAGATGGGACTTGGCGATCTCGGCCTGCCAATCGCTACCGCTGCGCACCATCGACCCGCGATGCAGGCAGTCCAGCCACCAGCGCTCGACGTGTTTCAGCGACCGGATCTTCTGTTCGAGGAGCGCCTCGGTCTTTGGGATCAGCCTTAGGTTCACACTCGAAAGATCGAAGTCGAGCAGGTCGGCCAGAAGCGCCTCGTATCCGCCAGCCTCGAGCTCCTCCTGCATCTCGGCAAAATAGCCGTGGTTGTCCCTGGCATGGTCCGAGATGGTGAAGACGGCGAAGCGCCTCTCCTCCTTGCCGGCCGGCACAACCCAATCCTCATTAGAGGTCATGATCAGCCGGAGGTAATTGTCGACACGGACCGGATCGACGCCTTTCGCCTCGATCATCTGGGTTCCGGATGTCACGAGGCTTTTGAGCCGGCCTTCAGCAGCCTTATCGCCCGCCCACACGGCTTCTTCAGCCTGCATGAGCAGGCAGGCCGCCATATGCGCGTTGAACTGTCCGGTGATGTAACGCGGGTCATCGACAAGGAAATAGTGGTCAGCGATCAGCCGACCGATGACCTCGCCGACCTTGGTCTTGCCGGTGCCCATTCGCCCGCGAAACACGAGCGCCGTCCCGATCCGCTCGCGTGGCCGCTGCACCAGGTGCGCAAACCATCCGAAAATCCAGGTGAACAGATCCTGGTTGCCCGAGCAGACATTGGTCAGGAGGTGGTCGCGGAAAATTTTGTATTCGCCGGCGCCGCGCTTCGGCTCGACGGAGAAACCGCGCCACAGGTTCAGATAGCCAGGCGTTCCACCAGCATTATTGCGATCCGGATGGAACTCGATGCCGTCGTATTGCCGGCGGGCGCTGGCGCGGAGCCACCGATCGGCCCAGGTGATCGTCCTGATCTTTCCGTCGGCGCCGGTTACTTGGGTGAATTTGTTTCCGAAATAGGCGCGGAAGGCATCGATCGCGAGAATGCGGACCCGATCTTCCGTTTTCGCCTGGGTCATCTCGCGGACGACGACGGCCTTCGAGCCCATCAGGACGAGGGCGAACTGCCGGTTCATCTCTTCGATGTCGAAGCCCCATTCCTGGGCTGCTGGAGCGGCCGACCCCGCCTCACTCTCTTCGTCCAAGCCTGGCAGATCGGGACCGCTCGCGGATGTGGCTTCCGCGCCGGCGATCAGCGCGCGCAGCTCGTCAGCCGACAGGGCGCTCTTGGCGAACGCTTCGTCGACCATATCTGCGGTAAGGGTGGGCGAGGCGTCGGCCATCTTAGCTCATGGTGTTTTGGAGGACCGTCCCTCGCTGCTTCAACCGGGAGTGACGGCCAAAGCAGCGAGGGTGGTTAGCGACGGGCGGTCTCCCGGCGCCCGCCATTCCGGCGACTAGGCGCCGGCGTTCCGATACGCCCCGCGGAAATCAACCGCGGAGAAGCCGACATCGTGCTCGACCTTCGCCCGCAGACCCTGCGCACTGAACGGTGTTTCGAAGGTCAGCCGCGGCGCCGTGTAACCGTCGAGCAGGCTATAGATGAAGGTGGGTACCTTCTGCGGGTCCGCGAATAGGTACCAGGCGTTGCCCGGGATCTCCGGCGAGATGATCTTCTCGAACGCGCCCGCGAACGGGTTGGCACTGGCTGCAGATTCCGGCGTGATCGAAGCCAGGAGTTGGTCGATTTCGGTCTCCTTGTCCGGCCCACCGACAATGAACTTCGGCTCGGACTGAACAAAGAGGCCATCCAGTGACTTGCGCTTGCGCATCGCGGCGCGGCCCAGCGAGACACTGCTGCTAGCGACTGCTGCAGCGGTCCCTGCAAGGCTGCCGTCGGTGGTGTTGAATACGCCACGCCCCGTCGCCTGCAGCTGCGGTCCCGCCCCGGCGCTCGAAAGAACGAGCGTCCAGAATAGACGGTCTTCGAAAGCGACCACGTTACCCACGGAGTGGTTCAGCACATCAGCAATCGCGCCCAGCTGATCGTTTACCAGCATCGCGCGAGAGAGGCTGATACCGATGCCGTAAGCAGAAACTGCCATGTACTCGCGGCTTTCCGAGAAGGTGCCGTACTTGATTTCGCCACCCTCGGGGTTCACCGGCTGCAGCGCGGGGAAATCCCCCGGGCGGTAGTAGGGCGCCGGTCGGAAATCGGACACGTCGCGGCGCCGGCAAAGCTGACGATAAGTTGGAAGCGCCGAAGCGTAGCGGGCCGCCATATGACCACCGGTGGCCGTCTCGAACATCAGCGGAAAATCGCTTGTCGCGTGGAAAGCGCGGCGGAGGATCTCCTCGCGACCGGCAACGTCGTGCGGGATGCGACCGCGGTGACCGAGGACCTCGGCAGCCATTTCGACGATCGGCAGCCCGCGATAGCGGGCAGCGGAGGGCGCGAGGGGCGCTTCTCCGCCCGCAAGCGCGCGACGGATTTCGAGCGCCATGTCGCGGACGCGCGACTCGCCCTCGTCACGCTCGACGCGAACCGCGCTGAACGAAGGAGACTGGCGGGCGACCAGAGCTTCGTTCACGACAATCCGGAAGGCGTCGACGGTGGTGCCGTTCTCGACAGCCTCGTCGATCTGGATCTGTTCCAGACCCGCGCGGCGGCCAAGGTCAGCAAGGGTGCTGACGCGGGACCGCTCAGCGCGCTCCGCTCGCCGGGCGGTCGCCGACGCAGCCGTATTGCTCTCCGGCTGGCTTTCGAGGGTGAGAGTTTCGTCGTCTTCGGGGGGCATGCGGGTTCCTTTCAGGGATCGGACAACTGCGGCCTTGTCGGCGGGGATCGCCACGAGCGAGATCTCGTAGAGCTCCCAATCGACGGCCCGGATCGTGTCGGTGGCGGAGTTTGAATGGCGCTGGTTCCAGGAGTTGACCCGGAAACCGATCGAAAATTGCGACAGCTCGCCGCGCGCGACCTGGCCCTCAGCCTTGCGGCCTTCATCCGTGTCGGCGAAGCGAAGCAGCGCGACGAGTTGCCCGTTCTTGAGGTTGACCTTGGCCACGGTTCCGATCGGGCGGTCGGGATCGTGGTTGAGCAGGAAAGCCATACGGCCGCCGGCAGCCCGGCTGAGATCGGCGGCATCGGCCGACATGACGAGGATTTCTCCAACGCCGAACCGCTTGATCGGCGTATCCGTGGCGACGACGGCCTCAACGGTGCGGGCGGCGGCGTCGTAGCTCGACGGGGCCGCGATCGCGCGTGGGTCCGGCGCCTTCAGGCGCGTCCTCATTTCATCGGGGGCGCGGGTGAGGAGAGCAACGTTCATGCGGGCATCTCCGCGACGAAGGGGCCGAGCAGTTCGTCGATCCGGCCGAGGCACTTCAGCGCCTCTGCGATCAGTTCGTCGGAACGCGCCATCTCGGCTAGGACAGCCGCCCGCGTCTCATCGTCGACACCAGACAGCGCCGTCGGAACAGCCGTGACGGTGAAGCGGGGCACGTCGATCACGAACGCCGATGGCTGGCGCGCACCGAGATGCTGGCGAGGGAACGAAATGACGCTCACTGAACTTTGCCCTCCTTGTTTCCGTCTCCGTTGAGGAACTCCTCGATCTCGTCGACCGCATCGACCACTGCAGACATGGCCTCAAAATCGAGGGCGTAGCGGCCATGCTCATCGAATTCCGCCACCTCGAGGTCGAGGTGCTCGCGTAGTGTCGCGATGGATGATTGGATGTTCGTCGGCACCATCACGCGGCACCGCCAATCTTGGCCAGGTGCTCGATGAGTTTTGCTGGCAGGAGTTCGGCTTCCCGCTTCATGTCGACGACGATCGCGCGCGCTACGCCGAAATTCGGAATGTCGTTGAGGTTATTGGTCCGGATGCATTTGAAGGACAGATCGTCCTCATCTTCCCGCCAGGCCACCGCGAAGCGATTGTCGACAAGGCTCGGTAGGGGCGTTCCCTTATTGGCGAACTCTACAACATGCGGGGCGATCTGCTTTGCCAGATGGATCTGCGCGAACAGGTCGCTGGTCACGGTCCCGAGGCTCTTCGCGATAGCGAGGATCACGACATCACCGAGAGAGTAGAGCCAAGCCGGGCGAGCGACGCCCGCCAAAAGTGCATCTTCGATCCGGGATGTCTTCTTACCGCTCGGCAGCAGAATGTGACCAACCCCCTCCAGCAGGCCGCGACGGCGCTGGTCGCGCAGGTTATCAGGCGCCGGGGCACCCAACTCCTGAACCTCGGATGGCGTGAACGTTCTGGTCATAGCTCCCTACCGTGTGTTGATCTCATGGTCGTTTTTACCATGGGATCCTCTCACGATCAAATCGGCTGTTCCCGTTCTATTTCAGGGAGTTAAGCGGCATTGCAGGCCGAGCCGAATTCAGCTTTGCGGCTTCGTCGATCCGCTCGTACGGATTTCGCCAAGGATCTGAGAGGGGACTGGCCATCGCATTGATGCCGTCCTTTGAAGCGTCGAGCCCAGCGGCGTCGACCATCACAGTCAGCGCAGACGAAAGAAGGCGGCGGAGCGCTCGCTCATGCTCCGGCTCCGGCTTCTCCTCCCTTGTGACCCAGTCGAAAACGCGAGCCGCAGCCGCGAGCTGAACAGCAGCTCCCGCGAGGGAGGTCGCGGGAAGCGTTGCGAGCGCAGTGATGAGCCCATCTTCGCGATCGAACGTATGATCGAGATATCCTTCGAGGATGCCCACACCAGGCGATCCGCTGCGCTTCATCGCCTCGACTTCGAAGTCGCCTTCGGTCCAGTCGTCATTCACGCGAGCGATCGCGCGGCCGAGTTTCAGGTGGAAATCTTCGGTTTTAGGCAAGCCGGCAGCGGCTGCCGCAGCGCATGCGCGAGGCATTGGAGGGCTCCGAATCTTTGAGTGGGTCAGTTGCTGGCGATGGCGGGCTTGGCCGGCTGAGAATTGGATGCCGCGAGCGCCGTCTCGAGATGGACGATCAACTCGGCATTCATGGAGCGACGATTGGCGCGGGCCGCGGCGGCCAGGCGCTCGCGCATGCCTTCCGGTAGTCTGACCATGAACTTGTCGGACTGACGACTTGTAGCTGTGCTCGACATAAGTAGCTTCCTTATGGCCTAGTGCCATAATGGCCTAGTGCCATACCATGTCAAGCACATATGGCACTAGGCCAGCATTTTCTTTTCTGGCCTAAGGCCATACGAATTGCGGATGCCGCAAGAGACCCCCAGTCGCGATCTTGATAAAGTCATTGTCCGCTTGCCAGACGGCGTGCGCCAGCAGCTGAAATTGCAAGCCGACCACAACAAGCGCAGCATGAACGCCGAAATTGTCGCGCGCTTGCTGGAAAGCCTAGAGCCTTGGGTGCCGGGCGATGACCACGTCGTCTACAAAGAAGAGAAGATTTCGTTCCCTGCTGAGACCTACGACCTCAATGAGCTGCTCGGTCGCTTGGAAAAGCTCACTGACAAGGTCTCGAAGGCCGCCGGACGCGATCGAAAGTAACGACTGCTATTTTCTCACGTCAGCGCCCTGTGCTTCCCGCAACCGTCGCGCCTTCCGCTCGAAGGCCAGGGCCGCAGCATCGCGCGCGCCTCCAGGCGCGCAGGCTAACTCGGGAAATAAGTGCGGCGATCGGAGCCGGCGCCAGCGCTCGAAGGCTTCGGGATCAACTCGACCCGTCATAAAATCCGGAGCCGGAAATCCCCGTTTAAGGTATTCCGGCAACCGCTCGCGAAATGCATCCGAGCTATCGTAACCAAGGGCGCGAGCGACCGCCGAGAGCGGCAGGTCGTCAACAATGACAGCTCGAACCATAAATTCTCCAACTGGCTGCCCTTCGGCGAACGCTAGACGCCGGTGAGCGCCTTCATTTCTCGAACAGCCGCAGCGCGGCGCTTGTCGATATATGCTGCCAGATCCTGCAGGTGAACGCCGCGAGCGCTCTTTTGACTGTGCTCGATCCTGGTGATTGGTAACTCGATCTCGCCGGCGCCAACCTTCCGCAGGAATTTATCGAGCGATAGGTGGCAGAAGAAGTCTTGGCAGACCCGATCCAGTGGCACGATCACGCGACCGTCGTACTGGGCCATAAGCAGGAATACGGTATTCAAGGCGGGCTCCGGCAATCGTTAGGCGTATGTCACTCGCAGCTCGGCCGCCGTCGATTCGTCAACAGCACTTCAATCGCGAAACTCACTTCGTTCTCCTCTTGATCGCCTTGTGTTCGGCGAGGACAGGAGAGGAACTGACCGTCTTTTCAACTGCTTGAGAGGCAGGAACTTCGTTCACACGGGAGGGGTCACAGGTTCGATCCCTGTATCGCCCACCATTTTTCCGGACTTTCCCCACCCCTCACACGCATCAACGCGCAGAACAGCGCGCGAACACGCGCGGCCTGCTGGGGGTAATCTGGGGGAAGCTGTTCCCCGCCCGTTCCAGCTCCCTCATCCGGCCTTGGCCGACGATGCCCGTTCCAAGGTCGCCACGACCTCGTCGACACTCTCCTTCACGCCGAGGAGAAAATCCTTCCGGAAGGCGATGATCGTGTCCGGCGGCTCACCCTTGAATTGATAGACGACCGCCACCTGCTCCGGGTTGACGTAAACCGGCTTTCCGTCGGCAGGCGAGGTGAACTTGCAAAGCTTCGGCATGATCGACTTCGGTCCTGTGCTGCGGGCATCTCGTCAGGCAGCGCGGCAGAGTTTTCGGCGCACCGCCTATCATGCTCCAATACCGACCGCATCTGCTGAACGCAAAAGGCCCACCAACACATGCTGCGTTGCTGCCGCTCGCCGGCCGAGCCGTCAGCGCAGCACGACCGCCGCGCCATCCGCCTGCGGCGGCTCTCCCTTGCCGATGCGGGCGAGTTCCGCGCCGAAGCGCGCCGCGATCGCCAGACGGAAATGCAGCGGATCCCAGTAATTGGCGTCCTGAGACGTGATCGGCGAGGCATGGGCGTAGTCGATGACCGTCGCGCCGTGGCGGCGAGCCAGCGTGGCGACCTCAGCCTTGCAGCGGGCGTAGCGCTGCCAGGCAGCCGAGCCCTCGCGCGGATAGGCCATCAGATGGGCTGGCGGCAGCACCAGCATCACCTGCGTCGTCTTTGGGAAGGCGGCGATGCTCTCTTCCAGCCATGACAGTGCCGGGAAGCGCCAGCCGGCGCTCTCGGCCGGTGTCACGGCGGCCGTCGGCGACAGGGGGGTGAGGTCGGCGATCACGCCGCCATTGCCGGCATAGATATGGCCGCGCGCCCGGGCGAGGTCATAGGTCGCTTCCGGCGGCGTGAAGACCTCGTAGCCGTCGCCGCGGATGCGCTCGCGCGACCAGCCGAGCCGATAGGCCATGAGCCGGCCGGCGATCTCCAGATTGGTCAGGTTGAGCAGCTTCGGCCAGTCTCTCCAGCCGACCTCGCGCGAAAGCCACGCCGGCACCGGCCGGGGTGTCAGGCGCTTCCCCTCGTCAGTGGCGTCAGCCTCGCACCAGGTCGTGTCGATGCCCCAGATCAGCCGTTTGGGCGCCTGCACATGCTCCCGGAAGAGCTGCGTCATCTGCATCTGCTCCCAGGGCGTCGCCGCATTCATCGCGAGATTGACGAAGCGGGCGTCGAGGCCACCCGACAGGACCTGCGGGTCGAGCAGCCGCATCGTCGAGGTGCCGATCACCGCCGCATCGAAGCGCCCGGAACGGACGAGCTGCGGGTACATGAAGCGTTGGTTGATATCCATGATCGGCCGCGGTGCCTGCCCTGCATGGACGCGCATGCCGAAGGGGTCGAGCACCGCGATGAAGGCGAAGAGCAGGCCGGCGCCTACCGCCAACGCGCCGAGGAACCATCGCGACCACTGGATCCAGGCCTTCGCCATTCCGGCCTTCACTCCGAAGCTGCACCGAACCGAGAAGCGGGCGGCCGATCAGCCGGCGGCACGCGGCGTCCTCATCGCACAGGCCGCCGCCTCGTCACAACGCGAAAGGCGCGCCGCATGGTCGCAAGCCAGCGAACATGGCAGAGAAGGCCGATGATACCCGGCCGTCTCCGCGCTCTCATCCGCCTGCTGCTGCAAGGGCTTGCGTCGCCGCTGCTCACCCTGGCGCTGCTGACTGCCCCGGCACAAGCAGCCGAAGAGCCGTTGCCGGCATCATCGGGCATCCAGGACGCGCTCTGCCGCCTGATCGACGACTCGGCCAGGGCACAATCCATACCCGCCGCCTTCCTGACCCGACTGATCTTCCAGGAATCGAGCTTTCGTACGGGCGTCACCAGCCCGGCCGGGGCGCAGGGCGTCGCCCAGTTCATGCCCGGCACGGCGCGCGAGCGCGGGCTGATCGACCCCTTCGACCCCGAACAAGCCGTGCCCAAGGCGGCGCATTTCCTGGCGGAGCTGCATGACCGGTTCGGCAATTGGGGCCTCGCAGCTGCCGCCTATAATGGCGGGCCGAACCGCGTCGCGGGTTGGCTCGTCGCACGCAAGGCCGGGCAGATGCGCTTCCTTCCGAGCGAGACCGAGAACTACGTCTTCGCCATTACCGGCCGGACCGCCGATGACTGGGCCGACGAGACGATCGACCGTGCCAACGGCGACGGGCGCTCGCCACCGATGCCGCCCGCGACCCGCGACAGCGATGCGCAGGCGGGCTGCGCGCACACGCTCGTCGCCATCCGGCAATCCCGCCCTGCCCTGCCCGCGATCGCGGAGGCGCCCTTCGCTCCCTGGGGCGTGCAGCTCGCCGGCAACTTCTCGAAGGCACGCGCCCTTGCCGCGTTCCAGCGAGCCAGCGCCCGCCATCGCGCAATCATCGGACCCCTGCCGCCGATGGTGATCGGGACGCGCCTGCGCAGCCGCGGGACGCGCGCCTTCTACCGGGTGAGATTGCCGGCGGCGACCCGTGCCGAGGCCGTCGCCTTATGCCGGCGTATCCAGGCCGATCGCGGCGCCTGCGTCGTGCTGCGGAGCTGACGGTCCGCGGCCAATGTTGCATGCGCGCAACGCGGCACGGCAAAGCTCGATTGCTCCCGGCGATGTGATTGCCGCTGCATTGCACGACCCTGGGGAAGCTGACAGGACGTTGAGGAGACGTTGACTTTTCTGCGTCATTTTCGCGACCCAGCCGTCCCGATCCGCCCGAGGTTCTTCCGATGATCCGCTCCACCCGTCTGGCCTTGCTCGCCGGCCTAGGCCTGCTCGCTCTGGGCTCCGCCGCCCGAGCCGAAATCGACCCGCTGACCCGCCAGCCGCTGGTCCAATATGTGGACCCCGCCAAGGCGCAGGCCACCGCCGTTCCGCGCGAAATCGTCGACTATCCGACGAAGCACAAGCCGGGCACGATCGTGATCAACTCGACCGAGCGCCGCCTCTACTACGTGATGCCCGACGGCAAGGCGATGCGCTACGGCGTCGGCGTCGGCCGCCCCGGCTTCGACTGGGCCGGCAGCCAGAGCATCACCCGCAAAGCGGAGTGGCCGGGCTGGACCCCGCCTGCGCAGATGCTGAAGCGTCGCCCCGACCTGCCCCGCCACATGGCCGGCGGCCCGGACAACCCGCTCGGCGCGCGCGCCATGTATCTCGGCTCGACCCTCTACCGCATCCACGGCTCGAACGAGCCGGAGACGATCGGCCAGGCGGTCTCCTCGGGCTGCATCCGCATGCTCAACGAGGACGTGATCGACCTCTACGACCGCGCCAAGGTCGGCACCCGCGTCGTCGTCGCGCGCTGAGCCATCAACGTATTCCGATGAGAAGGCCGGCGGAAATGCCGGCCTTTTTCGTTTGGGCCTCAGCGCTTCCGTTCGCGCGACAGGCCCTTCTCGGCCAGCGCCGCGACATAGGCGCGCATCTTCTCCTCGCCCCGCTCGCCGAGCTCGCGCAGGTAATCCCAGGCGTAGATGCCGGTCTCATGCATGTCGTCGAAGCCGAGCCTGACGGCGTAGTGGCCGACGGGCTCGACCCTGAGGATCTCGACTTCGGCCTTGCCGGGAACGATGGTCTTCTGGCTGGGATGGTGACCCTGGACCTCGGCCGAGGGGCTTTCGACGCGCAAAAGCTCGGCCGGCAACGCGAAGCTCGCGCCATCGTCGAAGGCGACATGCAGGGTCCGGCGGTCCTTGGAGAGGCGCAGTTCGGTCGGCCAGACTGACATGGGCGGTATTCGTCCTTCGCAGGCTGCCATGAACAGGCGCTTGACCTTCACGGGCGCAGTGCCAATGTCATGCTATAGCAATGTGAAGGCGCGCCCGCATCCTGCGCGGACCGGCCGCTCCACAATGCGGGAACGTGAGGCAGACGTGCTGCTCGACGACATGAAGCCGCTGACGCGGGCGCCTTTGGTCGACCCGTTCGGCCGCAAGATTTCCTATCTGCGCATCTCGGTGACGGATCGCTGCGATTTTCGCTGTGTCTATTGCATGTCCGAGGACATGAAGTTTCTGCCGCGCAAGGAACTGCTGACGCTGGAAGAGCTCGACCGGATCGCCAGCGCCTTCGTCGCGCGCGGTACGCGCAAACTGCGCCTGACCGGCGGCGAGCCGCTGGTGCGCCGCGACATCATGAGCCTGTTCCGCTCGCTCTCGCGCCATCTCACCTCGGGCGCGCTCGACGAATTGACGCTGACCACCAACGGCTCGTTGCTGCATCGCTATGCCGCCGAGCTGGCCGGCTATGGTGTGCGCCGCATCAATGTCTCGATCGACACGCTCGACCCCGACAAGTTCCGCGAGATCACCCGCCGCGGCGACCTCAAGGTCGTGCTCGACGGCATCGAGGCCGCGCGCAAGGCCGGCATGCGGGTCAAGATCAACGCGGTGGCGCTGAAGGGCGTCAATGACGACGAGATCGAGCATCTGATGCTCTGGTCGCATGGGCTCGGCATGGACCTGACCCTGATCGAGGTCATGCCGATGGGCGAGATCGAAGCCGGCCGCGTCGACCAGTACCTGCCGCTCTCGGTGGTGCGCGGGCGCCTGATGGACAAGTACACGCTCGTCGACGATCCCTATCGCACCGGAGGGCCGGCGCGCTATGTCCGGGTCAAGGAAACCGGCGGACTCATCGGCTTCATCACGCCGCTGACCCATAATTTCTGCGAGAGCTGCAACCGCGTGCGCCTGACCTGCACCGGCACGCTCTATATGTGCCTCGGCCGGGAGGATGCCGCCGATCTGCGCGCGCCGGTTCGGGCCTCGCAGGACGATGCGCTGCTCTTCCGCGCCATGGACGAGGCGATCGCCCGCAAGCCGAAGGGGCACGATTTCATCATCGACCGCCGCCATAACGGCCCGGCCGTCGGCCGGCACATGAGCGTCACGGGCGGCTGAGGTTGCCGGGACGCATGCCCCTCGCTTGACCCTTCGGCCGAATGCGGTCACCGTCCGCGCGACGGGTGGAGTTGCATGCGGTCACAGTTCAAGGCGATGGCCCGCCGGATCAAGGCGGCCGCGAGTGCGATCGACGGTGCCGTGAGGCAGACCCATGCGGCGCGGCTCGCGATCATGGCTGCGAATCTGCGGCGCGCCCTGCCCCTCCCCGCCATGTTGTTGTTCGCGACGCTGCTGTTCTGTCTGTTCCTGGGCTGGTCCTCGGCGCGCGGCGTCTTCACCGTGCTCTCGCCGGCATCGCCGACGGGGATCATGGCCGGTATAGCCGCTGTCGTCGCAGGGATTGCGGTCCTCGAACTCTGCGCGGCCTTCGCGATCACGCTGATGACCGCGGCTCTGCAATTGGCCTACGACACCGGCCGCCACAGCGTTCTGGCCTCGCTGGCGATCGCGAGCGTGCTCGGGCTGGCGTTGATAGTCTCCCATCTGGCCAACGAGGGAATGCCGGCTCTTGCGGGCGCGACCCTGCCGATCCTCGGCCTGTGCGGCCTCCTCGCGCTGACGATCTGGTTCAGGCGCGCCTATCTGCGCCCGGCCTATCCCGGTTTCCGCGACTTCTGGGTCGATATCGTCGAGGCCCGTCATTTCCTGATGCGAGCCGCCCATGGCGAATGACGACGGTGCAGCCTCGCGGGTCGTGCGGATGACGCCTGCTCCGAGCGCCCATCATCTGGCCGAGTCGGTGAAGGCCGGGCATCACGGTGCAAGCGACGCGGTCGAGAACCAGCCACCGGCCCATGCGACGATGCTCTCGCAGACCGAACAGACGCTGATCGCCCGGGCACGCGAGCATTTCGCGACCTTGCGGCAGGAGGCAGCGGCCAGTCTCAACGCTATCCAGGCCGAGGTCACGAGCCGGCGCGAATTGTTCACGCAGCAGCGTTTCGAGGGCCGCGTGCGCGGCGTCGAGGCGACCATGCGCGCGATGCTCGGCAAGCATGGCGGGGAATTGGAGCAGCGCGTCTATGACGCGCTCAGGGCCAAGCGCGAATACGCCTTCTTCAATTACGAGAACAAGCGCCGAGCCGATCCCAAGCTCGACAAGTGGCAGTTCATCCTGTTCTTCCTGGTCGTGCCGCTGGTCATCGAGAGCCTGCTCAACGGCAATTTCTTCGCCGAAGCCAGTGATTTCGGCTTGGTCGGCGGTGCTGCGACCGCCGTCATCATCTCGGCGCTGAATATCGCGCTGGGCTTCTTCATGGGCGTGGGACCGGCGCGCTACTGCCAGCACGTGAAGAGCTCGCATTTGTTCTGGGCACTGCCGGCCTATGCCGGGATGATCGGGCTGATCGTGCTGTTCAACCTCGCGGTCGGGCACTATCGCGAGATGCTGATCGCCAACCCGGATGCGCGCTCCTTCCAGGTGATGCCGCGGATGATGGAGAACCCGTTCGCGATCTATGACATCAAGTCGGTCGCGCTCGTCATCATCGGTTGCCTCGTCGCCTTCGTTTCGGCGACCAAGGGCTACACCGCCTTCGGCACCTATCCCGGCCATGCCACCGCCTATAAGCGCTGGCGCCAGCGCTGGAGCGCGGTCGAGGAGGAACGGCGCCGGCTCGATGCCGAATTGCTGCCGGAGCTGGAGGCGATCCGCACGCAGGTCGACGGCTTCCGCGAGGATTGCCGCGACGAACTCGGCAAGCTGCAAGGCGTGAAGGCAGCCGCCGAGAAGGCGCGCGATCTCTATCTCTCGCGCCTTGGGCAACTTCGCGCCGCCAAGGACGCCGCCATGATGCAATATCGCGAAGCGAATATGCGCGTCCGCACGGACCTGCCGCCGGCCTATTTCGCGCAGTCGCTGAGCCTCGCCGAGATCGACCAACCGGCGGAGCTGCCGGAATATGTCGCAGCCCGCCGCCAGATCGACGATTTCGAACAGCAGCTCACCAGTATGCCGGCCCTGATCGAGAACAAGCTCAAGGACCGGCTTGTGCTGCTGCGCGGGGTCGACCTCGCCGGCGAGATCGAGCAAGTGAAGCTCAGGGCTGCGCAGGCCGGGCGCGAAGCCTTCGAGCAGGACGAGGCAGCCCAGAAGCAGGCGGCGGAGGATTTCGCCGCAATGAAGCGCTAAAGGCTGACGGCATGAAGACCGAGAACTGGGCGATCGTCGCCTCCGTGCTCGCCGGGCTTGGCCTTGTCGGCTTCTTCGCGGCGCCTTCCCTGCTGCGCGGCCCGCCGCGCGACCAGGATACGCTGTGCCCGAAGACCGGCCCCGTCGGCCACACGCTGATCCTCGTCGACAAGACCGATCCGTGGAGCGAGGTGCAGGCGAAGCGGCTGAAGACGCTGGTCAAGCAGGTCGGTGACGAGTTGCCGACTGACCGGATGCTGTCGATCTATGTCTTCAACGACGTGTTCGAGCCCGGCTTCCCATCGCTCGTCTCGCTCTGCAACCCCGGCAAGACGGCGAGCGAGCTGATCGGCAACCCGCGCCGCGAATACGTCAAATGGGTCGAGAAATTCGGCCGGCCGCTCGACGAGGCGCTGACGGTGCTGACCCAGCCGGCCAAGGGCAATCAGTCGCCGATCGTCGAGGCCATCGGGGACGTCGTCTCGCGCCGCGAGAACCGCGTCCCGACCGGCGACCGCAAGCTCGTGCTCGTCTCCGACATGCTGCAGAACTCGAACCAGTTCACGATGTTCGGCAACGGAGCCGGTGCGCGCGATCCGGAGCGGCTGCGGCGGCTGCTCGGCAAGGTCTGGCAGGATTCGGGCGCGTCGGGCTGGGAGCTGAGCGTACATCAGGTCCAGGGCGTCTACGATGCGGCGAGGCTCGAACAGGCGGCGACGCTGTGGAAGCAGGCCTTTCAGAAGCTCTCGATCAACGTGAGCTGGGACCGGTTGTAGAGAGGCGCCGCTCTCTCCGCGCTGAAATGCGCGGTCCCGTGTCTGCGCAGCAGCGTTGCACGCTGCTGCGCAGACACGGGATGACAGGCGGGTCAGTTCAGCAAACGCGACATCAGCCCTCTAGAGCCGATACGCCATTCGCACGCCGCCCCAGTGGCGGCCGCGGACGCGTAGTGGCGCGTTGATCTCGCTCAGGAATTCGGCACGGCCATCCTCGTGCTCGTGCCGGCTGAGCTGGATGAGGAAGGGGCGGATCGAACGGCCGGCGCTCAGGCCCACGCGGCTGTCGGCGATCCGCCGGTTGCGGGCATGCGCGGCGTTCCAGGCGGGATCGCCGGGGCGCGGCGGCAGGGACCAATCGACGTGATGGACCGGCATATAGCCGTTGCGATCGCTCGGCAGGGCGAAGACCAGCCGGCGATCGGCGGCAAGCGCACCTGCCAGAAGCGGCGGCAGGACGGCTTCAAGAGCCGGCAAGCTCGGGCTCAGATATTGCCGGGGCTCGCTTTCGGGCACCGGGACATAGCGGAGGTCGAACAGATCCTCTTCGGAAATCAGACCTCGATCGATGGCCGCTTCCATCGCTCCCGCGACCTCGCGGGCGAAATCCTGTGCCCGCTCGATCAGCGGGCGATAGGAGCGTTCGATATCCTCGATCATGCCTGCCAGCGCATCACAGCCGGCCGCGGCATCACCAGCGAAGGCGATATGCAGCCCATGCTCGCTGACACCGGTCATGCGGCAGGGCAACGGCGGCAGTCCCTCGATCGTGACCACGCCTGCGCCGCCGATCGGCAGACGCGCCTGAGGCGAGCCGGCCAGCAAGGCACCGCCCCGGCCGAGATCGACGAGCCGTCCGGCAATATCGATCCCGCCGACAGCGAGATGCGCATTGCGCGCCGTGGGAAAGCGGTCGAAGCGGCGCCGGTCCGCAAAAGCCGAATGGCGCAGTGCCGGCTTGAAGCGCCTGAGCATGTTGCCGACGAGGCGACTGCCCTTCTGCGTCGCCCGGCGGGCGCGCTCGCTCTCCGCGACCGTCTCATGGGCGATGCGGTCGATTTCGTCGGCGCGGCGCGCGACGCCTTCCACGAACAGGGCTGCTTCCCGCGCATTCCGGGAGAGTTCCGCGGTCGAACTGGCCTGCTCCTGCGAAGCCTTGCCGATCGTCGCCATGATCGGATTGACATCACGCACGATCTGCAAGGTGTCGTTGACGATGCCGGTCGAGCCCTGGGCTGCGCGCGTCAGACGGTCCACGCGCTCGCGGATATGGCCGACGGCCTCGCTGACCTCGACGGAGAGGGACTTCACCTCATGCGCGACGACACCGAAGCCGCGCCCGGCCTCGCCGGCGCGGGCCGCCTCGATCGCCGCATTGAGCGCCAGGAGATTGGTCTGGCGTGCGATTTCGGCGATCGAATCGACGATGCCCCGGATCTCGCCGGTCGCCGACGCCAGGCCGTCCAGCATCAGCGCAGCCTCACCGGCGCGCAGCACCGCGGCGTCGAGCCTGTCGCGGACACTCACCATCGCCCCGTCGACCTCTTCCGCCGCCTGCGAGACCTGATGGGTCGCGGCGGCGAGCGCGGAAGCATTCTCGCTGGCGGCGCTCACGGCCATGCGCATGCTGCCGGCATTCTCGAGGATGGTGCGCGAGCCGCTCTCGGACTCGGCCGAGCGCTGCTCGACCTCGCCGAGCTCCTTCGTCAGCCGCTGCATCGCAGAGAGGATGTCGCGCTCGATATCGTCAACGGCATCATGGGTGGAGGCGTCATGAAGCTGGATGGAAGCCTGGTGGGCCGTGGCCTCCACCGCCGGCACCGGCGCCGCGGGGATGTCCTCCACCGCATTTCGGGCGCCCAGCCAACGTCGAATCCTGCCCTGCATCCCCTGCCCAGTCTCACCATAGGTCAAGCCCGTGTCCGGTTATGGTGCCGGCCCGTTAACAAAAGCTTCCACGCCGCCGCACGGCGCCCTTGCCGGAGACGCATTGGACCCACGTCCCTCGCCCCTGTATGGCTGGATTTTCCGCGCCAAATGGACAGACGCCCATGAGCCAGCACAGCTATGACGTCATCGTCGCCGGTGTGGGCGCCATGGGGTCCGCGGCCTGCTGGCATCTGGCGCAGCGCGGGCTCAAGGTGCTCGGGCTCGAGCGCTTCGACCTCGGCCATGCGATGGGCTCTTCCCACGGCCTCACCCGGATCATCCGCCTCGCCTATTTCGAGGGCTCGCATTACGTGCCGATCGTGAAGCGCGCGCATGAATTGTGGGCGCAGACCGGCGAGCAGGCCGGCATGAAACTACTCCATGTCACGGGCTCGCTCGACCTCGCGCCAAAGGGCGGCGGACCGGTCGAATCCTCGCTTCAATCCTGTCTCGACCACGGGCTGACGCATGAAGTCCTGGAAGGCGCGGAGGTGACGCGGCGCTTCCCGGCTTTCCAGCTGCCGGAAGGGCATATCGGCCTGTGGCAGCCGGATGGCGGCTTCGTCGCCTCGGAAAAGGCAATCTACGCCCATGTCGGGCTGGCGCAGTCGCGCGGTGCCGAGATCCGCACCAACGAGCCTCTGCTGGACTGGACTCCCACGGCACAAGGCGGCGTCATCGTCCGCACAGAACGTGGCACCTACTCGGCCGGGCGGCTCGTCATCACCTCCGGCGGCTGGATCACAGATGCGGTGCCGGCGCTGGCGAAGCAGGTCAACACGGTGAAGCAGGCGATCGGCTGGTTCACCACGCGCCGCCCGGAACTGTTCCGCGAAGGTGCCTTCCCGGTCTTCATCCTCAGTGCCGATGAAGGCACTTTCTACGGTTTTCCGCTCTACGAGCATCCGGGCTTCAAGCTCGGCGGGCCGCATTTCGGCCGCGAGCCTATCGATCCGCACGAACCGGACCGCAC
This sequence comes from uncultured Allobosea sp., assembly GCF_945957345.1. GTDB lineage: Bacteria > Pseudomonadota > Alphaproteobacteria > Rhizobiales > Beijerinckiaceae > Allobosea. The sequence continues at coordinate 120,598 of NZ_CAMFKW010000002.1, read as the reverse complement.
GCCGAGCGAGAACCAGATCAGGCTGATCCGCGAATGCCTGGCGCGCTACCTCCCCGACGCAGCCGGCGAGCCGCTGACGGTGAAGGGCTGCGTCTATACCGTCTCGCCGGACGAAGACTTCATCATCGATACGGTGCCGGGCGTGCCGCAGGCCGTCTTCGCCTCAGCCTGCTCGGGCCATGGCTTCAAGTTCGCGAGCGCGATCGGCGAAATCCTCGCCGACCTGTCGACGACCGGACATTCCCCCTTCGACCTGAAACCATTCTCGCTGTCGCGCCTGCCGGCCTGAAGCTTCCCGAACTGGATCCGATCCCTTGGCCAGCGCAGCCGAAAACCGCCGCGGCATCGTCTTCATGCTCGTCGCGATGTCGCTTTTCGTCGTCAACGATGTGTTCATGAAGCTCGCCCGTGAGGTCTATCCGGCCGGGCAGGCGATCACCATCCGGGCATCGTTCGCCGTTGTCGTCGGCTTCGCACTCGTCTTCGCCGCGCGGGAAAGCGACCGGCTCCACATGGTCCTTCGCCCTCGTGTTCTGCAGCGAGGCCTCCTCGAGGCCTTCAGCGCGCTAACCTTCGGTTGGTCGCTCGGGCTAATGCCGCTCGCCAACCTTACCGCGATCAACATGGCCTCTCCCCTGCTCATCGTCGCGCTGGCGGCAGTGCTGCGGATCGAGCAGGTGGGCTGGCGGCGCGCGGCGGCGCTGACCGTGGGTTTCGTCGGTGTGTTGTTCGTGGTGCGGCCAGGCGCCGAATCCTTCAACGCAGCGGCGATCGTCGCCGTGATCAGCGCCATCCTCGTCGCAGGGCGGGACCTCACGACGCGCACCATCGGCGCGGAGGTTCCCTCGACGGTCGTGTCGCTGACCACGACGGTCCTCGTCGGCCTCGTTGCCGTCGCCTACGGCTTCACAGAGACGTGGTTGTCGATCTGGCGCATCCAGACCGTCTATATCGCGGTCGCCGCCGTGCTCGTCACGATCGGCACCTTCTTCATCATCAGCGCCTTCCGGCGCACGGATGTCGGCGTGATCTCGCAATACCGCTACGCCATCATCGTCTTCGCGACCGTGCTCGGCTACGTCGTCTGGGGCGACGTGCCGGACTTCTTCGCCTTCATCGGCGTCGCACTGATCGTCGGCAGCGGGCTCTACACCATGCACCGGCAGCGCGTGCGGCCCGATTCCAACCTGAAGCTCACCCGGAAGAGCGCCGCGTGACGACGGCGGCAATCAAGCCCACGCTCGCGATCCTCGTCGCGATCTCGGCGCTGCAGCCGATCGCGCTCAACCTGCTCGCCCCGGCGACGCCGGCGCTTGCCCGGCATTTCACCTCGAACTACGCCACGATCCAGCTCACGCTGACGCTGTTCCTGGTCGCGGTCGCGCTGACGCAGCTCGTCATCGGGCCGCTCTCCGACCGCTTCGGCCGCCGCCCGTGCGTCAATGCGGGGACGGCGCTGTTCGTGCTGGGCTCGGTGCTCGGAGCGCTCGCCCCCACCACGCATATCCTGCTGATCGCACGCGTGCTGGAAGGCGCCGGTGGCGGGGCCGTCTTCGCGTTGTCGCGCGCCATCATCCGCGACACCGCCGATCGCGACCACGCCGCGAGCCAGATCGCCACCGTCACCATGGTGATGGTGGTGGCGCCGATGCTCGCGCCCTGGCTCGGCGGCCAGATCGAGACCGCCTTCGGCTGGCGCGCGATCTTCTGGTTCATGACGCTGTTCGGTGGCGCGGTGCTCGTCTTCACGCTCGCGCGCCTGCCCGAAACCGCGCCCAATCTCGGCCAGCAGAGTTCGCTTTTCGGCGTCTTCAGCGTCTTTCCGGAACTCGTGCGGAACCGCGAGTTCATGCTGAACGTCGCGGCGAGCTCGTCCGCCTCGTCGGCCTTTTTCGTCTTCATCGCCGCGACGCCCTATATCGTCGTCGAGACGATGGGGCGCGGCTCGGATGTCTACGGCGCCTATTTCATCCTGAACGCGCTCGGCTACATGATCGGCAACTTCGCCATGTCGCGGCTGGCGGTGCGCGTCGGCACGCAGACGATGGTGCGCCGCGGCCTGGTGATCTCCTTTTTCGGGACCGCAGTGGCGCTCGCCCTGTCGTTCACGCCCTGGTGGTCGCCGCTCGCGCTGTTCCTGCCCTTGGCCGTGAACGCGGTCGGCAACGGCATGACGATCCCAGGGGCTACGGCCGAGGCGCTCTCGGCCCGTCCGGAGCTGGCCGGCTCGGCAGCCGGTCTACTAGGCGCGACCCAGCTCGGCTTCAGTGCGGCACTCACCGTGCTGATCAGCTGGCTGGTGACGCTTTGGCCGCAATCGATGAATCTGTTCGTCTGGCTTCTGACGACGGCCGGGCTGGTCGCCGTCACTTTCGTGAAGAAGCGTCCGGGCCCGGCGACCTGAGCGGACCGAGCCGGCGCAATCTCAGCCTTCGAGACGGGCAATCAGGCTCGACGTATCCCAGCGATTGCCGCCCATCTTCTGGACCTCGGCATAGAACTGGTCGACCAGCGCGGTGACCGGGAGCTGCGCGCCGTTGCGGCGGCCCTCGTCCAGGACGATCCCGAGATCCTTGCGCATCCAGTCGACGGCGAAGCCGAAATCGAACTTGTTCTGGTTCATGGTCTTGCCGCGGTTCTCCATCTGCCACGAGCCGGCGGCGCCCTTGGAGATAACCTCCAGCATGGTCTCGACATCGAGCCCGGCACGCTTGGCGAAATGCACGCCCTCCGACAGGCCCTGGACGAGACCGGCGATGCAGATCTGGTTGACCATCTTGGTGAGCTGACCGGAGCCGGCCGGGCCCATCAGCTTGCACATGCGCGCGAAGCTCGCGATCACCGGCTCGACGCGGGCATAGGTCTCGGGCTCACCGCCGCACATCACGGTCAGCACACCGTTCTCGGCGCCGGCCTGCCCGCCCGAGACGGGCGCGTCGACGAAGCCGAAGCCGCCCTGCTTCGCCGCCTCATAGAGTTCGCGCGCGACATTGGCGGAAGCCGTGGTGTGGTCGACGAAGACCGCGCCTTTCTCCATGCCGGCAAAGGCGCCGTTCTCTCCTGTTGTCACCGAGCGGAGGTCGTCATCGTTGCCGACGCAGCAGAAGACGATCTCCTGGCCCTTGGCGGCATCGGCCGGGGTCGGCGCCGAGACGCCGCCATGGCGGGAGACCCATTCCTGCGCTTTCGTCGGGTTGCGGTTGTAGACGGTGACCTCATGACCCTTGGCCTTGAGATGGCCGGCCATGGGGAACCCCATCACGCCGAGACCGATGAATGCGACTTTGGCCATGCCGAACTCCCGCTTTTCTCCGAAGATGATCCCGCTTTAGCGTGCAGGCGCCGGACGGGGAAGGCGATTGCACGCCATCCGCCCATGCGGCTTTTCCCTTGCGGGCATGAGGCGCGCGGCTTAGCTCCGGTGCATGACGATATCGAACGACGACGAATTGCAGGCGCTGAAGGAGATCGGCGGCATCGTGGCCCGCGCGCTCGCGGCGATGGGCAAGGCGATCGAACCCGGCATGACCACGGCCGAGCTCGACGCGATCGGCCAGGACTATCTCGAACGCCATGACGCGCGCCCTGCCCCGGAGCTCGCCTATGAATTCCCCGGCGCGACCTGCATCAGCGTCAACGAGGAGATCGCCCACGGCATCCCCGGAGAGCGGCGCATCCTCGCGGGCGACCTCGTCAATATCGACGTCTCTGCCGAGAAGAACGGCTTCTTCGCCGATACGGGCGCGTCCTTCGCCGTGCCGCCGGTCAAGCCGAAGCTGGAGCGGCTCTGCCGCGATGGCCGGCGCGCGCTCTGGGCCGGGATCGGGCAGGTCGGCGCCGGCAAGCCGCTCGCCGGTATCGGTCAAGCCGTCGGGCGCTTCGCCGCGAAGAACGGCTATACGCTGGTGCGCAATCTCGCGAGCCATGGCGTCGGCCGCTCGCTCCACGAGGAGCCGACGGAGATCGCGACCTGGCCCGATCGCAGCGAGCGCCGGACCATGACGAACGGGCTCGTCTTCACCGTCGAGCCGTTCCTGTCGCTGGGCGCGGATTGGGCCGAGAATGCCGACGGCGATCGCTGGACGCTCTACAGCGATCCTTGCGCGCCCACCGTCCAGTACGAGCACACCGTCGTCGCGACGCCGCGCGGCGCGGTGGTGCTGACCCTGCCCGGCTGAGACCGGGTCAGCGCAACGCCATGTGCCGGCTCAGCCTGATCTCCAGCTTGTCCCAGACGCGGCGGATGATCTCGACCAGCACGAGATAGATCAGCGCGGCATAGAGATAGATCGAGAGGTCGAAGGAGCGGGCGAAGGCCAGCCGTGTCGCGCCCATCAGGTCGAACAGCGTCACCAGCGAGACGATCGCGCTCGACTTGATCATCACGATCAGCTCGTTGCCGAGCGGACGCAAAGCCAGGATCATCGCCTGCGGCAGCACGACGAGGCGAAGCGTCGCCCAGCGGTGCAGGCCGAGCGACAGCGCCCCCTCGAACTGTCCGCGCGGGACCGACTGGATGGCGCCGCGCAGGATTTCCGCCTGATAGGCCGCCGTGTTGATCGTGAAGGTGAAGGCCGCGCAGTAGAACGGCTCGCGGAAGAACCACCACAGGCCGGTATCCTGCCAGAACTCGCGGAACTGCCCGAAGCCGTAATAGACGAGGAAGAGCTGGCACAGCAGCGGCGTGCCGCGCAGGAAGGTGGTGTAGCCACTCACCGCCATCCGCGCCCAGCGCGGGCCGTAGAGCCGGGTGACGGCGAGGCCGAGCGCCAGAAAGAAGCCGATGGCAACTGAGATCATCACGAGCTCGAAGGTGACCCAGAGGCCGTTCGCCATTCGGCAGCCGTAGTTCTGCAGGACCTCGCTGCCGACGAGGTAACCGGGATATTCGCACCAGTTCATCGCGTCGCTCCGCCGAAGGCTGCCTGGCCGCGATTGGTGCGCTGTTCGAGCCTGTCGATGCCCCAGGCGGAAATCACCGAGAAGAAGAAGTAAAGCAGCATCGCCGTGCCGAAGAACAGGAACGGCTCCTTGGTCACGACATTGGCCCGCGTTGCGATGAACATGATGTCCTGCAGCGTGATCACCGAGATCAGCGAGGTCTCCTTCAGCAGCACCATCCAGTTATTGCCGAGGCCGGGCAGAGCGACGCGGATCAATTGCGGGAAGACCACGAGGCGGAAGGCCTGCGCCTTCGACAGGCCCAATGCCGCCGCAGCCTCACGCTGGCCCTTCTGGATCGAATTCAGCGCGCCGACCCAGACCTCGCTGGAAAAGGCCGCGAGCACGAGCCCGAGCGCGACCATGCCGGCGACGAAGGGAGGAATGGAGAAACCGGTCCAGACCTGCTGCATCAGGACCTGAATGCCGAAATAGATGATGTAGAGCGTGAGAAGCTCCGGCACGCCCCGGAAGACGGTGGTGTAGATCGTCGCCAGCGCCCGCGGGATCGCATGGTCGGAGCGCTTCAACAACGCGATGACGAGGCCGAGCGCCAGGCCGAAGGGCAGCGTCGCGAGCGCGACCGAGATGGTGTTGGCGGCGCCCTGCAGCAGGGCCCAGCCCCAGCCGCCGGCACCGAAGCCAAGCAGAGCGAATTTGTCGAACATGGAAGGGCCGGAGCGCGAGGAACCGAAGCCCGCCGGCCAAAACTGGCCGGCGGGTGACCATCGTCAGATCAGTCGTACTTGAACCACTTGTCCTCGAGCTTCTTGTGCGAGCCGTCGGCCATGGTCTCGGCGATGGCCTTGCTGATCATCTCCTTGAGCGCCACGTCCGACTTGCGGACCGCACCGGCGACGCCGGGGCCGTGGATGGCATCGTCGCGCTTAACCTCGGCGATCTTCTTGCAGCAATCCTTGCCCTTCCCCTTGAGGAAGTCGGCCAGCGCGAGCGCGTCGGCGACGATGTAGTCGAGACGGCCGTTGAGCAGGTCGAGATTGGCCTCTTCCTGGGTCGGGTAGAGGCGCGCGGTCGAGTCCTTGTAGAATTTCTCGACATAGTTGGCGTGGATCGTCGAGCCCTGCGCACCGATCGACTTGCCCTTGAGCGCGGCCGGCGAGATGTCGTCGGACTTCGTGCTCTTCGGGCCGATCATCCAGATCGGGGTCTTGCTGTAGACCGTGGTGAAATCGACCTGCTTCTTGCGCTCGTCGGTCGCATTCATGCCGGCGAAGATGACGTCGTATTTGTTGGCCTGCAGCGCCGGGATGATGCCGTCCCAGTCCTGCACGACCCAGGTGCACTTCACCTTCATCTTCTCGCAGAGCAGGTTGCCGTAATCGATCTCGAAGCCCTCGAGCTCCTTCTTGGCGTTCAGGTTGTTGTAGGGCGGATAGGCGCCTTCGGTGCCGATCCGGATTTCCTTCCACTCCTTGGCCTGGGCGAGCGCCCCTGTCGCGCCGGCAACCGTCAACGCCGCCGCCGCGATGAAACGAACGAAACTCTTCATGGAACCTCCGCGATGCAGTCCGGCCGGTCTTGCTGTTGTCCCGGTCCGGCTCTGTCGCGACAGATTGGGCGCAGTTTCGTCGCGCTCGCAAGAGGGCGCGACGCAGCTTTTCGCAGCTTGCACGCCCAAACGAGCAGCTATGCACGCGATACGACCAAAGAACGGAGGATCATCGCGCCGGGACATGCCCGGCAGCGGGCTCAGCGGCGGGCGTCGAGAACCGCGATGAGCCAGATGCCGAGGCCGCCGAGCGCCAGCGCCGCCCCGACCCAACCTGTCGAGGTCCAGCCGTAGCCGGCGGCGATCGCCATGCCTCCGAGCCAGGGGCCGAGTGCATTGGCGGTGTTGAAGGCGCTGTGGTTGAGCGCCGCTGCCAGCGTCTGCGCGTCTTCGGCCACATCCATCAGGCGCGTCTGCAGCATGGCACCGAGCCCGCCGCCGCTGCCGATCATGAAGATGACCAGCGAGACCGCCCAGATATTGCCGGCCGCGAAGGGAAAGGCCGCGAGCCAAAAGGCGCTCCAGAGGAGCAGCGCCGCCGTTGCCGGAACGAGCGCCCTGTCCGCCGCCCAGCCAGCGAAGAGCGTGCCGGCCGTCAGCCCCAGGCCGAAGATCGCGAGAACGACCGGCACGAGCGCCGGCGAAACCTGGGTCACCGCCATCAGCGTGGAAGCGACATAGGTGTAGACGGCGAAGAGGCCGCCGAAGCCGATTGCACCCGTCGCCAGCGTCAGCCAGACCTGCCGGCGCTTCAGCGCACCGAGCTCCCGTAACGGGCTCGCGCCCGGTTGCACCGTGTCACGCGGCGCAAACAGGGCGATCAGGAGAGCCGTCAGCAGAGCGAGCCCTGCGACGATGGCGAAGCCCGAGCGCCAGCCCAGCACCTGCCCCGTCCAGCTTGCGACGGGGACACCGAGAATCGTCGCCACCGTCAGGCCGAGCATGACACGCGCAACCGACTGCGCTCGGCGATTCGGGGCCGAGAGCGACGCCGCGACCAGGGCGGCGACGCCGAAATAGGCGCCATGCGGCAGGCCGCTCAGGAAGCGGAAGGCCAGCATCCAGTGATAGCTCGGGGCGAGCGCGCTCAAGCCGTTGCCGAGCGCGAAGACACCCATCAACCCGATCAGCAGCGTGCGCCGCGGGATCCGCGCCGCCAGCACGGCGATCAGCGGCGCGCCGACGACGACGCCGAGCGCGTAGATGCTGATGACATGCCCGGCGGTCGGCTCGTCGACGCCGAGTCCTGCCGAGAAATACGGCAGCAGGCTCATCGACGCGAATTCCGTGGTGCCGATGGAGAAACCGCCCATTGCGAGCGCGAGCAGCACGAGCCCTGCCGAAGCGGGCGCATGAGCGGATAGCGATGCATCCAGGCTGCGATCGTTCGCGGCGAGCGTCATAGCGAGCTTTCACGGAAGGGCAGCGACAATGCTGCGGCGCAACATGAAATAGCCATGCTCCAGCGCTCGATCAACGCTATGAATGGCGATATTTCATGCAGCCTACGCATATCACTTTGCCATCCGGGCGATCGGCACGAATAGGCTATAAGGCGGCTTCCCAGACAGGCGAGAGCGACGTGATACCCTGGACCACCCTCGACACCGCGGCCTTGCCGGATGGCAGCGGCGATCTCCGGTTGAAGCAGCGCGGCAGCGAATTCTCGATCATGCTCGGCAGCAACGAGCTGATGAACAGCCGCCTCAGCGGCTCGGAGGAAGCGCTGGCGACGCTGGTTTGCGATCGCCTCGGACAGCGGCGGCAACCGCGCATCCTGATCGGCGGGCTGGGAATGGGCTTCACGTTGCGGGCCGCGCTCGCCAAGCTGCCGGCGGATGCGCAGGTGGAGGTGGCCGAATTGATTCCCGCGGTGGTCGCCTGGGCGCGCGGGCCGATGGCGGCGGTGTTTGGCGGTTGCCTCGACGATCCCCGCGTGCGGGTGAGCGTCACGGATGTCGCCGCGGCGATCACCGCCGGCACGGGGAGCCGTGACGCCATCCTGCTCGATGTCGATAACGGCCCGGAGGGGCTCACCGTCGCCGGCAACGACCAGCTTTACGGAGCAGCGGGGCTGCACGCCGCCAAGGCCGCGCTGCGGCCCGGCGGCATTCTCGCGGTCTGGTCCTCGGGCCCCGACCATGGCTTCAACCGGCGCCTGCGCCAGGCCGGCTTCGCCACCGAGGAGGTCACGGCCCGCGCCCGTCGCACCGGCGGCGGCGCACGGCATGTGATCTGGCTGGCTGCCAAGCCCTGAAAGCCCCGGATCGCCGCGCCCCGATCGGGATCGACGACCGGCACGGCTCAGTTGACCGTGCAGAAGCCTTCACAAGGGGTGGCGGCTATCGTGGCGGCAAAATCCGCGATCGCCTTCTGCGCATCCGGCTTCAGGGACGGGCTCACCCCCTGGAGCGCGCTGACGAGCGCATTGCGGTCCGGCGGCGTCAGCGAAGCGGCGATGCCCGCGGCATTCTCCGCGAAGGCCCGCGCGATCAGCAGGCGATTCGGATCGCGCAGACCTGTGCCGCGCAGTGCCAGCGCGGAGCCCACGACGATCTCCTGAAGGCCGAGCCGCATCTGCCGCAAGCCCTTTACCCGGGCCTCCGTCTTGTCCGCCTCCTGCAGATTGGACGCGAAATCGTAGAGCGCCGACGAGGCGCCGCCGACGGCCTGGAGCAGGAAAACACGCCCGCGGGTCAGTTCATCCTGGAACTCGACCGCATTCGCCGCCTGGTCCGGCTGCTTCCGGCCCGGCTGCGGCGAGAACAGCGCATAAGCCTGCAGGATACGCGCCTGCTTCTCGATGATGTCGAGCAGCGCCGACAGATTCTCCGCGGGATAGGGCGGCTTTCCGAGAATGGCCGGCACATTCCAGACATCGGCCAGGACCTTGCCGTCGACCGGATCCGACAGACGCGGCAGGGTCGGCTTGCCGTTGTACAGCTTGAGCAGCGATTCGACGGAAGCGAAAGCGGCGTCGTGATAGGCCTTTCCGTTGGCCGGCAACTCGGCGCGCGCGGCGGGGGCGAGCAGGCACAGCCCGGCCATCGCGGCGATCCGCGCGATCGATCGAATCCGAATCATGGTCTTCCTTTTCCCAAGGCGCGCGCTTCGGCGAGGAGGCAGAGCTCGGTGAAGAGCACCTGCGCCGCGCACTGCGCCGTATTGCTGGTCGCGTCGTATTGCGGGGCGACTTCTACGACATCCGCTGCCACGATGTCGCGTCCCTTCAGCGCGCGCAGGATCGCAAGGGCTTCGCGCGGGCTCAAGCCACCGACCTCCGGCGTTCCCGTGCCGGGTGCGAAGCCGGGATCAAGCGAATCGACATCGAAGGAGACATAGGTCGGCCCGTCGCCGATCACGGCGAGGGCCTTCGCGATCACCGCGTCGAGACCGAGATCGTCGACCTCGTTGGCGTGGATGACCGTCATCCCGGATTCGTAGGAGAACTCCCAGAGATATTCGGCGCCGCCGCGGATGCCGATCTGGATCACGCGCTCGGGGTCGAGCACGCCGTCGAGCACGGCCTGGCGGAACGGCCCGCCATGATGGAACTTGGAGCCTTCATAGGGGCCCGACGTATCGCAATGAGCGTCGATATGAACCATGCCGACCGGGCGCTTCGCCCCCACCGCCTTCAGGATCGAATAGGTGATCGAGTGGTCACCGCCGACGGCGAGCGGCGAGACGCCGGCCTCGACGATCGTCCTGAAGGTCGCCTCGATATCCTCGTGGCAGCTTTCCAGCGAATAGCGCGAGCGGAACGGCACGTCGCCGATATCCGCCGCCTTGAGCATGGTGAAGGGCGCGGTGCCCAGCGCATGATCCATCGGCCCCATGCGCTCGATGGCGCGCACCGCGCGCGGGCCAAGGCGCGCGCCGGCGCGGTTGGTGACGCCGAGATCCATGGGCACACCGATGATCGCGACATCGAGGCCGCCGAGGCCGGACGCCGTCAGGGCATCGGGGCGGTAGGGCGCACTGAGGAAGGTCGCGACATCGGCGAAGGGCCATTTGCGCTTGTCGCCGGTGAATTGGGCCGCGGCCACCCGGGCGAAATGCGGATCATGAATGTCGCCGCCGCCGGTGCCGACATAGCGCTGGCGCAGCTTGGCGAGCTTGTCCTGGTCCATGCGAATTCTCCCTACACCGGTCCGTCAGCCGGGAACGCGCTCGAGCATCGTGACCGGTCTGTCCTGGTAATCGACCTGCCCGAAGCTCTTGTAGCCGAGCTTCTGCGCTACCCGGAAGGAGGCGAGATTCTCAGGCGCGATGATGCAGACGCTGCGCCTTTCGCCATGGGTCGCGGCGAACCAGCGATGGGCGGCGGCGGCAGCCTCCCCAGCGTAGCCCTTGCCGTGCGCTCCGCTCGCCAGGATCCATCCAGCCTCCGGCGCATTGTCGAAATCCGGAGACAGGCCCCGGCAACCGTCGAACAGGCCGACCTCCCCCACCAGGGCGCCGCTGCTTTTTTCGACCACCGCGAACAGGCCGTAGCCACGCAGCGTCCAGTGGCCGACGATGCGGGTCAGCCGATGCCAGGCCTCCTCGCGGCTGAGCGCCCGGCCGCCGAGGAAACGGACCACCGCAAGGTCGCTGCGCATCGCGTGGATGGCGTCGAGATCGTCGATCTCGGGGCGGCGCAGGCTGAGATTCGGTGTCTCGATCATGACCGCTTTAACCACCCATGCAGAGGCACGCCAAGACAGCGGCCAAAACTAGCCGAAAGTCGCAAGAATCGGCGATGAAATCCCTCGCGCTTCGAAAATCCATTCGCTACAACCCGATTCCGAACGCCGGGCGGCAGAAGCTGTTTCGAAACGCCCGCACCCGCCAACATCCGAGGAGAGTGCCTAGATGAAGCGCCGTCAGTTTATCCAGACCGCTGCGGCCGGTGCCGCCGCGACCGCCGTCGCCATGCCGGCCGTCGCCCAGTCGAATCCGGAGATCAAGTGGCGCCTGGCGTCGAGCTTCCCGAAATCCCTCGACACGATCTATGCCGGCGCCGAGATCATGGCGAAAATGGTTTCCGAGCTGACCGACGGCAAATTCCAGATCCAGGTCTTCGCGGCCGGCGAAATCGTCCCGGCGCTTCAGGCTCTCGACGCGGTCTCGAACAACACCGTCGAGATGGCCCATACCGTCTCGTATTACTATGTCGGCAAGGATCCGACCTTCGCGATCGCCGCCTCCGTGCCGTTCGGCCTCAATGCCCGCCAGCAGAATGCCTGGCTGTTCCAGAACGGCGGCAACGAGCTGTTCAACGAGTTCTACAAGAAGTTCAACGCCTACGGCCTGCCCTGCGGCAATACCGGCGCGCAGATGGGCGGCTGGTTCCGCAAGGAGATCAAGTCGGTCGCCGATATCCAGGGCCTGAAGATGCGCATCGGCGGCATCGCCGGCTCGGTTCTGCAGAAGCTCGGCCTCGTGCCGCAGCAGCTCGGCGGCGGCGACATCTATCCGGCACTCGAGAAGGGCACGATCGACGGCGCCGAGTGGGTCGGCCCCTATGACGACGAGAAGCTCGGCTTCGCCAAGGTCGCGCCGTATTACTACTATCCAGGCTTCTGGGAGGGTGGGCCGACCGTCCACGCCTTCGTCAACCTGGAGAAGTGGAATTCGCTGCCGAAGGCCTACCAGGCCGCGCTGACTGCCGCCTGCACCTATGCCAACACGCAGATGGCGGCGAAGTACGACGTGGTGAACCCGCCCGCGCTGAAGCGCCTCGTCGCCGCCGGCACACAGCTGCGCCCCTTCCCGCAGGACGTGATGGAAGCGAGCCTCAAGGCCTCCAACGAGCTCTATGCCGAAATCTCGGCCAAGAACCCGGACTTCAAGAAGGCGATCGAGGCGATGGCCGCCTTCCGATCCGACCAGTATCTCTGGTGGCAGGTCGCCGAACTCAGCTTCGACGTGTTCCAGGTCCGTACGCGCGCCCGCTGATTGCGCGCGCCGCGATTTCTGCATGAGGCCCGGCGCGAGCCGGGCCTTTTTCGTCAATGGTGGATGCCGACAACGCCATCGATCGCGTTGCGGCGAAACCCCCAGCCGAATCATGACAAATCTGCATGATCGCCATGTGGATAGAGCTTGCGCTGACCACAGCGCAGGCCGAGAGTTTCCCGATCCGCTTGCGCGTTTCGAACCAGCTCCGATCCAACGGAGCCTGCAGCGCGAGGGATACTCACCCCGGCGCAAGCCGGGGTTTTTCCGTAGGGCGGCCGGGCCGTTCGATCTTGCCATAACTGCGCCTTGCTGGCTCAGTATCGGGAACCGTCGCCACGGATTTCAGCCAATGCTCCGCACCACTCTTGCCTTGCTCCTGACCGGCCTTGCGACGGCAGCCTCGGCGCAGTCGATCGGCCAGCCGCTGCCACGGAAGACAGAGCCCTACGCCTCCCCGGCGAAGCCTGCCGCGAAATCCGGCTCCGCCGCCCGCCCCTGCCCCGAATATGGCGCGGGCTTCGTCCGGGTGGAGGGCTCCCAGTTCTGCGTCAAGGCCGGCGGAGCGGTTCGCGCAGAGTTCGGCAAGAGTTCGCATAACGGCACCGGCACCCGGACCGACGGCATGGTCTATCTCGAAAGCCGCGGCGAGACCACGATGGGCCCTGTCCGCTCGGTGCTCAGCGTGCGCGGCCAGGTCAATCGCGGCCTCGATTCCAGCCCCTTCCGCTACTGATCGCCCGGTTTATCCCAGCAATCGCGCCACTTCCTGACGCAGGACGGGCAGAAGCTCAGCCTCGAACCAGGGGTTGCGCTTGAGCCAGGCATTGTTGCGCCAGGACGGGTGCGGCAGCGGCAGGACGCGCGGAAAGACCGGCCGGGCGAGGATTTCGCGCCAGTTCGCGACGGTCGCGGAGAGATTGGCCGCCTCTTTCGGGCCGAGATGCCAGCTCTGGGCATAGCGCCCGATCGCCAGCACGAGCTCGATCCGGGGTAGCGCCGCGAAGACGCGCTCTCGCCAGGCCGGCGCGCATTCCCGCCGCGGCGGCTTGTCGCCGCCCTTCGCATCGAGGCCAGGGAAGCAATGGCCCATCGGCACGACCGCGACCTTCGCCGCATCGTAGAAGACCGTCTCGTCCATGCCGAGCCAGTTGCGCAGGCGCACGCCGGACGGATCGGTGAACGGTCGGCCGCTGGCATGGACACGCGTGCCCGGCGCCTGACCTGCGATACAGATCCGTGCCGTCGCGGAAGCCTGGATGACCGGGCGCGGCTGATGCGGCAGCGGGGGCAGGTAGAGCGGCGCATCGCGACAGATGCGGCAGGCACGCAGCTCCGCCAGCACCTCGTCAAGCGTCTCCTCCGGGCTCATCGACGCGCCAGACGCGATCGACCCGGCGCCTGCGAGATCAGGCCGTCGCAAACCCAGTCGGACTTCTTCGCGGCGTAATTGTTGGGATCGCCCTTCTCGATACGCGCCAGGCCGTTGATGCGTCCGCTCGGGCGGTTGCGGATGACGATCAGGTCGCCGCTGGTCTCGATGGTGAAGCAATAGGTGCGGCGCGTCTCCTGCGGACCGTAATAGTAGCATACGGCATCCGGCGTCGTGATCCAGCAGGCGTCGGTGTTGGTCACATGGCGATTATGCCCGCTCGCCCGGCCGTCTGGGTGATGATATTCGCTGAACGGCAGGTTGCTACGGGAATAGCGGCCCGAGACAGTGTTGCCCTCGAAAAGCTGCTTGATCTGATCGCCGGTCAACCGCTCGACTGCCATCGCCGGCGTCGCTGCGATCAGTCCCAGCGCAACGGCTGCTATGCCTACCAGCCGGGCCATCAACGCTGTGCCAGCTTCCGGCTCATCGGCGGTCCGGGCGCCCGCGAGATCAGCCCGTCGCAGTACCAGGGCGTGCCGTTATCGGTGTGGTTGCGAGGGTTGCCGAGCTCGACCTTGGCCAGCGCGTTGACCATGCCGTTGCCGCTGTTGCGCAGAACATAGAGATCGCCGCTCATCTCGACCGAAAAGCAATGCACCGTCCGGTCGCTCGGCGGGCCGTAATAATAGCAAATGCGGTCCGGCTTGGTGATCCAGCAAGCGTCGGTGTTGGGCTGCCAGCCGTTATGGCCGAGCGCCTGGCCATTGGGATCGTGATACTCCGTGAAGAAGCCGCCATTGGTGTAGCGGCCGGAGACCGTGTTGCCGCGGAAGGCGCGCTCGATCGCCTCGCCGCTCAGCCGTTCGGACGCCGGCGCGAGCGCTGGAAGGGCCAGAACGGCGAGCAGGGCCAGGACGAGGCGGCGCATCAGACCTTCCAGCTCGGACGGCCGGACAACTCGCCATGCCAGCGGCGGATATTGACGAAATCCTCTGGCAGCGGAATGCGCGACGGCTTCATGAAGTCGATGGCGATACCAGCGGTGATGTCGGCGACGGTCAGGACCTCGCCGCAGATGAAGGGATTGGCCGCGAGCTGCAATTCGAGCAGCCAGAGATGGTCGTCCATCTGGTCGCGATTGGCCTCGGCCCATTCGGGAACCTGATCCTCCAGCTCCGCCATCGACGGATGGCTGTGACGGAAGACGGCGGCAACGCTGGCGAAGAGACCAAGTTCGACACGCCGGTTCCACATCTCGATGGTCGCCTGCTCTTTCGCATCGCGGCCGAACATCGCCGGCTGCGGATGCAGGGCTTCGATATAACGGCAGATGGCGATCGTCTCGGCCAGCGCCGTGCCGTCGTCGAGTTCGAGGACGGGGAGGCGCTGAGCGGGATTGATCCGGGTGAAGGCCTCGGTCCTGTGCTCTTTTTTGACGATGTCGACCGGCACGAGTTCCGGCAGCGGCACCCCCTTCTCGGCGAAGAAGATGCGGACCCGCCGTGGATTCGGCGCCCGCCCGCCGTCATAGAGCTTCATCATGTCCTCTCCGTCTTCCGCCGTACCCGATCACGGCCCACGCCGGAAGGTCAACCGGATTGCCGGCGCTTCATGACGCGAGCATGGCGGAGGACCTCAGCGCGGATGGCTGCGGCGCCAGGCTTCCGGGCGCTCGAACTGCGTCGCCCAGATGCCGCGGCCGGCGGCCCGCGCCTCGTCCTCCTCGGCGCGATAGGCGCCGTAGGAGACCGCATGGCCCTCGCGCACCAAAGTCGCGTTGATGTCGGTGTCGCCCTGCCGGCAGCGTGCGAGGCCGCGGCCGTAGCGGTCGGCCTTGCCAATCTCGCAATGGGTCACGCCGCGCGCCAGCATCGCCTGCAGGGCGCGGCGCGCCTCGCGCCCGCAGGCGACCGGCCTGCCGTCGCGCGCGGTGCAGCTCTGGCGATATTCGGGCGCGCCGATGCCCTCCAGCCGCAACTCCTCGCCGAGCAGGCGCACGGAATCGCCGTCGATCGCCTGGGCCGCCCCCATCAGTTCCCGCGCCGGGCCGAGACGATATTGCAGAATCGCGCCCGCCAGCGCGAGAAAGCCAAGCAGGCCCAGCGCCACGACGAAGTCGACCGGCCGGCCGACGCGGCGCCAGCCGAAGGGTCCATAGCGTGAGCGACCAAATCCGAAGGGTGCCATCAGGAAGAGCTTAACGATTTGGTGTCCATGATGGCGAGCCGGTCCCTGCATGCCGCAGCGACCGAACGAGGATACACGCTCTCGATCATGGCGGAAGTGACGGCCGAACAGGTGCAGCGCGGGCGCGGACCCGACCCCTCGGCCGTGGCCCGCCGGAAGCTGGTCACGCGCGAGGTCAAATCCGCGCGCGAACGGCTGACCTCCTCGACGGGGTTGGAACGCGCCTTCGACAACGAGTTGCTGCGCGTCTTCGCGCAATACCGCATCGCGGGCACCGCGGGCACGCTGGTGCTCGTGCTCAGCATCGCCGCCGGCGCCTGCCTCTGGCTGCCGACCCCGCTCGTCGCGGTCTGGAGCGGCGCGGTGCTGCTCACGGCGATGATCATCGTGCTGACGGCACGGCGCTTCCTCGCGAAGGCTCCCGACGAGGTCCGGCTAAAGCTCTGGCGCAGGCTCTTCGCCGCCGCCGAAGGCATGCACGGCCTCGCCTGGTCGTTCCTGCTGCTGCTGTTCGTTCCGGTCGACGCGCCCGGCGCCAAGGTCTTCGTCACGACTGCGCTGCTGATCGTCAGCGCGCTCACCGTCATGCTTTCCGCCACGATCCCGATGGCGGTCTATGCCGGGCTGACGCCGATCATCGTCGGGATCATGGTCTTCTTCTGGGACCGGCGTGACATGGACAGCGTCACCATGGCGCTGATGGCGGCCTCGGCCCAGCTCTTCTTCATCTTCCTCGCCAACCGCCTCTATGCCAGCTCGGTCGCCTCGATCACCTTCCGCGCCGAGAAGGATGCGCTGATCGCGGAGCTGGAAACCGCGAACGCCAATTCGGACGAGGCCCGCCGCAAGGCCGAAGAGGCCAATCTCGCCAAGTCGCGCTTCCTGGCGACGATGAGCCATGAATTGCGCACGCCGCTCAACGCGATCCTCGGCTTCTCCGAGGTGATGAAGAACGAGATCTTCGGCGTGCATGCCAATGCCGCCTACAAGGAGTACTCGGCCGATATCCACGGCTCGGGCCAGCACCTGCTCAACCTGATCAACGAGATCCTCGACCTCTCGCGCATCGAGGCCGGCAAATACGAGTTGAACGAGGAGGCGCTCTCGCTCTCCAGCATCGTCGAGGATAGCCAGCACATGCTGGCGCTGCGCGCCAAGGCCAAGGGCCAGAGCGTCCGCGCGCTGGCAGAACCGGACCTGCCGCGCGTCTGGGCCGACGAACGCGCCATCCGGCAGGCCGTGCTCAACGTGCTCTCGAACGCGATCAAATTCACGCCCCAGGGCGGCGAGATCACGATCAAGGTCGGCTGGACCGCGACAGGCGGCCAATATGTCTCGGTCAGCGATACCGGCCCCGGCATCCCCGAGAACGAAATCCCGATCGTCATGCAGAGCTTCGGGCGTGGCTCTCTTGCGATCAAGACCGCCGAGCAGGGCTCGGGTCTCGGCCTGCCGATCGTCAAGGGCCTGATCGACCTGCATGGCGGCGGCTTCCACCTGAAATCCAAGCCGCGCGCCGGCACCGAGGTCACGATCACGCTGCCGGCCGAGCGCGTGATGGACACGCTCGCCGCCCTTCCCGAGCCAAAACCAAGGCCGCGGGCGGCCTGATCCTTCCGCCCGAATCTCGCCCCATCGCTCGGCGACACCTCGCCATCTCGCCCAGACATCTCCTCCAGCCTCTCGGACCCTCGGATCATGAACCGGAAAACGCGCGTCGCCGTGCTCTATGGGGGCAAGTCGGGGGAGCATGAGGTGTCGCTGAAATCGGCTGCCTCCGTCCTGCGCTATATCGACCGGGAGCGTTTCGAGCCGGTACCGATCAGCATCGACAAGCAGGGACGCTGGCAGTGCCACGATCTGCGCCGGATCGAGAGTGCCAATACCGAGAGCCTGCCGATCCCGGCGGATTCGCCGATGATCCGGCTGGAACCGCATGGCGAGCACACCGCGATCCTGCCCTCAGACAGCGCAACCCCCGCGATCGCGCCGGTCGATGTCGTGTTCCCCGTGATCCATGGCCCGCTCTGCGAGGACGGCGCGATGCAGGGCCTGCTGGAACTCGCCGGCGCTGCCTATGTCGGCTCTGGCGTGCTGGCCTCGGCGGTCGGCATGCACAAGGACATCGCCAAGCGGCTGGCGGCGCTGGCCGGCCTGCCGGTCGCGCCCTATCTCGCCCTGTCGCGACGGGACTGGCGGCGCGATCCGGAAGGGGCGGCGAAGGCGGCGCAGGGACGGCTCACGCTCCCCGTCTTCGTCAAGCCCTGCAACATGGGTTCCAGTGTCGGCGTGCATAAGGTCAAGAGCTGGGAGGCTCTCGGCGTCGCGCTCAACGACGCCTTCCAGTACGACACCAAGGTGCTGGTCGAGCAGGGCATCGACGCCCGCGAGATCGAGGTCGCAGTGCTCGATGGCGATCCGCCGGTGGCGAGCGTCGCCAGCGAGCTCAATGCAGGCCCGCAGCACGAATTCTACTCCTACGAGGCCAAGTATATCGACCAGGATGGCGCCAGCGTCGACCTGCCGGCCAGCCTCGACGCCGAGCAGATGGCTCGCGTGCGGCAGCTCGCGATCGATGCCTTCCTCGCGCTGGAATGCAGCGGTCTCGCGCGCGTCGACTTCTTTCTCGACCGCCAGAGCGGCGCCTTCTACTTCAACGAGATCAACACGCTGCCGGGCTTCACCGCGATCAGCATGTATCCGAAGATGATGGAGGCCTCCGGTCTGCCCTATCCCGCCCTCATCACCCGCCTGATCGAGCTGGCACAGGAGCGCCATTCCGAGCGGGCGGGCCTGAAGACAGATTACGCGGGGTAGAAGCCCCTACCCCGGTCCGACGCTGCCCGTCATGGTCGGGCTTGTCCCGACCATCCACGTCTTCACCGATGCAGAGCGGTGTTCAAGACGTGGATGCTCGCCACAAGGGCGAGCATGACGGCTGGAATCAATCCTTCCGCGCGACCTGGGCTTGCTCGAAGGTCGCCATGCCCGAGTGGACCGCCGCCGCCGCCTTGACGAGGCCAGCGGCGAGCGCTGCGCCCGAACCCTCGCCGAGACGCATGTCCAGCGCCAGCAACGGCACCTTGCCGAGACGGGCGAGCACGTCGGCATGGGCGCCCTCGGCCGAGAGATGGCCGGCGATGCAGTGGTCGATGGTCGAGGGCTCGATCGCGTGCAGGATCGCCGCGGCGGCGGTCACGACATAGCCGTCGAGGATCACCGGGATACGCTGTGAGCGGGCGGCGATGATCGCGCCGCAGATCGCGGCGACCTCGCGCCCGCCGAGCCGGCGCAGCACTTCGAGCGGATCCTTGAGATGGGCGCGATGCAGCGCCAGCCCCGCCTCCACCGCTGCAACCTTGCGCTTCAGGCCCTCGTCATCGACGCCGGTGCCGCGACCGCACCAATGCGCTGCGTCGCCGCCATAGAGCGCCGCGTAGATCGCTGCCGCCGAGGTGGTGTTGCCGATGCCCATCTCGCCGAGGCAGAGCAGGTCCGTCCCGCCGACGAGCGCTTCCATGCCGAAGGCCATGGTGGCGACGCAGGCGCGCTCGTCGAGTGCATCGGTTTGCGTGAAATCACCCGTCGGCAGGTCGAGCGCGAGGTCGAAGACCTTGAAGCCGAGATCATAGGCTGCGCAGATCTGGTTGATCGCCGCGCCGCCGGCCGCGAAATTCTCCAGCATCTGCCGCGTCACCGCCTGCGGATAGGCCGAGACGCCCTGCGCCACCACGCCATGGTTGCCGGCGAAGACGCAGACCAGCGGGCGCCGCACTTCCGGCGGGGCCTTGCCCTGCCAGGCGGCGAGCCATTCGGCGATCTCTTCCATGCGGCCGAGACTACCGGCCGGCTTGGTCAGGTTGGCGTCGCGGGCACGCACCGCATTCGCCGCCGCCATGTCGGGGCCGGGCATCGCGGCGATGAGGTCGCGGATATCGTCGAAGGGCAATCCGGAGGCGGCCATGGTCAAATCCATCATGCGAGGGCGCCGCATCAGCGCATCGGCATGGCGGCAGGATTGACGCTGCTGCTATAGGGTCGGGAGCGTGAAGACAATCGAGCGAGACGACGCGGCAGGCATGGCAGAGGCCGAAACCACGAGCGAGGCGCCCCCGCCGGACTGGCCGGGCTGGGGAATCGCGACCGCGATCTGCCTGCGATTCTGGTCGCGCCTGCCGGTGCCCTTGCTGCCGGGCGAGAGCGACGGCCATGCCGTTCCGGATTTCCGGGAGGTGCCGCGCGCCCTGCCCTTCGCCGCGCTCGTCATCGCCGCGCCGGCTGCGCTCATTGCATTGGGGGCTGGCCTTGCGGGGCTGAGCGGCTTCGTCGTCGCGGCGCTGGCGCTGACGGCACTCGCCCTGACGACGGGCGCCTTC
Source organism: uncultured Allobosea sp. (assembly GCF_945957345.1). Taxonomy (GTDB): domain Bacteria; phylum Pseudomonadota; class Alphaproteobacteria; order Rhizobiales; family Beijerinckiaceae; genus Allobosea. The sequence continues at coordinate 100,266 of NZ_CAMFKW010000002.1, read as the reverse complement.
CACGAGGACGGGCTTGCCGACACCGCTGACGGATTGTTCGGCGGCCATACGATCGAGCGTCGGCTGGAGATCATGAAGGACAGCCGCGTCGGCTCCTATGGCGCGCTGGCGCTGGGGCTTTCGCTCATGCTGCGCGCGAGCCTGATCGCCATGATCCTCGAGCGCTCTGGCGCTTGGGCAGCGGCGGCCGCCGTGTTGGTCGCGGCGCCATGGTCTCGCGCCGAGGGGCTGTTCATGCTGGCGACCCAGCCGGCGGCGCGCAGCACCGGAGCGGCGGCGGCCGTCGGCCAGCCGACGGCGCTGACGGCGCGGATCGCTTTGGGCCTCAGCCTCTTTCTCGCGACCGGGATCGGACTGGCCGCGCAATTGCCGATCGCCGGCTTGCTGATCGGCTTCGCGCTGGCGCATGGAGTGGCGGCGGTGCTGTCGCGGATGGCGCGGCGCCTGATCGGCGGGCAGACCGGGGACATCCTCGGCGCGGCCCAGCAACTCGCCGAGATCGCGATCTATCTCGGCCTTGCGCTCGCGATCGGGTGGCCGGTGCGATGAGCGGGGTTTCGACGCCCTGTATCAAGGTCTGCGTGATCGATCCCGTGAGCAAGCTCTGCGAAGGCTGCGGGCGAACGCTCGCCGAGATCGCGCAATGGGGCCGGCTGAACGAGGCCGAGCGGCTGGCGATCATGGCGGTGTTGCCGGAGAGGCTGTCCGATCGCAAAGGCTGAGCGGCGGAGGGCGATGGTGATCTGCCCACCTGCGTCATTCCGGACAAGCCGCGAAAGCGGCGCCGATCCGGAATCCATCGGAGAGCGCGGCGCTCTACGATGGATCCCGGGTCAAGCCCGGGATGACGGGGTGTTTCAGGAGCCTTCTGTTTCCGCCAGATTTACCAGAGCATCCCCGGTTAGACGGTAGAACACTTTTTTCGGGTATGGAGTCGCGCCGAGACCGTCATAGAAGCGCAGAAGCGCCGCATCGTCGGCATCGGCCGTCCAGTCGATGCGGCGGTGCCCGCGCTCCAGTGCCAGTTCGGCGAGCGCTGCCATCAGTTTGCGACCGAGGCCGGCGCCCCGCGCTGCATCGGCAACGTAGATCTCCTTGAGGAAGAAGCCGGTCTTCAGGCCCGGCCCCGGGTAGAGATTGCAGGCCGAGGCAAAGCCGAGAACCGCCTCGCCCTTCACCGCGATCAGGATGTCGACGCCAGCCGGCAAGGCCGCCAGACCGCCGAGAACCTCCGCCAGCGGCGGGCAAGGCACGCTGTAGTGACCCTGCATCTCGACCATCAGCGCCGCCAGCGCCTCCTGGTCTGCGGGCTGGAGCAGCCGGATCGCGATCTCGCTCATGGCCCTTCCATCTCAGTGGATCAGCGACCAGACGAAGCGACCGGCGACGACGAGCAGGAACAGGCCGAAGGCGACTTCGAGACGGCGCTTCGAGAGCCGATGCGCAAGGCTTGCGCCGATCGGTGCGGTCCAGATCGAGGTCGGGATGAACAGGATCATGCCGATCAGCGAGACATAGCCGAGCGAGAGCGGCGGCAGCATCGCCATCTTCGGCCAGCCGGCATAGATGAAGCCGAGCGCGCCGGGGATCGAGATCAGCACACCCAGGCCCGACGAAGTCGCGACCGCCTGGTGGATCGGCCGGCCATAGAAGGTCATGAACAGGCTGGAGAGCTGGCCGCCGCCGATGCCCATCAGGGCCGAGAGCACGCCGATGACGCCGCCATATGCCACCATCAGCGGCTTGCCCGGCATGTCCTCGCCGAATTTCCAGCGATCGGCGGCAAAGAGCAGGCGGATGGCCGAGATCGTCGCGACGATGACGAAGATGATCTTGAAGAGATCGGCCGGAGCATAGCGTGCGATCCAGCTCCCGAAGATCACGCCGATCACGACCGGCACGGCCCAGATCTTCAGGATCGAGAGATCGACGAGCCCTTTGGCCCGGTGCGCGTTGAAGGAGCGGATCGAGGTCGGGATGATCACCGCGAGCGAGGTGCCGACCGCGAGCGGCATGCGCACCTCGTCGACGACGCCGATGACGCGGAAGACCTCATAGAGCACGGGCACGATGACCGCGCCGCCACCGACGCCGAAGACGCCCGCCAGAAGGCCGGTCACCGCGCCGGCCAGCACGAGCGAGACGGCGAGGAAGGCGAGATCGCCGATGGGGATGCCAGCAAACATGACGAGAGATCCGGTGAAGCCGCCCGATCTCTCGGTCATTTGGACGGCGGGGGCAAGATGCCGCCCCCGCATGGCCGTTGCGTATATCGGAGCAGGCGGCCTCAGCCGCGCCCGGTGTCGAAGATCGGCGCAAAGCCGCCATAGACGACGCGCTTGCCGTCGAAGGGCATCCTGAGCTCGGCCATGCGCGGGTCCGCCATGATCTTGCCCCAGCCGGTGGCGCGCGCCTCCTTGGACGGCCACTCGACCCAGCTGAACACCACGGTCTCGCCGGCTTGCGCCTTCACCGCCCCCTTGAAATCCGTGAGCTTGCCGTCGGGCACGTCGTCGCCCCAGGCGTCGACGACCCGGCGGGCGCCATATTCCTTGAACAGCGCCGCATGCCCAGCGGAAAAGTCGCGGTAATCGGCCTTGCGCTCGTCCGGCACCGCGACGAGGACGCCGTCGACATAACCCATCGCGCCGCCCTCGCCCTCGTCGAGGATCGGAGCGAAGCCGCCATAGATCATGCGCTTGCCGTCGAAGGGCATCGCCTCGCCCATCGCCTTCATGCGGGGATCGCTCATGATCTTTTCGTTGGCGGCGTCGCGCGTCGCCCGGTCCGGATACTCGAACCAGGAGAAGACCACCACTTCGTCCGGCGTCGCCTTCACCGCTCCCTTGAAATCCGTCACCTTGCCGTCCGGGACATCGTCGCCCCAGGTCTCGACATGGCGCCGGACGCCGAATTCCTGGAAGAGCGGCGCCGCATCGGCAGCCTGCTTACGGTAGGCCTCCTTGTTCGCAGCCGGGACTGCGAGGACGAAACCATCGATATAGGCCATTGCATCTCTCCTTACCTGCGACCGCCGACGGCGCTCGCACCGTTAAATGTTGATATCAACTTTATGGAACGGCCTTGGATCCCTGAAACCGCTCTCAATCGCAGCAGGAGCTCACCGCAAGCTCCGGCTGGAAGCTTGCCGCGCCCAGCGGTTTGGCGGGGTAGCGATCGTGATGGCGAACCCAATCCATGGTCCCGACCTCGTTGCGCCCCTTCGGGGTCATGTCGAGGAAGTTATGGGTTCCGATCAGAAGGTCACCGCCGCGGGCATAAGTCGAGTAGGTGTGGAAGATCTCGCCCGCCTCGTTGCGATAGAAGACGCTGAAGCCCGGCATCTCGCCGCCCTGCCCGTCATGCATCGCGTAATTGTATTCGTAGCGGCCGGCCGCCTTCTCCTCGGGGCTCGGCGACACGTGGAAGTCGTAGTTGAAGTCGCTGTTCGCCGAGGACACCCAGGGGAAATCCCAGCCCATCCGGTGCCGGAAGTCCTGGAACTCGGCGTAAGGAGCGCGCGAGACCACGACGAGGCTGACATCGTGATGCCTGAGGTGCCGGTTGGCGCCGTCGAAATGATCGGCGAGGAAGGAGCAGCTCGGGCAGCCCTCACGAGCGCCCGGCCCGAACATGAAGTGGTAGATGATCAGCTGGCTGTTGCCGGCGAAGAGATCGCCCAACGCGAGCCCGCCGTCCCAGCCTTCGAAGGTGTAGCTTTTCTCGACCCTGACCCAGGGCAGCGCGCGCCGCTCGGCCGAGAGCGCGTCGCGCCGGCGGGTCAGCTCCTTCTCGTTGGCGAGGTGGATCTTGCGCGCGGCAAGCCATTCCTCACGGGATACGATCCTGTGTTCCATCGTCTCCTCTCCTCCAATGTCCGCCGGCGCGATGCCGGCGGCTGCTTCGGCGTGCTCCGGCATCGCGCCGCGGCACGCCATCGCTCAGGCGAAATAGGCCTCGAGCTTGACCATGGTTCCCGTCCAGCCATGGGTATGGCCGCGGACGGCGGCATCGTCGGCGAGCTTCTCATGCAACAGCGTCAGGATCGTGCCGTCGCCATCCGGCTTGAGCGTCACGGTGACACGCGAAACGCGCTCCGGCGTCGTGATCCAGGACCAGCTAAAGACGAGGCGCTCGTTCTCGACGACCTCCAGATAGCGGCCGAGAACCTCGTGGCGCTCGCCGGTGTTCTCGATCATCACGACGCGATAAGCGCCGTCGACGCGCGGATCGATCTCCGCCTCCTGCGCCACGACATTCTCCGGGCCGAACCAGCGCACGAGCAGGTCCGGGTTGGTCCAGGCTTCGTAGACCTCGGCCGGCGAGGCATTGAGGCGGCGCTTCATCGTGAGGCTGGGTGTCACCGGTTGATGCATGCGCCCTCTTCCCTCTCCCGCCCTTGAGACTCTTGGCCCGTCAGTACTCGGACTGTTAGTCCTGGCCCTTGCGCCGCGCTTCCAGCAGCGCCTCCAGCGCATCGAGCCTCTCGGTCCAGAACCGCTGATAGCGCGCCAGCCAGCCCATCGCCTCCTCCATCGGCTCCGCATTCAGGTGGCAGGACACGGTGCGCCCCGCCTTGGTCCGCGTCAGCAAACCGGCATCCGTGAGGACGTCGAGATGCTTCATGATGGCCGGGAGCGAGACTGGAAACGGCTTCGCCAGCTCGCTGACCGAGAGCCCGTCCTCCCGCTCCAGACGTGCCAGCAAGGCCCTCCGCGTCGGGTCCGCCAGCGCGGAGAACGTCCGGTCGAGCTGCGCATCCTGAAACTTAACCATTGAGTTAAGTGTAAGTAGTTGCGAACGCGCGTGTCAAGGAGGGGCACTGGCGCCCCTGCCGGCAATAATCTGGAGATCGCGCTTAGGCCGCGTGGTCGTCCGCCGGCATGACCTCGCCGCCGAGGAGACAGCCGACGGGCCGGCCGTCGGCGAAGCCGATCCTGACCCGGATTTCGGAGAGCGCGTTCATCGCCCGGCCCTGCAGGATGGTGATGCGGCCACTGTCACGGGGGACGAGGTCGTTCTTGAGCAGGCCGAAGGCCAGTGCTGCTGCTGCGATGCCGGTCGCGGCATCTTCGGGATAGCCTGAGGATTTGGGGAACTGCCGTGCCTCGAAGCGCCGCTCGGCCCGATCGGCGACAGCGTAGGGGTAGAGCCCGGTCGAGGCGATGCGATCGCAGCATTTCTCGGTGAGGGCCATGTCGGTCGTGAGCGCCTGCAGATGCGCGACGCTCTTCATCGGGATCAGCGTCTTGACGCGGGAGGTCACCGCATTCTGGATCGGCAGGTCGAGCAGATCGTCCCGCGAGATCCGGAGGGTCGCGAGCACGTCGTCCTCCTGCGCGCGGGTCAGATCGACGACCTTCCCGACCGGCTGGCTGATCTCGACCGACGGGTTCTCGGACGAGCGGTTCTCGACATAGCCGGTGACGGGGCCGCTGCGCGTCTCGATCCGCATCTGCTCGGCATCGAGGCGGCCGGCCGTCGCCAGGCACCAGAGCGCGCCGATCGTGGCATGGCCGCACATCTCCATCTCGTGGCGCGGCACCCAGAAGCGGAAGGTGAAGTCGGCGTCGGTGCCGGAGGGCGGCCTTACGAATCCGGATTCATGGCCATAGCGGGCCGCGATCGCCCGCATATCCTCATCCTGCAGCGCGGCTGCATCGATCACGATCGGGCAAGGATTGCCGCCCTGCCCCTGATGCGTGAACACATTGACCAGCCTGATCCCGTCCTGCGCCATCACCCAGCCCGTCCCGTCGAAGCTACCGTCACATACCCTGCGTGCAGGGACAGGAACGGCTTGGCAGTAAATCGCTGACGTCGCAACAAACCGGCGCGATCAGGCCGCGGCGGCAGCCTCCTGAGGCGCGCCATGGGCGATGGCCGCACGAAGGTCGCTCGCGGCGAACCGGACGCCCAACGGCGGTGAAACTAGCCGCTTCGAGCCGGAGGCCACTCGCTCTGCGCCGGAGCTTACGCCGCGCCCAATGCCGCATTAGGTTCAAGGGGTCGCCGGAAGGAGCACGGGTCAGGGAGATGTCGCAGGCTGCCATCACTAACCGCCTCGATCGTCCAGTCGACAGGGATGCCGATCACATTCTCGGCCCCGACCGTACGCAGGTCACCCTCGTCGAATATGGCAGCTATGCCTGCCCCTATTGCCGCGCAGCCAATGAGCGCATCGCCGAGATCCGCGACGCGCTTGGCGAGAGGCTGCTCTATGTCTTCCGCCATCGCCCTTTGACCGGCAGCAACCTGGCGCTGCGCGCCGCTGAGCTCGTCGAGCGAGCCTCGACGGCCGAGCAATTCTGGAATGCCCACGTCAAGCTGATGACGCGCTCGCAGGAGCTCACCGAAGACGATCTCGTGGCGGTCGCAGAGGATCTCGGCCTCAGCAGGGACGATCCGGAACGCGATGCCCAGGACATCCAGCGCGCTGCCGCGCGCGTCGAAGCGGATATCGTCAGCTCCCATGCGAGCGGCGTGCGCTTCACGCCGACCTTCTTCATCAATGAGCGGCGCTATGACGGCCCCTGGGACGAGAGCTCTCTGCTCGACGCAATGCTGGGGACGCTGGGTCATCGTTTTCGCTCCGCCGCACTCGATTTCGCAAGCTGGAGCCCCTCGGCCGGCATCCTGCTGCTGCTGGCGACGATCCTGGCCGTCGCCCTGACGAATTCGCCGCTGGGGCCTGCCTTCGAGACGTTCTGGCATCGCGAGCTGGCGCTATCACTGGGCGAAGCCCGTCTCGGGATGTCACTTCAACATTGGGTAAATGACGGCCTGCTGACGATCTTCTTCCTTGTCGTGGGGCTGGAGATCAAGCGCGAATTCACCGTCGGCCATCTCGCCGGACGTCGCTCCGCCGCCTTGCCGATCGCCGGCGCGGTCGGCGGCATGGTGATGCCGGCGGCCTTCTATGCTCTGATCCTGCCCAGCGGCCCGTGGGCGCATGGCTGGGGCATCCCGATGGCGACCGATACGGCCTTCGCCATCGCGATCATCGTAATGCTGGGCCAGCGGGTTCCGATCGAACTGCGCATCTTCCTGACAGCCGCCGCGATCGTCGACGATATCGGCTCGATCGTCGTGGTCGCGCTGTTCTATTCGGGCGAATTGCATCCGGGCTATCTGGCGGCCGCACTCGTCCTCACCGCCGGGCTCGCGGCGCTCAACCGCGCCCATATCTATCGCGTCGTACCCTATGCGCTGCTCGGCATCGCGCTCTGGGGCTGCATCTTCGCCAGCGGGCTGCATGCGACGCTGGCCGGCGTCGTGCTCGCCCTGTTCATCCCGACACGTCCGCCGGCCAATCTCGCCGCGCTCACGGCGCAGGCCAGCTCGATCATGCAAGCGGAGGCCGCCCATGGCGGCGAGGTGCTGCGCCACGGCCCCTCCGCCCCGGCACTGCGCGCGCTCGACGCGATCCATGACCGGTTGGAATCCCCCGCGGATCGGCTGCTGAGGCATGCCGGCGCGCGGTCGAGCTATCTCGTCCTGCCGCTCTTCGCCCTCGCCAACGCCGGCGTCTCCCTCTCGCCGCATGTGCTCGACGGGCGCGGCATGCTGGCGCTGGCGATCATGGCCGGACTCGTCCTCGGCAAGCCGCTGGGGATGCTGGGCGCCACCGCGCTGGCGGTACGGCTGGGCATCGCCGTCAAGCCCGAGGAGTATTCCTGGCCTCAACTTGCCGGCGCAAGCGCGCTTGCCGGCATCGGCTTCACCATGTCGCTCTTCATCGCCGGCCAGGCTCTCGCCGACCCGGGGGATTTCGCAGCCGGCAAGGTCGCGGTCTTCACGGCCTCGATCATCGCCGCACTGATTGGCGCAAGCCTGCTCCGAGCCGCGGGAAAGCTCGACCTTGCGCCCGATGATGGCGGCATCCCGGCTTCCGAGCCGGGGAAGAGCCCGCGATGGACGAATATCGGCACACGATAGGCACTCAACCATGGTCAGGGCAGCGCTTCGGGAGCGCAGCGTCCGCGGTCGATGATGGCCGGACCGTTCCTGCCCTGCCCCCTTCGAGGCTTTCCGGCGCTGACGTGGGAGCCTTGGCCAGAGATGATTTTGATCGCGCGGATGAAATCTTCGATCTCACCTCAATTGTGTGATCGTTCAATGGAATACGGCCCCTAGCGGCCTCCCGCTCGATTTGTTTTGATGGGTGGCTTCGAGATGTGCCTGCTTCGGAGGGACCGGTGATGAAAGCGCCTTGGGACCGTCAGGGAATCGACAAGCTCATCGGCACCATGACGCTGAAGGAGAAGGTCGGACAGCTCACGATGCTGAGCGGCGAACTGGTCCAGACCGGCCCGACCTCCGCGCCCGTCACCTCCGCCGCCATCCAGAACGGCGAGGTCGGCAGCCTCCTCAACCTCGTCGGGCCTGAGCGCATCCGGGATGCGCAACGGCACGCGGTCGAGGGCTCGCGCCTCGGGATCCCGCTCTTCTTCTCCCTCGACGTCCTCTACGGGCTGAGGACGATGTTCCCGATCCCGCTGGGGGAATCGTCGGCCTTCGACCCGGCGTTGTGGGAGGCGACGGCACGCGTGGCCGCTGAAGAATGCGCCGTCGAGGGCATCGACCTCACCTTCGCGCCCATGATCGATATCGCGCGGGATCCGCGCTGGGGCCGCACGCTGGAAGGACCGGGCGAAGACCCCCTCGTCGGCCAGCGGGTCGCCCGGGCCAAGGTGCGCGGCTACCAGATGGCCGATCTCGCCGGACCGACGGCGATCGCCGCGACGGCCAAGCATTTCGCCGGTTACGGAGCCGTCCTCGCCGGTCGGGAATACGCCTCGGTCGACATGTCGGAGCGACTGCTGCACGAAGTCTACCTGCCGCCGTTCCAGGCGGCGGTGGAGGCCGGCGTCGCCTGCCTCATGCCGGCCTTCATCGATCTCAACGGCACGCCGATGTCGATCCACGTGCCGCTCCTGCGGCGCCTGGTCCGCGAGCGCTGGGGCTTCGACGGCGTGATCGTCAGCGACTGGAGCTCCATCGCCGAGCTGCTGCTGCACGGTGTCGCCGGCAAGCCCGAAGCCGCAGCGCTTGCGCTGAACGCAAGCGTCGACATCGACATGATGGGCAAGGGTGCCTATGTCGACGGGATACCGGAAGCTCTCGACCGCGGTCTCGTCACCATGGCGACCGTCGACGAAGCCGTGCGGCGCGTCCTGCTGCTCAAGCTGCGGCTGGGCCTGTTCGACGATCCCTATCGCCGCTGCGGGTCGCCGGAAGCCGTCGCCGCTGTTGCAGCCCAGCCGGCACGGCGCGCCCTGGCGCGGGAGGCCGCCCGGAAATCCATCGTTCTCCTGACCAATACGGAAGGGATGCTGCCGCTCGGGAAGAGCCTGAGATCGCTCGCGGTCATCGGTCCCTTCGGTCAGATCGTCGGCGGAAATTCGGAGCCGGATGCAACCCAGCGCGTCGCCGAGCTGGTCGATCGCTGCAAGGAGGCCTTCCCGGAGGCTGCGATAGCGGTCGCGGCCGGAAGCGAGGTCGAGCTGCCGATCGCAGGGGGCCTCGAAGCCGCGCGACAGGCGGCGCAACCAAGCGATGTGATCGTGCTTTGCCTCGGCGAACGGGTCGACATGGCGGGCGAGGCCAGCAGCCGTGCCCATCCCGGCATTCCCCAAGCACAGGAGGAACTGGCGCGGGCGATACTCGACACCGGCAAGCCGGTCGTCGTCCTGCTGTTTTCCGGCCGGCCGCTGATCCTGCCGGACTGGCTGGTGGCCGGCGCCAAGGCGATCCTCGCAGTCTGGCATCCGGGATCGGAGGGAGCCGGCGCCATCGCCGACGTGCTAAGCGGCGCCCATAACCCGAGCGGCCGGCTCTCGATGTCCTGGCCGGCCGATATCGGGCAGATCCCGATCTTCTTCGCCGAGCGCCCGACGGGCCGCCCGCGACTGGAGAACGAGCATTTTTCCAGCAAGTATCTCGATATCCCGAACGATCCCCGCTTCGCCTTCGGTCACGGCCTATCCTATACCGGCTTCCTCCTGACCAATCCGCGCGCGACCAAATGGACGCTGGCGCCTGGCGAGGCGACCGAGATTCTGATCGACGTCAGGAATACCGGGACGATGGCCGGCGAGCACACCCTGTTCCAGTTCATTCACGACGTCGCGTCCTCGATCACGCGGCCTAGTCTGGAACTGGTGGATTTTACCAAGCTGGCCCTCGCGCCGGGGGAGATGAAGACGGTGCGCTTCCCGCTCTCCACCGATCAGCTTCGCTTCCTCGGGCCTGATCTCGAACCGGTGCTCGAACCGGGCGCCTTCCAGGTCTTCGTCGGACCAGGCGCCGATCCTGCGCAGTTGCAGATGCTCGAATTGAAGGTGAGCCCCGCCGCTGGCGTCGCCTGATGTCCAGCGCCCCGGCCAAGCCTTGAGCCCCGCGATGGACGCCCGCCACGCACCGCCTGCAGCCGTTTCCGTGCTGGACGTTCCGGCAAGCGGTGTCCTGCAGCAGCTCTGGATCCTGATCAAGGCGATGAGCACGTCGCCGCGCCGGGCCGCGCTCCTGTTCCTGCCGATGGGCAGCGTCGTCGTCATCGCGACGAATGCCGTGTTCCAGATCCGGCTGAACAACTGGCAGGGCGCGCTCTACGACGCCCTCCAGAACCACGATCTCGGGGCCTTCGGCCATCAACTGCTGGTGTTCCTGTCGCTCATCGGCGTGCTGCTCCTGCTTGTCGTCGCCCAGGCCTGGCTCACCGAGGTCGGCAAGGTCAGGCTGCGGGGCTGGCTGACGCGGGACCTGCTCGAGGAGTGGCTGAAGCCCAAGCGCGCCTATCTGCTGGCCTTCGCCGGCGAGACCGGCGTCAATCCCGATCAGCGCATCCATGAGGACGCCCGTCACCTGACCGAGCTCTCCGTCGACCTCGGCAACGGGCTTCTGCAGGCCTCTCTGATGCTGCTGAGTTTCATCGGGGTGCTCTGGATCCTTTCGCAGCAGGTCGTGTTCGATTTCGGCCACGGCGCCTTCACCATCCCCGGCTACATGGTCTGGTGCGCGATCGCCTACGCCTCCATCGGTTCCTGGCTGGCCTGGCGGGTCGGCCGGCCGCTGATCAGGCTGAACGCCGAGCGCTATGCGCGCGAGGCCGATTTCCGGGCCTCCCTGATCAAGGTCGCCGAGCGATCGGAAGCCATCGTGCTCTACCAGGGCGAAGGCGATGAGCGCGTCCATCTCGACCAGACCTTTCACAAGGTCCAGTCGCTGGCGCGCCAGCTCGCCAACGGTATCGTCTCGCTGACCTGGGTGACATCGGGCCATGGCTGGCTCGCCATGGCTGCCCCGTTCCTCATCGCCGCTCCCGGCTATTTCGGCGGCCAGCTCTCTCTCGGCTCGCTGATGGTCGCGGTCGGCGCCTTCAACCAGGTGCAGTATGCGCTGCGCTGGTTCGTCGACAATTTCTCGAAGATTGCCGACTGGCGGGCGACGCTGCTGCGAATCATGGCCCTGCGCGACGAGTTGCAGCAGATCGAGCGTCTGCACGGCGAGCAGCATCGGATCGACTTCTATGAGGCACCGGCAGGCTCCCTGATCCTTGAAAGCGTGGAGGCCTATCTGCCGGGATCGTCGATCGAATGCGCCGCGCCGGAAGAGAGCTGGATCGAGCTGAAGGCCGGTGAGCACGTCCTGATCGAGGGCGACAGCGCGGCTTCGAAGACGACGTTCTTCATGAGCCTGGCCGGACTCTGGCCCTGGGGCGACGGCCGTATCGGCCTGCCGCCGCGGGCGGATATGCTGTTCCTGCCGGAGCGCCCCTATTTTCCGCGCGGACCGCTGCGCACCGCCCTCGCCTATCCGGCGGACGCGTCCGACTATACCGACGAGCACTATGCCGACGCCTTGCGCACCGTGGGCCTCGACCACCTTGCGGAGGACCTTGAGCTCGCCCACGACTGGGACCGGCGATTGTCGCTTGAGGAACAGCAGATCCTCGGCTTCGGACGCATCTTCCTTCACACGCCCCGCTGGGTCTTCCTCAACGATTCACTGGGCGCCGTTCCCGAAAAGAAGCGCGCCGCACTGCTGGCGGACTTCGTGGCGAAGCTCGGCGAATGCACCATCGTCAGCACCGGCGGCGATATCGGCCACCATTTCTTCCGCCGGACCATCCACCTCCGGCACGCCCGTCGCAGCCAACTCAAGGCGGCAGCTGCCATATAGGAACCCAGCGCATGATCGAGCCCGGAGAGATCGCGTCCCTGGTCTCTTACGTCGCCAGCCCGCTTTCCGCCGCCACGAATGGAGCGGCGCTATAGCATCGGACCGAAAAGTGGAATCCAGTCTTCGGGCAAATCCGCTGCGATAACAATATGATAGATCATCGCCGCCGTCCGATGGGACGCGCGATGATCTAGGCGCCGATCGCGACATCGTTCCAACGATGGTTTGACGAGGACACACGCAGCACCCTCCGGGCGCATCTGCGATGCTCCCGGAGTTCGCGACAGGGCCGCTGCTTTTCCCACGCGAGCCTTTCAGGCCAGGTAATCTCAGGCCAGGTAATCGTGCAGGATGCGGCCGTAGGGGAGCGTGAAGTCGACGACCTGGTGGCGAGCCCGCACGACCTTCCCGACGGGGAAATCCGCGACGCGGCAGTTCACATGCGGGATGAGGTGGAGGCGCGCATCGCCCTCCCAGGCACCGTGGACGGTGATGTCGGTGAGGTTGTAGCCGACGAGCTGAGCGACATCGAGGCCGGTCCCGTCGGCCTTCGGGATCAGCTTGAGATTGATCTGCAGCCCGCCGATCCCGTCGCGAACCTTGTCGAGCTGGTCGGCGAGGCTCCTGTGCTTGTAGGTCATCGTGCCGATGGCGACGGGAATGTCGTCATAGAAGAGGGTGCCGGTCAGCGTGTCCTTGATGACCTTGAGGCGCGGCACGCCCCATTTCTTGGGAAAGCCCCAGATCTCGCGGCCACCGGAAATGGGCGGCTCGTCGTCGAGATACATCTGGACCGAGAAGCTGCAAGGCTCGCCCTTGTAGAGGGCAGGAATGCCGGTTCCGGATTCCTCGTAATCCCCGAAGCCCGAGGAATCGGGCATCTTCATCCACTCGTAATAGACGAGGTTTCCAGGCGCGGGCTCCAGCGGCTCGGGCAAGGCTTGCCGGATGATCTGCGGGTCGCATTCGTAGTAGATGATCAGGTATTCGCGCTTGATGAAGCGGTTCGGCGGACGAGGATAGCTCGGGCTTGCGACCGGCATCGAGCCTGCGGCTAGGATTTCGTCTCTTGTCATGACGTGTCCTCTCGCTATTGCCCGCCCGGGCGGGTCAGGTCGTAGACGGCGATGCCGCGCTCGTGGCGCTTGCGGTTCTTCCAATCGGGATGGTCCAGGGACCGTTGCGCGTCAGCGAGGCCGGCGGTCCAATGTTCCAGCATGGTCGTGCGCGAAAACTCGTAGTCCTTCGCGCTGCTTTCATAAGGGCGGCTGCGATAGATGAGCTGGAGCACGGCGATCGCCGGCTCCTTGGAACGCTCGGCGAGGTGCTTGACGTCGGGGTCGTCGCGCAGCTCCGGCGGCAGCTTCTGCAGGAGGCGCCGGATCGCCTCCTTGGAGCGGTGCAGGTCGACCTGCATATCGGTGTTGAGGCGCGTGCGGCTCGAATAGCGAATGTCCTTCTCGCGCACGCTCGCCTCGTCCATGGTCGCCGGCATCGGGCCGCGCGACGGGAAGAGGTCGACCTGCAGGATCGACATGTCCTCGTCGACGGCGCAGTCGAGCACATATTGCAGGGGCGTGTTCGAGACGAGGCCGCCGTCCCAGTAGTGGCGACCATCGATCTCGACCGGCGGAAAACCCGGCGGCAGGGCGCCGGACGCCATGATGTGCTCGGGCCGGATCGTCTCCTTGAAGTTGTCGAAATAGACGACGTTCCCGGTCTCGACATCGACGGCGCCGACGCTGAGGCGCGTCTGCTTGGAGTTGATGAGGTCGAAATCGACCAATTTGAGCAGTGTCTCCCTCAAGGGGGAGGTATCGTAGTAGCTGATCGGCCCGGGCAGCCCCGCGCCATAGAGTGCGCGCGGCGGGAAATGGTGCTGGAAGAAGCCGGACACGCCCGTCACGGTCACGAGGGCCGCGCTGAACTCGTTGATGGCGGCATGAAGGCCGTCGGTCGGCTGCCAGGGTAACTCCGGGCCGGAGGAGACGAGATCCCAGAACGCCCGGATGCGCTCGACGCGGCGGGGAATGGGGTTGCCTGCGACGAGGGCCGAGTTGATCGCGCCGATCGAGACGCCTGCGACCCAATCGACATGGTTTTCCGCCTCGAAGGCCGCCTGGACGACACCGCCCTGATAGGAGCCAAGCGCCCCTCCACCCTGCAGCACGAGGACATTCATTCCGTCCCCGCTATTGTTAGACACCATCGCCTCGTTCTCCTGTGCGCGCCCCGCATGGAGCACGGCAATGTCGGAACGGGCCCGCTGGTGCGTTCCGGCTGGCTGGTCGGGGGTGAGCCCAGGGCGGTTGCCCACTCACGATGTGAAGGGCTCGAGGATGTGGTCCATAGCTGGAGGTTTCTCGGTCAGGGCCGGAAGGTCTTACGATGATCATGAGCCGGATTCACCTGCTTTTGGCCATTCACGGCTCGGTGAGGCAATACGTCCGGGTACGTCGACCAACGACCCGAGGATCCCGATGCGGCCGCTTCGCGATCGCAGTCAGTTCAGCCAAGCCCGGGCCTATCGCCCCGGCGTGCGGCCCGCGGCCGGCATCGCGGATTTCGAGCTTGGGTGCTTCATGAAACCGGAGACGGCGTAGCCCATGCACCGCCGACACGAGGTCGGCGACGAGCAAGCCGTGATAGAACAAGCTCAGCCCCTTGCGCATTCTCAGGCTATGGCAGCGTTCGTTTCTTCGCCATAGTGCCTTCGGCCGCCTACGGATTCGAAGGTTGTGAAGCGACTGCCTCTCCTGCTTGTTGCATTCTGCGCCTCCGCGTTGGGCGGCGCCGCGCGGGCGGCCACGGATGCCGGCGAGATCGTCAGGCAGAGCATCCGCCGCCATGACATCCAGACGGACATGCCCGTGCCCGAGCCGAAGGCCGCGAGCTGGCTCGACTGGCTGAAATTCGACATCTCCCCCGACACCCTGCGCCTCCTGCTCTGGGGCGCCGTCATCCTTGGTGTGACCGTGACGATCTGGTCCCTGCGCGACAGCCTGCCGGGCTTCAGCCGCTCGCGGCGGATCAAGGCGGCCGAGACGACATCCGGCTTCTCCAACCCGTCCGCCCGGATGGAGGAAGCGCAGCTCGAAGCGGATGATCTCGCCAGCCGCGGGCAATATGGCGAAGCCATGCATGTGCTGCTGCTGAAGAGCCTCGGCGAAATCCGCTTGCGGCTCGGCACCAGCTTCGCGGTTTCGCTGACGAGTCGCGAGATCCTGCGCAAAGTCTCGCTGCTGCAAGCGGGCACCGGCGCGCTCGGGGCGATCGTCCAATCGGTCGAGCAGACCTATTTCGGCGGACGCTCGGCTGGGCGGGAGGATTATCTGGGCTGCCGGCGGGAATTCGAGACGCTGAAACGCTCGCTGGCGATGGGCGCGGCCTGATGGGGGCAGCGACCTTCCAACCGCGCGTCCTTGCAGCGCTTGCCGCGGCCCTCTGCGCGCTGTTCGCCGCCTCGCTGCTACTGACCGGGATGGGCGGGCGCGAGGCGGAGGGCCTCGCCTCCGGCGCCAACAGCCATTCGAACTCGGCCGTCGGCCATCTCGCCTTTTACGATCTGCTGCGCGGATCGGGTTACCGGACAGTGCGGGCCGAGGATCGACCGCTCGAAGCGGTCGGCGAGACGGGTGTCCTCATCCTGGCCGAACCGGCGGGGAGTCTGACGAGCGACGAGAACCGCAACAAGCTCTCGACCGCAGGCCGCATCCTGCTCGTCCTGCCGAAATGGACCGTGCGACCCGGCGAAAGGCGCAAGGACTGGATCGGCCAGGCGGAGCTTGCTTCACCGCTGCGGGTCCAGTCGGCGCTCAGCGCCGCGGTCAGTGGCGGCGATATCATCCGGACCAAGCCGCCGGCCTCCTATACGAAGACGATCGCGGCGGCGGATCCGACCGTGCAGGGCGATATCCAGTTGATCAAGGGCTCCAACCTGACGCCCTTGATCTCCACCCCGGACGGTATCCTGCTCGGCGAGTTGCGGCAGGGCAGCCGTCGGACCCTCGTGCTGGCCGATCCTGATCCGATCGAGAATCACGGCATCGGCAAGGGCGCGAACGCTGCCTTCGCGCGCGATGTGATCGCGGCCCTGCTCGACGGCAGGAACCGCACGCTGGTCTTCGACGAGACCATCCACGGCTTCCGCAGATCGCCGCCGAACCTGCTGAAATTCCTCTATGAATTTCCGCTCAATCTCGTCCTTGCCCAGATCGTTGTGGCGGTGGCACTGCTGCTCTGGGCGGCGATGGGGCGCTTCGGCGCGCCGCTGCCGGCACCGCGCCGGCTCGATGCCGGCCGGCATGCGCTGATCGGCAATGCCGCGGCGCTGGTCGATTATGCCGGCCACCATGCCGCGATCCTGCAACGCTATATCGCCATGACGCTTCAAGACGCGGGACGGGCGCTGCGGGCACCGGCCGGGCTCGAAGGCGCCGCGCTGACCGCATGGCTCGCAAAGGCCTCCGAGGCGCGCGGCATCGACCCGAAACCGCTCGCAGGGCTGAGTGACAACCCCGCTGCCGGTTTCCGCAATCTCGCCTCGCTGCTAGCCGCGGCGCAGGCCCTCCATCACTGGCGCAAGGATCTGCCGCATGGAACTCCGCGACGTCTCGACGATCACTGAAGGTCTCCGGGGCGAGATCCGCAAGGCCGTCGTCGGCCAGGACGAGGTCGTCGACCTGATGCTCGTCAGCCTGCTCTGCGGCGGGCATGTGCTGCTGGAGGGAGTGCCGGGCACGGCCAAGACCCTGCTGGCACAATCCTTCGCGGCGGGGCTGTCGCTGCGCTTCGGGCGCATCCAGTTCACGCCGGATATGATGCCGGGCGACCTGCTCGGCACCAATCTCTTCGATTTCCGCACCAGCAGCTTCAACCTGACGCGCGGCCCGATCTTCACTGACATCCTGCTCGCCGACGAGATCAACCGTACACCGCCCAAGACGCAGGCCGCGCTGCTGCAGGCGATGAACGAGCGCAACGTCACCATCGACGGTACGACCCATCCGCTGGGCGAGGCCTTCATGGTGGTCGCGACGCAGAACCCGATCGAGCAGCAGGGAACCTATCCGCTGCCGGAAGCGCAGCTCGACCGCTTCCTGTTCAAGATCAACCTCGCCTATCCCAACCGCGACGAGGAATTCGCCATCGTCGCGCGCCATGGGCATCGCGCCGCCATGCCGAAGCTCGCGGAGTTCGGTCTCGCCTCCGTGGTCTCGGAAGAGCAGTTGCTGGCGGCTCGCGCCCTGGTCGGAGGGATCGCCCTCGGCGAGCCGCTGGTCGGCTATATCGTCGACCTGGTCCGCACGACGCGTGAGCATCCGGCTATCGAGACCGGCGCCTCGCCGCGCGCCGCGACCATGCTGGCCTCGGCCAGCCGGGCGCGTGCGGCGACGCAAGGGCGCGACTTCGTCATCCCCGACGACGTCAAGGACATCGCCCTGCCCCTGCTCCGTCACCGGATCGTGCTCGCACCCAATGCCGAGATCGACGGGCTCGTCGCCGACAAGGTGATCCTCGAACTCATCGACCAAGTCGCCGTGCCGCGATGATCAGGCCGACCCCGCGCGCCGTCCTCCTCTTCGCGGCGACCGTGCCGGTCGCCATCGGCCTGCTGATCCACGACGCCACGCTCTGGCCGATCGCGCTCGATCTCGGCCTGTTCGTGCTGGCCCTGATCGGGCTCGATGCCGTGCTCTGCGTCCGGCCTTCGCGTCTGGCCCTGACGGTCGATGCGCCTCCGCGCCTCTATATCGGCAGCGAAGGGCAATTGATCGTGAGCGCCGCCATCGAGGGGGCGTCGCGACCGATGTCCATCGAGGCCCTGCCGGAACAGAGCGGCGACGCCGCGCCGCCCGAGCCCGCCCGGCTCGATGTCCCGCGCGCAGCCGTGGGCTCGGCCGCGCTGCCGATCCGGCCGCTGCGGCGCGGGCGCATCACCATCGAAGCGCTCTGGCTGCGCTGGCGCGGGCCGCTCGGTCTCGCCGGACGGAGCCTGCGCCGGCCGCTGGCGCTCACGATCGACGTCGTGCCCGATATCCGCGGCATCGCCTCGGCTGCCGTGCAGTTCTTCAGCCGCGATGCGATCGACGGCATCAAGGTCCAGCGCCAGAAGGGCGAGGGTACGGAATTCGAGTCCCTGCGCGATCATGTCCAGGGGCTCGACAACCGCTTCATCGACTGGAAGCACTCGGCCAAGCACCTGAAGCTCCTGTCGAAGGAATTCCGGATCGAGCGGAACCACCAGATCGTGCTGGCCTTCGACACCGGCTACCTGATGGCCGAGCCGATCGATGGGCGGCCGCGGCTCGACCACGCCATCCATGCCGGCTTGCTGATGGGCTGGGTCGCATTGCGCAGCGGCGACCATGTCGGCTCGTTCGGCTTCGATTCCCGCATCCGGCAATATGTCCAGCCTTCGCCCGGCCGCAGCGCCTTCGCCCGGCTCCAGAACGCCTCAGGCCAGCTCGGCTACCGGGCCGAGGAGACCAATTTCACGCTGGGCCTCGCCGAGCTCAACGCCCGCCTGAAGCGCCGGGCGCTGGTCGTCCTGTTCACCGAGTTCATCGACACGACCACGGCCGGGCTGCTGCTGGAAAGCCTGCAGCGCATGGCCAACCGCCATGCCGTAATCTTCGTCACGCTGCGCGACCCGTTGCTGGCCGATATCGTCGATGCCGAGCCCGCCGGCTTCCGGCCGGTCGCCGAGGCGGTCGTCGCGCGCGACCTGCAACGCGAGCGCGCGGTCGTGCTGGAGCGGCTGGCGCGCATGGGTGTGCATTGCCTGGAAATCCCGCCGCGCGGCCTCGCTGTCGGCCTCGTCAACCGCTACCTCACCATCAAGCAGAGGGGGCTGCTATAGAACCGAACAGCGCCCCAATCGCCGCTCCACCCACCCCGGTCGCGACCATCACGCTGCGCAGCGCCGAATTCCGCCGGAATCGCGAGACCGCCTGGCGAATGCTCGACAGCCTCGTTTCGCGTGTCGAGAAGAAGGGCCTGTCGCGCCTTTCCGCCGAGGAATTGCAGGAACTGCCCCTGCTCTACCGGACGGCCGCCTCCTCGCTCTCCGTCGCGCGCTCGATCGCGCTCGACCGCAACCTGATCCTGTATCTCGAAGGACTGGTGCTGCGGGCCTTTTTCGTCGTTTACGGGCCGCGCGTCGGCATCCTCGAGGCGCTCGGTGGCTTCCTGAAGCGCGGCTTTCCCCAGGCGGTTCGCGGGGCCGGCTGGCATATCCTGCTGGCGACGCTCGCCGTCTCAGCCGGGATCGCCATAGGCTACCTGATGGTGCTGCCGAACGAGGCCTGGTTCAGCCTGCTCGTTCCCGAGAGCATGGCGGGCGGGCGCGGCCCGGCGAACACGGCCGACCAGTTGCGCCGGACCGAAATCTTCGCGCCCTGGCCCGGCTTCGTCGATTCCTTCGTGGTCTTCGCCAATTTCCTGTTCCGCCACAACGCGACGATCGGGATCATGACCTTCGGGCTCGGCGTGCTCGGCGGCGTCCCGACACTGCTGCTGCTCGGCTACCAGGGCCTCATCCTCGGCGCCTTCCTGGCGCTGCACTACAATCGCGGCCTGCTCGTCGACTTCATCGGCTGGCTCTCGATCCATGGCGTGACCGAGATCGGCGCGCTCATCCTGTGCGGCGCGGGTGGGCTCGTCATCGCCGAGAAGGTGCTGTTTCCCGGCCGCTACAACCGCCTCGACAGCCTCGCCATGGCCGGCAAGGCGGCGGCGGGACTCGCCGGCGGAGCCGTGCTGATGCTCTTCGTCGCGGGGATCATCGAGGGCGGACTGCGCCAGCTCGTCGCCTCGACGCCCTGGCGCTTCGCGATCGGCGGCGCGACCGGCGTGCTGTGGGCGGCCTATTTCCTCTCGATCGGCAAGCGTGGAAGCCATGGCTCAGCGACTTGACCGCATCAACCGTCTGCTCGACGGCATCACCCGCAACCGGCGCGAGATCATCACGCCGGAAGGCGTCATGCTGGAGGTGGATATCGCGAACCATGGCGAGCGGCTCGTCGCCTTCCTGATCGACTTCCTGTTCTGGATGCTCGCGACGGTCCTTCTCTTCCTAGTGCTCGGCCTGACGGTGCTGCACGGCGTCACCGGCTCGGTGACGTTCACGGTCGTGCTGTTCCTGTCCTTCCTGCTCCGGAACCTCTATTTCATTCATTTCGAGCTGCAGAGTCAGGGCGCGACGCCGGGCAAGCGCATCGTCAACCTCAAGGTGATCGACCGCAGCGGCGGCCCGCTCCTGCCCGGCGCGATCGTCGCCCGCAACCTGACGCGCGAGGTCGAGATCTTCCTGCCGCTCGGACTGTTCTTCGCCGTGCCGAAGATCGGAGCCGGTGCCGAGTTCTGGACGGCGGCGAGCTATTTCGGCTGGGCGGTCGCGCTCTCGGCCCTGCCCTTCTTCAACCGCGACCATCTGCGCGCCGGCGATCTCATCGCCGGGACCATGGTCATCTCAGTGCCGCGACGGACGCTGCTCGCCGAGCTCGCGGAAGCGCAGAGCCGCTTCGTCTTCAGCCGCAAGCAGCTCGATGCCTATGGCGCCTTCGAATTGCAGGTGCTCGAGGAGCTGCTGCGGCGTCCCTCATCGCCCGATACGCACAGCATGCAGCGGCAGGTCTGCGAGAAGATCTGCCGCAAGATCGGCTGGGCGGAGCCGGTTCCGCCGGCTGAGACGCTCGATTTCCTGAAAGCATTCTACACGGCGGAGCGGGCGCATCTCGAACGCGAGCAGCAATTCGGGCGCTACCGCGCCGACAAGAACGAGCCGGCCGCGACCGGTCCGTGAAGGATCGGCGCGGACGGGGATCGATCAGTCGAAGACACTCGCCAGCGTGTCGAGGTCGATGCCTTCCTTCGCCATGCGCAGGTCGTGATAGATCACTGCGGAGAGGACGGCACCGAAGGCAGTCGAGACGACCTGCCAGGCAAAGCTCAGCGTCTGCCCCACCAGACCGACGCCCCCGATCTTCGCGAGCACGAAGGCGCCGACAAGGGCGATCACCACGACGAGCAGGAACAGCCCGAAGATCTGCCAGCGATAGCCCTTGGTCAGTGCGACGCTGCGGCTCGTACTGGCAGTCACGCCCAGCTTCTCGATCACACAGGCTGGGACTGCGACATAGAGCATGCAGCCGATGATGACGCCCGGCACGATGAGAAGCAGGAAGCCGAGCCCTGTCGCGAGGCCAACGATGATGCCGACGCCGATGACGGGAATCGTACGCGAGAACCCGATTCTCAGGGAATCCCTGATGGTGAAGGGCTGCTGGCGCATTTCCTGGAAGGCGCCATAGAGGCTTGTCGCTTGTGCCACGGTCTGAAGCACGAAGGTCAGGAGCGCGGTCAGCATGGCACCGATGGCGATGCCGGACGGCGAAGGTGCGCTCGACGACAACGCCCCCAGCGTCACGAGGAAGACCGGGATCATCGGCACCAGCGTCAGCAGCACGAACTTGCCGAACTGACGCCCGAGGATTGCGAAGGTCTTGTTCATCACCGAGCCAATACGGAATTGACCTGGTGCAACGGCAAAACCGCTGGGTGAGACGCCGTCCATTTCCCCTCCCTGAATTATGGCCAAAACATGGCATCGATCAATTCATACAACAACCCATGCTGCAATCAATCTCGCCCGGGACGCCTTGGCGATCCCACCCCGAGCGGCTTGACGATATCCTGAAACGGCGTGCGAGCCTGGACCTGGACCGGCGCTGATCTGGGAACGACCGCGCATTCCCACCTCGCGGCGCGGCCGCATGATCGTAATCGGACGGGGACCGTAGCGATGGCCCGGCCATTCCGTCGAAGCTGCACGGCCCGCGCGATCAGGCGGCCGCAGCGGCCTCGCGGCGCGAGACATGTGCGATAGCCGCGCGAAGGTCTCTCAGCGTCGCATTGGCGCCGACACAATGCTCCGCGAGATGGCGGCGGAACTGGCGCGCGCCCGGCCGGCCGGGAAACAGGCCGACGAGATGGCGGGTGAAGGCATGCACGCGCCCGCCCCGCTCCAGATGTGCAGCGATATACGGCTCCAGCGCTTCAAGCATCGCGAAGGCGTCCGTCACCGGCGCCTCCCGGCCGAAGAGCAGCGGGTCGACCTGAAGCAGGATCTCGGGGTTCTGATAGGCCTCACGGCCGATCATCACGCCATCGAGCTTTTCCAGATGCGCCGGCCACTCGGACGCAGCCTTGATGCCGCCATTGATCGCAATCGGCAGGTCCGGATTGGCGGCTTTCAGGCGATAGGCGCGCTCATAGTCGAGCGGCGGGATCTCGCGGTTTTCCTTCGGCGAGAGCCCCTGCAGCCAGGCCTTGCGGGCATGGACGATCAGCGCATCGACGCCGGCTGCACGCACCGAAGCCGTCAGCGCATCGAGCGCCGTCTCCGGGTCTTGATCGTCGACGCCGATGCGGCATTTCACCGTGACGGGGACCTTGACCGCCGCCTTCATCGCCGCGACGCAATCGCCGACCAGCGCCGGCTCGCGCATCAGGCAAGCACCGAAGGCTCCGCCCTGCACGCGGTCCGAGGGGCAGCCGCAGTTCAGGTTGATCTCGTCATAGCCGAAATCGGCGCCGATCTTCGCGGCTTCCGCCAGGAGCTTCGGGTCGTTGCCGCCGAGCTGGAGCGCGACGGGATGTTCCATGGTGTCGAAACCGATCAGCCTCTCGCGGTCGCCACGGATCACGGCCTGCGCCGTCACCATCTCTGTATAAAGCAGCGCATGGCGCGACATCAGCCGATGGATGACGCGGCAATGCCGGTCGGTCCAATCCATCATAGGCGCCACGGAAAAGCGCCAGAAGCGCGCCTCGACGCGGTCTGCTGTCGTCTTAATATCCGTGCTCAACGCGGGTGACCTGCCGGTGCCTTGTTTCGGTGATGCCGGGTCGCCGCCGGGCACCCGTGCCGTCAAACGCTGCCGAAGCGGCGAAACTGCGGCGTATATGGAGCAAATCGCCGCGATACGCGAGGGGCACGGCACGATTTTCGAGTCCCGCCACCCTGAGCAAGTCCCGCCCGACACGGACGCCATGGAACCGCGCCCCCGGCCCGGTCGTTGGAAGCCATGGCTTTGACGCCGATGAAGACGGTACCGACCTCAGGACAAGACGGATAGGACATGGCCGACGCTCCGCGCGTTTCGCGACGCTCCCGCATGCGCCAATTCTTCCGCGTCGCGCTGCGCTACTGGCGCGGCAGGACACGCTGGCGCGCCTGGGCGCTGACGATCACCGTCCTCGTCTTCATCGCGGCCCAGACCGCCGCTGCCGTCGGCATCAACCGCTGGAACCGCTGGTTCTTCGATGCGCTCGAAAAGCGTGATGTCGGCGCCGTCTGGGCAACGACCGGCTGGCTGCCTTTCCTGCTGGGAGCTGCCGCCCTGTCGATGTGCGGCCTCGTCATCAGCCGCATGCTGCTGCAGGTGCGCTGGCGCGAAAACCTGACGCGCCGCCTCTCCGGCTGGTGGATCGCGGATCAGCGCTACTACCGCCTCGGATTCCTGGCCAGGAACATGACCGCTCCGGAATACCGGATCGCCGAGGATGTCCGCCTCGCGATCGAGCCGCTGGTCGAGCTTGCCATCGGCCTGATCACCGCCTTCGTCACAGCCGCGACCTTCGCCGCGATCCTCTGGCAGGTCGCGGGCTCGGCGGAGTTCATGCTGGGTGGCACGATGATCGTGATCCCCAGCTACATGGCGATCGCCGCGGTGATCTATGCGGCCATCGCCTCGCTCGGCGCCTATTTCGCCGGCCGGCCGCTGGTCGCGCGCGTCGCGCACAAGAACGAGATGGAGGCGCAGTTCCGGGCCGAGATGACGCGGCTGCGCGAGAATGCCGAGAGCATCGCGCTGATCAAGGGCGATGCCGACGAGCGCAACTCGGTGGGCGAAAGCTATGGGAAGGTCGTCGCCGCCTGGCTCAGGATCGTGCGCCAGCAGGGCGTGATCGCGCTCGTGCTCAATACCAACAGCGCGCTGTTCCCAATCGTACCGCTGTTGCTGATCGCGCCGAAATTCCTGACGGGCGCCATCACGATGGGCGCCGTCGTGCAGGTCGTCGCAGCGTTCAGCGCCGTCCAGGCGGCTCTGATCTGGTTCGTCGACAATTTCGTGCGCTTGGCCGAGTGGTTCGCCTCGGTCACTCGCGTCGACGAGCTGATGGAAGAGCTTGAGGCGCTGGATATCGGCACGATCATGGAGAAGGACGAGCGGATCGCGCTCGGCGAGAGCGATGACGGCGCGATCCATCTCGACAACCTGTCGATCGCCCACAGTAATGGCCGCGTCGTCGTGGCCGATGCCACCGTCACCATTTCGCAAGGCGCGAAGGTGCTGATCGCGGGCGAGAGCGGCTCGGGCAAGAGCACGCTGATCCGTGCACTTGCCGGCATCTGGCCTTGGGGCTCCGGCTCGATCCGCGTGCCGGCCGGCCAGTCGATCGCCTTCGTGCCGCAGAAGCCCTATCTGCCGCACGGTACCCTGCGCACCATCCTGCTTTATCCGGATTCGGACCGCACCGTCCCGGACAACGAGATCGTCGCGGCGCTGAAACGCTGCGGCCTGGGCTATCTCGCCAAAAAGCTCGACCTGGAAGAGGAGGAATGGGACCGCGTCCTCTCCGGCGGCGAGCGCCAGCGCGTCGCCTTCGCCCGCCTGCTGCTGCAAAAGCCCGATATCATCGTGATGGACGAGGCGACCTCGGCACTCGACGAGGAGAGCCAGGCCTCGCTGCTCAGCCTGTTCGAGGAAGAACTGGCGGAGGCGACGCTGATCAGCGTCGGCCACCGGCCCGGCCTCGAGGACTACCACGACCAGAAGATCACGCTGGAGCGCCGGCCCGCCGGCGCACACCTGACATCCCGGCGGCTCAAGAAATCGCTGTGGCGGGTGTTCAGGAGCCGCAGCGCCGCCAATGAGGACGAGCGCGCGGACGTCCCATGAAAGTGGCGGCGGCGCTCGCGGGAGCGCCGCCGATCCCCATCACTTCTTGGCGCGGGCGACGATCTGCGTCGGGTTGACGAAGCGCAGCGCGATGATCAGCCAGATCAGTGTCGTGACCATGTAGATCACCGCCATGGCGTCGATCGACTGCACAGCGCGGACACCGGCGGCAAAGACCGCGTAATAGAGCGCGACGACGAGCGTCTGGCTGGTCGGGCCGGCCGTGAGGAAGGTCAATTCGAACATCGCGAGCGTCCTGACCAGAACCAGCAGCAGCGCCGCGAGGATGCCGGGCATGAGCAGCGGCAGCAGCACATGGATGAAGAGCTTGAAAGTGTTGGCGCCGAAGACGCGCGCGGCCGACTCGATCTTGGTGTCGATCTGTTCGATGAACGGGATCATTACCAGGATGACGAAGGGCACGGTCGGCACCAGGTTCGCCAGCACGACACCCGACATCTGGCCGGCGAAGCCGGTCTGGTAGAGCACCGTCGCCAGCGGGATACCGAAGGTGATCGGCGGCACCAGCAGCGGCAGCAGGAAGAGCAGCATGACGAGCTTCTTGCCCGGGAAATCGCGGCGGGCCAGCGCATAGGCTGCGGGCACGCCGATAAGGCCCGAGAGCGCCACCACCAGGAAGACGATCTGGAAGGTGACGAGCAGCACGTCATAGAGCTGAAACTCCGACCAGGCGGCCGAATACCAGCGCGTCGTCCAGCCGGCCGGCAGCCAGGTGCCGAGCCAGCGCGTCGAGAAGGACGAGGTCACCACCGTCGCGATCATCGCGAAGAGGTTGACGACGAAGAAGCCGATCAGCGTCCAGTTCGCGGCCGCCCAGAGCTTCGTCGAGAGACGGGTGTCTTTCACCATGGGATCAGCCCTTTCCGCCGCCGGCAGGGCCGCGATACAGCAGGCCGCGCGCGGCCAGGACCACGACGACGATGGCGAGCTGAACCACGCCCATGATCATCGCGACGGCCGAAGCCATGGAGTAGTCGTATTCCTCGAAAGCCGCCTGATAGGCCGCGATCGAGATGACGCGGGTCGGCCCCGAGGGCGCGCCGAGCAGCACCGCCGAGGGGAAGACCGAGAAGGCCTGCACGAAGCTCAGGCAGAAGGTGATCGCGAGCCCCGGCAGCAGCAGCGGGAAGAGGATGTGCTTGAAGCGCTCCCAGGGACCTGCGCCCAGCGTCGCGCCCGCCTGCTCCAGCGCCGGATCGATGCCGGAGAGATAGGACAGCGTCAGCAGGAAGGTGAAGGGGAAGCCGGTGATGACCAGCGAGAGCATCACGCCCCAGTAGTTGTGGAGCAGCTTCACCGGCGAGGAGATGATGCCGAAGGTCATCAGCACGCGGTTGAACCAGCCCTGCGGCCCCAAGTAGTTCAACAGGCCCTCGGCGACGAGCACGGTGCCGAGCGTGATCGGGATCACCAGGATCGTGGTCAGCAGACGCTGGTTCTGCATCAGGCGGACGCGGAAGGCGATCGGGATCGCCAGCAGGAGCGTAGCGACCGTGACGGGAAGAGCAAGCCAGAGCGTCGTCGCGATCGTCCCGTAGAGGAAGCGATCGGAGAAGAAGCGCTGGTAATTGGCGAACATGCCGCCCTGCTTCGGCTCGAAGGAGAGCACGAGCCCGTAGAGGAACGGGTAGATGAACAGCGCCAGCAGGAAGAGGATCGCGGGGACGACGAGCAGCGTCAGTCCATCGAGCCCCTTCGCCGCCAGCCGCTGCTTCAGCGGAATGGAGGAGGTGTCCGTGCTCACGCCGCCGCTCCATAGACGAGGACGCGGTCGGGATCGGCGGCGAGCGTCACCGCCTCGCCGGGCGAGAGCTTGTCATGGGCGAGGAAGGACAGATCCGTGCCATCGGCCATGCGGGCGAAACCGACGAACTCGCGGCCGCGGAACTCGGTCGAGACGACCTGCGCCTTGAGGCCGGGCTGGCCGGCCGCGACCGGGTGCAGGTCCTCCGGGCGGATCGCGAGATAGCCCTCAGTGCCGGCGGAAACCGCGTTGCGCGCACGACCGGAGAGCTGGGCATCGCCGACAGCGACCGTCGCCTTGCCGTCCGCGGTCGCGGCGATCTTGCCCTTCACCTTGTTGCGGAAGCCCATGAACTCGGCGACGTCGAGATGGTCAGGCCGCATGAACAGGTCTTCCGGCGTGCCGACCTGACGGACCTGGCCGTCGCGCAGCACGACGATGCGGTCGGCGAGCGAAAGCGCCTCCTCCTGGTCGTGCGTGACGTAGATCGTGGTGGCGCCTAGCGTGTTGTGGATGCGGCGGATTTCGGCGCGCATCTCGAGGCGCAGCTTGGCGTCGAGGTTCGAAAGCGGCTCGTCCATCAGCACCAGCGGCGGCTCGACCACGATGGCGCGGGCGATGGCGACGCGCTGCTGCTGGCCGCCGGAGAGCTGGCCGGGCAGTTTCTCGGTCTGGCCCTGCAGGCGCACCAGCGCCGCGGCCTCGGCGACGCGCTTGTCGATCTCGGCCTTGGGCATGCCGCGCATCTTCAGGCCGAAGCCGATATTCTTGTTCACGCTCATATGCGGGAACAGGGCATAATTCTGGAAGACCATGCCGAAGCCGCGCTCTTCGGGCCGCAGCGGGTCGATGCGCTTGTCGTCGAGCCAGATGCCGCCGCCGGTCGCCGGCAGCAGGCCCGCGATCAGGTTCAGCGTCGTCGACTTGCCGCAGCCGGACGGGCCGAGCAGCGCGATGAACTCGCCCTTGCCGATCGTCAGCGAGACGTCCTTGAGCGCGTTATGGGTGCCGAAGTCACGGCTCAGACGATCGAGCTTGAGCTCGCGGAACGAGGCTGCGTTGATGGTCATGGCTTCCGGATGGATCTGAGAACGGGGTCGAAGGA
Source organism: uncultured Allobosea sp. (assembly GCF_945957345.1). Lineage (GTDB taxonomy): Bacteria > Pseudomonadota > Alphaproteobacteria > Rhizobiales > Beijerinckiaceae > Allobosea. The sequence goes on along the minus strand of NZ_CAMFKW010000002.1, from coordinate 72,245 downwards.
ACCGGCGGCGGGCCTGGGCGCGAGGCACAAGCCCGCCGCCGCAACCGGACTTACTTCTTCTTGGCGCCGCCGACCGTCTCGTCCCAGATGCGGAAGGCGATGACCATCTTGTCCGGGTTGAGCGGGGTTTCCATCGGGTTGTCGGCGATCAGCTTGTCGTATTCAGGCCGGCCGAACTCGGCGATGGCCTTCTGGCTGGATTCCGGCGCCATCGAGAGCGGCACATCCTTCACCGCCGGGCCCGGATAGAAATAGCCCTCGTCATAGGTGTAGGCCTGCTGCTTCGGCGTCAGCATGTGGCGGATCACGTCGAGCAGCACGTTGAGCTTCTCGTCGGAGACGCCCTTCGGGATCATCATGTACTGAGCGTCGGTGACCCAGTGGAAACCCTTGAGCGCCTGAATCTTGGCTTCCTTCGGCACAATGCCGAGCACGCGCGGATTGATGTCCCAGCCGGTGGTCGAGATGATGATGTCGCGCGAGCCGTCGCCGAGCTCCTTCATCGTCTGGCCGGTGCCGGCAGGGTAATACTCGATGTTCTCGCCGAGCTCCTTGAGATAGGTCCAGGTCTTGTCCCAGCCCTTCTCCGGATCCTTCGGATCCTTGTCACCCAGGAGATAAGGCAAGCCCATGATCCAGGTACGGCCGGGGCCGGAATTGGCCGGACGGCCGTAGAAGAAGCGGTTCTTGTTCTGTTTGGTCCAGGCCAGCAGCTCTTCCGCCGTGGTCGGCACCTGCTTGACGCGGTCCGGCATGTATTCGAGCAGCGGGCCGGACGGATAATAGACCATCGCCATGCCCTGGCCCTGGCCGAGATTGTGCATGGCGAGTGCCGGCTTGAGATAGATATCTTCCGGCTTCGGCAATTCGGCCTGCAGGCGCGGCAGCAGGTCGACCCAGAGCTTCTGCTCGATGCCGGCCGAGAGCACGTCCAGGCCACCGATGACCATGTCGATGTCGAGGCGGCCGGCAGCCTGCTGGGCCTTGATCTTCGCGGGCAGTTCGGGCGCCGGGGCCTTGGTGAAGACCATGCGCGAGACGGCCTTGGGATTGGCCTTCGGGTAGTTCTCCAGCGGCGTCTGCACGAGAGCGAGCGCGCCGCCGACGTCGATGACGCTGATCGTGAGCGGGGACGCCGGCAGCTTGAGCTGCTGCGCGAACACACCCGGTGCATGGGCTGCGACGCCGAGACCGGCGACACCGCCGATGAAATGACGCCGATTGATGCTGTCGTGAGTCATGATTTCTCCTCCAGATGCGGATGCCCGCTTGCGAGCTTATTGTTATGTTGCGCTGGCTCGACCGTTCCGATCCGGCCCCGCCCCTCGCACCGGAAACCTGCCAAGTTGACGCAGCCCCCGGTTGATCAGTATCCTAGTATACTAGTCGTCGAGAGCTTGGCAATGGCCCACCCTGCAACCCGACATAGCACCGACCAGATCTACAGTGTTCTGCGCAGCGACGTGATCAGTGGCGCGCTGAAACCGCGCGAATCGATGTCGGAGGCGCGGATGGCGCTGCGCTTCGGCGTCAGCCGCACGCCGGTCCGCGAGGCGTTCAAGCGGCTGGTCGACGAGGGCTTCCTCGTCGCCGTCCCGCAGGTCGGCACCTTCGTCGCGCCGATCGACCTTGCCGCCGTCCATGACAGCCAGTTCGTGCGCGAGACACTGGAATGCCGCACCGTGGTGCTGGCCGCGCAACGCATCGGCGAAGCCGATTGCCGCCGGCTCGCCGCGCAGGTCGAGCAGCAGGCAGAGGCTGTCCGGCGCGGGGATCGCTCCGAGATCTTCCGCCTAGACGAGGTGTTCCATGCCGAGATCTCGCGCATCGCGGGGCACCGCGCCGTTTGGAGCATGATCGAGGGCATGAAAGCCCAGATGGACCGCGTCCGCTGCCTCTCGTTGGAGACGCCATCCTGGTCCGAGGTGATCCTGAACGAGCACAGGATCATCGCCGCCTGCGTGATGAAGCATGACGCCAAAGGCGCGGAGGCCGCCATGCGCGCGCATCTGCGCACCGTCTTCGCGACGATCGACACGATCGCGAAGGACCATGCGGACGCCTTCGACGATTCCCGCCTCGCCCACGAAGACCCCTGACACCGCTCTCCGGCACAGCGACATCTCTCACAAGGATATTAGACCATGGAACAATGCTGGCGCTGGTTCGGGCCGGACGATGTCGTGACTCTGGCGCAGGCCCGGCAGGCCGGGGCGACCGGCATCGTCAACTCGCTGCACCAGATCCCCTATGGCGTGGTCTGGAGCGTCGAGGAGATCGAGAAGCGCCAGGCGATCGTCCGCGCCGACAAGAGCCTTGGCCTGGAATGGAAGGTGGTCGAGAGCCTGCCGATCCATGAGAGCGTCAAGATCGGCGAAGGCGATCTCGAAACCATCTTCGAGAACTATCGCCAGTCGATGCGCAACCTCGCCGCCTGCGGCCTTGAGGTAATCTGCTATAATTTCATGCCGGTGCTGGACTGGACCCGCACCGAGCTTGCCCACAAATTGCCGGGCGGCGGCACGGCTTTGCGCTTCAACCTGCATGAATATGTCGCGCTCGATCATTTCATGCTGAAGCGCAAGGGCGCCGACGAGGGCCATTCCGCCGAGGTGATGGACAAGGCCAGGGCCTGGTTCGAGAAGTCTTCGCAGGCCGATCGCGACCGCTTGCTATCCAGCGTGATGGCCGGCCTGCCCGGCGCTTTCGACCGCTACGACCTGCCTGGCCTCGCCCGCATCCTCGAGCGCTACGCCGGCATGACCCATGACAAGCTGCGCGCCAATCTGAAGCGTTTTCTGGAGGCGATCATCCCGACCGCCGAGGAAGTCGGCATCCGCATGTGCATCCACCCGGACGACCCGCCGCGCTCGCTGTTCGGCCTGCCGCGCATCTGCTCGACCGAGGACGACATCGCCTACATCCTCGGCTCGGTCGAATCGCCGGCGAACGGGCTGACGCTGTGCTCGGGCTCGCTCGGCGCCAACCCGAAGAACGACGTGCCCAAGATCGCGCGCCGCTTTGCCGACAAGATCTGGTTCGCGCATCTGCGCAACGTCGCCAAGGACCCGGACGGCTCCTTCATGGAGGCCGAACATCTCGGCGGCGATACCGACATGGTCGCGCTCGTCGATGCATTGATGGCCGAGGAGCAGCGCCGCAAGGCTGCCGGCCTTGCCGCCTGGCAGATCCCGATGCGGCCGGACCACGGCCATGAGTTGCTAGACGATGTCGGCAAGGGCAGCTTTCCGGGCTACCCGGCCGTCGGGCGCCTGCGCGGCCTCGCGGAACTCCGCGGCGTCATGACCGCACTGGCGCAGGTCAAGGGCTACGCGGCCTGAGACGCGAAAGGCGGGCCTCAGGCCCGCCTTTGCAATAATTCCGCGACGCTTGCTGGCTCAGTGATCGTGGGAGTGGCCCTTGTGGCCATGCGCGGCACCATGACCGTGCCCATGATCGTGGTGGCCGTGGCCGTGATGGTCGTGGTCATGGCCGCAGCCACAGCCCTCGCCATGGATATGCTGGTGCTTGTGATCATGGTCGTGCTTGTGCGCATGATCATGACCGTGGTCGTGATGACCGTGGTCATGACCATGATGATGATGATCGTGATGGTCGTGGCCATGATGATGATGGTCGTGCCCGCAGCCGCAATCGTCGCCGTGGGCGTGGTGATGCACCTCCGCCTCCGGCTGAAACGGACGCTCGACCACCGTCATCGCGCAGCCCTGCCCCCGCACCAATTCGCCAAGCGCGGCATCGTTCGGGACATAGAGGGCATCCGCCGTCATCTCGGCGGGGACGTGATGGCCACCGAGATGCCAGGCGAGGCGCACCAGTCGCAGCGGGTTCTCGGCGCGGATTTCCAGCAGGCTTTCCGGCGCGGCCTTGATCTGGACGAGCGTGCCATCTTCCAGCTTCAGTGCGTCGCCGTCGTTCAGCATCGTCGCCTTGTCGAGCGAGATCGCGAATTCCAGCCCGCCCGTCGCGCGGACGCTCACGCCATTGATCGCACGATCGCGATGGCCCAGCGGCAGCGTATCGACGACGCGCTCGGCCTTGACGGCGGCCTTGCGGAGAACGGAGGTGGCGCGGAGCATCGGTGGCGATCCCATGGCTTGAGGCCGAGCGCGACGCGCCCGAGCCCGGATCGCAGCTTAGTAGCACAAACCGGGGGCCGTGCTACCAAGCTCGAATGTCGCAGAGACGGTCAGCGCGGCAGTGCTTTGACCTCGGTGTCGAACTTCTTGAGCAGGCGCGAGCGCTCGGCCGGCGAGCCCCAGCGCGGGGTGTCGTAGTCGATCAGCTTCATCTCGGCGAATTTCGGCGCGTCCGGCGAAAGCAGCGAGTTCTTGTTCGACGGGATCGAATTGATCTTCAGCTTCGCGTTGATGTTCTGGGCATCGGGCGAGAGTGTGAAATCGACGAATTTGCGGGCGGCTTCGGGGTTCTTGCCGCCCTTGATGATCGAGACCGAGCCGGTCTCGTAGCCGGTGCCTTCGCAGGGAGCGACCGTTTCGATCGGCGCGCCCTGCAGCTTCTGCGTCAGCATGTCATGGATGAAGGCGATGCCGACAGCCGTCTCGCCGAGTGCCGCGGCCTTGACCGGGGCGATGCCGGACTTGGTGTACTGGCTGATGTTCTTGTGCAGGCTCTTGAGGAACTCGAAGCCCTTCTCCTCGCCGAGGCGCTGCACCGTCGTCGCGAGGAAGACATAGGCCGTCCCGGAGGAGCTGGGATCGGCGATCTGGACTTCGTCGCGCAGCTTGGAATCGAGCAGGTCTGCCCAGCATTTCGGCGGTGCGATGCCCTTCTTCTTCAGGACTTCGGTGTTGTAGCCGACGCCGAGCGCGCCGAGATAGATGCCGTTGGTGCGGAACTTCGACTGCTCGGCATGGCGCTGCGCCCAGTCATGCAGTTCCGGCAGCTTCGGCGACTTGTACTCGTCGAGCAGGCCTTCGTCGGCCGCCTGGAGATGCGGCTCGCCCGGCCCGCCCCACCAGACGTCGCCACGCGGATTGCTGGCCTCGGCCTTCACCTGCGCATAGACCTCGCCGGTGCTCTTTCTGATCATCGCGACCTTGATGCCGGTCGCCTTCTCGAACATCGCCGCACCCTCGCGGCACTGCTCCTCGAGGATCGAGCAATAGACGGTCACCTGGCCCTGAGCGAAGGCCGGCTGCGCGGCCGCCGTGAGCGCCAGACCTGCGAAAAGCGCGCCAATCGGCACAAAACGCGGAGCAATCATCCTCATCCTCCCGGGCAGATTCGTTTGCCGACGAAAAGACCGGCGCGCGGGAGGCGAGTCAAGCGGAGGGCGGCTAAGCCTCGCCCTCCGGCTTGTCGGGCGCGGGAGCGGCGAGCGCCTCGACCGGCTTCGTGCGCTTCTTCTTCACCGCGGGCTTCTTGCGCCGCTTCGCCCGCACCTTCGGCAGTTGCGCCTCCTGCAGCATTTCGAGCTGAACCTGCTGGATTTCGGCGAGGCGCTGCCATTGCCGCGTGACGAGATGGTCCATCTTCTCGTGCAGGTGCCGGATTTCGAGCTCCGCCTTGAGATTGACCTGGTAGTCGTTGAGCGAGCGCAGGCGGTCCTTCGATTCCTGCCGCTTCTGGCTCATCATGATGATCGGCGCCTGCACCGCCGCGAGGCAGGACAGCACGAGGTTCAGCAGGATGAAGGGATAGGGATCGAAGGCCTTGGCCTCGCCCATCAGGGCATTGATCGCCATCCAGATAACCAGCACGAAACCAAAGCTGATCAGGAAGGCCCAGGAGCCGCCGAAGCTCGCGAGATGATCGGAGAGCTTCTCGCCGAGCGTGCGGTGCTCCTCGAAATCGTCCTCGGTGTTCTCGGCGATGGTTTCCTGCCGGGCGATGCTCTCGGCGACCTCGCGGTCGAGGTCGGAATATTCGCCGTGCTCCTCGCGCAGGATCTCCTCGACATAACGTGTGCGGTAGCGCGCGAGCTCCTTCAGGCTGATCAGCGCGTGGTCCGGCAGATCGGGAAAGTCGGCGCGGATATGGTCGACGAGAGCCGGGCGCAAGGTGCCGATCTCGATGAGGTTTTTTCGCGCCATCTCCTGGCCGCTTACCGCACAGACGCCGCGCTTCTTGCTGGCCGCGCCGTTGACGCTCGCCTTCTCGGCCAAGGTCGCGAGAGCGGCCGATGGCGCCTCCGCGACCTGATCTTCATCCTGTTCCTGTGTCATTCCCTGTCCGTCTTCGCGTCCAGCACATCGTGCAGATTGCATCTGATCTTTGCGCGGATACCAGCACCCAAAAGTCCGAATTATGGCAACCGCCGCAACGTGCTCGCCCGGCGAGGCAGCCACCTCTCCGGGCTCATCGTCATAGCCGGAGCGAAACCGCCCGGCAGGAAGCCTACGCGTCAAGCCTTGGGCTTGTTATCCTCATCGGACTCCGCCTCGTCTTCCTCATCCTCGTCGGCTTCCTCGCCGTCCTCGTCCTCTTCATCGACTTCGTCGAGGTCGAGATATTCGTAACCGAAGACGATCTCGCCGGTTTCCGGATCGAAGGCGCTGGCCGAGGAATCCTCGAAGGCCTCGATCAGCAATTCGGCATCCTCGGCCCCCTCGACATCGAAGCGGCGCACGGCCTCCTCACCATCGGCCCGCAGGACGAGTTCGATCGACCAACCCTTCCCCGTGGTATCATAGATGCACTTCAGACCCTGGATCGCCAGCATGATGCTCTCTCCTGAGCTCGACCGATGCGCGGCAGCGCGCGCCGGGTCAGATGCCCGACGCGCATGACGACTGCGCGACGTTGGAGAGAGCAGAGCTTTTGAACGGGCTAGGAGCCGGCCTGCGCCAGGAAACGCTCGACCTCGTCACGTTTCGGCGCACCGCTGCGGCCGCCGAAGCGTGTGCATTTGATCGCAGCCGCCGCGGAGGCGAAGCGGATCGCTGCCGGCTCGGCCTGCCCTTCGGCCAACGCCAGCGCGAAGGCGCCGTGCCAGACATCGCCGGCGCCGAGCGTATCCACCGTCTCGACGGCGAAAGCCGGGCTGTGCCGGACCTCGCCGCCGTCCATGAACAGGACGCCCTCCTTGCCGAGCGTGACCGCAAGCCAACTCGGGACACCGGCCGCGACCTTGGCAAGGCCGGCGCGCGGGTCCTCTTCGCCAGAGATCTCGCGCAAGGCCTGCTGGCTGAAGGCGACATGGCTCGCCGTGCCCACCAGATCGGGATGCGGCGGCCGGCGGTCTCCGTCGAGCACACCCGGCACGTCGGCAGCGCGGGCGAGCTTCAGGGCGGCGAGCGCCCCCTCCCCCCAGCGCGTATCGGCAAGCACGGCGCCTGCGCCTTTCGGCAAGCTTGCAGGTAGCCAGTCGACATCCTCAGGCATCGCCGGGTCGGAATGCGAGATCACCATGCGCTCGCCCTCGGCATCGACGAGGATGGCCGAGACCGGAGAAGTCAGCCCCGCGACGCGGCGGGCGAAGGCCGTGTCGACGCCTTCCGATTCGAGATCGGCGACGATCTGGTCGCCGGTCAGATCATCGGCAAGGCGCGTCACCAGCCAGCAGGCACCGCCGAGACGCGCGATCGCGACCGAGGCATTGCCGGCGCAGCCGCCGCCGACGACGGCAAGACCGCGCGAGCGGTATTTCTCGCCGCGCGTCGGCATGGTCTCGACGCTGTAGACATAGTCCAGCGTCGCGATGCCCAGGCAGAAGACGCCGACCAAGACCTCACCAGCTCCCGGTGTTCTGCATGCTCGCCCACGGCTCGGCCGGCGGCTTCGGATCGCCCTTCTGGAGCAATTCGATCGAGATGTTGTCGGGCGAGCGGATGAAGGCCATGTTGCCGTCGCGCGGCGGGCGGTTGATGGTGACGCCAGCCTTCATCAGCTTGTCGCAGGTCGCGTAGATATCGTCGACCTCATAGGCGAGATGGCCGAAATTGCGGCCGCCGGTGTAGTTCTCCGGGTCCCAGTTATAGGTCAGCTCCAGCGTCGGCCGGCCGCGCGAAGCGCCGGCCTTCGCCTCGGCCAGATCGTCGGAAGCCGCGAGGAAGACCAGCGTGAAGCGGCCCTTCTCGTTCTCGATGCGGCGGGTTTCGACCAGCCCGAACTTGTTGACGTAGAAATCCAGCGCCTGATCCAAATCGGTCACGCGCACCATGGTGTGGAGATATCGCATCGTCTTTCCTCGTTGAGGGGCGGCAGGGTTGATCCGTTTCCCAAATCAGGCAAGAGCATCGGCACTCCAGACCAACTCGCCAAGCCATCTGAACAGGACGCGCCATGACGACAACGCAAGACGGGCCGGCGACGGCATCGGCCGTGCGCGCCACGCCCGCCCAGATCGCGCAGATCAAGCAGCGCGCCGCGATCCTTTCGGTGATGGCGACGATCCTGCTGACGGCGGCGAAGATCGTCGGTGCGATCATTTCCGGCTCGCTCGCCCTGCTCACCGACGCCCTGCAAGGGCTGGTCGATGTCGGCTCGACGCTGTTCACATGGTTCGCCGTGCGGGTTTCCGACAAGCCGGCGGACGAGGAACACCATTACGGTCACGGCAAGGTCGAGGCGCTCGCCGCGCTGGTCGAAACCGCCATCCTGTTCACGCTCGCCGGCGCGATCCTGTGGGAGGCCGGCAACCGGCTCTGGACCAATGTCATCGCGCATGTCGAGGTGACGCCGCTCGTCATCGGCGTGCTCGTGCTCTCGATGATCGTCGACGCCATCCGCTGGCGCTCGCTGACCAAGGTCGCCAAGGAGACCGGCAGCGAGGCGCTTGCCGGCGAGGCCACGCATTTCTCGGCCGATTTCATCGGCTCGACACTGGTGCTCGTCGGCCTCGTCGGCATCTGGTACGGCTTCGAGCGCGCCGATACCGCCGCGGCCTTCGCCATTGCGGCCTATACCGCCTTCTCGGCCTATCGCCTCGCCCGGCGCGTGCTGGATACGCTGATGGATGCAGCGCCCGAAGGTGTCAGCGAGACCCTGCGCGAGGTTGCGCGCGGCGTGTCCGGCGTCGTCGGCATCAACTGGCTGCGCGTGCGCCCGGCGGGAGGGCGCGTCCATGGCGAGATCGGCATCAGCGTCTCACGGACGCTGCCGCTCGACCGAGTGGTCGCGATCAAGGCCCAGCTTGCCGACGCCCTGCTGAAGGCCGAGCCCGGGGCCGAGATCACGATCACCGCCGATCCCGTGCAGGTCGACGACGAAACGGCACTGGAGCGCGTGCTGCTGATCGCGCTGAAACTGAAGATCCCGGTGCATCACGTCACCGTCCACTCGATCGGCGACAAGCTCTCGGTCAGCCTGGACATGGAGGTCGACCAGAGCCTGCCGCTCGGCGACGCCCATGAGATCGCGACCCGACTGGAAAGCGCGATCCGGGCCGAATTCGGCGGCGAGACCGAGGTCGAGACCCATATCGAGCCGATGGAGACCGGCCAGCCCCATGGACACAACGCCGCCTGGGAAACCGTCGAGGATATCGGCAAGGCGCTCGCGGGCGAGGCTGCGAAGGTCGCGGGGCCGATCCACGACATCCACAGCGTGCGCGTGCGACAGACCGCCAAGGGGCTCGTGGTCAACTACCATTGCCGCGTTGACCCGGCGCTCAACGTCGCCGCCGTGCATGATGCGGTCGACGCGATCGAGCGCGCAGTGCGCCTTGCCCGCCCGCAGGTCTGCCGGCTCGTGAGCCATGCGGAGCCCGCGGTTCCGGCCGGCAACTGAGGCCCAAGCCGGCGAGGCTTCCGACGGCGCCCGGCAAGGGCTACATACGCTCCCTGACCTTTGCCATCAGGGATTCCATGCGTACCGAAGACGCCCCGCTGATCCGCCTCGAGGATTACCGCCCCAGCGACTGGCTGATCGACACGGTCGATCTCGATGTCAGCCTGCATCCGCAGAAGACGCGGGTCCGCGCCCTGCTGGCGCTACGCCCCAATCCGGAGGGGCAGCCCGGCGCGCCGCTGAAGCTCGACGGCGACGAACTGGTGCTGAAATCGCTCGCCATCGACGGCAAGCCGCTCGACGCCGGCGCCTATACCGTAACGCCACAGGCGCTGACGTTCCCGAATCCGCCGCCGCACGATTTCACCCTGACGATCGAGACCGAACTCGACCCCTCCGCCAACACCAAGCTGATGGGGCTCTACCGTTCGTCGAAGGTCTATTGCACGCAATGCGAGGCGGACGGCTTCCGCCGCATCACCTATTTCCTCGACCGGCCGGACGTGATGAGCGTCTATACCGTCAGGCTCGAGGCCGCGAAGGCGGACGCGCCGGTGCTGCTCTCCAACGGCAACCTCGTCGCGGCCGCCGAACTGCCCGGCGGCGATCGGCATTTCGCCGTCTGGCACGATCCGCATCCCAAGCCGGCCTATCTCTTCGCGCTGGTCGGCGGCGCGCTCGACCATGTCCGGCAGGACTATCTCACCGCTGATGGCCACAAGGTTGAGCTCGCCGTCTATGTCGAGCCCGGCAAGGCCGACCGCGCCGGCTGGGCGCTGGATTCGCTGGTGCGTTGCATGCGCTGGGACGAGCAGGTCTTCGGCCGCAACTACGATCTCGACGTGTTCAATGTCGTCGCCGTGTCCGACTTCAACATGGGGGCGATGGAGAACAAGGGTCTCAACATCTTCAACGACAAATACGTTCTGGCCGATCCGCAAACCGCGACCGACGGCGACTACGCCTCGATCGAGGCGATCATCGCGCATGAGTATTTCCACAACTGGACCGGCAACCGCATCACCTGCCGCGACTGGTTCCAGCTCTGCCTGAAGGAAGGCCTCACCGTCTTCCGCGACCAGGAATTCTCCTCGGACGAGCGCTCGCGCCCGGTGAAGCGCATCGCCGATGTCCGCACGCTGCGCTCGACCCAGTTCTCGGAGGATGCCGGTCCCCTCGCCCATCCCGTCCGGCCGCGCGCCTATAAGGAAATCAACAACTTCTACACGCCGACCGTCTACGAGAAGGGCGCGGAAGTCATCCGCATGCTCAAGGTCCTGATCGGCGACGACGCCTTCAAGCGCGGCATGGACCTCTATTTCGAACGCTGCGACGGCACGGCGGCAACGATCGAGGAGTTCCTCGCCTGCTTCGCCGAAACCTCCGGCCAGAACCTCGACCATTTCGCCAGGTGGTACGAACAGGCGGGCACACCGACCATCGTTGCCTCCGGGCGCTATGATGCCGCGGCGAAGCGCTACACGCTCGACCTGGCGCAGAGCACGCCACCGACGCCCGGTCAGACGGAGAAGCACCCTGTCGTGCTGCCCATCAAGCTCGGCCTCGTCGGCGCGAAGGGCGACCTGCCGCTGAAGACGGCCTCGAACGCCTATGCAGGCGATGGGCTCGTCGTGCTCGACCAGCCGTCGCTGTCGGTGACCTTCGAGGATGTCGCGGAAGCGCCGATCCCCTCGCTGATGCGCGGCTTCTCGGCCCCGGCGCGGCTTGATCTCGACCTGTCCGACAGCGACCTGCTGCGGCTGTTCTCGGCCGACAGCGATTCCTTCAATCGCTGGCAATCTCTCCAGAGCGTCGCGACGCGCGTGCTCGTGGCCGCCGGCAAGCCCGGCGCCGATGCCAATGCGCTGACAGCGACGGCCAGCAAGCTCGGCGACGCGCTGCGAGGCTTCCTCACGGCCGATGCCCTGTCCGACCCGGCCTTCGCCGCACAGGTCCTGCGGCTGCCGGCGCCTGCCGACATCGCCCGCGAGATCGGCGGGGATGTCGATCCCGATGCGATCTTCGCCGCTCATCGCAAACTGTCGAGCGCGATCGGCAAGGCATTGCTCGGCGATCTGCCGGGCCTGCGCGGGGCTCTCGCGGCAAGCGGCGCCTATCGTCCCGATGCGGCCTCGGCCGGGCGGCGGGCGCTACGCAACGAACTGCTGGGGCTTGCGGCGCTTGCCGCTCCGGGAGACGCTGCCGATCTTTGCGAAGAGCAGTTCGCGGCCGGCGACAACCTGACCGACAGGCTTGCGGCGCTGGCAGCCATGACACTCATCCCCGGCGAACGCCGCGAGGCGCTGATCGCGCGCTTTGCCCAGACCTATGCAAGCGAGCCTCTGGTGCTCGACAAGTGGCTGATGGCCCAGGCGCTGATCGCCGAGCCCGGCACGCTGGAGCGGGTCAAGAAGCTGATGCAGCACCCGGCCTTCTCGCTCGGCAATCCCAACCGGGTGCGGGCGCTGATCGGTGGCTTCGCGGCGAACCTCACCCAGTTCAACCGGGCCGATGGCGCGGGCTACGAATTCGTCGCCGATATCGTCGTCGCGCTCGACAAGACCAACCCGCAGGTCGCCTCGCGCCTGCTCGGCTCATTCAAGAGCTGGCGCATGCTGGAACCCGGCCGCAAGCGCCTCGCGCAGGAGGCTTTGAGCACTGTCGCGCGCCTGCCGAACCTGTCGCGGGACGTCGCCGACATCGCCGAAAGAGCGCTCGCCTGAGCGCTCTCCGGAATGGTTAACGCCGACCTGTCCAAAAGATTAACGTTTCATTACCCGCGCAGGATTCATCGCGATAAGCACTACAACCTAAAGGAGAATTCGACACTCCTGACTCAACTCAGGGCTAGACAAACGGAGGCGCTCGGATTCAACTGACAGTGATTCGCGGGGATGCGGCACGTCTCCCGATCTTACTGACGGTAATGTTCCGAAGGGGGACCGGGCATGTCGCGTGCCAACGCGGGCTGCGCACCTGTGCGCGCCGATACGATTCTGGGTGTAGCGCGGTCGCTGACGCACCCGTTGTATCATCGGTTCGAAAGCTTCGAACCCGCCTTTCGCACCGTTATCCCCGCGTTTGTCGGGCTCTTCCTGATCCTGCTCGGCGCCGGCGCGCTGATGCAGTCCTCGGCTATGCGCGAGGATGCCCTCGCTGACGCGGCCGGCGACATGGACCTCGTCTCGGCGCTGGTCGCCCGCGAGCTCGATGCCGCGACGTTGGCAGGCCGCGAACCGGCGGCCGTCCTCGCCGCCCTGACCACCCGCCACCTTGCCGCGCATGGTCGCTTCGTCCATGTCAGCGGCGCCGATGGCCGCGTCATCGCCAGCGAGCCGGTGATCGGCCAGACCCAGCGCACGCTCGTCGACTTCCTGGGCCAGACACAGCCGCTCACCGTGTTCGGCGACCGCGCAGGCGTGATGCGCATCACCCTGCCGAACGGCGCCGATGTCTTCGCCAGCGTGCGCAATCTTGCCGCCCCGCTCGGGCAGGTCGCCGTGCTGCAGCCGATCTCGCAGGCGCTCTCCACCTGGCAGCTTCGCCGCTCCGGCCTGATCCTGCTGTTCGGCGCCGCCGGTCTCGTGCTCTGCGTCACCACGCTCGCCTTCATGTTCCAGTCGAAGCGGGCGAGCGCCGCCGACCAGGATTGCGACTGCGTGCGCGAGCGCATCGACACGGCCCTCAACCGCGGCCATTGCGGCCTATGGGACTGGGACCTCGCTCGCGGCCGGATCTACTGGTCGGACTCGATGTATGCGCTGCTCGGCTACGATCGCGCCGGCGAGTACATGTCGTTCGGCGAGGTTTCGAGCTTCATCAACCGGGAGGATGTCGACCTCTATGCGCTCGCCGACGCGGTCAGCCGCGGCGAGGCCGACCATCTCGACCGCGAGTTCCGCGTCCGCTCCGCCACCGGCGAGTGGATCTGGCTCAAGGCCCGCGCCGAGCTGGTGATCGACCGCCGCACCCGCTCGCGCCATCTCGTCGGCATCGTCGTCGACATCTCCGAGCAGCGCCGCATGGCCGAGCGCACCGCCACCGCCGATGCCCGCCTGCGCGACGCCGTCGAGGCGATCTCGGAAGCCTTCGTGCTGTGGGATGCCGACAATCGCCTCGTGCTCTGCAACGCCAAGTACCAGCAGCTTCATCAGCTCCCCGCCGAGGCCCTGCAATCCGGCGCCTCCTATGACGAGATCATGGAGCGCTCCGCCCAGCCGCAGATCGACCGCGAGCCGATGCGGGTCCAGCGCGGCACCTCCGGCGCCTCCTACGAGGCCCGCCTCTCCGATGGCCGCTGGCTGCAGATCAACGGCCGCCGCACCAAGGATGGCGGCTCGGTCTCGGTCGGCACCGACATCACCAAGCTCAAGCAGCAGGAAGAGCGGCTGACCCAGTCCGAGCACCAGCTCCTGATGCATGTCACCGATCTCAAGGCCTCGCGCCAGAAGCTCGAGGCCCAGGCCCAGCAGCTCGCCGAACTGGCCGAGCGCTACCTGGACCAGAAGGCCGTCGCCGAGAGCGCCAACCGCGCCAAGTCCGAGTTCCTCGCCAATATGAGCCATGAGCTGCGCACGCCGCTCAACGCCATCATCGGCTTCTCCGAGATCATGGAGAACGGCCTGTTCGGCCCGCTCGGCGAGAAGTACACCGACTATGTCCGCGACATCCGCACCAGCGGCGGCTACCTGCTCGGGATCATCGACGACATCCTCGACATGTCCCGCATCGAATCCGGCCGGATGCGGCTGGAAAAGGCCGAAATCGCACTCGGTCCGGTGCTCGACCAGGCGTTGCAAAAAGTCCAGCCGGAAGTGGAGCGCAAGCAGCTCGTGCTCGCCATCGAAGGCCCGCTCGACACCCATATCGAGGCCGATCCGCACGCGCTCTACCAAATCCTCGGCAATCTCCTGGACAACGCCGCCAAGTTCACCCCGGAAGGCGGGCGGATCGCGGTCCGCACCCGCCATGTTCCCGGCGCGCTCAACATCTTCATCGAGGATACCGGCATCGGCATCCCCAAGGAGAAGCTCGACCGCGTCGGCCGGCCGTTCGAGCAGGTCGAGGGCGATCTGGTGCGCAGCTACAAGGGCTCGGGGCTCGGTCTCGCCATCGCCCGCTCGCTCACCGAGCTGCATGGCGGCTCGCTTCGGCTCCGCTCGGCGATGGGCGCCGGCACCATCGTCATGGTCCACCTGCCGCTCGACGGCGGCGCCAGCCGCGTCACCGCGCAGGCGGCGTGAGGCTCAACCAGCCTTCGCCTTCGCCAGGATGCGGGTGAAGATCGCCCGTACGCCGGAGCGGACCTCGTCCAGCTCCGCCTTCAGAACCTTCGCATCGGGCCGGCCGACCGCGGTCGCGATCCGGCGCAGTACCCGGGGCGGCACGGCCTTGGGATCGAAAGCCTCTTCCACGGTGAAGCGTTGCCAGAGCTGGACGTCGCCAATCAGGCGATGCGCCTCCAGCAAGGCCGAGGCATCCCCTTGCGACAACAATCCTGCAGCCTTTGCCGCCGTGAAGACGGAGGCCGTGTCGTTGACGATCAGGCCGGGATGCTCGCTGGCGTAGGCCAGCAACAGGAACTGGGCGAGAAAATCGAGATCGGTGATGCCGCCGGCCGCGAGCTTCAGGTCCCAGGGGTCCTTCTCGCCCTTCTCCTTGGCGATCAGCGCGCGCATCTCGGCGACGGCCGCCGCGACCTTGGCCGGCTCGCGTTTGCGCGCGAGGATCGCGCGGATCGAGGCTTCCGCCCGCTTCGCCAACTCGGCATCGCCGGCGACGACGCGCGCGCGGGTCAGCGCCATCTCCTCCCAGATCTCGGCCTCGCCCTGATGATAGGCCTCGAAGCCGGCGAACTGGGTCGCGGCCGGGCTCTTGTTGCCGGTCGGGCGCAGGCGCATGTCGACCTGATAAAGTGTGCCGCGTCGTGTCGGCACGGTCAGCGCCGCGACGAGACGCTGGGTGAAGCGGACATGCCAGGTGACGGGATCGAGGCTCTTGGCGCCGTCACTCGGGCCGGCGTCCTCCGGCCGGTCGTAAAGCAGGATCAGGTCGAGATCGGATGAGGGCGTGAGCTCGCCCGCGCCGAGCCGGCCGAGGCCGAGCACGACAGTCTGCGCCCCTTCGATCACGCCATGGTCTTCCGTGAAGGAGCGGCGCGTGTCGGCGAAAGCGACGCGCAGGCAAGCCTCGGCCACCGCACAATAGGCCTGTCCCGCCCCTTGCGCCGGATAGACGCCGGAGAGCAGCCGCGCCCCGACCAGGAAATTCTCCTGCCGGGCCGCGTCGCGCAGGCGGTCGAGCCCGTCCTCGACGCTCGGCGGCGGCGAGCCGACATAGTTGCGGATGCGGCGCTCCAGCGCCGCGACATCGAGCACCGCCTGCCCGAAGGCGGGATCGATGACGCCGTCGAGCACATGCGGATGCAGGGCCGCGACCTTGGCAAGGCGCGGCGCGCTGCCGAGGATTTCGGCGAAGAGCGTCAGCAGCGAGTCATGCGAGCGCAGCAGCGTCAGCAGTTCGACCGCCGCCGGCATGCGGACGAAGGCATTGTCGAGATGGGCAAGCGCGCCATCGGGATCGGCGGTGCGGCCGAGCGCGACGAGCAAGGCCGGAGTCAGCTCCGTCAGCACCTCGCGGGCGCGGGCGCTGGTGACGGCGGGCCGGCGGCCGAAATGCCAGCCGCGCACGGTCTCCGCCGCGGTCGTCCCATCGCGGAAGCCGAGCTTGCCCAGCGTCTCGATCGTCTCGGGATCGGCCTCGGAGCCCGTGAAGCTCAACGTGCCCGCCTCGGAGGCGAGGCTCGGCCCCTCCTCGAACAGAAGGGCGTAATGCCCTTCGACACGCTTCGCATGCGCCGTCAGCGCCTTGCCGAAGGCGGCTGTCGAGGGATAGCCGCAGAAGCGGGCGAAGGCTTCGAGATCGCCCGCCGTTTTGGGCAGGGTCTGCGTCTGCTCGTCGGCCTGCATCTGCAGGCGGTGCTCGATGGTGCGCAGCCAACGATAGGATTCGGAGAGCTCGTCGCGCGCCTGCGACGTGATCCAGCCTTCCGTCGTCAATTCGCCGAGCATGTCCAGCGTGCGCGGGCCGCGCAGGGCCGGACGGCGACCGCCGAAGACCAGCTGCTGTGTCTGGACGAAGAACTCGATCTCGCGGATGCCGCCACGGCCAAGCTTCACGTTATGACCGGCCACCGCAATGGTCTCGTGGCCCTTCACGGTCTGGATCTGGCGCTTCATCGCGTGGATGTCGGCGATGGTGGCGAAGTCGAAATACTTGCGCCAGATGAAGGGCGCGAGATCCCCAAGGAAGCGCCGGCCGACCTCGATATCGCCTGCGATCGGCCGCGCCTTGATCATGGCGGCGCGTTCCCAGTTCTGGCCGACCGTCTCGTAATAAGAATAGGCCGAGGGCAGCGAGACCGCGACATGGGTCGAGGCCGGGTCCGGCCGCAGCCGCAGATCGACGCGGAAGACGTAGCCATCCGGCGTACGCTCCTGGATGATCCGCGCGATCTGTTGGGTCAGCTTGACGAAGAAGCTCGTGGGCTCACCGACGCCAGCCGCCTCCGCCGCTTCGGGATCGAAGAAGACGACGATGTCGATATCGGAAGAATAGTTCAACTCGCTCGCGCCATGCTTGCCGAGCGCCAGCACGACGAGGCCGGAACCGAGGCCCGGATCGGCGGGATCGAGGAGATTGATCCGGCCGAGATCGGCGGCCTGACGCAGGACATGGTTGGTGGCGAGGCGCGTTGCCATATCGGCGGTCGCGGTCAGCGCGCCGGTCACGGTCTCGACATCCCAGGCACCGCCGATATCGGCAAGCGCGATCAGAAGCGCCATCGAGCGGCGGAAGCGGCGCAGCTCCCGCATCAGGTCGGCAGTTTCACAACCTGTTCCGGCAAAAGCCGCGATGCCGGCGAGCAGGGCGTCGCGACGAGCCTCCGGCGCTTCTGTCAGGGCGGCGAGCAACCCGACGGGATCGAAGCGCATGATCTGCGTCAGGAAGGGGGAATGGGCGAGGATGCCGGCCACGAGCGCAGCGCTCAGCGGATGCTCCGCCAGATGCGCCTTGAGCGCCGCAGCCGCTTCCTCGTCATGGAGGCGCTCGATCAGCTCGCGCTTCAGCAGCGCCTCGGCCTTGGCCTTCGCCGGCAGAACCGGCGCCGCCGAGAGCCTGTCACAGAGCCGTTCCGCCATCGTTCTTCGTCCTGCCTCAGTGGCTGGGCAGGCCAGCAGGGTTTGGCGCCGCTGTCGAGGCGGCAGGCTCGGCGAGGGCCGGCGTGTCCACAGGCTTGGGGCTATTGGCCGGCAGGAGGATGACGACGCGCAGGCCCGGCGCATTGTCCTCCAGCCTGAGCTGGCCGCCATGCAGACGCACCACGCCAGCCACCAAAGACAGGCCGAGACCGAAGCCCGGCTTGCTGCGGCTGGTGTCGAGCCTGACGAAACGGTCGAGCACGCGCCCGCGATCTGTCTCCGGGATGCCGGGGCCGTGATCGGCGACGGAAAGCTCGACCTGATCGCCGACCTGCCGGGCGGCAACGATCACCGCGCCATCGCCACCCCGCTCCGGGGCACCGTATTTCAGGGCATTGTCGATCAGGTTGTTGAGCGCCTGCCCGATCAGTTCGCGATTGCCTGGG
Source organism: uncultured Allobosea sp. (assembly GCF_945957345.1). Lineage (GTDB taxonomy): Bacteria > Pseudomonadota > Alphaproteobacteria > Rhizobiales > Beijerinckiaceae > Allobosea. The sequence continues at coordinate 53,884 of NZ_CAMFKW010000002.1, read as the reverse complement.
ATTTTCAGGCCAGGAGCGACCTCGCAGGTCAGCGAAAGTCCGGCCTCCTCGGCCAGCGGCTCGTAGAGCTCGGCAAGGCCGGAGACGATCTCGGAGATGTCGAGTTCGCTCATGTTCTCGCTGATGCGGCCGGCCTCCAGCCGCGCGATCATCAGGAGCGCATTGAAGACGCGGATCAGGTTGTCCGCCTCCTCGATCGCGCCGTCGAGCGCGCCCCTCAGCTCATCCGGCGACTGTGCGGTGCGCAGAGCCTCCTCGGCGCGATTGCGCAGGCGGGTCAGCGGTGTCTTGAGATCATGGGCGATGTTGTCGGTGACCTGCTGCATGCCGGCCATCAATTCTCCGATGCGGTCGAGCATCGCGTTGAGATTGAGCGCGAGCCGGTCGAGTTCGTCGCCGGTGCCGGTGATGGCGAGCCGACCCTTGAGGTCGCCCTCCATGATGCCATGCGCGGTATCGCTCATGCCGTCGATGCGCTTCAGCACGCGCCGCGCCACGAACCAGCTGGCGAAACAGCCAAGGATGAAGATCAGGGCCAGCGACCAGCCGATCGCCCGGCGGATCACCGCACCGAGCCGGTCGCGCTCCTCGAGATCCCGCCCGACCAGCAGACGGAAACCGGCCGGCAACACGAAAACGCGGACGATGGCGCGACTCGGCGTATCGATGCCTTCGGCCGTGCGCGAATATTCGATCTCGCTCTCGCCGGGCTTGTCGAGCGTGCCCGGCGGAATCGCCTCGACATTGCCGGCGACGCGCTCGCCGACCGGCGTCGTCACGAGATAGAGCGAAGCGCCCGGCCCCCGCGAGCGACGCTCGACGATATTGACCAACCGGCGGATGCCGCCCTGGCGCGCCTGCTCGGCGAGCCCTTGAATTTCGGCGTCGATGGTCGAGCGGATCTGGTCGGTCAGCAGGCGCTGCGCGTTCCAGGCGACATAGCCGAGCACGAAGGCGGCGAAGAGCGCGAAGATGACGAGATAGGCCGCCGTCAGCTTGAAGGCCGTCGTGCGGAATAGCGTCGGCAGGAAGCGCTGGCGCGGCGGCGGGGAGACGTCAGCACGCGTTGTCACGGACCATGTATCCGGCGCCGCGGATGGTGTGGATCATCGGCGGCTCGAAGCCCTTGTCGACCTTGGCGCGCAGGCGGCTGACATGCACGTCGATGACATTGGTCTGGGGGTCGAAGTGATAATCCCAGACGTTCTCCAGCAGCATGGTGCGGGTCACGACCTGTCCGGCATGCTTCATCAGATATTCGAGCAGGCGGAACTCCCGCGGCTGCAGCACGACCTCCTGCCCCTCGCGGGTGACGCGATGAGCCAGCCGATCGAGCACCAGCTCGCCGACGCGATAGGTGGTGGGCTCCGAAGCCGGAGCGCCACGGCGGCGCGCCAGCACCTCGACGCGGGCGAGCAGCTCGGAGAAGGCATAGGGCTTGGGCAGGTAATCGTCGCCGCCGGCGCGCAGGCCTTTCACCCGGTCATCGACCTGGGCGAGCGCGGACAGGATCAAGGCCGGTGTCTCGTCCTTCTGCTCGCGCAGCGAGCGTATCAGCGACAGCCCGTCCAGGCGGGGCAGCATGCGGTCGACGACCAGCACGTCATAACCGCCGCCCTCGGCCATGGCATAGCCTTCCAGCCCGTCCGCGGCGTGGTCGGCGACATGGCCGACCTCGCGGAGCGCCTTGGTCAGATAGGCCGCAGCCTCGGCATCATCTTCAACAATGAGGAGTCGCATTGGCGAACCCTATCTCAATAAACGCAAAAACGGCAGGCCGGAGGATACACATCCGGCCTGCCGCCGCGACGGCAAGATCCCTGGGCTGGGGCGACAGGAAACCGAGGGACCCTGCTTCAGCATCGGACCGGAAAGCGAAACCCGCTTTCCGGGGAAGCCCGATGCAATCCCGATCAAGCGGCCGGCTGGCGGCCGACCTCGAAGGTCACGTCACGCGACTTGCCTTCGCGGAAGACGGTGATCGTGGTCTTGGTACCCGGCGCGAAGGTCGCGATCTTGCGCGAGAGCTCGCGGGCGTCCTTGATCGCCTCGCCGTTGACGGCGGTGATGGTGTCGCCGCGGCGGATGCCGGCCTTGGCGGCCGGGCCATTGCCCTGCGCCTCGGCGACCAGCGCGCCCTTGGCTTCCTTCAGGCCGATGGCATCGGCCATCTCACCGGTGACCGGCTGGATCTGCACGCCGATGAAGCCGCGCGCCACCGTGCCATCCTTCTTCAGCGACTCGACCACTTGCTTGACGGTGGAAGCGGGGATCGCGAAGGCGATGCCGACATTGCCGCCCGACGGCGAGTAGATCGCAGTGTTGACGCCGACGACTTCGCCATTCTGGTTGAAGGTCGGGCCACCCGAATTGCCGCGGTTGATCGGCGCATCGATCTGGATGAAGTCGTCATAGGGGCCGGAGCCGATATCGCGTCCCTGCGCCGAGACGATGCCGGCCGTAACCGTGCCACCCAGACCGAAGGGATTGCCGATCGCGAGCACCCAGTCACCGATGCGCGCCTTGGCATCTGCGAGCTGGACGTAGGGGTAATTGCCGGCGTCCTTGACCTTGAGCAGGGCGAGATCGGTACGCGGGTCGGTGCCGACGACCTTGGCGTCGAGCGTCTTGCCGGCGTCGGTCACGAGCTGGACCTCGACCGCATGCTCGACGACGTGGTTATTGGTCACGACATAGCCGTCCTGGCTGACGAAGAAGCCCGAGCCCTGGGCCATGCCGATCTGCGGCTTCGGCTTGCTCTGGCGGCCACCGTCCTCGCCGCCGAAATCACGGAAGAAGCGGCGCAGTTCCGGCGGCAGATCGTCCAGGCTCTGGCCGTCCTTGTCGGCGGCGACCTGCGTCTTGACGCGGACCGAGACGACGGCGGGCTTCACCTTGTCGACGAGGTCGGCGAAGGAAGGCAGCGAGGTCTGGGCGCCCGAGAGCTGGATGGGCTGGGCGAAGGCGCTGTGGTTCTGCATCAGGGCGCTGTCGGCGATGCCGGCGGCGAGGCCGATGCCCAGAATGGCGGTGCCGGCGAGAAGGGCGCCGCGCTTCAGGATGGATTTGCGATTTTCAGATTGTGTCGTCATGGCGGAACCTCGTGGAGCGACAGGGTGCTTTGCCCTGCTCGTGAGGAGGACCATGACCTTTGCCGCCTTACGCGGCTTTGGCCTGAAGATGACGGTTTCGTAAGGTTCGACCTAAGGCCAATCCTGCACGCCTTGACGACGAACGGCCTGTCTGTGCCCCTACGTCAGAGCTGGGGACGATGCCGATGCGCTTGATCTGGGGAATGTCGTTTGTCGCAGCCTGCCTGAGCGGGCCGGCCGTGGCCCAGCAAGGCTCTGCCTATAGCGCGGGGCTTCGGGTTGCCCAGTCGCGGGGATACGACAATGCCGCGTGCTATGCGCGCGTCTTCGCGAAACATGCCATCGTCATCGAGAAATCCGGTGGCAGGCGCGGCTGGTATGCCCCTTCGACGCCCGCCTACAATGCGGAGCAACGCTCCCGTTGCGGAATCGATCGGCTGGAGGATATCGCGGCACGGCGCGAGGCTCAGCGCTTCGCCGTGCCGGGCGCGCCCCGCCCACGGGGCGGCCTGCATGGCGCGGGCATGCGGGTGGCAGCCCAGCGCGGCTACAGCGGCCGAGAGGCGACCTGCTTCGCACGGGTCTATGCCGTCTATGCCTCGCCGCAGCCCGCCCCCCGCGGCATGGTGAAATATGCGATCCCCGACGCATCGCTGCACACCTACTCGCAGGAATTGTTCCAGCGCTGCGGGATCAGCCGCTAGACTTGTCTTCCGGCCCGAGAAGTGCGGCGAGCCTCGCCTTCTCCTCGGCCGACAGCGCATTCGGCGCGGCCGTTTCGACCATGCGCTGGCGCGCACGCCGCCAGAGAAAAGCGACCGCAAGCAGAAGAATGACGAAGGGCGCGCCCCAGAGCAGCAGCGTATGCGCGTTGAAGGGCGGGCGCAGCAGCACGAAATCGCCGTAGCGGGCGACGACGAAATCGACCACGGCCTTGTCGTCGTCGCCAGCGACGAGGCGCTCCCGGACGAGAAGGCGCAGATCGCGGGCGAGCGGCGCATCCGAATCGTCGATCGACTGGTTCTGGCAGACGAGGCAGCGCAATCCGCCTGAGATCGCGCGCGCGCGCTGCTCCAGCGCCGGGTTGGGCAGGATCTCGTCGGGCTGCACGGCATGGGCAGCGGGCACCGCGAGCAGCATCAGGCCGAGGATGAGTGCGATCCGCCGCATCGGCCTATTCCGCCGGCTGCGCGGCCGCGACCGGCGCGGCACGCTTCGGCGCCGCCAGCCGGAAGCGCCGATCGGTCAGCGAGAGCCCGCCGCCAAACGCCATGACGAGCGAGCCGATCCAGATCAGCAGGATCAAAGGCTTGTCGTAGAGGCGCACCGCAACGCCGCCATCCTGCGCCTCGCCGAGGCTGACATAGGCCTGGCTCAGGCCGTCCGTGCGGATGCCGGCTTCCGTCGTCGGCATCGCGCGGGCCGTGTAGACGCGCTTGGAGGCTTCGACCAGGGTGAGCTCGCGGTCTCCGGAGAAGAGCTGGAAGCGGGCGACCTCGGCCCGGAAATTCGGCCCGGTGCGCGGCGACATCCCTTCAAGGACGATGGTGTAGCGCCCGCTGGTCAGGCGCTCGCCCGGTTTCAGGACGGCGATGGCCTCGCTGCTCCAGGCCTGGGCTGCGATGCCGATGATGCTGAGGCCGATGCCGGCATGGGCCAAAGCCGTGCCCCAGGCAGAACGCGGCAGGCCTCGTGCCCGCGACAGCATCGCCCGCCAGCCACTGGCGCGCGTCACGATGCGCTCGCCGAGATCGAAGCCGGCACCGAGAACGAGGAAGACACCGAGACCGACAGCGAGCGGCGCCATGACCGGCCCGCCGCGCATGAAGAACAGCAATGCCAACGCCGCCAGCACCGCGAGCCCGAAGGCCATGGCGTTGCGCTGCGCCGCGCCGAGCAGGTCGCCGCGTTTCCAGGCGAGCGACTGGCCGATCGGCAGCAGCAGCAGCAGCGGCACCATCACTGGCACGAAGGTCGCGTTGTAGAAGGGCGCGCCGACCGAAATCTTGTCGCCGGTCAGCATCTCCAGCAGCAACGGATAGAGCGTTCCGACGAAGACCGTGGCGCAGGCCGTCGCCAGGAAGACGTTGTTGACGACGAGCGCGCTCTCTCGCGACACCGGCGCGAACAACCCGCCCTGCCGCAGCAGGGGAGCGCGCCAGGCGAAGAGCGCGAGCGAACCGCCGACGAAGAAGATCAGGATGAAGAGGATGAAGAGGCCGCGTGCCGGGTCGGTGGCGAAGGAATGCACCGAGGTCAGCACGCCCGAGCGGACGATGAAGGTGCCGAGCAGCGAGAGCGAGAAGGTCAGGATCGCGAGCAGGATCGTCCAGACCTTGAGCGCGTCGCGCTTCTCCATCACCACCGTCGAGTGGATCAGGGCCGTGCCCGCGAGCCAGGGCATGAAGGAGGCGTTCTCGACCGGATCCCAGAACCACCAACCGCCCCAGCCGAGCTCGTAATAGGCCCAGTAGGACCCCATCGCGATACCGAGCGTCAGGAAGGTCCAGGCCAGCAGCGTCCAGGGCCGCACCGCGCGCGCCCACATCGCGTCGATGCGCCCATCGATCAAGGCGGCGACGGCAAAGGCATAGGTGATCGAGAAGCCGACATAGCCGATATAAAGCAGCGGCGGATGGATCGCGAGCCCGAGGTCCTGCAGGATCGGGTTGAGATCCTGCCCCTCGGCCGGCACGGGGGCAAGCCGCTGGAACGGGTTCGACGTCAGCAGGGTGAAAGCGAGGAAGGCGACCGCAACAAGCCCCTGCGCGGCGAGCGCGCCGGCCCTCAGGCGTGGCGGCAGCGAGTGTCGCGAAAGCGCGACCAACGCCCCGAACAGCGTCAGGATCAGCACCCAGAGCAGCATCGAGCCTTCGTGGTTGCCCCAGACGGAGGTGAACTTGTAGATCAGCGGCTGCGCCGAATGGGAATTCGCCACAACGTTCGCGACCGAGAAATCGGAGCGAACATAGGACGCAACCAGAGCTGCGAAGGACAAGGCGACCAGCCCGAATGAAACCAGCGCGGCGCTGCTGCCGACCGAGGCCAGCGTCCGGTCCTGCCGGAACACGCCCCAGAACGGCACCACCGCCTGAATCACGGAAACGCCGAGCGCGAGCGCCAGTGCGTAATGGCCGATCTCGACGATCATATCAGGCTCACGGCTTTGCCGGCGTGGTTGCGGGCGCGCCGGCACTGCCAGGCTGCCAATGCCCCTGCTTCTTCAAGGTATCGGCGACCTCGCGCGGCATATAGGTCTCGTCATGCTTCGCCAGCACCGAATCCGCCTTGAAGCGCCCGGCGCCCTCGAAGATGCCTTCGGTCACGACGCCCTGCCCTTCCCGGAAGAGATCGGGCAGCAGGCCGTCATAGCCGACCTTGATCGAGCTCTTGCCATCGGTGACGGCGAAGGTGACGCGCTGGCCGCCATTGCGCTGGACCGAGCCGGTTTCGACCAGGCCGCCAAGGCGCATGCGCGTGCCGGGCTGCACGCCCTTCTCGGTGATCTCGGTCGGGCCGTAGAAGAACACGATGGTGTCGCGCATCGCGAAGAGGACGAGGCCTGCCGCCAGGCACAGCACCGCGCCAGCCGCCGCGATCAGGGTCAGCCTGCGCTGCTTGCGGGTGAAGCGGCGCTTTGCCGGGAGCGGCCGCGTTGGCTGGGCAATCGTCATGGCGCGGCCTCCTTCAAGGCCAATTCATCGGCGAGCGCTTCGATCGCCGCAAGCGCATCCTTGTCCCCGGCCAGCCGCTCGCGCGCGGTCTTCATCGCCTGCAGCGCCGCGGGCTTGTCGCCCAGGACAACGCGGGCACGGATCAAACGGCTCCATTCGGGCAAGGTACCACCGCCAGCGCTCAAACGTTCGGCAAGGCCATCGACCATCCCCTTGATCGCCACCTGACGTTCGGCTTCGGGAAGCGCTGCCACCGCCTTGCGGCCGGCATCGGCCTGCATGCGCTCCAGCCGGGCGCGGACGGCACCGGCCCAGTCGGCACCTGCGGGCGCCTCGGCCAGAAGCTGGGTCAGCGCGGCCTGCGCGCCTTCACCATCGCCGTCCTGCTCCTTGGCGAGCGCGAGATAATAGCGGGCGCGCGGACTTTTCGGGTCGAGCTTGACGGATTCGGCCAAGGCCTCGCGCGCAGCGGCCGTCACGACCCCCCCAGCTTCCATGATGCGGGCCTCGCCCAGCCCGGCATAGAGTTCCGGATCAGGCTTGCCGGAGCGGACAGCGGCAGCGAAGGCTTTCGCGGCCTCATCATAGCGGCCTTGGCGCAAATAGATCGGCGCGAGCAGCGACCAGCCCTTGGCATCACCGGGATTGGCAGCGAGATGCGCTTCCATACGCGCGAGCACGAGAGCGAAATCCTGCTGCGGACCTGCCCTCTCCAATCGCGCGGCCAGCGGCTGATCGGGCTGGCCGGGAGAGCCGTAGAGCCCGTAGATCAGCAAAGCCAGAAGCGGAACGACCGAGAGCATCAAGGCCGAGCTCGCCCTTCGACGACGCAACGAGGGCTCGGTTTCACCGGCCGGGCCGGTGTCATCGCCGGCGGCGCGCAGAAGGCGCCGCGCCGCCTCGGTGCGGGCGGCCTGCGCCTCCTCATCGCCGATCAGCTTGCGCGCAAGATCGCGGTCTATCTCCTTGAGCTGGGAGCGATAGAGGCTGCGGGCATCGGCCACGTCGGCGAAGCCCTGCGCCCGGCCATGGCTCAGCGGCCAGAGCAAGGCGAAGACCGCCGCTCCCGTCATGGCTGCAAAGATGGCCCAGATCATCATGCGGCGTTCTTAGCCAATCATCCGCTCAGGTTCATGGTGACAAAGGGTCACGCGGCACAGAATTCGTCTAAACCGAAGGGAGTTCCAGCCGCGCCCTCAATCCGCCCAGCGGCGAGCGATGCAAAGTCAGACCACCGCCATAGAGCTTGGCGAGATCGACGACGATGGAGAGGCCGAGGCCGGAGCCCGGCGTGGTCTCGTCGAGCCTGCGGCCGCGCTTGAGAACCTCCGCCATCGCTTCCTCCGGTAAGCCGGGGCCGTCATCGTCGATCAATAGAGCAATCCGCTCGGTATCGCCCGCTTTCTCGCTCGCCAGCGAAACCTCGACCGTCGCATTCGCCCATTTGAAGGCATTGTCCAGGAGATTGCCCAGCATTTCCTCCAGATCCTGCTTCTCCCCTCGGAAGCGCAAGCTCGGCGAGATCGTGTGGGAGCCGGAGATGCCCCTGCCCTGCGAGATCTTGGTGAAAGTTCGCAGCAGCGCGTCGAGCGAGGGCGCGATCTCGGTCACACCGCCCAGCGCGCCCGACAGAGCTGCAGCCCGGGCCCGGTCGAGATAATACTGGACCTGATCGCGCATGATCGCCGCCTGCGCGCGGACGGTCTGGGGCAACTGGCCGTCGCCGCTCGTGCCGGCCTCGTTCATCATCACGCTGAGCGGTGTCTTGAGCGCATGCGCGAGGTTGCCGACCTGAGTGCGTGCGCGGTCGAGGATCTCGTGATTGGCGTCGATCAGCTGATTGAGCTCGCTCGCGAGCGGCGCAAGATCGGGCGGATACTGGCCGATGATCCGCGAATTCTCGCCTGTCCGGACGGCGCCAACGGCGGAGCGCAAACGCACCAGCGGGCGCAGGCCGAAGCGGACCTGCACGAGCGTCGAGGCGACCAAGGCGATACCGAGCAGCAGGAAGGTCATCGCCAGCGCGAAGCGGAAATCCTGGATATCGCCCTCGATCTCGTCGGCGGGCGCCGCGACCGCGACGGTGAAGCGCCCGTCCTCGCCGACATCGATCTCGCGCTCCAGGATGCGCAGGCGGCGATCATCGGGGCCGGAGACATAGCTTTCACGCAAGCCCCGGCTGTTCGGCGCGATCTGCTGGTCGAGTAGCTTGGGCAATTGCCCGCCGACCAGCGAGCGCGAGGCGCGGACATTCGGCCGCTCTCCGTCGAGGCGGGTGATCTGCCAATACCAGCCGGTCAGGGGCAGATCGAAGCGCGGCTCACCGAGATCGCCGACCGTCTGGCGCTCGGTCTCGGGCGGGGCGGCGAGGTCGGCGACAAGCTGCTTGATGTAGACCGAGAGCCGCTCGTCGAAACCGCGCTCGGCCGAGCGGCGATAGAAGGTGGTGAGGCCGACGCCGGCCAGCACCAGGATCAGCACGCAGCAGAACGCCGCCGAGAAGAACAGCCGCGTTCCCAGCGAATAGCGATGGGACTTGAGCGGCATCGCCCGCGATCAGACCTTTTCCGGAGCGGCGGCGATATAGCCGAGGCCCCGGACGGTCTCGATAATGTCGACGCCGAGCTTCTTGCGGAGTCGGCCGACGAAGACTTCGATCGTATTCGAATCGCGGTCGAAATCCTGGTCGTAGAGATGCTCGACCAGCTCGGTCCGCGACACTACGCGGCCCTGATGGTGCATCAGGTAAGAGAGCAGGCGGTATTCGTGCGAGGTGAGCTTGACCGGGTTGCCGTCGACGACGACGCGGCTCGCGCGGGTATCGAGCCGGACGGGACCGCAGACCAGTTCCGAGGTGGCATGCCCGGCAGCGCGGCGCAGCAGCGCCCGGACACGGGCCAGCAATTCCTCGATATGGAAGGGCTTGACGACATAGTCGTCGGCACCTGCGTCGAAGCCGGAGACCTTGTCGCTCCAGCGGTCGCGCGCCGTCAGGATCAGCACCGGCATGGTCTTGCCGGCGCGGCGCCAACCTTGCAGCACCGCAACGCCGTCGACCTTCGGCAGGCCGAGATCGAGAATCACCGCATCATAGGGCTCGGTCTCGCCGAGATAGAGCCCCTCCTCGCCGTCGAGAGCCTTGTCGACGGCATAACCGGCATTCTCCAGCGCGGTCACGATCTGGCGGTTGAGGTCCTTGTCGTCCTCGACGACGAGCAATCTCACGGTAGGGTCGCTCCAGTTGGGGGTAGCCGCGACGGCCGTCAGCGGATGGTGGCGATCTTGCCGGATTGTCCTTCCAGCGTCACCCTCGCGACGCGGCCGTCACGCTTCAGCGTCGTCACCACATAGACGAAATCATCGCCCTGTCGACAGAGCCTGATGCGGACGACCTCACCCGGCGCGGCGTGGCGGGCATGGCGCGAGGCCTCGGCCGGCTGCATGACGCGCCCTTCGGCGACGGCATCGCGCGTTTCCTCGGAAGACAGGCAGGAGATCGGCGACGCATCGTCGACGCGGATGACCGGCATCGGCTGGGAGGCGATGAGCGCAAGAGCAAGGATCGGTTCGACCGGCATCATCGACATGGGCTAATCCCACCCGCCTGAATGCGCCATGAATGCATCGCCTCATACACAACTCACAGTAGATCAGCGCACGGAGATCCGTCCACGCCATTCGCGCCCGCGCCCGACCGTGGCGCTGAGCTGACGGAGCGAGAGCGCGATATCCGGCTGGAGCGCGCCGAAATCCGCGTACTCCTGCGCGGCCGGATAGACCCATCCGGGCGCGTTCACGATTTCGGTACGGAGCACATCCTCGCCGTCGAGAATGCCGAGCTCGTAGCGCTCGTTCTCCTCCCCCAGCGGCACCTCTACCAGCTCCCAGGAATCGCCGTCGATTCGTGTGCGCCGGGACCAACTCAGGACCATACCATCTCCGGTTCGCCGTGCTTTCGGTCTGACGGGAGACAGCGGAAAGAGCGGCTCTCCCGCGATCGAGGCTTCGAGCTCCACCATCGTCGCATCGCCGACATCGTCGCGGGCCGGGCCGACGCGATAGCGCCGCACCCGGCCGAGATCGGCGAGATCGGCGGTCAACGCGACCGCGGCACCATCCAGCACCACGACGCGGGCGCCGGCCGGCAGAAGGCGCGCCGCCGCGGCCTCGCTGCCGCCAATCCCGCGGATCAGCCCGGACAGGCGGAAGCGCTGCGGTCCGATGAGCTCGACCTGAGACACCGTGACGATCTCGACCACGCCATCAGCCCCGACCAAGGCGAGCGCGTTCGCCCCGGCAAGCGCCGCTTCCGGCGAAACGGAGGACAAAACGCCGCCGCGCAGCCGAACCTCCAGCACGGCGCGGTGGTCCGTCCGCCAGAGCGGCCCCGGCGGCAGCGCGGTCAAGGTCTCGCCGACGATCGACGGCGCCTCGACGAAACCGTCGAGCTCAAACAGTCCTGCCCCGTCGGCGCGCCAGATCGCCAGCGCGCCCGGCCAGGGCGCAGCGAAGGCGGCGAGCGACAGCAAGGGCGGCGGCTGAACGGTGACGATCGGCAGGGCGAGCGGCACGGCCAGCGGTCGCCCGGGCAAGGCCGGAGGCGTCCGTGGCGGGCGCGGGCCGCCGGTCGCTCCGGCCGAGACATAGATCGCCGGCTCGACGGCGCGCGCGCTGATCCGCCGCGTCGGGCCGTCGGCAATGCGGGTGACGCGGAACAGGCGGTTGCCGGCCTCGATCGGGACGGACAGGACATCGCCGGGCTCGATCGCGATGCAGCGCGGCGAGAGCTCACATTCCAGCGTCTCACGCCCGGCCCAGGCCTCCTGAAGGCGCTGATCGGCCAGGCGTCGCCCTTCGGCGGAGCGCGTCACGATCGCGGTTTCGACCGCGACCTCGCGCCGGGCCGCACCGGCCAGCCGGCGCGAGCGCGCGGCGGCGTTGCGGTAATCGGCCTCGCTGTCGCTGAAGCCGAGGCGCAATTCGAGCGGCAGTTCCGTCTCCTGGCTGCGCCTGAGCGTGAAGGGCTCGCCGTCGCGATCCGGAACCAGATCGTCCGGGCCGAGCAGGCGCGAGACCTTGCCGCCCCTGCCCTCGAAGCGCAGGGCACCGGCGCTCATGACCGCGTCGAAGCCGAAGCTCTGGGCGAGAGGCTCCAATGCCTGCCGGGCCGACATCGGACGGTCCAGCACATAGCCGTCGACGAAGCCATCGACCACCGTCCGATCGGCCGGCGGCAGCCCGAAATCAGCCAGGAGCTTCGTCACCAACCGATCGACAGGCGTGCCTTCGAGGCGCCCGTTCAGCCAGTGACCGGTTTCGAAATTCGCCCCGTCGGCCCAGATGCCGGAAAGGTCGGGAAAGGCGGGAAAAGGCCGCGTATCCCAGTTCCAGACGAAGATCCTGTTGGGATCGACCATGCGGATGCCGCTGACTGGATGAACCGGATTTCGAGCGACATCGAACCCCGCGCGTGCGGGATCGAAGCCGGAGATGATCGCCTCCAGCGCCCGCGCCTGAACGAGATCGTCGCGCGCTCCACTCGAAAACGGGGGAAAGCCGCCCTCGTCCGATTTCGGATCGGGGAACATGTTGGGCGCATTGGCGCCCTTGTCGGCGGCGGGCACGCCGATCTCGGTCAGCCAGATCGGCTTCGCGCCGGGGACGAACGGGGTCGCGCTGGTCTCGACGCCGCCAACACGGCGGATATGGGCCTGACTCCACCAGCCCCAAAGGTCCTTCGGCCGGTAGATCCAGGGCTTGCCATGGGCGCCGTCCGTGATCGGCAGGCGCGCCTGCGCGGCTCTGTCGGCCTCGTCGGCGTAGTACCAGTCATAGGCTTCGCCAGCGGTCAGGCGCTGGCGCAGATAGGCGAGATCGGCCGGACCGCGCGCGACCGCGGCATCGGCATGATCGCCGGAATCACGCCAGTCCGACAATGGCGGATAAAAATCGATGCCAATCGCACCGATGGCGGGCGAGGCCCAGAGCTGATCGAGCGGGAAATCGATGGTCTCCCCATCGTCACGGACATCCGCGCCATACTCGGTCCAGTCTGCGGCGTAGGTCAGTACCGACCCCGGCAGTATCGTCTTCACGTCCTGCGCAATGGTCGCGAGCTGATCGACCATCGGATAGCCCCCCACGCCGCGCAGATGCGTCAACCCGACCATCTCGGAACCGATGACGAAGCCCTCCACGCCCCCGGCAGCCTGGGCCAGCGCGGCGCAATGCATGACGAGGCGCCGATAGGACCATTCGTCCGGCTTGGCGCAGCTTACGCTCGCGCCGGCCATCGTCATATCAGCGGGAACGACCGTGCCGACGAAGGAGGCGATCTGCGTAGCGAGGGCGGCGCTGCCTTCGGGGCTTCCCGGCTCGCCGGGCGCGGGATCGCAGGTGACCCGCCCGCGCCAGGGATAGCGCGGCTGGCTGGCCGCATCCGAATAGGGATCCGGCAGCGCATTTCCGGCCGGGATATCCATCATCAGGAAGGGATAGAGCACGACCTCCAGCCCGTAATCGAAGCGCAGGCGCCGGATCAGCGCGACGACGCTCTCGTCTGAGGGCGTGCCGCCGAAAGCAGGCCGGCCATCGACCTGGCTGACGACGCGGGCCGAAGAGCGCGACAGCCCGGCGACCGACCATTCCGCTCCGACCGTCGGCTTGTGCGGGATCTCGATGCGGGGAGCCACGGTGCAGGCTCCGGCACGCAGGTCGTCGCCGAACCAGGACACGACCAGCGAGACGCGGCGCAGGTTGGGACAAAGCGCCACGAGATGGCCGAGCGCGGTATCGGCATCGCTGCCGCCATAGAGCTGGTGGCGCGTCAGGCTTTCTGTGACGCCGGCCTCGGGCTCGTGGCTGACCGGGCGAATGTCGTAGACGAACTCGCCGGCGCCCGGCGTCAACGCGACCGCGCGGATCATGCCACCCAGCCCCTCGACGGCGCGCACGACCTCGAAATCGAATTGCGGCACGCGATTGCCGTAATCGGCCAGCGGAAAGCGCTCGAACACGACATAGGCGAGCCCGCGATAGGCCGGAGCCTCGCCCGCCTCCTTCGCCGCGATCAACGGATCGGGCTGCTGCGTCTCGTAGCCGTGATGGACGCGCATCTGCACGGTCTGGACGTCGAGTTCGCGCCCATCGACCCAGATGCGCCTGATGAAGGCAATCGGCCCTTCGCAGAGGCCGATCGCGAGATTGGCATGGTAGCTGTAGGTCGTCTCGTAGGTCTTCTTCGCGCGCCCGCCCTTGCCGCCGCTCTTGGTACGCGTGATCGAGACAGAGACCTCCTCCTCGAAGCGCGTCGCCCAGATCAATTGGCCGCCGAGCCGTGCGCGGCCGTAAAGGCGCGGGATCGCAGCGCCCTCCGTCGCGGCGAGGCCGTTGATCTCCTTGAGGCGCGGGCCGTCGACGACCTTGTTCCCGCCACCGGCGCCGCCCATCCAAGCCTGATCGATGGTAGCGCCGGCGAGACCGCCCAACGCCTGGCCGATCGCGCCGCCGACCGGCCCGCCCAGGGCCGATCCGAGCGCGGCGCCGGCAACCTGGAGAAGAAGCGTCGCCATCAGTCGGTCACTCCGGGGAAGGAAAAGGCATGGCTGAGATGGCGCCGCCACCAAGGGGTAAAGGCGACCTCGGCGACGGCGGCGCCGTCATGGGCATGGATGATGCGATCAGGGCTTGCGAGGATCGCGCAGTGCTTGGCCGGCAGATGCTCGCGCCAGCGGAAGAGCAGCACGTCGCCCGCTCGCGCTTCTGCCGTCGCCAACGGCTGCAGATGCCGTTGCGCTGCCAAGGCCAGCGTCTCCTGCCGCAGGCTTTCGGCCCAGCTCGGCGAATAAGGCGGCGGCGCTTCGGGCTCGTCGCCGCAAAGATCGCGCCAGACGCCGCGCACCAGCCCGAGGCAATCGCAGCCGACACCGCGCAGCGAAGCCTGATGATGATAGGGCGTGCCCAGCCAGAGCCGTGCGGCATCGACGATCTCGTCGCGCCTCATCGGAACAGGCTCCCGCCATCGAGCACCCCGTCGCCGGGCCGGACACCGCCGATGATGAAATCGGTCGTCGGCATGTGCGGGAAGCCGCGGAAATTCACACCATTGGCGAATTTGGCGCGGCAGGTCGCAAAGCTCTTGTCGCAACCCGGCGTGACCCGGAAGCCGTCGCCAGCCACGATCGCCGCAGCCGGCGCCTGCCAGAGCTGGAACAGCGCCTGCGCCCCCTCGCGGCCATGCCGCTTCACCTCGGTGGCGAAGCCGGCATTCGCGCCGCTGGTGAAGATCAGCCGGCCGCCGGTGAAGTGGCCATCAGCATAGGAGTCCACGCCTTCCGCCGACAGCGAGAGGCGACCATCGCTCTCGGCAACCTCGGCTTCCGCCGCGACCAGGGCGACACCGCAGCGCGCGTCGCCGAGATCGGCCGAGCAGGAGCGCATGTAGAGCCGTCCGCGCTCCTCGTCGAAGGCTTTGGCGAAGCTGCGGATTTCGGCGGTGAAGCTTGCTTCCCCGCGCTTGATCTCGCCGACGAAGCCCTCCTCCTGCAGAACCCGCTGAGAAGGATCCGCCCAATTGACGAGCCAGACGCGAACACGCGCATCGTCATAGAGCCCCCGCGCGAGATCGGCCTCGTTCAGGCCGAGGGCGGCGAAGGCGCCGGCGACCTCGCCTCCGCCGATAGCGAAGCCGAGTTCCGCCGCGCTTTCCGCCGCTTCGAGGCCGGTCGTCGCGGCGAAATCGATGCTGTCGAAGGACAGCTTGCGATCGTGATCGGTGAAGCCGAGCACGAGTCCGTCCCGGCGCGTCAAGCTCCAGCAATGGCAGAGGGTCGTCGCAGCCGTCTCGATATGGGCGGCAAGACCGGAGGGAATGTCACGCATGGGCGAGCCTCACGGGATGATCTCGACCACGGGAACGCGCGGAATCTCGCCGGCCGCGAAGGCGGAGAGATCGACCTCGATCGCGTCTGTGTCGAAACGGACGGGCACGTCGAAGGCGAAGCCGGCGGTCAGGACGGCAGCAGCCGGTGGGATCGATCCGACTGCGAAAGTGACCTGCCCGGTCGAGAGGTTGCAGGAGAAGGCGGTGCCGGCCAGTTCGACCCCGTCCATGGCGATCCTGACCGTGCCATCGCAAGGCTTGCTGATCTCGCGACTATAGGCGGACGCGCCTGTTCCGTAGGTCTTGCAGAGCTGAAAGCTCGCCGCGACACCGTCGCCGACCCCGATCACCTGGTCGGTTGGAGCCGGCTCCTGCGAGGGCCGGCAGCTCTTCCAGTCGAGCTGGTCGCGCCAGCGAAAACCGTGGAGGCGACCGCGACGCTCCTCGAAGAAGCTCACGACCGCCGCCAGAGCGTCAAGATTGCGGATGCCGAGCCCGGCATCGTAGCGGCGGCGCGAATGCGCCCAGCGGCTGTTGCGGACCTCGCGCCCGGAAGCGAGCGTCACGATCTGGGTCTGACGCTCCGGCCCGCCCCTCGCACCACGTGCGACATCGAGCGGAAAGCGGACCTCATGGAAATCCGGCATGCTTCCCCTCCCTCAGAGAGCCCGCCGGCCACGCGCGACGGCGCGGGCGATTGCCGCGGAGACCTGGGCCTCCGAGCGGCGGAAGCTGTCGGCATCGGGGGTCGAGACCTGCACGACGACGTTGAGCGGCCGCCCCTGTCCTCCGCCGGCCCGCACGCCGAGGCGCCCGTCCGGCCCGCGAGCGAGTGGCATGATCGCCTCCGCGCCGCGTTCGCCCATGAGGCCGAGTCCGCGTCCGGTCGGAAAATAGGAGGGCGAGGAGACGATGCCGCCCTCGGCGAAGGGCGCGACCGAAATGCCTCCACCTCCAGAGCCGCCCAGGCCGATGCCGCCGAACAGGCCGCTGAGGCTCTTGACGCCGGTGCTGAGCAAGCTCGACAAGCCGGTCTGCAGCGGCTTCAGCGCCGTCTTGAGCAGGCTGTCGGTCATCGAGCGACCGACGCTGCGCAGAACATCCTCGAAGCGCTTGCCCTCGACGACGCCGCGCGAGAAGGCGCTGACGATCGACTTGCCGAAGCTCTCCGACGACCGGCTCAGCGACTGCGTCAACCGGTCCATCGTCCTCAGGTCGGAGAGGCGTCCTCCCGACTCGATACCGTCATTGTCCGTCATGACCATCACCTCGATCGATTGGTTGGAAGTGCCGCCTCAGGCGTCTGGAAAGGCGTCCATCAGCGCCGCCAGCGCCGGACGCTCCGGGGCTGAACCACGGGACCGGTCCTGATGGGCCCGCAGCGCCGCCGCGATCTCGCGCGGCGTCGCTGCCCAAAAACGATCGGGCGGCCAGGCCAGCCGCCCGAGCCCGAAGGCCATCACCTCGTCCCAGGGAAAACCCGCCGGCGCAGCTACGCCGGCGGTTGCGGAGGGCGGGCTGCGTCCCCACCCTCACCGAAGGTCGCCTCAAGCAGCGTGATCGCCGCCTTGATCGCGCCGCTCAAGCCGCCGTCGAAGGAGAGTTCCGCGACATCCTCGTCGCGGATCGCCCGGCCCGCTCCGCGCAGTCCTGCGGCGATGATGCGGATGATGTCGCGGGCGGACAGCCTGCCCTCGACGAAGCGCTCGCCCAGCGCCGGCAGGCTGTCGACAGCGAAGGCATGCTCCAGCTCGGCGAGCGCGCCGAGGGTGAGACGCATCGGCAGGGTTTCGCCGGAGACCATGAGCGCGGTCTCGCCGCGATGACGATTGACCATGGCCGCCTCCTCAAAGCGCCGCGAAGGCCAGCAGCCCGGCGGATTCCAGCGACAGGTCGAAGGTGACCTCGCCGGCATGGTCGCCGCGATATTCCAGGCCCGTGAGCTGGAACGGCCCTGCGATCGTGCCGAAATCCGGGACGACGATCTGCCAGTCGCGGATCACCCCGTCGAAGAAGCTTTGGCGGACGAGCGCGTCCGAGGCCTCGTCCTTGAAGATGCCGGCACCGCTGATGCTGGCGCGGCGCACGCCGGCACCCGCCAGCAATTCGCGCCAACGCCCTGCCGATTCCGAATGCGTCACGTCCACGGTCTCGGCGTTGAACGCGATCTGCCGCGCCCTCAGGCCGGCGACCGTGACGAAGCCGCCGGCACCATCCCCTGCCTTGAGCAGCAGGTCCTTGCCCTTCTGTGCCGCCATGCGGCTTCTCCTTTGTTCAGCTAGAGCGTTTCGGTGACGGAGCGGAAGCGGATCGTCACCTGAGGCAATCCGTTGCGCGTCTCGCGGGCGAGCCGGCTCGACAGCCAGCGCAGATTGACGAGCGCGTGCCCGTCCAGGGCGAGATCGACCTGATCGAGCGCCGCGACGATCAGGCTAGCCGCCTCCAGCGCCTGGCGCGAAGAGCCGCTCTGCGCGGCCCAGACGACGAGCGCGAGTTCCTGCTCGCAGCCACGGTCGCTGCCGGTCGACCAGTCGCGGGCTTCGACCTCGCCATGGACGACATAGAGCCCGCGGGCAGCGCGCGGGGCCTCGTCGAAGACGCGGTCGGGGCCGATCAGCGCAGTGAGAGCCGAATCCGCGATGAGGCGTGCCTGCACAGCAGCGCGAAGGGCCAGGACGGCATCGCTCATGGCGTCACCTCCTCGACGAGGCAGATCAGGCGCCTACGCGCGCCATCGGGGTCGGCGGCAGAGCGGATGTCGAACAGACGATCGCCGTCGCGCAGCCGCCGGCCGGCATCGGCGTCATCGCGCCAGCGCATGGTGATGCGATAGTTGCGGGACTGCTCCGGCCGGCCCTGGCGCCAGGCCTCGGTGCCGGAGATCCATTCGACCTGAGCCCAGAGCGCAGCTACGGCCTCGAAGGCCTGCGTCGCGCCGCCGAGTCCATCGGGCGACGAAACCGGCGCCTCCAGCACGAGCCGGCGCCTGAGCCGGCCGATGGCGGCAGGTTCCTGTGCCATTCAGAGCCTCCCGCGACGAAACGGGGCGACCAGCGCGGCGATCGCGGCCGGCAAGGCCTGTGCATCGCGCCCGGCGACATCGCCGCGCTGCTCGAACCAGCGGGCGGCGAGGCGCAGCACGGCCTGCCGCAGCGGCGCGGGCACGGCCGCAGCCGTTGCTCCGAAGCCGGTGGCGACATCGATCTCGATCGCGCCATGGGCACGGCCGGTCTCGGGCACCTCGCCCGTCAGGCGGATGACCGGCGGATCGGCGGTCTTGTCCGGTGTCAAAGAGGCGGCCGCGACGGTCTGAGCGGAACCCAGCACGTCATAAACACGCGCCGCGTCGATCCGCAGCAGCGGCGAGAACGGCAGGCGGATTTCGCCACTCGACGGCCAGCGGTCGAGCACGATGCGCCAGGACTGTTCGATCAGGCAGCGCCCCGACGCCGCCTCGATCATCAGCCGGGCGGCGGTGATCAGGGTGGCCAGCAAGGCGTCCTCATCGGTCTGGTCAAGGCGCAGGAACTGGCGGGTCTCGGCGAGTGTCACCGGCTCCATCGCCGGCGGGCCCAGGGCAAGCGGCGTCATGAGCGCCCCCTTCATTCGTTGGATTGCGTGGGTTCGACCGCGAAGCCGCAGTCGAGAGGGTTCATCTGCGGCGCCGGGCGCGCTATCAGCGCTCTCTCGGAGAGGAGCACCCGATGCATATCGCCAACCGGATCGCCGCCATCGGCCTCGCCTGCGCCGCCGCAAGCTTCGGGAGCCTCCCGGCGCGGGCCGTCGTGGCCGGGCAGGAAGGCGGGCCGTCGGCCGGCTCGACCCTGATGGTGCTCAATGCCCGCGGCGGGGTCTGTACCGGGATCGTCCTGTCGGCGCGCGCCATCCTGACCGCCGCCCATTGCGCGGCCGGTGGCGCTGAGTTGCGTGTTCACTGGCGCGACGGCGGCGAGCCTGTCCTCGTCGTGCCATCAACGGTCGCTATGCATCCGGAATTCGACGCTGGCGCGATCCGCAGTCGCCGCCGCACGATCGACCTCGCCCTGATCCGCTTGCCCGAGCCTCTGCCCGGCCGGTTCAGCGCCGCCGATCTTGTCGACGGCTCGTTGCCGCGCGCCGGCAGCAGCGTCACGCTTGCCGGCTACGGCGTCTCCCGCGAAGGCGAGGCGCGCAGCACCGGCACCTATCGCTCGGCAGCGCTGACGGCCGTCGAGCCTTACGGCCCCGGACGCATCCTGCTATGGGCCGCCGACGGAGCCGGTGGCGGCAAGCGACCGGGCGCAGGTGCCTGCCAGGGCGATTCCGGCGGTCCGATCTTCGGCGATGACGGCATCGTCGCGGTCACGAGCTGGTCGACAGGCCCCTCCGGGCGCCAATGCGGCCTGCTCAGCCAGGGTGTCCTGGTCGCTCCGCAACGCGGCTGGATCGATTCCACCCTGTCGCAATGGGGCGAAAGCGCCCGCTGGACTCGCCGCCGCTGACGGGGCTGGACTGTTGCGCGCCACAGCCTAGATTGATCGGCCGGTCCATTGGTTCGTTTCATGATCTCTCGCTCGTCGCTCGCCCTTGCGTGTTTCCTGGCCATCAGCGCCACTTGTCCGGCGTGGGCCGTGGTTGGTGGTGTCGATTCCCGTGATGCCCTCGGCGCTCGCGCTTCGACCGTCCGGGTCGAAACCAGCCGCGGCGAGCTCTGCTCGGGCGCGGTGATCGCGCCCGAGATCGTGCTCACCGCGGCGCATTGCCTGATGGGCGGCGGCTCGATCAGCGTCGTCAGCCTCGACACCCGCTTCCGAGCACGCCGCCAGATGGTGGTCGCGGTGCTGCCACACCCGAGCTTCGTGCCCGGCACGACGCCGCGCACCCAACCCGGCACCGACCTTGCGCTGCTGCGCCTGGCCCAACCGTTGCCTGGCGACATCGAGCCTTTGACGCTCGGCAGTGGCCTCTGGCAGGGCGAGACCATCACCATGGCCGGCTACGGGCTGTCGGCGGAGAACAACAAGAAGACAGCGCGACGCCTGCGCGAGACGCAACTCGTCAACGCCGGCAACTACACCACGCAGAACACGGTCAAGGTCGCCGTCGATGCTGAGAACCGCGGCGAGACGCCCGGCGCCGGCGCCTGCCGCGGCGATTCCGGCGGACCGGTGCTGCGCGGCAGCGGCACCCGCTCGCGTGATCTCGTCGGCATCGTGAGTTGGTCGAGCGGCCCGCTGAAGACGCAGGCTCGCCTGATCTGCGGCGGCTTCACCGCGATCACGCCGGTCAGCGAATATCGTAGCTGGATCACCGAAGGCAGCGCGCGGCTGCGGGCTATCGGCAGCGAAGCGCCGCCGGAGCAGGCGGCCGAGCCGCGCGCGGCCTTCAGCTGGTGGTTCTCGCGCTGAGTGAAATCAAACGGCGAATTTCAGCCCCTTGATCGCGGCAAAATCCTGGACACCGCCGCCGACGCGCTTGGTCGTGTAGAACAGCACATAGGGCTTGGCCGAATAGGGATCGCGCAAGATGCGGACGCCCGCCCGGTCGACGACGAGATAGCCGCGCCGGAAATCGCCGAAGGCGATCGAGACGGCATTGTTGGCGATGTTCGGCATGTCCTCCGCTTCGACCAGCGGGAAGCCGAGAAGCGTCGCCGGAGCACCGGCCGAGGCCGGGGGCTGCCAGAGATAGTTGCCGGTGGCGTCCTTGAACTTGCGGATCGCTCCTTGCGTCTTCCGGTTCATCACGAAGGAAGCGTTCTGGCGGAAGCCTGCTTTCAGCGCATAGACGAGATCGACCAGCACATCGGAGGGATTCGAAGCGGGAAAGGCCCCGGCGACGCCGGTGTTGAGCACGCCGATATTGCCCCAGCTCCAGCTGGCATCCGCGACCGTGGGATAGGCCAGGAAGCCTTTGGGCTTGTCGACGCCATCGCCATTGACGAAGGCCGCGCCCTCCTGCTCGGCGAAGACGCTCTCGACCTCCTCGGCGATCCACTGATCGATATCGACGATGGCATCGTCGAGCAGGGTCTGGGTCGCCGCCGGCATGGCGTAGAGCTCCATGGCCGGGAAGGAGAGCTCGGCCAGAGTCGGCGAAGACCCTTGCGGCCGGGCCGCCGTCTCGGCCACCCAGCCAGAGGCCGGACCGGTGGTCGAGAACGCCTTCTTGTAGGTGCCCGACGAGATCGTGCGAACCGTGGCCAGCGAGCGGATCGGCGAGACATTGGCCAGGCGACGCAGGATCTCGCCCTCGACGGTCGCCGGCGCGAGATAGCCGCCATCCGGGCCGGATCCGGCGGAGAGCGCCTTGGCCTCCAGTCGCTTCAGGCCGCCGGCTTCACCGGTGCGGACATAGGCTCCGAAGGCCGCCTTGTGCTCGGCCGTCAGCGGATCGCGCGGGCCGTCATGCCCCAGCGCCGGGCGGGCGCGCTCCAGCGTCAGCCGGTCGATCCGGCGCATGGTGTCGTCGAGCGCCGCATCCATGCGGACGAGCTTCTCCTCGGTCAGCGGGTCGGCGCCCTGGCGCGCCTCCAGCCCGGCAAGGCGCTCCTCGTTGGTGGTGCGGTAGTTTTCCAACGTGTAGCGCAGATCCTCGAAGGCCAGCGCGAGATCAGCGCCGGCAGCCTTGGTTTCAGGCGCGGTATTGAGGTGGTTCATGGTCTCTCCTGGGGGTGATGGGTCAGATGAAAGCGGAGGGCCAGGTCGCCTTGACGGCGGCGATCCGGGCCTGGGGCAGCATCGGGAAGGTCACGACCGAGACCTCCCAAAGATCGATGCGTTCGAGCCGGCGCAGGCCGGTTCGCGGTTCGGTGCGGGCCTTCTCGTGGCGAAAGCCGATCGACAGCCCGTCGATCGCGCCATCCCGCATCAGCGCATGGATTTCGCGGGCACGGGCGACGGCCAGAGACAGCCGGCCGCGCACGAACAGGCCGCGGCTGTCCTCGATCAGGCTCGACCAGCGGCCGATCGGCTCGGCCGGATCATGCTGCCAGAGCATCTTCACGCCGCCCGGCCCGCGCCGCTGCAGGCTCTCGCGGAAGGCGCCGGGCTCAACGATATCCTTGCCGAGATCGGGAATGCGAAAGAGGCTGGCATAGCCCTCGAAGACGCCGTCGAGCCCGATCCGGGACGGCTGGACCGGCAGCAACTTGGCTTCGAACGAGGCGCGGGCCGGGCTCAACCGCGTCATCGATCGCCCTCCGCGCCGTCCCGGCCGCCCTTCGTCCGCTCGCTCTCAAGCTTGGCGAGCTGACGGACAAAGCGGCTGAAGGTCTCGACGGGCGCGCCGCCGCGCGGCGCCCTCCCCGCACGGGCTGGCGCGGGAGCCTTGGGCGGCGGCTTGGCCGCACCGTTTCTGCCTTTCATGAGGGGTCCCCTTCGTGGCGTGCGTTGAAGCGGTTGAGCTCGCGGACGAAATCGTCGAAACGTCGGTTGGCGGCGGTCAGCTCGCGCAGGACGAGCCAGGCCAGCCCCGAGGCGCTCGCCGCCCAGAGCAAAAGGCCGAGATGGCCGACATCGGCACGGCCGACGAAGGCCGCGACGACCTGTTCGAGCATGTTCATGAGGCCTCCTTCCCGAAGGCGCGCCGGCCATAGCCGACGGCCTCGCGCTTCTCGTCCTCGTCTAGGAACGTCGCGGCACCGAGCCGGCGCCAGAGCGATTCCCGCTCCTCGGCCAGCGCCTCGATGGCGTCGAGATCGGGCTCGAGCACCAACTCGTCGCCAAAGGCGGGCCCAAGCCATTGCGCCAGGGACTGCGCGGTGCGGCGCACCAGCGGAATGACCGTCTGGCGCCAGAGCGCGCGATTGGCCTCGGCGAAATTGGCGTGGGTATTGTCCCCCGGCAGGCCGAGCACCAGCGGCGGCACGCCGAAGGCGAGCGCGATCTCGCGGGCCGCGACGCCCTTGGCCGCGACGAAGTCCAGCTCGGCCGGTGTCAGCGAGAGCGGCTTCCAGTCCAGTCCGCCTTCGAGCAGCAGCGGGCGGCCGGCATTGCGGGCCCCCTGGAAGGAGTCCTCCAGCTCCTGCTTCAGCCGCTCGAACTGCGCCTCGGTCAGGGTCGCGCCTTCCGGTCCGTCATAGACCAGGGCGCCGGAGGGTCGCGCGGCGTTGTCGAGCAGGGCCTTGTGCCAGCTGCCGGCGGCATTGTGGATGTCGAGCGAGACCGCCGCCGCCTCGATCGGCGACAGCCCGTAATGGTCGTCGACGGGGTGGAACAGCGTCAGATGCAGGATCGGCGGCAGGCCACCCTCGTCCTGCCGGAAGCGAACCGTGTCGCCGCCGACCGTGTAGTCATAGGCCTCCGGCCAGCCGTCGCGGCCGGGCACCACACGCATCCGGTCGGGCCGTAGCGCATAGAGTTCGCGCGGCTCGCGTCCGACGCTCACTGCCTCGACATAGGCGTTGCCGGCGACCATGAGGTGGCCGACGAGCATCTCGCGGAAGGCGATGCCGCCCTGGCGCGGATTGGGCCTCTCGATCAGGGCGAGCGCCGGATGCTCCGGTATCTCGCGCGCGCCGACCTTGGCGATGAGCGGAGTCTGCGCCGCCGCCTCCGCGATCAGGCGGATGCAGCGATGCACGACCGGATTGCGCTCATAGCCCTCCCGCGAGAGCGCGACATAATCGCGGGGCGTCCAGACGGCGCGCCCCGCCTCGTGCAGCGCGATCAGCGGCCCGACGCGCGAGCGCTTCTGGCCCGGCGCGGCTCGGCCGCGCAGGCTGCGAAGAAAATCGAACATGGATGTCTCGCTGTTGGAGCGTGAAACGACGAGCCGTTTTGCTCGGGCTTGAGCCGCGGGCATCTCGGAAATCAGTGTCTTCTCGTCCCGAGATTCCCGAATCGGCGCTTCTCGCCGCCCGAGAATGACGGCCGAGCTACATTCCCCGCACCCGCGGCCGGGCCTTCGGCGCCAGCATCAGATGGGTCAGCGCCCAGACGAGTGCGTCGAGCCGGTCCGGCGAACGGCCAGTTTCGAGGCCGCGCGGGCCGAAGGCGCACATTTCGTCCTCAAGCGCGGGAAAGGCCCCGGCATGGCGCACGCGGCCTTGCGCATAGAGCGCGGCGACCGGCTCTGCGCGCAGATACTTGCCGCGCGTCGCCCGCACGGAGACCACGGGCACGCCGACATCGACCTCGCGGATGATGCTTTCGACCATCTCGCCGCCCTGGTTGACCTCGACGACCAGCGCATCCGCCTCATGGCGCCGATAGAGCGCGACCGCCCTCTCCGCCCATTCCTGCGGCCGGGCGCCGGCCAATGTCGCGTCCTCCAGCACATGGCCGATACCGCCATGGTCGACGCCGGCGACGACGAGCCCGCATCGGTCGGCCCGTTGCGAGGAGGTGGCGGGCGGATCGACCGCGACCGCGATCCGTGCCAGCGCGGGTGTCTCGCGCTCGCGGGCGGCCTCGATCATGGCCCGTGTCCAGAGCGCGTCCGGGCTCTCCTCGACAATCTCGCCGTCGAGCTCCTGCCGGCCGAGCCGCGTCCCGCCATAAGCCTGCGTCACCATGCGGACGAACTCGGCGGCGAGGTTGTAGCGGTTGTCCTGCGTCCGCGCCCGGCTCACCGCGACATACGGCTCGGCCAGCAGGCGCTTCACCAACGGCAGCGGGCGCGGTGTGGTCGTCACGACCTGGCGCGGGTTGTCGCCGAGACGCAGTCCGAATTGCAGCATGTCCCAGCACTCCCCGAGGTTCGGCCATTTCGCCAGTTCGTCGGACCAGGCCGCGCCGAATTGCGGCCCGCGCAATGCTTCCGGATCTTCTGCCGTGAAGACCTGTGCGATCGCGCCAGTCGTCCATTGCAGGCGGCGCAGCGAGGGCTGCCATATCGGCCGCTCCCAGCGTGTATGGATCGAGAGCAATCCGGATACGCCTTCGATCATCACGTCGCGGACCTGCGCCTGCGTTTCGCCAACGAGGGCGATCCGCTCCGTCGGCGCATCCGCGAAAGGGGGATGGCCCAGAGCCATGCCCTTGACCCATTCGGCGCCGGTTCGGGTCTTGCCGGCCCCTCGCCCTCCAAGAACGAGCCAGATCGGCTTCAGTGGTTCGGGCGGCAGTTGATCGGCCCGTGCCCAGATCTCCCAGGTACTGCAAATGAGCTCGACGTCATCCGGCATCGCCGTCGGCATCAGCTTCTTGAGAATTCTCACCCGCGTCCTGAGCGGCAAGGGCTTCAAGACGTCGAGCAAGATCCTGACGGAGCTGTGCGACATGTCGCAGATCGTCGGCAGCGGAAGGGTCATCCGAACGCTTGTCCTTCCTCGTGGTCTGGGGCTCCTCGATAGCGACCAGCTCACGCACGGTGCGGGCGAGAACCGCCAGCGCCTTGGCGTCGGCTTCGCTGGCGGTCGCGCCTTTCGGCAGGTCGGCGAGATGTTCCTCGTGCGT
Organism: uncultured Allobosea sp.; assembly: GCF_945957345.1. Taxonomy (GTDB): domain Bacteria; phylum Pseudomonadota; class Alphaproteobacteria; order Rhizobiales; family Beijerinckiaceae; genus Allobosea. The sequence continues at coordinate 27,858 of NZ_CAMFKW010000002.1, read as the reverse complement.
GTCGATCTGGCGCTTGGCGGCACGCCAGAGCTGGCCCACCACCGCCTTGCGCGAGATCACCCTCCGTTTCGACTTCGGCTCGGCAGCCGGTTGCGGCGTTGCGTTTTCCTCTTCGGCCATCGCGTCCTTCCCGATGACGGGCACGAAAAAGCCGCCGGCTGGAGAGCGCGGCGGCTTCGTTCGGGCAGATTTCGTGAGCGTTCCTGATGTCTACCGGATCAGCGCCACGATGTCAAGGACAAAATTCCTACAATCCTGAGATGCATCGCCTGACCGGTGTCAGGCCTGCTCCTTCTCGATCCACTTGTAGGTCGCAGCCGGCACATAGTTCTGCATGCGGTCGAGCAGCGTCGCTGGCTCCGTATCGGTCATCGCCATCGCCCGGTGGTTCTGCTTGAGGAAGCCGGCCTCGACGGTGCGGTCGAGGAAGGTCGCCAGCGGATCGTAGAAGCCCGCGACATTGAGCAGGCCGAGCGGCTTGGCGTGAATGCCGAGCTGGCCCCAGGTCCAAATCTCGAACAGTTCCTCGAAGGTGCCGATGCCGCCGGGCATGGCGATGAAACCGTCCGAGAGCTCGGCCATGCGCGCCTTGCGCGTGTGCATGGTGTCGACGACCTCGAGCCGGGTCAGCCCGACATGGCCGACCTCCTTGTCCTTCAGCGCCTGGGGAATGACGCCGTGGACCTCGCCGCCTGCCTCCATCGCCGCATTGGCGACGATGCCCATCAGGCCGACCGCACCGCCGCCATAGACCAGCGTCAGGCCGCGCCGGGCGATCTCGGCGCCCATGGCGCGCGCGCCCGCCGCATAGACGGGGTCATTGCCGGGATTGGAGCCGCAGAAGACGCAGACAGATTTCATGAACCGAGAGCCTGCAAGATGCGGGCCCAGGAGCGCTGGCCCTTGTGGAAGGAAGACAGGTCGTATTTCTCGTTGGGCGAATGGACCCGGTCGTCGTCGAGGCCGAAGCCGACGAAGAGCGTGTCGATGCCGAGCGTGCGCTTGAAATCGCCGCCGACGGGAATCGAGCCGCCGCTGCCGATCGAGACGACGCGGCCGCCCCATTCATCGGCGAGCGCGACGCGCGCCTTCTGGAGCATCGGCGAGTCCACAGGGACCGCCAAGGCCGGCGAACCGGAATGGCTGATGAACTCGGCCGTCACATCCTCCGGCAGGCGCTCGCGGATGAATTGATGGAAGGCCGCGGCGATCTTCGCCGGGTCCTGGTCGCCGACGAGGCGGAACGAGACCTTGGCCGAAGCCTGGCCTGGAATGACCGTCTTGCTGCCCTCGCCGGTATAGCCGCCCCAGATGCCGTTGACGTCGCAGGTCGGGCGCGACTGGATCTGCTCGATCAGCATCCGGCCCTTTTCGCCGATGGAGTGCTTCAAGCCGACCTGGCCGAGGAAGTCCTTCTCGGTCAGGTTGAGATCGGCCCATTCCGCCTTCTGGGCATTGGTCGGCTCGTGCACGCCCTCGTAGAAACCGGGGATGGTGATGCGGCCCGTTTCATCGTGGATCTCGCCGAGAATGCGGGCGAGGATGTGAATCGGGTTCGCGGCAGCGCCGCCAAACAGGCCGGAATGCAGGTCGCGGTCGGCCGCCGTCAGCGTCACCTCCTGATAGACCATGCCACGGAGCGTCGAGGTGATCAGCGGGGTCTCGCGATCCCACATGCCGGTGTCGCAGACGAGCGCATAATCGGCCTTCAGCTCGGCGGCATTGGCCTTGATATAGCCAGGCAGGTTGACCGAGCCGGACTCCTCCTCGCCCTCGACGAGGATCGTCAGGCCGATCGGCAGATCGCCGGTCTCAGCGAGCGTCGCGCGCACCGCCTCGACGAAGGTCATCACCTGGCCCTTGTCGTCGCAGGCGCCGCGCGCCGAGATGACTTTGCGCCCAGGCTCCAGCTCGCGGACGACCGGCTTGAACGGGTCGGTGTCCCAGAGGCTGACGGGATCGACGGGCTGAACGTCGTAATGGCCGTAGAACAGCGCATGCGGCGCGCCGGGCTTGGGGCGATGGGCGAGGACGACCGGGTGCCCGCCGGTCTCGCGCAGCTCCGCCTTGAAACCGAGCCCTTCCAGATCGGCCCGCAGCCATTCGGCAGCGGCGCGGGTCTGCACATTGAAGGCCGGGTCGGTGCCGATCGAGGGGATTTCAAGCCAGGTGGAAAGACGGTCGAGCGAGGCGTCGAGCCCATCATCGAGACGGGCGAGAATGGCGGGAAGCTTGGTCATGGCAGCCATCGGATGCGATTCAGGTGACGCCATCATGGCAAGCGCCGCAGCGGGCGTCAGCCTCTATTCGCGCATGCCGGGCAGGCCCGCACCTCCTCACCAATCCTAATTGCCAATCGTTTGCAATTACGTTGACAGCCCCGCCACGAGTCGATACCCCTTATTGCAACCAAGTTGCAGCAAGGCTCTTTTCATGTCCCAAGGCTCGCCGGAATCCACGTCCATCTGGCTGCGATCGCGCGGCGAGCCTTCCCTGACCGACGTCTTCCGGACGGTCGCGGTCACGCCGACGTCGTCGAGCTGGCGCAAGTTCCTCGCCTTCTTCGGCCCGGGCTATCTGGTCGCCGTCGGCTATATGGACCCCGGCAATTGGGCGACCTCGCTCGCCGGCGGCGCCCAGTACGGCTACACGCTTCTCGTCGTCGCGCTGGTCTCCAACCTGATGGCGATCATCCTGCAGTCGCTTTGCGCGCGCCTCGCCATCGCCACCGGCCGCGATCTCGCCCAGGCCTGCCGCGATGCCTATCCGCCCTATATGGCCTGGCCGCTCTGGCTATTGGCCGAGCTCGCGATCTGCGCCACCGACCTCGCCGAAGTGATCGGCACCGCGATCGGCCTCAACCTGCTCTTCGGCATCCCGCTGGAGATCGGCGTGCTGATCACCGCCTTCGACGTCTTCGTTATCCTCTGGCTGCAGACGCGCGGCTTCCGCTGGATCGAGGCCTTCATCATCACGCTGCTCGGCGTCATCGCGCTGTGCTTCGGCATCCAGATTGCGCTGGCCGATCCGAACTGGGGCGAGGTCATCCGCGGCTTCGCGCCGACGACGGAAATCGTGACCAACCCGAACATGCTCTACATCGCACTCGGCATCATCGGCGCGACGGTGATGCCGCATAACCTCTATCTGCATTCCGGCATCGTGCAGACCCGCGCCTATGGCGAGACGCTGCCGGAGAAGCGCGAGGCGCTGAAATTCGCGACAATCGACTCCACCGTCGCGCTGTGCTTCGCGCTGCTGATCAACGCCTCGATCCTGATCTTGGCCGCTGCGACCTTCTACAAGGCCGGGCACCACGACGTCGCCGAGCTCGGCAAGGCACAGGAGCTGTTGCAGCCGCTGCTCGGCGCCTCGATCGCGCCCTCGCTCTTCGCGATCGCCCTGCTCTGCTGCGGCCTGAACTCGACGGTGACCGCGACCATGGCCGGCCAGATCGTGATGGAGGGCTTCCTGCGCATCCGCCTGCCGGCCTGGATGCGGCGACTGGTGACGCGCCTCGTCGCGATCGTCCCGGCGATAGCGGTCACGCTGATCTATGGCGAGAGCCAGACGGCGAAGCTGCTGATCCTGAGCCAGGTCGTGCTCAGCCTGCAACTGCCCTTCGCGGTGGTTCCGCTGGTGATGTTCACGGCCTCGAAGGACAAGATGGGCGCGCTCGTCGCCCCCCGCTGGCTCAGCCTGACCGCAGGCTTCATCGCCGCGATCATCATCGTGCTGAACATGAAGTTGATCTACGACTTCGCGACGGGGGCGTAGGACGCGCCTTCAGGTAGGCACCACCAATTCAGGCAGCACCAAAGCCAGGCACTGGAGCTGGCGACACCATGCCAACCGTCATGCTCGCCCTCGTGGCGAGCATCCACGTTTTAAACACCGCATTCGATGAAGGAAGACATGGATGGTCGGGACAAGCCCGACCATGACGGACAACGCTTACCGTTTCCCCGACATCGACCCCAGAATCCCGCGCAGGATCGCCGTGCCGACCTGTCGGCCGATCGAGGTCGCGGCCGAGCGGGCGGCCGAGGTGATGATCTTCTCGGTCATGCTCTGCGGCAGCGGGCCGCCGCGCGAGCCCGGCCCCGTCTTCGGGCGCTGCTGCGGAGCGCCGCCGCCGAGCCAGCCGCCGATCGTGTCGAGGATGCCGCCGCCAGCACCGCCGTCCGCAGAGGCCTCGATCGGCGAGCCGTCCGGGTTGAGGTTCTTGCGCTTCAGCAGCACTTCATAGGCCGACTCGCGGTCGATCATGGTGTCGTACTTGCCCTTTTCGGGCGAGGTGTTGATCGCCTGCTGGCGCTGCTGCGGGGTGCAGGGACCGACCTGCGCCATCGGCGGCGCGATCAGCGCGCGCTCGACCATCTCGGGCGAGCCCTTGCCTTCGAGCATCGAGATCAGCGCCTCGCCGACGGCGAGCTGGCTGATCGCCTCCTCCGTGTTGATCTTCGGGTTCTGGCGGAAGGTCTCGGCGGCGGCGCGCACCGCCTTCTGGTCGCGCGGCGTGAAGGCGCGCAGCGCGTGCTGGACGCGGTTGCCGAGCTGGGCCAGCACCGTGTCGGGGATATCGAGCGGGTTCTGCGTGACGAAATAGACACCGACGCCCTTCGAGCGGATCAGGCGAACGACCTGCTCGACCGCCGTCAGCAGCGCCTTGGGCGCGCCATTGAACAGCAGATGCGCCTCGTCGAAGAAGAAGACGAGCTTCGGCTTGTCGAGATCGCCGACCTCGGGAAGCTGCTCGAACAGCTCCGAGAGCAGCCAGAGCAGGAAGGTGGCGTAGAGCCGCGGATTGTTCATCAGCTTGTCAGCGGCCAGGATATTGACGATGCCGCGGCCGTCGCGATCCGTCTTCATCAGGTCGTTGATGTCGAGCGCCGGCTCGCCGAAGAAGAGATCGCCCTTCTGGTTCTCCAGCACGAGCAAGGCGCGCTGGATCGTGCCGACCGTCGCCGAGGTGACGTTGCCGTATTTGGTGGTCAATTCCTGCGCGTTCTCGGCAATGAATGTCAGGATCGCGCGCAGGTCCTTGAGGTCGAGCAGCAGCAGCTTCTGCTCGTCGGCGATGCGGAAGGCGATGTTGAGCACGCCTTCCTGCGTGTCGTTGAGGTCGAGCAGACGGGCCAGCAGCAACGGACCCATCTCGGAGATGGTGGCGCGAACCGGATGGCCCTGCTCACCGAACACGTCCCAGAAGACAGTCGAGAACTGGTCGGGCTCGTATTTCAGGCCGAGTTCCTTGGCCCGGTTGACGAAGGGCGGCTTGGAATCGCCGGGGGCGACGATGCCAGAAAGGTCGCCCTTGATGTCGGCCGCGAAGACCGGGACGCCGTTGCGGGCGAAGCCTTCCGCCATCACCTGCAACGTCACCGTCTTGCCGGTGCCGGTCGCGCCAGTCACCAGCCCATGGCGATTGGCGAGCTTGAGCAGAAGGTTTTCAGGCTTGCCGCTCTTGCCGATCAGAATCGCGCCATCATCCGCCATTGAAATTCGCCCATCAGGTTTCGTGCCGGTCCGGCAAGGGTGTAACCAAACGACGCAGAAGGCGGAAGCCCGGGGCCGTTGGAAATCAGATCGTAAACATGTAAACTATTTTTCGAAGGCTTCGTGGCGAAGCCATTCTGGCGAGGGGTTTGGGTACCATGGAAGAATTGCTCACGCGCGTGGCGGCTGCCGCCGGCATCAATGAAGAGCTCGCCCGCAAGGGTGTCGGCATCATCCTCGCCTTCCTGCAGAAGGAAGGTCCGGCTGCCGAGATCAGCCAATTGATGGCGGCGCTGCCGGGCGCGCAGGCGCTCGCCGATGCCGAAGGCGGCGCCAAGGGCGGCATGCTCGGCGCGATCGGTGGCCTGATGGGCGGTGGCGGCGGCGTGATGGCGCTCGGTGGACAGCTCATGAGCGCCGGCCTCTCGATGGGCCAGATCCAGAGCGTCTCGAAGGAAATGTTCGCCGTCGGCCGCGAAAAGGCCGGTGAGGACGCGATGGGCGCCATCGTCGGCGCGATTCCCGGCCTCGGCCAGTTCGTCTGATCTCAGCAGAATCCCCGAACGCCGCGATGCTGTCTCAGGATAGCGCCGCGGCGTTTTTGTATTCTCGCACCTGCTTTGCGACGAAGTAGGGATAGCGGTGCGCGCGCACCCATGGCAATCAGCGCTCCACGGCTGCACATTGTGCGGAAGAGGAGCTTAGGCGCGCATGAACTCGGCTGCCCCATCCGACCTTCCCTATCTCGACGCTTTCGCGGCGCCATCGCATGACGCGTGGCGCGCGGCGGTCGACAAGGTCCTGAAGGGCGCCGATTTCGAGAAGAAGCTCGTCGGCCGCACCGCCGACGGCATCCGCATCGAGCCGCTCTATCCCGCCGCCGCAGCACCTGCGCGGGCGCTGCGCGCAGAGATCGGGCGCTGGCATGTCGCGGCCCGCCTCGACCATCCGCAGCCGGGCGAGGCACGGACGCTCGCTCTCGCCGATCTCGAGGGGGGAGCCGACACCCTAACCATCAGCTTCGCAGGCGCGCAGGCGGCACGCGGCTACGGCCTCCTCGCCGACGATGTCGCGACGCTTGATGCCGCGCTCCAGGGCGTGATGCTGGACCTGATCCGCCTGCGGCTCGACCCTGCCCCGCAGGGCCGCATCAATGCCCTCCTGCTCGCCGCCCTGATCCAGAAGCGCGGACACGCGCCGAGCGAACTCTCGGTCTCATTCGGCCTCGATCCGATCGGCGTCTTCGCCGGCCGCGGCACGCTCGCAGCCCCCTGGCCAGAGCTCGGCCGCCGGCTCGCGGCGACGATCCGCACACTGAAGGAGCGCGGCTTCACCGGGCCCTTCATCGAGGTCGACAGCCGCCCCTATCACGAAGCCGGCGCGAGCGAGGCGCGGGAACTCGGCACGGTGCTCGCCACGGCGGTTGCCTATCTGCGCACGCTCGAGGCGCAGGGGATGAGCCTTTCCGAGGCGCGCGATGCGCTGGCCTTCACGCTGGTCGCCGATACCGACGAATTCTTGACAGTGGCGAAATTCCGCGCCGCGCGCCTGCTCTGGAACCGCATCCAGCAGGCCTGCGGCCTGTCACCGAAGCCGGCCCGCATCCATGCCGAGACGGCCTGGCGCTCGCTGACGAAGCGCGATCCCAACGTCAACCTGCTGCGCGGCACCGTCGCAGCGTTCGCAGCCGGGGTCGGCGGCGCCGATTCGATCGCCGTCCAGCCTTTCACCGCCGCGCTCGGCCTGCCCGATGGCTTCGCGCGCCGCGTCGCTCGCAACACCCAGCTCATCCTGCTCGAGGAGAGCAATCTCTGGCGCGTCGCCGACCCCGCAGCCGGTGCCGGCGGTTTCGAGACGCTGACGCAGACGCTCTGCGAGCATGGCTGGCAGGCCTTTCAGGAGATCGAACGGCAGCGCAGCGGCGATCTCTCCGGCATTGTCGCAGCCATGGTCGAGGGCCATCTCCAGAAGACGCTCGCAGAGCAACGCGCCGCCCGCGCCAAAGCCGTGGCGACGCGGCGCGAGCCGATCACCGGCACCAGCGAATTCCCGAATATCCGCGAGGAGAAAGCGGCCGTCCTCGCCGTCGCGCCGGTTAAACTAGACGGAAGGCGCGTGCAAGGCAGCCTAGCCGAGCGCAACCAGGGCGAGATCATCCGCTCCTTCGTTGACGGCGCCGGCCGGGCCGATGCGCTGGCGGCGCCCGCCACGGGCTTGCGCGCCGAGCCCCTGCCCTCGCTCCGGCTCGCTGAACCGTTCGAGGCTTTGCGCGACAAGGCCGACGCCCAGTCGCAGCGCCCGGTCGTCTTCCTGGCGACGCTTGGTCCGATCGCCGATTTCACCGCGCGCGCCGGCTTCGCCCGCAACCTGTTCGAGGCCGGTGGGCTCGCTGCGCCAAGCGGCGACGGCTTCGCCAAGGACAGCGCGACCGATCTCGATGTTCTCGTCGGAGCGTTCCGTGCCTCGGGCGCGAAGCTCGCCTGCCTGTGCGGCTCGGACGCGGCCTATGCCGCCGAAGGCGCAGCGGCTGCCGAGGCGCTCGCCAAGGCTGGCGCCACCGTCTGGCTCGCCGGTCGCCCGGCCGAGACAGAAGCCTTGAACAAGGCCGGCGTGACCTCGTTCATCTATATGGGCTGTGATGTGATCGCGATGCTCGCGCAAGCGCAGGCCATCGCAGGCGCCTGACCGGAGACAAGAGTTTGACTGCCATCGCCCTCACCATCGCCGGTTCGGATTCGAGCGGCGGCGCCGGCATCCAGGCCGATCTCAAGACCTTCGCGGCGCATCAGGTCTATGGTGCCAGCGTCATCGTCGCGCTGACCGCACAGAACACCAGAGGCGTCAGCGCCATTCATGCCGTGCCGCGCGATTTCGTCGCCCAGCAGATGGACGCCGTGTTCGAGGATCTCGACATCAATGCCGTCAAGATCGGCATGCTGGCGACGGCCGAGCTGATCGAGACCGTCGCGGCCGGGCTGAAGCGCCACGGCGCGAAGAATGTCGTGCTCGATCCCGTCATGATCGCCGCCTCCGGCGCGCGCCTGCTCGAAACCGCGGCTGTCGAGGCGATCCGCACCCATCTCTTCCCGCTGGCGACCCTGATCACGCCGAACCTGCCGGAAGCCGCCGCCTTGCTCGGCACGAGCATGGCCGAGACCGATGAGGCGATGGACGAGCAGGCCGAGAAGCTCGTGGCGCTGGGCGCAGCCAATGTGCTGGTCAAGGGCGGCCACGGCACCGGGGAGATCAGCAGCGACCTCCTGCTGCTCGCGGGCGGCGCCCGCCAGCGCTTCAACGCACCGCGCCTCGCGACGCGCAACACCCATGGCACCGGCTGCACACTCTCTTCCGCCATCGCCGCCAATCTCGCCAAGGGATTGGCGCTGCCAGAGGCCGTCGGCCACGCCAAGACCTATATCTCGGCAGCCATCTCCTCAGCCGATCAGGTCGAGGTTGGCCACGGCCACGGACCGGTGCATCATTTCCATCATTGGTGGGACAGGACCGACGGGAGCCAGTCATGACCGCGATCCCGGATTTCACGAAACTCGCCTACGCCGCAGGGACTCGCGCTGCCGCCAGCGCCTTGCCCACGAGCGAGAATTGGCAGACGCCCGAGGATATCCCGGTCAAGCCGGTCTATACAACGGCGGACCGCGACGGCCTGCCCTTCGTCGAGACGCTGCCGGGCATCGCGCCCTATCTGCGCGGCCCCTATCCGACGATGTATGTCAACCAGCCCTGGACGATCCGGCAGTATGCCGGCTTCTCCACGGCCGAGGATTCGAACGCCTTCTACCGGCGCAACCTCGCCGCCGGGCAGAAGGGCCTGTCGGTCGCCTTCGATCTCGCGACCCATCGCGGCTATGATTCCGACCATCCGCGCGTCGCCGGCGATGTCGGCATGGCCGGCGTCGCGATCGACTCGATCTATGACATGCGCACGCTGTTCTCCGGCATCCCGCTCGACCAGATGAGCGTGTCGATGACGATGAACGGCGCCGTGCTGCCGGTGCTGGCGCTCTATATCGTGGCGGCGGAAGAACAGGGCGTGCCGCAGGCCAAGCTCTCGGGGACCATCCAGAACGACATCCTCAAGGAGTTCATGGTCCGCAACACCTATATCTACCCGCCCTCGCCCTCGATGCGGATCATCGGCGACATCTTCGCCTTCACCTCGGCCAACATGCCGAAGTTCAACTCGATCTCGATCTCCGGCTATCACATGCAGGAGGCGGGAGCGACGCAGGATCTCGAGCTCGGTTACACGCTCGCCGACGGGGTCGAATATATCCGCGCCGGCCAGCGTGCGGGCCTCTCCGTCGATGTCTTCGCGCCGCGCCTGTCCTTCTTCTGGGCGATCGGCATGAACTTCTTCATGGAAGTCGCCAAGATGCGCGCCGCCCGGTTGATCTGGGCCAAGCTCGTCAAGGATTTCGGGGCGCAGAACGAGAAATCCCTGCCGCTACGCACCCATTGCCAGACCTCAGGCTGGTCGCTGACGGCGCAGGACGTGTTCAACAACGTGCCGCGCACGATGATCGAGGCGATGGCGGCCACGCAAGGCCATACCCAGTCGCTGCACACCAACGCGCTCGACGAGGCGCTGGCTCTGCCGACCGATTTCTCGGCCCGCATCGCCCGCAACACCCAGATCATGCTGCAGCAGGAGAGCGGCACGACCCGGATCATCGACCCATGGGGCGGCTCCTATTATGTCGAGCGCCTCACGGCTGAGCTTGCCGAGAAGGCCTGGGGCCATATCCAGGAGGTCGAGAAGCTCGGCGGCATGGCCAAGGCCATCGAAGCCGGCATCCCGAAGCTGCGCATCGAGGAGGCCGCCGCCAAGACGCAGGCGCGCATCGATGGCGGCCAGCAGGCGATCATCGGCGTCAACTGCTACAAGCCAGACAACGAGGCGACGATCGACGTGCTCAAGGTCGACAACGCCGCCGTGCGCGCCCAGCAACTCGACAAGCTCAAGCGCCTCAAAGCCGAGCGCAGCGAGACCGAGGTGCAGGCCGCGTTGACCGCGTTGACCAATGGTGCCGCCGGCAACGGGAATCTGCTTGATCTCGCGGTGAAGGCCGCCCGCGCCAAGGCCACCGTCGGCGAGATTTCCATGGCTATGGAGAAGGTCTTCGGGCGCCACAGGGCCGAGATCAAGGCGATCTCGGGCGTCTACAAGCGGGAGGTCGGCGAGATGAACCCAGCCGTCACGCGCGTCCAGTTGATGTGCGAAGCCTTCGAGGAAGCGGATGGACGCCGCCCGCGCATCCTCGTCGCCAAGATGGGGCAGGACGGGCACGACCGCGGCCAGAAGGTCATCGCCTCGGCCTTCGCCGATCTCGGCTTCGACGTCGATATCGGGCCGCTCTTCGCCACCCCCGACGAGGCCGCGCGGCAGGCGGTCGAGAACGACGTCCATATCGTTGGCGTCTCCTCGCTCGCGGCAGGACACCTGACTCTGGTGCCGGAACTCAAGGCAGCGCTCGCCAAGGCTGGTCGGCCCGATATCATGATCGTGGTCGGCGGCGTCATCCCGCCGCAGGATTTCGATGCGCTGATCGAGGCCGGCGCCTCGGCGATCTTCCCGCCCGGCACCGTGATCGCGGACGCCGCCGAGAAGCTGTTGCAGGAACTGAACGAGCGCCTCGGCTACGCCCAGCGGACGGCGGCTGAATGAAAGAAGGCGGGCGCTGCCAGCCGACAGCGCCCGCCCCATGGTCACGACCGACGTGGCGACACTTACCGCCAGCCGTAACCATAGCCGTAGCGCGGCGGAGGCGGCCGCATGCCGTAACCGTCATAATAGCGATGCCAGCGGCGCTGCCCCCAGAAGCCGTAGACGGCGGGCGGCGCCGGACGCCAGCCATAGCCATAGGCTGGGCCATCATAGGAGCGCTCGTAGCCGCCGAAGGCCTGGGCTTCGCCTGCCCCGGCGAAGGCCGAGACTGCGAGAACGGCACCGCTGAGCGCGAGCGCTGCCAAACCGATCCGGGCGCGATTGCCAAACATGGTCTCATGTCCTGTTCCCGCAGGGTTCGCCCTGCCACGGATCGGACATTCGCATGACGTGGCTGAACGGGCTTTGAGGGCGCCGTTCAGCCGCCGTTTAACTGCCGGTCAGTTGCTCGCGCTTCAAAAGCAATGAAGCCGCGATCACGACGACAGCGACCGCGCCGATCATGATCGTGCAGGCGGCGTTGATCTCGGGCGAGACGCCGAGCTTGACCGCCGAATAGAGCCGCATCGGCAGCGTCGTCGCCCCAGGCCCCGTCGTGAAGCTCGCGATGACGAGGTCGTCGAGCGAGAGCGTGAAGGCCAACATCCAGGCCGCCGCCACCGCCGGCCAGATCAGGGGCAGTGTCACGGTCCAGAAGGTGACGAAAGGCGTCGCGCCGAGATCCTGAGCAGCCTCCTCCAGCGAGCGATCGAAACCGGTGAGCCGTGACTGCACGACGATGCAGGCAAAGCCGAGGCTGAAGGTCGCGTGGGCGATCGTCACCGTCCAGAAGCCGCGCTCGACATCGGCGGCGACGAAAAGCAGCAGCAATGACAGGCCGGTGACGACCTCAGGCATGACGAGCGGCGCCAGCACCATGCCTGAGAACAGCATGCGCCCGCGGAAGCGCCCGTGACGGGCGAGCGCGAGCGCGGCCAGCGTGCCGAGGATCGTCGCCAGCGTCGCTGAAACGAAACCAAGCCGGATCGAGAGCCAGGCGGCATCAAGCAGCGGCCCGTTCTGCATCAACGCGCCGTACCAATGCGTCGAGAAACCGCCCCAGACCGTCACCAGCCGCGAGGCGTTGAAGGAATAGGCGATCAACGTCAGTATCGGCAGGTAGAGGAAGGCGAAGCCGACGATCAGCGCCAGGATCAATCCGGGGCCGAGCCGGCTCATGCCGCGATCTCCCGGCTCAGGCGAGCCCGCTGAAGCAGGACAAGCGGAAGCACCAGCACGAAGAGGAGCACGACCGCCACCGCCGAAGCCAACGGCCAATCGCGGTTCGAGAAAAACTCGTTCCAGAGCACCTTGCCGATCATGACGGTATCGGGGCCGCCAAGCAGATCGGGGATGACGAACTCGCCGACCGCCGGGATGAAGACCAGCGCCGAGCCTGCGAAGATGCCTGGCAGCGAGAGCGGCAGCGTCACCGTGAGGAAAGCCGTGATTGGCGTGGCGCCGAGATCGGAGGCCGCCTCCAGCAGGCCGCGATCAAGCTTCTCCAGCGTCGCGAAAAGCGGCAGCACCATGAAGGGCAGGTAGGAATAGACCATGCCAAGCAGCACCGCCGTCTCGGTGTTGAGCAGGCGCAAGGGCTCGCCCTCGAAACCGAGGAAGGCGAGCACCGCATCGAGCAATCCTTCCGGCCTCAGGATGCCGATCCAGGCGTAGACGCGGATCAGGAAGGAGGTCCAGAACGGCAGGATGACGAAAACGAGCAGCAGGCCGCGACAGCGAGCCGGCACTGATGCCATCGCATAGGCGAGCGGATAGCCGATCGCGAGCGCGAAGACAGTCGTCAGCGCCGCAATGCGCAGGGAGTAGAGATAGCTTTGCCAGTAGAGCGGATCGTCGCCGAGCAGGCTGAAATTCGCGATGTCGAGCTGGGACAGAAAGTCGCCGAGTTGCGCCAAGCCCTCCCAATGCGGCGCATAGGGCGGCAGGGCCGTCGCGGCCTGCGAGAAGGCCATGCGCAGCACAACGGCGAACGGCGCGAGGAAGAACAGCGCCAACCAGAGATAAGGCACGGCCACGACGAGCCGGCGCAACCGCTGCAACGAAGCGACCGCGTTCATGGCGGCAGCACCACGCCGGCCTCGATATCCCAGGAGAGCCAGACCTTGTCATCCCAGGCGAAGGGCCGGGCCAGCCGGCGCGTGCGATTGGCGAGCGCCACCTTGACGAGCGGGCCGCCTTTTCCCTGTTCGTCTTGCCCACCCAGCATCACCTGGATCATGGTGAAGTCGCCGAGATAGCCGATATCCCAGATCTCGCCGGTAACCTTGTTGACCGCCTGCGCGGGCTCATCATGGCCGATCTCGATCTTCTCCGGCCTGATGCCGACGACGAGCGGCTCGCCCGGCTTCAGGGCCGGCGCCTCCTCGTCGAGCTCGACGGTGCCGACATGCGGCGTCTCGGCCCGGACCAGCTCGCCCTCGACCGCCACGATCCGGCCCTCGAAGATATTGATGTCGCCGACGAACTCCGCAACGTGGCGATTGGCGGGCGCCTCATAGATCACGTCGGGCGGGCCGATCTGGACGAGCTTGCCGTGATCCATCACAGCCATGCGGTCGGCCATGGTCATCGCCTCGTCCTGATCGTGGGTGACGACCATGAAAGTCAGGCCGAGCTCGCTTTGCAGGTCCATCAGCTCGAACTGGGTCTGCTCGCGCAGCTTCTTGTCGAGCGCCGCCATCGGCTCGTCGAGCAGCAGCAGCTTCGGCCGCTTGGCCAGCGAACGGGCGAGCGCGACGCGCTGGCGTTGGCCGCCAGAGAGCTGATGTGGCTTGCGGCCGCCAAGACCGGAGAGCTTGACCAGCGCCAGCATCTCCTCGACGCGCCGCTCGATCTCGGCGCGCGGCAGCCCTTCCCGCTTCAACCCATAAGCGATGTTGCTGGCCACGCTGAGATGCGGGAACAGCGCATAGGACTGGAACATCATGTTGATCGGCCGCAGATGCGGCGGAATGCCAGTGATGTCCTGCCCGTCGAGCAGGATCGCGCCGGCATCGGGCCTCTCGAAGCCGGCGAGCATGCGCATCAGCGTGGTCTTGCCGCAGCCGGATGGCCCGAGCAGAGCGAAAAACTCACGCGGGTAGAGCGCGAGCGAGAGATCGTCCACCGCCGTGACCTCGCCAAAACGCTTGGTCACGCCCCGGAACTCGACCAGCGGCTTGGCCGCCGGATCGTTCCAGGGTTGAAAGGCCCGGCGCACGCTGCCGGGCGAGGTCTTCTTCATGGTGCCCGCGACCTGTCCGAAGCCGGTCACTTGCCGGTCTTCACGCGCGTCCAGAGCCGGTTCACCAACCGCTGGGACTTCTGGTCATAGGGCGTGATCGTATAGAGCCGTCCCATCACCGCATCCGAGGGGTAGATGCCGGGATTGTCGCGCACCGCCGCCGAGAGGAACGGCTTCGAGGCGAGATTGCCGTTGGCATACTGGATGAAGTCCGAGTTTTTCGCCGCCATCTCCGGCCGGTTGACGAAGTCGATGAACTTCATCGCCGCATCGACATTGGCCGCATCCTTCGGAATGACGAAGGAATCGAACCACATCAACGCGCCTTCCTTGGGGATGGAATAGGCGATCTGGACGCCGTTCTTGGCCTCCTCGGCGCGTTTCTTGGCCTGCAGGATGTCACCGGAATAGCCGACGGCGAGGCAGATATCGCCGTTCGCAAGGGCGTTGATGTATTCCGAGGAGTGGAACTTCTGGATATGCGGGCGGATCTTGCGCAGGAGTTCGCCGGCCTTGTTGAGATCGGCCTCGTTCTTCGAGTCGGGATCGAGCCCGAGATAGCGCAAAGCCGCCGGGAACATCTCCTCGACCGCGTCGAGCACATGGACGCCGCAATTGGAGAGCTTCTTCAGCGTCTCCGGCTCGAAGACGATCTTCCAGCTATCGATCACCGCGTCGGGGCCGAGACGCTCCTTGATCTTGGCGGTATTGTAACCGATCCCCGTGGTGCCCCACATGTAGTTCACGGCGTATTTGTTGCCGGGATCGTATTTCGACAGCCGTGTCTGGATTTCCGGCCAGAGATTCTTGAGGTTCGGCGCCTTGTCCTTGTCGACCGGCTGGTAGATGCCCAGCGGGATATGGCGCGGCAGGAAGGAGGCGGTGACGACGATCAGGTCGTAGCCGGTCTTGCCGGCGAGAAGCTTGGTCTCGACCGTCTCCATCTGGTCGAACGTGTCGTAGACGACGGTGATGCCGGTTTCCTTCTTGAAGGCGTCGAGCACCTCAGGATCGACATAGTCGGACCAGTTGAAGATGCGCAGTTGCTTGTCCTGCGCGGCCGCTGGCGCGGCGAGAAGCCCCAGTCCGATAGCACAGGCGGCAAGAGCCCCGGCCAGTCGCGTCGTCTTACCCAATCTGCCCCTCCATCAAGCTCAGACGGCGCGCACGCTACCAGCTTTCCCCCCGGCATCAACCGCGATCGGGCGCGACCGGATGCCCGCGCACAGGCAAGGCGCGCCTGACGCAAGCGTGATGCGCCGGGTTCTTGCCGGCCTGCGCCGTGATGCACATACCGTACCGATGCGCATCTTCCGCCGCTTCCTGCTGTTTTTCGCGATCGCATTCCTGCTGCCACTCGCAAGTCATGCGGGCTGGTGGATCTGGCAGACGCATGCGCCGGACTGGCAGCGCGCCGACTGGACGAGCGCGAAGCTCCTGCCGGCGGCGTCGCTGGAGCCGGAAGCGACGGTGCATGTCTTCGCCGCGCGCGTCGGGCGCTGGCGCGGCATCTTCGCGCATCACTCCTGGATCGTGGTGAAGGAGCGCGGCGCCAGCGCCTATACCCGCTTCGACGTCGTCGGCTGGGGCACGCCGGTCAGGGTCAATCATCGCGAGGCCGATGGCCGCTGGTTCGGCAACACGCCGGAGCCGGTCGTCGAAATCCGCGGCGAGGCAGCCGAGCAGCTCATCCCGCGCATTAGGGCAGCCGTGGCCGATTACGCCTATTCCAGCCCCGGCAGCTACCTCGCCTGGCCGGGACCTAACTCGAACAGCTTCGTCCAGCATGTCCTGGCCGAGGTGCCGGAGCTGCATCAGGCGCTGCCGCCGACCGCGCTCGGCAAGGACTGGCGCGCCGACGGCCTGTTCGCCGGGCTGACGGCCAGCCGCACCGGCATCCAGGCCTCGCTCTACGGGCTTGCCGGTGTGACGGTCGGCTGGGTCGAAGGCATCGAGATCAACCTGCTCGGCCTCGTCGCCGGGTTCGACCTGCGCAGCCCGGCGCTGAAGCTGCCGGGCTGGGGACGGGTCGGGGTTTAGAGCTCCGAAGCGGTCAAACCGCCTCGAAGGCCTGGGCCAGATCCGAGATCAGGTCCTCGATATTCTCGATGCCGACCGAAATGCGGATCAAGGCATCGGTCAGGCCGATTTCCTCGCGCAATTCGCGGGCGACGCCGGAATGGGTCATCGCCGCGGGATGCGAGACCAGCGTCTCGGTACCGCCGAGGCTGACTGCGAGCTTCATGATCTGGAGGTTGTCGAGCACGGCGAAGGCTTCCTTCTCGCCGCCCTTGACGTCGAAGGCGAAAGTCGAGCCGGCCGCCGTGCACTGGCGGTCGAAGACCGCCTTGCGCGGGTCGCCGTCCTTGAGATTGCCGAGATAATGGACCTTGGCGACCTTCGGGTGGCTTTCGAGGTATTCCGCCACCAGCTTGGCGTTCTCGTTGGCGCGACTCATGCGGATGTCGAGCGTTTCCAGCGAGCGCATCAGCATCCAGCAGGAATTCGGGTCGAGCTGCGTCCCCAGCGAGCCGCGCCAGGCCTTGACCTGCCGCACCAGCGCCTCGGAGCCGCTGATCGAGCCGCCGACGAGGTCGGAATGGCCGCCGACATATTTGGTCAGCGAGAGTAGCGAGAGATCGGCACCCTGCTTCAGAGGCTTCTGGTATTTCGGGCCGAGCATCGTGTTGTCGACGACAACGGGAGGGCGATGGCCCTGCGACTTCTCCAGTTCGTCGGCGATCATCTTACAGGCCGCGAGATCGACGAGGCCGTTTGTCGGGTTGGCGGGGGTCTCGACCAGGATCATCGCGACGCGGCCCTTTGCAGCCGCGTCCTTCGCGACCTGACGCATCTGCGCAACGTCGAGCCCGTCGGTGAAGCCGAAGGGCGTGACGCCGAAAGCGCCCATCTGGTTCTTTAGTAGCGTCTCGGTGCCGCCATAGAGCGGGCGGGAATGCAGGATCGTGTCGCCGGGCCGCAGGAAGGCGAAGCATGTCGTCGCGATCGCGGCCATGCCCGAGGCGAAGACGGCGCATTTCTCGGCCTCATCCCAGATCGCCAGGCGATCTTCGAGGATCTCCATGTTGGGATGGTTGAAGCGCGAATAGACGAGACCGGGCTTCTCGCCGGGCTTGGGCTGGCGCCGGCCGGAGGTGAAGTCGAAGAAATCCTTGCCCTGCTGGGCGTTCTCGAAAACGAAGGTCGAGGTCAGGAAGACCGGCGGCTTGAGCGAGCCTTCCGACATGGCCGGCGAATAGCCGAAGCCCATCATCAGCGTCTCGGGATGGAGCTTGCGGTTGGCGATCCGGTCCTTGTGGTAGTTGTCTGCGCTCATGGCCGTCTCCCTTGCGATCCTGCGACGCAGGCCGTTTTCTGGCACCAGATTATTCCCTTCAGCGCGCCATTGCTTGGCCGATCAGCATCATCCTAATCTGCTATGAGCAGCTTTCTGCTCAATTTTGACAGGGATGGAGCATATCGTGCTCGACAGCATCGACCGCCGGATTCTCGCCGTGCTGCGCGAGGACGGGCGCATCACCAACCAGGACCTCTCGCAACGGGTCGGGCTGTCGCCGACGCCCTGCCTCAGGCGCCTGAAGCGGCTGGAAGAGACTGGCGTCATCCAGGGCTATACCGCCGTCGTCGACCCCAAGGCCTATGGCCTGCCCTTCAGCGTCTTCGTCTCGGTCAGGCTGACGCAGCAGAATCAGGAGCAGATCGCCGAGTTCGAGAAGGCGGTCGAAACCTGGAGCGAGGTGGCCGAGTGCTACCTGATGACCGGCTCGCAGGATTACCTGCTGCGCGTCGTCACCGACGGCATCGAGGGCTATGAGCGCTTCCTGAAGCAGAAGGCGACACGACTGAAATGCATCCAGTCGGTCGAATCCAATTTCGCGCTGGCGACGATCAAGAAGCGCTCCGGCCTGCCGGCGGTTTAACAGCGCTCAACGGGCGCCGAACAGCTCCGCCGCAGCAGCCTTGGCCATGCGGCTCTGCTGATGCGCCACGCCGGGCACATCGATTTCACGCCAGTGGAGCGGCACGCCGAGGCGACGCGCCTCGTCCTTGGCTGCGGCCATGAAATGCTGCCCGCGTGCGAAGCGGGTCGCGCCCTGCTCTTCGGCGCCGCGGGATTTGTTGAGCTGATGGTGATTGGGATCGATGTCCTGATCGCCAAGCATGACCAGCATCGGCTTGGCGAAGGCACGGGCCAGCGTGGCGTCGGTGGCAGGCGTACCCTTGAGCGAATAAGGATAGGCCCGCTCGCCCTGCAGAGCCGGCAGCGTGTAGTAGCCGGCGTTGCCGACCGCCGCCGTCGCGATGCGCGCCTCCGGCATCAGCAGCAGCATGCGATGCACGAACTGGGCTCCGGCGGAGTGCCCGAAAAGCGTATAGGTGTCGCCGGAAACGCGGCCGCTGGCACGGGCGGCATCGAACAGCCGCTCGATCAGGCCGAAGGTCCATTTCGCTTTGTCCGGCTCACCGCGCACGCCGCCCTGCTGGAACAGGCGGCTGGGAAACTGGTCGCTGTCGAAGCGCGGCGCCAGGACGAGAAAGCCCGCCTGATCGGCCGCAGCTTTCCAGGCGTCGCGCGCACCTTTCGCGTTGCGGCCCATGCCATGAACCGCGATCAACAATGGACAGGGCTTGGCCGCGCAGGCCGGCGGCGCGTAGCTCGAAACCGCGATCGTGGCCGGCAGCAGATCGGTGTAGCTGCTCTCGGCCGCCCCGGTCTGGGCGAAAAGCGCCGGTGTCTCGGCCGATGCGGCGGAAAGGCCGAAGCCGAGCGCCAGTGCGGTGACCAACAATGCCCTGCTCAGTCGCGTCATTCCGCCCGCTCCGTTCTCGCACCCGACCGAAAAGCAGATAGCACCTTTCAGCGAGGTCCGCGCGCCATGGCCTAGCCGCCGCGATCCATGGCGCGGCGCACCACCTGCGTGACCTCGCTATTGGACAGGAAGAGGTCGTGACGCAGCATGCTCCAGCCCCGGCCGGAGGTGTCGGCGACCCTGACGCCCAAGGCCTCCAGCCGCGAGCGGTCCGCCGCGCCGGCGCGCGCGACGCCGCCCGCGATACGGGCGGAGACGGCCAGCGCCCGATCGCCGGGATCGATGATGACGGTCATGCGCTGGGCCAGGGTCCCAAGCCGCTTCACGGTCTGCTCGAAAGCGTCGATATCGACATCGGGCGAGGCCAGCACCACCGAACCGATGCGGGCATAGACGTCCTGGGAATCACGCAGTTCGCGCAGGCCTTCGAGCGTCAGGAAGGTGCCCATGGAGTGCGCGACGATGTGAATGCGGCCCACCGTCGGATTGGCGACGAGCGCCTGCAGCGACTGGACGAAGCCGTCGCGCGACCAGAGCGCGCTCTCGCGATCATAGGCGTAGTCGAAGAGCTTGCCGCCGGAGGGCCAAGTGAACAGGGCGGTGCGGCCCTGGAACTCCAGGGAATGGGAGAGCTGGCCGGCGCTGCGCGCGGCGGTCTCGAAAGTCTCGTTGAAACCATGGATGAAGAGCAGCACGTCGCGCCCGTTCACGGCGTCGGAAAAGGCCCGCACCGCGTCGCTCGTGGTTTCGCGCGAGACCCCGAGCACGGCCCAATCGCCGCTGACGGCCGATGACACACGCCCCGAGATACCGCGTCCCGGCGGCGACAATTGCGCGACGGCGAAGGTCAGGGGACCGCGATCGGTGCTGAAATAGGGCGCGGCGTTGCCGGTCGACTGGCGCGTCGTCATGACGAGCAGCCGCGGGTCCTTGCCGAGCGCGGAGCTGTCGGCGCGCTCCGGCTCCTGGAAGGGGGACACGCTCGCCTCGCTCTGAGCGCAAGCGGCAAGGCCAAGCGGCAGGAACGCGGCAAGAGCCAGCGAGCTGCATGAGAAGGCGCGCCTTGTAACGGGCATGGAGACAGGCATCCGGTCAGAATTTGAGAGGCCGCGCTGGCGGCCGGACCTCTAAAGGCAGGCCAACGCGGCCAGAATGGGGCAAGCACGCTCGCGTCGTTGTGCAGCGACGCAGGCGTTGCATCCAGGCGACATCACTTGCCGCCGGAGATGATCTGGATCGGCGCGGTGACGACGAGCCCGACGGTCGAACCGACCGTGCCGATAACCCCGCCGGCGATATCGCCGACCCGGTCGCCGAATTGCGGCCCCGAGAAGCCGATGCCCCTGTCCTGCTGCAGCCTTTGGCCGATGAGCTGCACCACCTTAGGCGAGGACGCGAATTTGGCGTGGTTGAGGCTGTCGCCGGAGGAGACCTCGGACAGGTCGATCAGCCTTACGCCGAGCTTTTCCAGCTCCGCGATCGTTTCGGTGTCCTTGCTCGACACCGCGCCCAACCGCGTCTTGTCGCCGGCGAAGCGCCGGGAGAAGTCGAGCGCCCGGTCATCGGCCGAGACGAAGACCGTTATCGGCCGCCGGATCGCGCGCATCTGCGTCTTGAACACGTCGAGATCGACGTCCGGGGCAGCGAGCATGACGTCGCGCAGCTTGCCACCGAAACTGCCATCGCCACGGATCGCGGCCTGGCGGAGCGTCTCGAGCGTCAGTAGCGTACCCATTGAATGGGCCAGGATATCCATGCGCGAGGTGCCGAGATCGCGGGCGATGGCGCGCAGGTTCAGCTCGAGGAAATCACGCGAATAGAAAGCGCTTTCGCGATCATAGGGATAGGCCAGGAGCTGCCCCCGCGAGGGCCAGGAGAACAACACCGGCACGCCCTTGAAGCCGGAATCGTAGACGATCTGGGCGAAGCGATAGACCGCATCGGCGAAATTCGTGTTGTAGCCGTGGACGAAGACCAGCACGTCGCGCTGGGACGCCGGGCGCTGCATCAGCTCCTTGCGCACGTCGGAGACGACCGGCGCGAGATCGAGCCTCTGGATATAGGTCGCGGTGAAATGCTTGGCGGGGTCGCCCGGTCCCGAATCGGGCAGTTCCAGATTGCCGGGCTTGTGGGCGCGCGGCACGGTGATGTCGAGGCGTGCGAAGGAGAGCTTCGGCCCACGCTCCCCGCTGAAATAGACCGGCTGCGCCGAGACCTCGCGCGTCGTCGCGACATAGATCTGGACGGTTCCAGCGATGTCCGCCTTCGGCGCCTCGCTCAGTTCCAGAACACGCGGCGTGCCGCAGGCCACGAGCGCCAGAGGCAGAAACAGCGCCAAACAGAAAGCACGAAACCGCATCGCCACGCTCATCATCGCCGAGTCGTCTCATCGCCGCTGCGGATTCACAAGAGGCGCGCATGACACAGTGATGAAGCAAGTGAAGCGCGCGGAACGCCTTGTCGCCCGCTCATGCGACTTGCTAACTGGCACGATGGTCGACAGCAGCTCTCCAGCCGATCCGCTCGGCGATGCCATCCTCGCCGGCGAGCGGGCGGCTCTGGCACGCGCGATCACGCTGGCGGAATCACGCCGCGCCGACCATCGCGTGCAGGCGCAGGCTCTGATCCAGCGGCTTTTGCCCCATACCGGCCGCGCGATCCGGGTCGGCATCACCGGCGTGCCCGGCGTCGGCAAGTCGACCACGATCGATGCGCTCGGCACCTATTTGACGGACAAGGGACACAAGGTCGCGGTGCTGGCGGTCGATCCTTCCTCCACCCGCACCGGCGGCTCGATCCTCGGCGACAAGACGCGAATGGCCCGGCTCGCCGTCGACGCCAACGCCTATATCCGCCCCTCCCCCTCCTCTGGCACGCTCGGCGGCGTCGCTGCCAAGACGCGCGAGACCATGCTGCTCTGCGAGGCCGCCGGCTTCGACGTGATCCTGGTCGAGACGGTCGGCGTCGGCCAGTCGGAGACGGCGGTCGCCGACCTCACCGATTTCTTCCTCGTGCTGATGCTGGCCAATGCCGGCGACGAATTGCAGGGCATCAAGAAGGGCATCATCGAGCTCGCCGACATGATCGCGGTGAACAAGGCCGATGGCGACGGCGCGACGCCTGCGCGCGCGGCTGCGGCTCAATACAAGGCCGCACTGCACATCCTGGCGCCGGCCTCGCCGCTGTGGAGCACGCCGGTCGTGACGATCTCGGGGCTGACCGGGCTCGGCCTCGATGCCCTCTGGTCCAAGATCGAAGGGCACCATGCCCGCTTCGAGGCCAAGGGCCTGATCGCCGAGAAGCGCCGCAAGCAGGACGTGAAATGGATGTGGGCGATGGTGCAGGACCGGCTGCAGGCCAAGCTCCGGCACGATTCCGCGCTCAAGGCCCGCACGCCGGAGCTTGAAGCCGCCGTCGCCGCCGGGCGCCTGCCCCCGACGGCAGCCGCCGACGAGATCGCGCGGGCGCTTGGATTATAGCACCTGCACCGGGCAGCGCGGTTCCAGATCGACACAAGTCACGCTGGCATGCGGCTTGATCCGGGCAGATGGAACAGGAGTTTCCATGGAGCTTTCCCGACGCGGCGTGCTGGCGATGGGCCTTTTCGGCACGGTCTCTGCCGTTCTGCCTGCCCATGCCCAATCGCGCGGGACGGCGGCCGGCCCGCTGGGCCATCTCGGGCTCGACGCAGGCCAGTTGGGACTGCGCCCGGGCGCCACCGAGGATCAGTCGCGACAGCTGCAGGCAGCTCTGAAGCAGGCCGCCGAGCGCGGGGCTCCACTGCTGCTGCCGCCCGGCCGCTATCGGATCGGCGGCGTCGCCCTGCCCGAGAATGCGCGGATCGTCGGCGTGCCCGGCGAAACCCATCTCGTCACGGCTAGCGGCCAGTCCGTCCTGATCGCCCGCAATATTGGCCGGGCCGCACTGTCCGGCCTGGGTTTCGACGGGCTCGACATTCCCGCGGCCCAGCGCAGCGGCTTGCTGGCGGCAGAGAATGTCGGCGAGATCACGATTTCGGAATGCGCCTTCGCCAAGGCCGGCTCGGTCGGGCTGACGCTCGATCGCTGCGGTGGGCGAATCACGGCGAGCCGCTTCCGCAACATGCGGGATGCGGCGCTGTTCTCGATCGATTCGAAGGGGCTCTCCATCGAACAAAACCGCGTCGAGGATTGCGGCAATAACGGCATCCAGATCTGGCGCAGCCAGCCGGGCGACGACGGCTCGATCGTGCGCAACAACCATGTCCTGCGCATCCGCGCCGATGGCGGCGGCAGCGGCCAGAACGGCAACGGCATCAGCGCCTTCCGCGCCGGCGGCGTCATCATCGAGGGCAACCAGCTGCGCGACTGCGCGATGACCTTCATCCGCAACAATTCCGGCTCGGGCGTGCAGATGCTCGGCAATCAGGGGCGGCGCTGCGGCGAGGTCGGTCTCTACAGCGAGTTCGCCTTCGAAGGCGCCATCATCGCCAATAACCTCGTCGAGGACTGCGCGGCCGGCGCCACGATGACCAATCTCGACCAGGGTGGGCGGATCGCGGTCTGCGCCAACAACATCATCCGCAGGGCGAAGCGGGCCAGCATGCCCTACACCAAGGACCCGGTCGGCGGCTTCGGCATCCATGTCGAGGCGGAAGCGGCGGTGACTGGCAATATCGTCGAGGATGTCAGCGATGCCGGCATCGCGCTCGGCTGGTCCTGGGGCATGCGCAACCTCGCCGCTACCGGCAACATCATCCGCAAGGCCGGGATCGGCATCTCGGTCTCGCTCGTGCCGAAGGAGCGCAACGCGCTGATCGCCAACAACGTCATCGCCGAGGCCCGCGACGGCGCGGTCATCGGCACCGAATATGGCAAGCCCGTCACCGGCGACCTGACGAAGACCCCCGATGCCAAGGCATCGGGGGTCGTGGTCGCCAACAACGCGGTGCGCTGAGCCAGTCTCAGGCCGCGGGCGCGCGGATGCGGCCGACCTCGATGCCGTTCCAATTCTTCAGCACGGTTTCGCGCAGCGGCGCGAAGGCGGCCTGCGTGGCCTCGTCCATCGGCAGGAAGCGGGCGATCAAAGCGCCGAGCGCGATCTCGGCGGCACGGCCGGCGCCGTCATCGCATTTCAAGGCGATGCCGTAGCCCAGCTCCGGCAGCGCGGCGCAATAGACACCCTCGGCCCCGGTCTTGGTGAAGGCGCGCGCGCCGAGCAGGTCCATCAGCCGCGTGTCGTAACGGCCCGTGCCGGCGACCATGAAGGGATGGGCCGCCGCGGCTGCCCGGATGCGCGCCGCAGCCTTCGCCCGCTCCGGCCCGAAGCCCCGGCCGGTGCCGAGCCGGGCGAAGCCCAGCGCCAGCGCCGAAAGCGGCACGGCGTAGGACGGGATCGAGCAGCCGTCGGTGCCCATACGATCGGCGCTATGGGCGGCGCCGGTCACGGCTTCCAAAGCGCCGCGCACGGCCTGCTGCACGGGATGGCTCGCCTTCACATAGCCCTTGGGATCCTCGTCCATGTTGCAGGACAGGCAGACGAAGCCGGCATGCTTGCCCGAGCAGTTGTTGTTCAGGGCGCTCGGCTCGGCACCCGACTTGGCCAGGGCGCGCGAGACGAGCTCATTCGAGGGCCAATGCGCGCCGCATTCCAGGCAACCGGCATCGCGGCCGGCCTTACGCAGCATCGCGAGCGAGGTCTCGGCATGGAGCGGCTCGCCGGAATGCGAGGAGACGGCGAGCGCGATCTCGGCCTCGGTCAGCCCGTAGCGATCGGCGGCGCCGCTCTCGATCAAGGGCAGCCCCTGGATCGCCTTGACGGCCGAGCGCGGGAAGACCGGGCGCTCGACATCGCCGGCGGAAAACACCACGCCGCCATCGGCATCGACGACGATCGCCGCGCCGCGATGGCGGGATTCGACGACATTGCCGCGCGTGACCTCGGCAAGCACAGGGTTTTCCATGGCGACCTCCAATTGCCCGCCTGCTGCGAGCTTGCCGCCTTTTGGCGCCGACACGGGGTCCTGTCAAAAGCGCTGGCGCGAAGCGCGCCGGGCTGCCACGGTGCGGCCCAGCCAAACGCGCCCTTCAGCGATGGACGATCGATGTCGCCCGACTACGAAACCGAATACAACAACCGCGCTCGCGTGCCGGAACATCCCGGCATCATCGCCGGCTGGCAGACCGATGCCGCCGCCTATCGCGCCGAGTCCCTGTGCGAGCTGGACGTCTCCTATGGCGAGGGCGCGCGCCAAGCCTACGACCTGTTCAAGCCCGATTCGATCCGCGGCAATGCGCTGGTCATGTTCATCCATGGCGGCTACTGGCAGGCGCTCGACCGCAGCTATTTCTCGCATATGGCGCGCGGGCTGAACCGGCTCGGCCTGCCGGTCGCAGTCGTCGGCTACGATCTCTGCCCGCAGGTCCATCTCGGCCATATCGTCTGGGAATTGCAGCAGGCGGCCGCGGCGCTCTGGCGGCGCTTCGGCCTGCCCGTGGTCGCGACGGGGCACTCTGCCGGCGGCCATCTCAGCGCCTGCGCGCTCGCCACCGACTGGAAGAATGTCGATCCCGACCTGCCGGACCAGCTCGTGCCGGCCGCCTATGGCATTTCCGGCCTCTACAACCTGAAGCCGCTGACCGAGACCAGCATCAACAACGCGCTGAATCTCGACCTCGCTGCCGCGGAGCTGGAAAGCCCGCTGTTCTGGCCGGCACCGTCGCGGTTGACCATGGATGCCGTGGTCGGCGGTGTCGAGAGCGACGAGTATCACAAGCAGAGCCGCCGTCTCGTCGATGTCTGGGGGCTGGAAGGTGTGACGACACGTTACGAAGCGATCCCTTACGCCAACCATTTCACGGTGATCGCGGGGCTGACCGATCCCGAGAATGCGATGACCCGCCGGATCGCCGCGCTCGCCGGCGCTTGATCTCACCCCATCCAGGATTCTATCCAGACGGCATCAAAGTTTCGGAGTGCGCGATGCAGACCTTCTTCGTCGAGATCAAATGCAAGCTCGGCAAGACCTACGAGGTCGCCAGCGAACTGGCCGATCGCGAGATCGCCTCCGAGATCTACTCGACCGCCGGCAATTACGACATCCTGGCCAAGTTCCATGTCGGGGCCGATGTCGATATCGGCCATTTCGTCGCGCAGAAGGTGCAGTCGATCCCCGAGATCGCCGACACCCACACGATCATCACCTTCAAGGCGTTCTGAATCGTAAGCTGATCTGGCGCCGGAGATTTGTCGAATCGTTTCCGGCGCTTGCGTGCAATTTCTCGCATGCCGATTCAGCATCTTGCCAAATTGATTCAAGTTCGCGCCTGCGCCACCCTTTCCGCTCCGGCGAAACTGCTAGCGGTGTCGACGGCTTGACGGCATGGGGGCTTTCGCGCGACCAGCAACATTCCGACTGCGGGGATGAAGGCGCGCGATGAAAAGCACTCTCTCGAACGATCTGCGCTCGGGCGCGCTCGTCTATCACCGCCAGCCCCGCCCGGGTAAGCTCGAGATCCAGGCGACCAAGCCGCTCGGCAACCAGCGCGACCTGGCGCTCGCCTATTCGCCGGGCGTCGCCGCGGCTTGCGAGGCGATCGTCGACGATCCCTCCGAAGCCGCCGAGCTGACCTCGCGCCAGAACCTCGTCGCCGTCATTACCAACGGCACGGCCGTGCTCGGCCTCGGGGATATCGGCCCGCTCGCCTCGAAGCCGGTGATGGAGGGCAAGGCCGTCCTCTTCAAGAAATTCGCCGGCATCGATTGCTTCGACATCGAGGTCGAACAGAAGAACATCGAGAAATTCGTCGAGGTCGTCGCGGCGCTGGAGCCGACCTTCGGCGGCATCAATCTCGAGGACATCAAAGGCCCGGAATGCTTCGAGATCGAGGAGCAGCTCAAGGCCCGGATGCAGATTCCGGTCTTCCACGACGACCAGCACGGCACGGCGATCATCGTCGGCGCGGCCGTCCTCAACGGACTCGACCTCGCGGGCAAGAAGATCGCCGACGTCAAGATCGTCGTCTCCGGCGCGGGCGCGGCGGCGCTGGCGTGCACCAACCTGCTGGTCGAGCTCGGCGCGCAGCGCCAGAACATCTGGCTCAGCGATATCGACGGCGTGGTCTACAAGGGCCGCAACACGCTGATGGACCGCTGGAAGGAGGTCTATGCGCAGGAGACCGACGCCCGCACGCTCAGCGACGTCATCGGCGGCGCCGACATCTTCCTCGGCCTCTCCGCCGCCGGCGTGCTCAAGCCCGAGATGGCCAAGCAGATGGCGCCGAAGCCATTGATCCTGGCGCTCGCGAACCCCAATCCCGAGATCACGCCGGAAGACGCGCTCACTGTCCGCCCCGACGCGATGATCTGCACCGGCCGCTCGGACTATCCGAACCAGGTCAACAACGTCCTCTGCTTCCCCTATATCTTCCGCGGCGCGCTGGACGTGCAGGCGACGACGATCAACGAGGCGATGAAGCTCGCCGCCGTGCGGGCCATCGCCTCGCTCGCCCGCGAGGCGACCTCAGACATCGCGGCGCGCGCCTATGGCGGCGAGGCCTCGACCTTCGGCGCGACCTCGC
>NZ_CAMFKW010000001.1 GCF_945957345.1 uncultured Allobosea sp. | reverse complement strand
TGCGGTCGCCCGGCCAGTTGAAGACATGCAGCTTGCGGAAGGTCGAGATGTCGTCGAGCCCGGCATTGGTGCGGGTGTCGGCGATCATGACGAGGCCATCCTGCACGAGGATTCCGGCGCAATAGGTCACGGGTTTCTCTTCCTGTCGTCCTGGCGCACCCCGCTGGAAGGAGGGGCGGCTACTGATTGGCGAAGCGGCCTTCGGCCTCGCGGGCGTTGACGAGGACGTTGAGGTTCTCGCCTTCGCCGCCCTGGCGCGAGCCGCGGACCGGTGCGGCATCCGCGTAATCGAGCCCTATCGCAACACGCACATGCGTGTCGATCGGGCAGAGTGCATTGGCGCAGTCGAAACCGATCCAGCCATAGTCGTCGAGATGGACCTCTGCCCAGGCATGGGCGCCGTTGCCATGGGGCAGGCTGTCGGATTGCGCGACATAGCCGGATACATAGCGGGCGGGCAGACCGAGATGGCGAGCACAGGCCATGAAGACATGGGCAACGTCCTGTGCGATCGCTTCGCGGGCGGCAAAGGCCGCGGCAGCGCCGACGCCGGCGCGGCCGCTGGCCTCGACGCAATGCATGCGATCGCTGACGGCGTTCATCAGCGCATGCATGCGCGAGAGCGGCGTGCCGGCGCCTGCCGTGACGTCCTCGGCGAAGCCGCGTAGCGCCTCGTCCTGGGCGGTGAGGAGCGTGTCGCGACAATAGACCTCACAGGGCACGCGCTCCAGCCCGCCGCGGACAGCGCCGGCGAGATCGATCGTCTCGATCAGCCCGTCGATGCGGATCGCGAGCGCGGAGATCGGGCCGTCGGCGTAGAATGAATGCACGATATTGCCATGGGCATCCTGCGAGGCGCGCAGGCGGCCGTCGACATTCGGCTCGATGCGCCAGGACATGACGTGCTGGCCGTCATGGTCGCGCGGCGTCAGGCGCAGAATCTGCGTGATATGGCGTGCCGGCTCGGCATAGTCGTAGCCGATCGTATGGGAAATCCTGATCCGCATGGTCCAGTCCGGGCAGGGTTTACGGTAGTCGCGTCGCGGGCGCGGTGTGGCCGCTCATTGCAGATACTGCTCGAAGATGGTGTTGCCGAGGCGGTTGTTCTCGGTGATGAACTCCTCGATGAATTCATGCAGCCCATGCACGAAGACGTCGTCGATCCGTGTATTGCTGAGGTTCGCCAGCGTCTTGCGGGCCTGGCGCTGGGCCGGACCCTGGCGGCCATAGGCGTCGCCGAGCGAGTCGAGGAAGCGCGAGATGCTCTCGTAGCAGGCCGCCAGAGAGCGCGGCATGCGCCGGTTCAGCACCAGGAGATCGGCGACCAGGATAGGCTTCACCGCTTCGCGATAGACCCAGTGATAGGCGGTCAGCGCCGAGACCTCGCGCAGCACGGTGGTCCACTGGAAATAATCGAGCGAGCCGCCGACCTGTTCGTTGGCCGGCAGCAGCACATGGTATTTCACGTCGAGGATGCGGGCGGTGTTGTCGGCGCGCTCGAGATAGACGCCGAGCCGGGAGAACCAATAGCCATCGTCACGCAGCATGGTCCGGTAAGCCGAGCCGTCGAAGACAAGCGAGACGTTCTTCACCCAGTCGAGGAAGCGGGCGAATTCCTCGCGGTCCATGCGCTTCTTCTCGAAGCGCTGCAGCTCCAGCCAGGCGCCGTTCAGCGCATCCCACATCTCCGAAGTCAGCGCCGTGCGCACCGCACGGGCATTCGAGCGTGCCTGGGCCAGGCAGTTGCGGATCGAGGAGGGGTTGTCCGGGTTGAACGTGAGGAAATCGCAGACATTGCGTTCGTTGGCCTCGCCATAGGCCTTCGCGAAGGCCTCCTCGCAGCCGGCGGTGAGGACCGCGCTCTGCCATTCCGTGCCGGCGCCGCCATAGGTCGTCGGCAGGTTGGTCAGGCGCGTCGTCGCGTCGAGGATGCGGGCGAGATATTCGGCCCGCTCGACATAGCGGGAAACCCAGTAGAGGCTGTCTGCGGTACGCGAAAGCATGGTCAGCGTGTGCCTTTCCGCGGGATGGCAGGCTGTTTCGGGAGAAGGGCGGGCGCGGGCGTGGGCAAGTCTGTCATGCGTCGAGCACCCAGGTGTCCTTGGTGCCGCCGCCCTGGCTGGAATTGACGACGAGCGAGCCTTCCTTGAGCGCGACGCGGGTCAGGCCGCCCGGTACGCAGGAGATGCCGTTGGCACCGGAAAGCACATAGGGGCGCAGGTCGACATGGCGCGGCGCGACGCCGGAGGCGACGAAGGTCGGGCAGGTCGAGAGCGCCAGCGTCGGCTGGGCGATGAAGCCCTCGGGGCTCGCCTTGAGCTTGCGCCGGAAGGTCTCGATCTGCGCCTTGTTGGCGTGCGGGCCGACGAGCATGCCGTAGCCGCCCGAGCCGTTGACCTCCTTGACGACGAGCTTCTCGAGATTGTCGAGCACATAGGCGTTGGCCTCGGGCTCGCGGCAGCGATAGGTCGGGACGTTCTTCAGGATCGGCTCCTCGCCGGTGAAGAACTTCACGATCTCCGGCATGTAGCTGTAGACCGCCTTGTCGTCGGCGACGCCTGTGCCGACGGCGTTGGCCAGCGTGACGTTGCCGGCCTTGTAGGCGCCGATGATGCCGGGAACGCCGAGCACGGAATCGCTGCGGAAGGCGAGGGGGTCGATGAAGTCGTCGTCGATGCGCCGGTAGATCACGTCGACACGCTTCGGCCCCTGGGTCGTCCGCATATAGACGACGTCGTCCTTGACCAGGAGGTCAGAACCCTCGACCAGCTCGACGCCGAGCTTGTCGGCGAGGAAGGAGTGCTCGTAGAAGGCCGAGTTGTACTGGCCGGGCGTGAGCAGGCAGATCGTCGGGTCCGAGGAGGCGCTGCGCGGCGCGACCGAGCGCAGGGTCGCGAGCAACTGGTCCGGATAGTTGTCGACCGGCGCGACGCGATGCGTCGAGAACAGTTCCGGGAAGAGCCGGAGCATCACCTCGCGGTTCTCCATCATATAGGAAACACCGGAGGGCGTGCGGGCATTGTCCTCGAGGACGTAGAAGGTATCGGCGTCGACACGCACCACATCGATGCCGGCGATGTGGCAGTAGATATCGTGCGGGACCTTGAAGTCGACCATTTCGAGCTGGTAGCAGGCATTGCGATAGACCAGATCGGGCGGGATGATGCCCGCTTTCAGGCATTCCTTGGGGCCGTAGACATCGGCCAGGAACATGTTGAGCGCGGTGACGCGCTGGCGCAGGCCGGCTTCCAGCTTCGTCCATTCAGGCTTGGTCAGCACGCGCGGGATGATGTCGAAGGGGATCAGGCGCTCGGTCGATTCCTCGTCGCCATAGACAGCGAAGGTGATGCCGATGCGGCGGAAGAACAGTTCCGCCTGGCTGCGCCTGAGCGCCAGCATCTCCGGCGGCGCCTCCTTCAGCCAGCGATCCAGGGCCTCGTAGGCGGGCCTCAACTCGGCCCCCGAACCGCTCATTTCATCGAATGCGACCATGCAACCCTCTTCCCCGTTGAATCCAGCCTATGCGCATTCGCGGCCGTTCGGGAAGAGGGAGAATAGCCGTGCAATTGAGCTGATCTGCCTTTTTCATGGGCAGTATTGATCAGGTACAGTTTGCTTTAGTCGATGTTGGCAAAGATGAACCCGCCCGCAGAACGCGGCTGTTCCTTCGTCGCGCCGCGCCAGGCGGTCATGCCGACGCTATTCTTGGACCGAATTCGGGCGGCCGTCCAGCCAGAGGCGCAAGGCTTCCGCGTTGTTCCGATTCTCGTCCTTCGCCGCGTAGAGCAGGACGACCGGTCCCTTCTTCCGTTCGGCCGCCAGAGCCTCAAGCGCGGTCTGCGCCGACGGGCTGCCGAGCTCGGTCGCATAGGCGGCGCAGAACTCGTCCCAGCGGTCGGGATGGCCGTGGAATTCGTGGCGGAGCGCGTCGCTGGGCGCGAGGTCCTTGAGCCAAAGGTCGATCCGGTCCTTCGAGACCCCACGCGGCCAGAGCCGGTCGACGAGTATGCGCGTGCCGTCGCCGGGTGCCGGGAGATCGTAGACGCGCTTGACGGTGAGCTGCGCCATCAGATCAGTCCGAGACTGCGGAAGCTGGCATGACCGTCGCGGCCGACGATGATGTGGTCGTGGATGGCGATGCCCAGGGGTTTCGCAATGTCGACGAGCTCGCGCGTCATCCGCATGTCGGCGCCGGAGGGCGTAGGATCGCCCGAGGGGTGGTTGTGCACCAGGATGATCGCGGAGGCCGAAAGTTCGAGCGCGCGGCGCATCACCTCGCGCGGATAGACCGGCGTATGGTCGACAGTGCCGGTCTGCTGGACCTCGTCGGCGATCAGGATGTTCTTCTTGTCGAGGAAGAGGATGCGGAACTGCTCGCGCTCGGCGAAGGCCATCGCCATCCGGCAATAGTCGAGCACCGAGGACCAGGACGACAGGACGGGCCGCTTGCCGACCGCACCCTTGGCCATGCGCTTCAAGGCGGCTTCGACGATCTTGAGATCGAGCGCGACGCCTTCACCGACGCCCTTCACTTCGGTCAGGCGCGCCGCGGGCGCGCCCAGCACTTCCCCAAACGAGCCGAAGCGCTGGATCAGTTCCTTGGCCAGAGGCTTCACGTCGCGTTGCGGGATCGACCTGAAGAGCAGCAGCTCCAGCAATTCGTAGTCCGGCAGCGTCTCGGCACCCGCTTCCTGAAACCGGGCGCGCAAGCGGTCGCGGTGGCCGTGATAGTGTGGCGTATCGCCATTGGCGGCGGCTGCCGGCGAGGGTCCTTTGCGCGGTCCCTTGCCGATGCCGACACTCATCGCGCGAGCGGATTGCCGAGGCCGGCGGGCGAGAGCGTGAAGATCTCGCAGCCCTGCTCGGTGACGCCGATCTGGTGCTCGAACTGGGCCGAGAGCGAGCGGTCGCGCGTCACCGCGGTCCAGCCGTCCGACAGCACCTTCACGCCCGGCTTGCCGAGATTGATCATTGGCTCGATGGTGAACACCATGCCGGGCTTCAGCAGCACGCCTTCGCCAGGGCTGCCGTAATGCAGGATGTTCGGCGCGTCGTGGAAGAGCTGGCCGATGCCGTGGCCGCAGAAATCACGCACCACCGAGCAGCGCTCGGCCTCTGCATAACGCTGGATCGCGAAACCGATATCCCCGGTTGTGGCGCCGGCGCGCACCGCCTTGATGCCGCGCTGCAGGCTCTCGTAGGTGATCTCGACAAGGCGCTCGGCCTTTCGTGAGATTTCGCCGACGCCGTACATGCGGCTCGAATCGCCGTGCCAGCCATCGACGATGAGCGTGTAGTCGATATTGAGGACGTCGCCCTCGCGCAGAGGCTTGTCGTCGGGAATGCCGTGGCAGACGACATGATTGATCGAGGTGCAGATCGACTTGGTGTAGCCGCGATAGAACAGCGTCGCCGGATAGGCGCCGTTGTCCATGGCGAACTGGAAAGCGAGATCGTCGAGGCGCTGCGTGGTGACGCCGGACTTGACGTAGGAGCCGAGCATATCGAGGCCGGCGGCAGTCAGCCGGCCGGCCTTGTGCATGGCCGCGAAGGCCTCGGGGCCGTGAATCTTGATGGCGGGCTCGCGCGAACGCGAGCGGCCGATGGTGTCTTCGAAGGTCATTGTGCGCGGAAAACTCCTCGCTCTCTTATCTATTGCGTTTGCTGGCGCACGCAAGCCGGTTGGCGTGGCGAGGACAGGCTCGGCGCCTGCGTTGCCGCAGGGTCAGCATGCGCGGATGATCGTTGTGCTGACGTTGGTGGAATTGTAACTTTTTTGCGGCAGCTTGCCGCCCGCACCTTTCGTCTGCCCGGTTTGTTCTCCTTAGGACACATGAAAGCGTCAGTTTCCCCCGCATTGGCCGATTCATCCGACCCGACGCTCAGCGCGCTCGACCGGCTCTCGCTCGACCTTGCGATGGCGCGCGGCATCGACGAGGTCATGACCGTTGTACGTCGCAATGCTCGAGGACTGACCGGCGCCGACGGGATCAGCTTCATCCTGCGCGACAATGGCCGC
Organism: uncultured Allobosea sp.; assembly: GCF_945957345.1. Lineage (GTDB taxonomy): Bacteria > Pseudomonadota > Alphaproteobacteria > Rhizobiales > Beijerinckiaceae > Allobosea. The sequence continues at coordinate 177,987 of NZ_CAMFKW010000001.1, read as the reverse complement.
TGCTACTATGCCGACGAGGACGCGATCGCGCCGCTATGGAAGGGGCAGCGCTTCCCGATGGAGCATTGCATCTCCGGCTGGGCGATGCAGCATGGCGAGGTCGTGGTCATCGAGGATATCGACGAGGACGACCGCATTCCCCATGAAGCCTACCGGCCGACCTTCGTGCGCAGCCTGGTGATGGTGCCGGTTCGACAGGACGATCCCGTCGCGGCGATCGGCGCCTATTGGGCGCATCGCCACCGGCCGGCCCCGGAGGTGATCCGGGCGCTCAGGCGGATCGCCAACAGCGCGGCCGTCGCCATGACCAATATCGCGCTGGTGAACTCGCTCTCGACGGCGCTGGAGGAGGCGGAGCGCGCCAAGGATGCCGTCATCCTGGCCATGGCCTCGCTGGCCGAGACGCGCGACAACGAGACGGCCAATCATGTTCGCCGCACCCAGCATTATCTGCGCGTTCTGGCCGAGGGCGCCCGCGAGCGCGGCCTTTTCGCCGCAGAGCTGGACGACGCCACGCTCGACCTGCTGTTCAAATCGGCGCCGCTGCACGATATCGGCAAGGTCGGCATTCCCGACAGCATCCTGCTGAAGCCCGGCCGGCTCGACGATGACGAACGGGCGACGATGCAGACCCATGCCGAGCTCGGGCGGGTCGCCATTTCCAATGCAGAGCGCCATCTCGGCGGCTCGAGCTCCTTCCTGCGGCTCGCCAAGGAGATCGCCCACACGCATCACGAGCGTTGGGACGGGACTGGCTATCCGCAAGGACTCGCAGGCCAGGCCATTCCGCTCTCCGGGCGGTTGATGGCCATTGCCGACGTCTACGATGCCCTTGTGACCAAGCGGGTCTACAAGGAGGCGATGACGCATGACGAGGCGGTCGCGGTGGTCGTCGCCGAACGCGGCCGGCAGTTCGATCCTCGGCTCGTCGACGTCTTCAACGAGATCGCCCCGCGGTTCGGCGAGATACACGCCCGCTTCTCCGACGGGCGCTGAGACCGCCACCGACGACTGGCGCGCGAGCGCGGCGCGGTGTATCAGGCTGGCGCAATGGCCAGTATCGAACAGACCCCGGTGGAAGAGCAGCCTTTCGGCGCCTTCGCTCCAAAAGCCTATCTCGCGCGCATCATCGCCCGGACGCGCATGGCACCCGACAGCTATCTCGGGCGCAAGATGGCCTATGTGCTGCGGCGCCTCGGCCTGCAGTCGCTCGACGGCGCGCCGGTCGATATCGAGTCGCTGGGGGCGAAGATGCGCCTCTATCCGAGCGGCAATGTCTGCGAGAAGCGGGTGCTGTTCACGCCGCAATATTTTGACGCGGTCGAGCGCGAGCAACTCACCGCGCGGCTGCGGGAGGGCTTCACCTTCATCGATATCGGCTCGAATATCGGCGCCTATTCGCTTTTCGTCGCAGCGCGGGCCGGGCGGAGCGCCCGCATCCTCGCGGTCGAGCCGCAGCCCGATATCTTCGCGCGGCTGGCCTTCAACATCGCGCAGAATCCGTTCGGGACCGTCAAGGCGGTGGCTTGCGCGCTGGCCGACAAGCCTGGCGAACTGACCCTGTTCATCGATCCGACCAATCGCGGCGAATCGAGCGTCCGCATTCTCAATTCGAGCGCCGGGACTTCGGTCAGGGTGCCGGCGATGACGCTGCTCTCGCTGGTCGAGGGGGAAGGCTATGACCGCATCGATGCGATCAAGCTCGACGTCGAGGGCGCCGAAGATCTGATTCTGGAGCCCTTCCTGCGCGATGCGCCGCCGGCACTTTGGCCGGGCTTCGTCATCATCGAGGATTCGCGCCAGCGCTGGCAGACCGACCTCGTGAGCCTGCTGGAGCGCAGTGGCTATAAGCTCGTCGCCCAGACGCGGCTCAACCTGATGTTCGAACGCAAGCAGGCCTGAGCGCGCAGTTGCGTCATGGCCGGCGCGTCGGCCGCGGTGCTTGACGCTTCGCCGGGAAAGCCTAGCTCTTGGACGCAAGCCAGGAGCGCCGCCATGTCCGCCAACGAACCCCGTTCTTCCGCCACCATCGTCACGGCCGCGATCCTCGTGATCGGCGACGAGATCCTGTCCGGGCGGACGAAGGACAAGAATATCGGCTATATCGCCGAGTACCTAACCAATATCGGCATCGATCTGCGCGAGGTCCGTGTCGTCCCCGATGTTTCCGAGGAGATCGTCGCGGCGTTGAACGCGCTGCGCGGTCGCTACACTTATGTCTTCACCACCGGCGGCATCGGGCCGACCCATGACGACATCACGGCCGATGCGGTGGCCGCCGCCTTCGGGGTGACGATCGACCACGATCCCCGCGCCGTCGCCATGCTGTCCGAGCGCTTCTCGCCTGCCGAACTGAACGAGGCCCGCATGCGGATGGCGCGGATTCCCGCCGGGGCCGATCTGGTCGCGAATGCGATCTCCAAGGCGCCGGGATTCCATATCGGTAACGTTTACGTGATGGCCGGCGTGCCCGCGATCATGCAGGCCATGCTCGACGTCATCGGCCCGACGCTTCGGACGGGGGCGAGAATGCTGTCGGAAACGGTGCAAACCGGGCTTCGCGAGGGCGATATCGGCGGCCCCCTCGCCGAGATCGCCCATGCGCACCCGGCGGTCTCGATCGGCTCTTATCCGTTCTGGTCGGAAACCGGCCCCGACACGAACATCGTCGTCAGGTCTCGCGATTCAGACAAACTGCTCGCGGCAATGGCAGCCGTGAAGGCGATGGTTGCCAGGGAGAAGCAGAAATCAGCTTGATGAAGGTTGATGCTGCAACTTTTGCGATTTTCCTACAACTTGATCGATTGCCGATGTTTTTGAGGTCGCCAATCTAAACTGGGCGCAATTTTCTGTGGTGTTGAACAATGATGACGCAACGTTTTCGCCGGGTATTTCTACCCTAAGTTGTACTAAATTATAAGTATCAACCATTCATAAACGAGTTGCGGCGATATTTGGGGCGTGGCCGGAAAGCATTCGGCCTCCCCGGTCGCGTCTTCGCGTAGCGGGTGTCCGATCACGGCTTTCACGACGACGCTGGCACACGCGCCCCGTGCGCTGGCTGCGCTGAGGGGGGATTCGATGCCGCTCTTTTCCGGCCTTTTCTCGAACCGGCATGCCGCGGGACAGCTGGATGCGATCAACCGATCGCAGGCGCGGATCGAGTTCGATCTCGACGGTACGATTCGGGATGCCAATGAGAACTTCCTGTCAGCGATGGGTTACACGCTGGCCGAGGTAAAGGGGCAGCATCATAGCCTGTTCGTCACGCCCGAAGAGAAGGCCAGCCCCGCCTACAAGCAGTTCTGGGCCGATCTCGGCCGGGGCGAATTCTCGCGTGGGCAGTATCTGCGGCTTGGCAAGGGCGGCAAGGAAATCTGGATCCAGGCGAGCTACAACCCGATCATCGGTGCCGGCGGCAAGCCGGTCGGCGTCATCAAATATGCCTTCGACGTCACCGAGCAGAAGAACCGCCTTGCCGATCTCGAAGGCCAGCGCGCCGCGATCGACAAGGCGCAGGCTGTGATCGAATTCGATCTCACCGGCAAGATTCTGACCGCGAACCAGAATTTCCTCAGCGTCCTCGGCTATTCGCTCGCCGAGATCGTCGGGCAGCACCACCGCATGTTCGTCGATCCGGCCGAACGCGAGTCGGCGGCCTATCGCGTCTTCTGGGAACGCCTGGGCCATGGCGAATACGATGCCGGTCAGTATCGGCGTATCGGCAAGGGCGGCAAGGAGATCTGGATCCAGGCGAGCTACAATCCGATCCTCAATGCGCAGGGCCGCCCCTACAAGGTCGTCAAGTTCGCCTCCGACATCACCGCCACCTTCAAGGGCAAGCAACTCGAAGCCGCGGTGAAGGAGACGAGCGCGGTGATCGACCAGGCCAAGGGCAAGGACCTCACCGGCCGCGTGCCGCTCGACGGCAAGACCGGCGAGGTCGCCACGCTCTGCGCGGGCGTCAACGACCTGCTGGACACGCTGGCGGAGGTGGTCGGCACGGTCCGCGACATCTCGGCGCGCATCGACGGCGCCTCGCTCAAGATCACCTCCGACAGCCAGCAACTAGCCGAGCGGACGGAAGCCAATGCGGCGAGCCTGCAAGAGACTGCGGCAACGACGGAAGAGCTCGCAGCATCGGTCAAGCACAGCGCCGGCAATTCGAAGATGGCGGTCCAGCTCGGCAACGAGGCGAGCGAGGTCGCGGCGCGCGGTGGCGCCATCGTGACCGAGGCGGTCGCTGCCATGGGGCGGATCGAACAGGCCTCGTCCGGGATTTCCGAGATCATCTCGATGATCGACGAGATCGCCTTCCAGACCAATCTGCTGGCGCTGAACGCCGCAGTCGAGGCGGCGCGGGCCGGCGATGCCGGGCGCGGCTTCGCGGTGGTGGCAACCGAGGTCCGGGCGCTGGCCGCTCGCTGCAGTGAATCCGCCAATGGCGTCAAGACGTTGATCGCGAATTCTGCGCAACAGATTCAAGCCGGTGTCGGCCTCGTCAAGGATGCCGGAACGACGCTGGGCGAGATCGTCGGCGCTGCTTCCAAGGTCGCGTCTACCGTCAGCGAGATCTCGCAGGCGACGACCGAGCAGGCGAACGGCATCGACGAGATGGCCCGCACCGTGGCGCATATGGACGAGATCACGCAGCAGAACTCGCTGCTCGCCGAGCAGAGCGCCAAGGTCGCCCGCGATCTCCAGCAGGAGACTGCGGCGCTGAGCACGATGGTTTCCGCCTTCCAGCTTGGCGGTGACCGGCACAGGGCTGCGCCGCAACTGGTCCATTCCGCCCCTGCCGCGCCGGCCCGCGCCGCGGCGCCGGTGATGCGTGGTCGGCGGGTGGCCGGCGGTGGCACGGCGGACGGCTGGTCCGAATTCTGACGCGATTCATCGATGCTCGGTTGGGGATGTTCGGCGCGTGCCTCTTGTCAGGCGCGCGCCGATAGGCTTTTCGGTCTGAAACCGGCGCCGTTTCGCGCCGGGCCAAGTCCGGAGCGCTGTCCATGGCCGAACCGTCCTCGAACAAGGCTTTCCCGGTTTCCTGGGATCAGTTCCATCGCGATGCCCGCGCGCTGGCGTGGCGCCTCGCCGAGAAGGGCCCCTTCGAGGCGATGGTCTGCATCACCCGCGGCGGCCTCGTGCCGGCGGCGATCATCTGCCGCGAGCTCGGCTTGCGCATGATCGAGACGGTCTGCGTCGCGAGCTATCACGACTACAAGAACCAGACCGAGCTCAAGGTGCTCAAGGACATCGCCCCGAACATCAAGGCGATCGGCGACGGCAAGGGCAAGGGCGTGCTGGTGGTCGACGACCTCACCGATACCGGCAAGACTGCGCGCGTCGTGCGCGAAATGCTGCCGAACGCGCATTTCGCCACGGTCTATGCCAAGCCGGCGGGCGTGCCGACGGTCGACACTTTCATCACCGAGGTCAGCCAGGACACCTGGATCTATTTCCCCTGGGATATGGGGCTCTCCTATGTCGAGCCAATCGCCAAGGGCCATAAGGGCTGAGCAGTAACCTGCGCTCGTCTCAGCCCGTCGAGGGTGAGCGGAACGCGATGAGCATGCCGGTGACGACGATCGCCATGCCGGCGAGCTCGGTGGGCGAGGGCGTTTCCGCCAGCAGCAGCGCGCTGGCGGCGGCTGTCGCCACCGGAACCAGCGGCAGGAACAGCGTTGCCTTGGCCGCACCCAGCGTTGCGACCGTGCGGGCGTAGAGATAGAGCGCGACGACACCGACCAGAACGCCCTGATAGAGTGCCTGCAGCAGAATCTCGGCGAAGGGTACGCGCGCCATGTGGATCGGCAGCGTCAGCGCCACGACCAGGAGCAGCGGCACCGAAAGGATGCATGAAGCCGCCGTGATCTCCAGCGAGCTTGCGCCCCAGCGCCGGGCGAGCAGACCGAAGATCGACCACAGAAAGGCGATCAGGACGAAGAGCAGGTCGCCGATCCAGGCATCGGGCCGCGATGGGGACAAGGCGAGCGCATCGCGCGAGAAGACGCCGATGCCGAGCACGATGATGCCGAGGCCGACCAGCCGCATTCGCCCGGCGCGCTCGCCGGTGACGAGGAAGATCAGCAAGGCCGTGAAGACCGGGATCAGGCCCGGCGAGATAATCGAGGAATGCAGAGCGGGGGCGAAGTGGGCCCCGCCGACCAGGATCAGGCTGTAGAGCGGGCCGATCAACAGCGCCATCACCCAGGCGCGCGGCCAGCCGAGCGAGCCGACCGGGAAGGGGCGCATGTGCCTGAGCGCCCAGGGCAGCAGGACGGCCGCGGCCGAGACGAAGCGCAGGATCGTAACGTCGGCCGGCGTCATATCGATCAGCATGGCGTGCCGCGAGACGACCGACTGCACGCCCCAGATGAGCGACGTCAGCAGGCCGCAGAGAATGCCGAGCCATGGCGTGCGGGAGATCATGGATAGGCGGCTTTCGGCAAAGCGATGCAGGCGGTTGAGCGACGGCGCTGCTATGCCCGCCTGCATGAAGCGCCGCAATGGCGCCGGGCGCAGCCCGCCCCGGCGTTGCGCCTATGCCGCGACGCCGGTTGCCGAAGGCGGGGCCATCGCGACCAGCGGCAGCAAACGGGAATCCTCTATGGCTGCCAGGCGATGCCCGTAACCCGCGAGATAGCCCTCATGGCTGGCGAAGGCGATGAAGTTCTGCACCGAGGACTGCCGAACCAGCATCGCGCGGTCCCAGCGCTCGTTCTCCGGGCCGATGAAGAACGGCCCGCCTTCGCCGATGAAGAGCATGGCTCCCGTCGGGGTCAGTTCCGGCGTGGCGGCATAGTCGGCGATGTCGCGGAAGCGCAGGAGATTGAGCATCACGACCTCGCCGACGATGTTGCGGCGGAAGAGATCGCGGCCGGCTTCCCAGCTCGGAGCGAGATAGGCGGTCACGGCGTCGGTTCCGGGAGGGCGGGGCCAGTGATCAACTCCCGCGCATAGGCTCGGATATCGGCGGGCCAGCTTCGGCTGTGCTCGGCGAAGCGCGCATCGTCTCCGGCGAAGAGGGCGCGGGAGGCTTCCTCGAAACCTTCGCGGTCTCCCGCCATCGTCGCGATGAAAGCGTAGGCGCGTTCTTGCGCCGCCCGTGTTTGGCTGCGGCCGCCATCGCTTTTGCGCGCGTCGTCGACGAGGCGTCGCAGGGCCTGCGAGGCGCCGCCCGGCTGAAGGGCAAGCCAGTCCCAATGGCGTGGCAGCAAGGTCACTTCGCGGGCGATGACGCCGAGCTTCGGGCGCCCCCGGCCGCGCGGGGCGTCGTCATTCGCGGTTCCCGTCTCGCTGCCTTTGGGCGTGTAGCGCGCCGCGATCTCGATATCGCTACCGCGCAGGTCGAGATCGACGACCTTGCCGGTGGCATCGTCGAAGACGAGGATCGCGGCTGTGGGCTCCATCGCGAGGGTGGTTCTGACGGCCAGTGCGACGGTCGCGAGCGATCCGCTGGCGATGCGGGTGGTGTCGCGGAAGGCGGTATGGGGTGTCGGCTGGGACATCGGGGCTCCTTGATTGCGGGATTATTATCCGGGTAAATTATTTATTACAATATGATCCGGATAAAATTTATCGACCCTGATGCCGACTGACTTTCCCTCTGTGAAAGAATCGGAAGGAGGCCAGACCGGCTTTGAAACCAGTACCGATCCCACTAGTTTGACCTGCAGAGGAAACGCCGACCGGGAGACGCGCCAGATATGGCCGCCACCAGCTTCGACGCCACGGGCGCACGGATCACGATCTTTCGCGCCCTGCTTCAGACCGTCGCGCGCCATGGCAAGGGCCGCATCGCGCTGGAGGATCCCGAGCGCCAGCCGATCACCTATGGCCGGCTCGTGCTCGGCGCGCTGGTGCTCGGGCGCAAGCTTGCAGCGCTGACCGCTCCAAAGGAACATGTCGGCGTGCTGCTGCCGAACATGCAGGGCATGGCGGTGACGCTGTTCTCGCTCTTCGCCTATGGCCGGGTGCCGGCGCTGCTGAACTTCACGGCCGGCGTCCGCAACCTGCGCGCGGCGGCGGAGCTGGCGCAGCTCAAGACCATCGTGACCTCGCGCCGCTTCGTCGACCAGGGCAAGCTGGACGAGGAGATCGCGGCGCTCGGCGAGGGGCGATGCATCGTCTATCTTGAGGATGTCCGCAAGGAGATCACCAGCCTGGACAAGGCACTCGGCGCTTTGCAGAGCCTGGCGCCGGGCCTCGTTCACCGCTCCTACGAAGCACAGCCCGACGATACCGCGGTGATCCTGTTCACCTCGGGCACCGAGGGCAAGCCGAAGGGCGTGGCGCTGAGCCATGCCAATATCGTCTCGAATGCCAGGCAGGTCTTCGCCCATGCGGCCGGCGCGATATCCGAGCACGACGTCTTCATGAACCCGCTGCCGGCCTTCCATTCTTTCGGTCTGACGGCCGGGATGATGGTGCCGCTGCTGCACGGCATGAAGGTCGTGCTCTATCCGAGCCCGCTGCATTACAAGCAGGTGCCGAAGCTGATCGGCGACATGAAGGCGACCTTCCTGCTCGCCACCGATACATTTTTGCAGGGGTACGCGCGCGCTGCAGAAAAGAACGATCTCGGCAGCGTGCGCTATGTCGTGGCCGGGGCAGAGCGGGTGAAGGCCGAGACCAGGCGGATGTGGGAGCCCTATGGCACTACCATCCTCGAAGGCTATGGCTGCACCGAGTGCTCGCCGGTGCTGGCCGTCAATACGCCAGCCGCGATCCGGGAGGGCACGGTTGGCAAGCTCCTGCCCGGCATCGAGGCCAAGCTGGAGCCTGTCGAGGGCATCCATGAGGGCGGGCGGCTCACCGTGCGCGGGCCGAACGTCATGGCCGGCTATCTCGATCCCGACCAGCCCGGCCGCATCATCTCGCCGGAGGGCGGCTGGCACGATACCGGCGACATCGTCGTGATCGAGGATGGCTTCGTCTCGATCCGCGGGCGGGCCAAGCGCTTCGCCAAGCTCGGCGGCGAGATGGTCTCGCTCGCGGCGGTCGAGACCATGGTCGCCAAGGTCTGGCCGGACCAGAATCATGTCGTCGTCGCACTGCCCGACGCACGCAAGGGCGAGCAGCTCGTCCTCGTCACCGAGACGCCGGATGCCGACCGCGCGACGCTGCAGGAGGCGGCGAAGGCGCAGGGCTTCCCGGAATTGTGGGTGCCGCGTGCGATCCTGGTGACGCAGGCCATCCCGGTGCTCGGCAACGGCAAGATCGATTACGGCTCGACGCGGGAGCTTGCGGCGTCGCGGAGGTCGCTGCTGTGAGGCTGGTTCGCTGCGGTAATGCCACAATTGTAATTCTATTACGCCGCATGATGATTCCGGGTTCCGCCCTGGCGCTTTTGCGCGTCGCCACCCTCGCGCCCGTTCTGTCGCTGACGGGGCCGGCCGACCTCGCCGCGCAGTCCCAGCCTGCGGTCTATGTGCGCCGCGACGAATGCGTCGAGGCCGGCAAGCTGACGGCGGAGCAATGCGAATTCGCCTATCGCAATGCGCGGGCCGAATTCGAGCAGGCGGCGCCGCGCTACGGCTCGCGCGCGGCCTGCGAGCGCAGCCACAAGCGCTGCGGCGCGCAGATCGTCTCGGCCGGCGGCTGGGAATCCTTCGGCAAGGGCGGGGCAACTTATGTGCCGCGCTTCATAGGCGTCCGGGTGACGGGTGAAGGCGCCGCGCGCCGGGCCGTGCCGGTGGTCGAGGGCACGGCCAAGGTCGCTTTCGCGGGACGTTCGGTGACGGAATTGCAGGACAAGGTCGCCGGGCGGCGCGGCATCATCGGCCAGGTGAACAGCGTCGGCCGCGGCAACCACGGCCATTCCGCTCAGAGCGGTGCGCCCTATATCAAGCGCGGCGACCGGGACGACACGGTGCGCGTCCCGATGGAGGAGAAGACCATCGGCTCCGACGTGAAACCCGGCCTCTATGTCGATCCCGACGGGGTCGAGTGGTACAAACCCGCCCGCCCGCATTGAACGTCTTGCCGAGGCTTGCGCCAACTGCGCCTGCCCGCTATCGCTGTCTCGCCCGCGGACGTGGCGAAACTGGTAGACGCACGAGACTTAAAATCTTGCGCCTTCAAAGGCTTGCGGGTTCGAGTCCCGCCGTCCGCACCATCTTCCCACAAGTGATTCCAGCGGTGTGATCGCCTCTCAGCTAGCAGTCAGTTCTTCCTGAAGATCAGGCTCAGGTTGTTCGCGGGCATCTCGATGATCTCAGGCGCCTCGAAGCCGTTCGTTGCGCCAAGGGCCGCGAGCGCGTCGAGATCGCGCAGGCCCCAGGCCGGGTCGCGGCTGCGCAGGCTCTCGTCGAAAGCTGCATTGCTCGGCTCCAGTGGCCGGTCCGGCCGGCGATAGGGGCCGTAGAGATAGAACGGCTGGCCGGATTTCAGGAGGCGCCCCGCTTGCCGGAACAGCCCCTCGGCCGCCGTCCATGGCGCGATATGGATCATGTTGATGCAGAGGATCGCGTCGGCGCGTGCGACCGGCCAATCCGATGCGGCCGCGTCGAGGATCAGCGGCGGGAGGATATTGGCGAGGCCGGATTCCGTCGTCCAGGCCGCGATGCTTGTCACCGCATCCGGCGAGGGATCGCTCGGCTGGAAGGTCAGGCCGGGCAGGGCGCTGGCGAAATGCACGGCATGCTCTCCGGAGCCGGAGGCGATCTCCAGTACAAGCCCGGAAGGCGGGAGCATGTCGCTCAATACAGCGAGGATCGCGTCGCGGTTGCGCTGCGCGGAAGGCGCGCGCAAGCGCGGATCGGTCCCGGCCTTTGCATCGGCGGCCGGCTGCCAGAAATTGGGCTTGCTCATCATCCGCTCACGAATCTTTCGTCCGGCCCATCGCGTTGGAGCCGCGATCCGCTATAAGGGGGCTGGAAGCGGGCCGCCAGATGTCGTGGTTTCGCAGCAAGCAGGCTGGTTTTGTTAACCGAAATCCTGATCGTCGTGGCGCTGACGATCGTCAATGGTCTCCTCTCGATGTCGGAACTCGCCGTGGTTTCGTCACGCAGCGCACGCCTCAAGGTTCTCAGCGATCAGGGCAGCAAGGGTGCTGCAACTGCATTGCGGCTGGCGGAAGATCCCGGCCGCTTTCTCTCCACCGTCCAGATCGGCATCACGCTCGTCGGCGTCCTCTCGGGCGCGTTCTCGGGCGCAACGCTCGGCGCGCGCCTGTCGGAATGGCTGGGCACGCATGGCTTCTCGCAATCCGCTTCCGACACGCTCGGCGTCGGCATCGTCGTCGTCGTCATCACCTATCTCTCGCTGATCCTCGGCGAACTCGTGCCGAAGCAGGTCGCTCTGCGCGACCCCGAGCGCGTGGCGGCCCGCGTCGCCCCGGCGATGTCGCTGCTGTCGAAGGTCGGCGCGCCCATCGTCTTTCTGCTCGACATCTCCGGCAAGGCGGTGCTGCGCCTGCTCGGCCAGAAGGGCGAGACCGAGGAGAAGGTCACCGAGGAAGAGGTGCGCACCATCATCGCCGAGGCCGAGACGGCCGGTGTGCTGGAGCGCGACGAGCGCGAGATGATCGCTGGCGTCATGCGCCTTGCCGACCGCTCTGCCCGGGCGCTGATGACGCCGCGCCGCGAGGTCGATGTCATCGATCTCGAAGACAGTGCCGAGGAAATCCGCGCGCAATTGCGCGCGACCCGCCGCTCGCGCCTGCCGGTGCAGGATGGCGAAGCCGACGCGATCGTCGGCGTGCTTCTGGTCAAGGATCTCATCGAGTTTCTTCAGTCCGGCGACACGCAGGACCTGCGCGCGCTGGTGCAGGAGGCGCCGATCGTGATGGACACGGCGGACTCGCTGCATGTGCTGCGCGAAATCCGCTCCAGCCGCGTGCATATGGCGCTGGTTTTCGACGAGTACGGTCATTTCGAGGGCATCATTACGCCCGGCGACGTGCTGGAGGCGATCATCGGCGCCTTCCAGGAGGAGGAAGAGGACGAGCCGGCAATCGTGACCCGCGCCGACGGCTCCTATCTCGTGGCCGGCTGGATGCAGGTCGACGAGTTCTCGCACGAACTCGGCATCCCGATCCCGCGCGACGCCGATTTCCAGACGGTTGCCGGCTTCATCCTGGCCGAGATGAACCATCTGCCGAATGTCGGCGAGAGCTTCGACAAGGGCCATTGGCGCTTCGAGGTCGTCGATCTCGACGGCCGCCGCATCGACAAGATCCTGGTCAGCCGAATCGAGTGAGGCCACCGCCGGCGTTGACGCCGGCGGAGCCTCCGTGGTGTAGTCGTCGCCAAGGGGTGCATCGCGACCACCCCGTGAGGCTTAGGCCCAATGTTCGCGTCCAACTTCCTCACTTCGGGATGGACGCAAGCCATGTCTTCCAACGAACAGATCACGGTCGCCCAGCTGTCACGGCTGGTCGGCCTTCCCGATGCGCCGGCGATCATCGATGTCCGCATCGACGAGGATGTCGCCGCCGATCCGACCTTCTTGCCCGCCTCGGTTCGCCACGATTACCGCGCCGTCGCGGATTGGGCAGCTGACTATGCCGGCCAACGCCGGGTGGCGGTCGTCTGCCACCAGGGTCTCAAGCTCAGTGAGGGCGTCGCTGCCTGGTTGCGCCATCGCGGCATAGCGGCCGAGAGCCTCGAAGGCGGGCATCAGGCCTGGCGCCAGGCCGGCGGGCTGACCTTCTCCCCGGAACGTTTGCCGCCACCGGGCCCGTCCGGCGGCAGCGTCTGGGTGACGCGGGCGCGGCCGAAAATCGATCGCATCGCCTGCCCCTGGTTGATCCGACGCTTCATCGATCGGCAGGCGGTGTTCCTCTTCGTTGCAGCGTCCGAGGTCGAGGCGGTGGCCGATCGCTTCGGGGCCACGCCCTTCGATATCGATGGCGTGTTCTGGAGCCATCGCGGGCCGCTCTGCACCTTCGACACGATGATCGCGGAATTCCGTCTGGCTTCGCCGGCGCTCGACAGGTTGGCGCGGATCGTGCGGGCAGCGGATACCGCGACATTGGAGGCCGAGCCACAGGCTGCCGGGCTGCTCGCAGCCTCGCTCGGGCTGTCGCGCATGTACAAGCACGATCTCGAACAACTCGAGGCCGGCATGCTGCTCTATGACGCCTTCTATCGCTGGTGCCGTGACGCGGGCGAGGAAACCCATAACTGGCCCGTGCCGAAGCCGGCCGGGGAGGCGAAGCGATGAGCGCCGTGGAAACGGATGCCGAGATGGCAGTGCAATCGGCGGACCGCTTGCCGACGCTTGGCGAGGCGACCCGCATCTGGGCGAAGATCGGGCTTCTGTCCTTCGGCGGACCTGCCGGCCAGATCGCGCTGATGCACAAGGAGCTGGTGGAGGAACGCCGCTGGATCGGCGAGGATCGCTTCCTCCATGCGCTGAACTACTGCATGCTGCTGCCCGGACCGGAGGCGCAGCAGCTCGCCGTCTATATCGGCTGGTTGATGCACCGGACGATCGGCGGCCTGATCGCGGGACTGTTGTTCATCCTGCCCGGCGCACTGGTGATGCTGGGCCTCAGCATTCTCTATGTGACCTGGCGCCACGTCCCGCTGATCGACGGCGTGTTCTTCGGCGTGAAGGCGGCGGTGCTGGCCATCGTCATCGAGGCGGGCCTCAGGATCAGTCGGCGGGCGCTGAAGACCGGTGCGATGGTGGGCGTCGCCGTCGCCGCTTTCGCCGGCATCTTCCTGTTCAAGTTGCCCTTCCCGCTGATCGTCCTGCTGGCGGCCCTCGCAGGCTGGGTCGGCAACCGCATCCGGCCTGGCTGGTTAGGCAAGGCAGGTGCGGGTGGCGCCGCGGACGCTGCGAGAGCCGGGTTGCTCGATGGCCTGCTTGAGCGCGGAGAGCTCGACCATGTGAAGCCTTCAGCGGGACGGGCAGCGCGCGTGCTGATGACCTGGCTGCCGCTCTGGCTCGGGCCCGTCGCCCTGTTCTGGCTGGTGGCTGGTTCTTCCAGCGTCTGGACGCAGATCGGCGGATTCTTCAGCCTGATGGCGGTCGTGACCTTCGGCGGCGCCTATGCGGCGCTGGCCTATGTTGCACAAGCGGCGGTCGAGGGCTTCGGCTGGCTGGCTCCCGGCGAGATGCTGGACGGGCTCGGCCTTGCCGAGACGACGCCGGGACCGCTGATCCTCGTGCTCGAATTCGTCGGTTTCCTCGCGGCGTTACGGGCACCGGGCAGCCTGCCATCGCTCGTCGCCGGCGGATTGGGGGCGCTGCTGACGGTCTGGGTAACCTTCGCGCCCTGCTTCCTCTGGATCTTCCTGGGCGCGCCTTATGTCGAAGCTTTGCGCGGCAACCGGGCGATTTCGGCGGCGCTCGGGGCGATCACCGCCGCGGTGGTGGGCGTTATCGCCAATCTCGCGCTCTGGTTCGGGCTGCACGTCCTCTTTCGCGAGGTCTACAGCCTGCCCATTCTCGGCATGAGCCCCGAAGTGCCGGTCCTGACCTCGCTGGATTGGCGCGCGGCCGTGCTGGCAGCCGGGGCGGCCGTCGCGCTGCTGCGCTTCAAGCTCGGGATGATGCCGGTTCTGGCGATCTGTGCTGTTGCCGGCGTTGCGCTGAAGGGCGGATTCTAAGCCTCAGCGGCGCGGCTCGTCCGGCTCGATGATGCGGTATTCGGCGTCGATGACCTCGACGCGATCCGGCTGCCGCGGCTGGTTTGCGAACGGGTTGGCGGGGTCGATGCCGGCCGCCTTCAGCTTGGCCTTGAGGCGCCAGACCGCGATCGCGCCAACGACCAGCACGACCGGGATCAGGATGAGCGCGAGGCTTGCAGCGAGCAGGAACAGCGTGACGCCGACGACGAGGCTCGCTGCCATGGCGAGCCAGGCCTGCCAGCGCGGCACAGCGCGGGCGCGGCCATTGAGCTGCTCGTAGAGATTGACGCGGATCATGTGGTTCGGTCCCTTCCCTTGAATGCAGAGATAGGGAGCGATTGCGGCTTTGGCGAGGTCGGGTGCGCGCTCAGGCCGCATCCTGCCAGTCGTAGAGCCAGCCATAGCGGTTGCGCAGGCCGTCCGGCCCGAGCCGCTTCAGCGCGAAATCGCGGGCGATGCTGAGCGGCCAGCCCATGTGGTAGTTGCGGCCATTGCCCCGGCTTTCCTCCTGTACGCGGGCGACGCGCTGGGCGCGAGCGGCAGCGTAGGCGGCGAAGGCCATGGGAACGCCGGCAGCACCCTCGCGGCCGAGCGTGTCGGCGAGCAGACGGGCGAGCACCGCGGCATCCTCGATGGCGAGCGAGGCGCCCTGGGCGAGGAAGGGCAGGATCGGGTGGGCGGCGTCGCCGATCAGCGCGATCCGGCCCCTGGCCATGGCGGCCGGCTTGCGGTCGAACAAGGACCAGACCTGCCAGCCTTCGGCCGCGCCGGTGAGATCGCGCAGCGATTGGGAGGCGCCGGCGAGATGCTCGGTCACGATGGCGCGGTCGCCATCGCGGGACCAGCCCTCGCGGGCCTCCTTGGCCTGGCGGACGACGACGAGGTTGATCTCCCTGCCAGCGGCCACGGGGTAATGCACGGCGTGCCGGCCGGGGCCCATATGCAGCGTCACGCGTGGCTTGTCGCCGGCGCGGGCTGGCACCACGGCGCGCCAGGCCTCGTAGCCGGTAAAGACGGGCGGCGAGGCATCGCCGGTGAGATCGCGCACGCGCGACCACAGGCCGTCCGCGCCGATCAGGCCCAGCGCGGAGATGGCCTCGCCATTCTGGCCGCCGAGCGCGACCGTGACTCCGTCCGCGTCCTGGCTGACTTCCTGTACGCCGCGGCCGACCAGCAGGCGGATGTTGGGCATGGCGCGGGCAGCGTCAAGCAGCACGGTATGAAGGTCGTTGCGCTTCATCATGCGGAACGGCGTCGGCATGCGCTCGGGGCTGGAGGGCATTTCCAGCACCCGCGCACCATTGGCCCAGCGCCGGATCATCAGGCCGTGGGAGGAGACGCTGACGCGCTTCAACGGCAAGGCGAGGTCCAGCGCATCGAGCACGCGGCCGGAATTGGAGGTGATCTGGAGGCCGGCGCCCAGCTCGCCGAAGCCGGTACGCTTCTCGACGACGGTCGTCGCGATGCCGCGCCGCGCCAGCGACAGGGCCATGGTCAGGCCGCCGATGCCGGCGCCGGCGATGACGAAATGAGGAGCGGACACGGGTATCGAACGCCTTCGACGACGGAGATGGAAGACGAGGCGCGGATGCCCCTCAGAACCCGCGCGCCCGATGAAGTTGGCTCTTTCAGGCCGCCTTGGCCGAATCCGTGTAGGCGCATTCCGGCGGGATGCAGGCGGCGCCCTTCAGCGACGGCTCGTATGTGAACAGCGTCGAGCAGTAGGGGCAGATGATCTCGTGGTCCGCGCCCATGTCGAGGAAGACATGCGGATGATCGAAGGGCGGCTTGGCGCCGATGCACATGAACTCATGCGCACCGACCTTGATGACGGGGACGCCGAGGTCGTTGTGGAAATGCGGGATGCCGGTCGCGGCCATGGTCGTCGCTCTTCGAAAGCCTGGAATTGCGGCACAACCTATCGCGTGAGCCGCTCTAAAGCCAGTGCGCGATTTGCATCAGCGTCCGTCGCGCAGACAGGCGCGAGCGAGCTCCGTCATGCGGGCGCTTTCCTGCGGCGAGAGCAGGTTGTCGAGCGCCTTCTGCCAGAGCTGCTCGCGCTTGAGGCCATCGACGGTGCAGGCGCAGACCATCCGGCAGACCTGTTCGGGAGCATTGGGGCCGGCGCAACTGCGCTGGCATTCGTTCCGGAAGGCACGCTCCTCCGGTGAGGACGGGGAGACGACCTGCGTCGCCAGCATCAGCGCGCCGATGAAGAGCGGCTGATGGACGAGATAGACCAGCAGGCTGTGGCGCCCGCCCCAGGCGACGATTCGGGTCGCCTTGTTGCCGGGCCGCCAGCCGGCGATCGCGGTGC
Organism: uncultured Allobosea sp.; assembly: GCF_945957345.1. GTDB lineage: Bacteria > Pseudomonadota > Alphaproteobacteria > Rhizobiales > Beijerinckiaceae > Allobosea. The sequence goes on along the minus strand of NZ_CAMFKW010000001.1, from coordinate 161,088 downwards.
CGGCCAGACGCGGCAGGATGAGTCGGGCCAGCACGATGCCGCTCAGCACGCAGCCGAACCAGGGGAAGACCGGCACGAAATCGGCCGTCTGGATCGGCGCGCGCGAGAAGCCGAGCCAGTCGGCCCAGGGCTGGTCAAGCAGCGGATGGGCGACGAAGGAGGGCAGCGCGAAGGCGACAACCGCCGCGAGCGCGACGACGATGATCGGCAGGCGCAGGAAGGGCAGGGCGAGCACGCTTGCGACCGCGACATGGTGCAGGATGCCGAAGAAGATGAAGTCGCCCGGCATGAACCGCCAGGTGCCGAGCGTGACCAGCACCGCCGCGCCCGCGACCATGGCGAGGCGCTTGAGATAGGCCGTGAGGTCGAGGCCCTTGCGCGTCGCGAGGACGAGGCTGAAGCCGACGATGGTCAGGAAGGTGCCGGCGATGCCGCGTGCGAACAGCCGCCAGCCCGGCTCGGCGACGATATCGGTCTCGATCAGCCGGAAATTCGAGAGATCATAGGCGAAATGGTAGACGAACATCGCCAGCAGCGCGACGCCGCGAGCGATATCGACGATAGCGAGGCGTGACGATTCGCGGGGCGCAGGCTGGCTCATGCATCATCGTTCATCATGGCAGGCGCTCATAAGCAAGCCGCGCCATGGCGGGTACCCAAATCCCCCCGGCCATGGCAGGGAAGGATGACCGTTCCGATCTTGCGATCCGAGACCCGCATGCAGAGCTTTTCTTCCGACGGCGTGAAGATCGCCTTCATCGACATGGCGCCGACCGCTGACGAGCCGAAGCACCGCACCATCGTGCTGGTCCACGGCTTCGCCTCCTCGCACATGATCAACTGGGTCAATACCCAGTGGACGAAGACGCTGACCCATGCCGGGTATCGCGTCGTCGCGCTCGACGACCGTGGCCATGGCCAGAGCGAGAAGCTCTACGACCCCGCCGCCTATTCCTCGCAGGTCATGGCCGAGGATGTGCGCCGATTGATGGACCATCTCGACATTCCGCGGGCGGCGGTGATGGGCTATTCGATGGGCGCGCGTATCTCGGCGCATCTTGCGCTGGCGCATCCGCGCCGACTCGATGCCTTGCTGCTCGGCGGGCTCGGCATCCATCTCGTCGAGGGCGTCGGGCTGCCGCTCGGCATCGCCGATGCGATGGAGGCGCCCTCGCTCGATGTTCTCACCGATCCGATGCAGCGCATGTTCCGTGCCTTCGCCGAACAGACCAAGAGCGACCTCAAGGCGCTGGCCGCCTGCATCCGCGGCTCGCGCCAGACGCTGACCGCAGAGCAGGTCGGCCAGATCTCCGTTCCGACCCTGATCAGCGTCGGTACCAAGGACGATGTTTCCGGTTCGGGTCCCGAACTGGCGAAGCTCATTCCGGGCGCCGTGTCCTTCGACATCGTCGGGCGCGACCACAATCTCGCGGTCGGCGACAAGAGCCACAAGCAGGCCGTCCTCGACTTCCTCGCGCGTTTGTGAGAACCTCCGCGGTGACGAGAGGCAAACCGGAAAAACGGGCGACGCCAATGTGTTGTCGATCTTCCCTGAAAATCTGATTCCGCTGCCTCGCTTTTCGATTCAACGTCGGTTCGGCCTGAGCTTTTGATGCGGACGCCTGCTTTGGGCTAGGCTGTCCTTTCGCCGAACCACCCTTTTCGGAGAATGATCATGCCGTCAGGGCGCTCCGTCGTGGAAGCACGCGACTTCGCCACCGGACTGGACCGGGTCGACCCCGTCTGGTCCCGCTTGCGTACGGAAGCGGAAACGGCCGTCGCCGCCGAGCCGGCGCTCGGCACGTTGATCGTCGCTTCCGTCCTCAACCAGCCGAGCTTCGAGGCTGCGGTCGCCCATCGCGTCGCGGCAAGGCTCGGCCACCCCGCCGTCACCGCCGACCTGATCGAGCAGGGTTTTGCCGAGGCGATGGCCAGCGACGAGATGATCGGCATCGGCATGCGCGCCGACGTGATGGCCGTGCTCGACCGCGACCCCGCCTGCTACCGCGTGCTGGAGCCGGTTCTGTTCTTCAAGGGCTTCCATGCCTTGCAATGCCACCGTCTGGCGCATTGGCTCTGGAAGCAGGACCGGCGCGATTTCGCGCTCTACCTGCAGGCGCGCTCCTCCGAGGTGTTCCAGACGGACATCAACCCGGCAGCGCGGATCGGCAAGGGCATCTTCCTCGACCATGCGACCGGCCTCGTCGTCGGCGAGACCGCCGTCATCGAGGACGATGTCTCGATGCTGCACAGCGTCACGCTGGGCGGCACCGGCAAGCAGGGCGGCGATCGCCATCCGAAGATCCGCAAGGGCGTGCTGATCGGCGCCGGCGCCAAGATCCTCGGCAATATCGAGGTCGGCCAGTGCAGCCGAATCGCGGCCGGTTCGGTCGTGCTCCAGCCCGTGCCGCGCAACAAGACCGTGGCGGGCGTGCCGGCTAAGGTGGTCGGGGAGGCGGGCTGTGCCGAGCCGTCGCGCTCGATGGATCAGACCCTCACAGGCGATTGCGGTTCCTATATCTGACGCGCTCAGCCGGACGAGCCGGCGAGCCAGTCCATGATCTCGGCCCGGCGCGGATGCGCGCCGGTTGCTGTCGCTATCGCCAGCGTCAATCGGTCCGGCGTCGGCATCGCCTGCGGAAAGGGCGCTACGAGCCTGCCCGCCGCGAGATGCGGGCTTACGAGGCTCATCCGCCCCATCAGCACGCCTGAGCCCGACAGGCAGGCATCGAGCGCTAGGCTGTAAAGCGAGAAGGCCGGGCCACGGCTTGGGTCGCTCTTGGCGCCGGGTGCGGCGAAGGCGAGCCAGCGCGCCCAGTCGCCACACCAGACCGCATCATGCAGCAGTGTTAGCGCGGCAAGATCGGCCGGTTTTGCGAGCTTTGCCGCGAGAGCCGGCGTGCAGACTGGCAGGATCGCGTCGGCATCGAGCTGAACTCCGTCACTGTGCGGTGCGACCTCCCGATAGAACAGCGAGAGATCATAGGGATCGCGCTGCGGATCGGGCGGTTCCTCCATCGCTGAAATCGAGATCTGCAAATCCGGGAACGCGACCTGCAGCGCCGGCAAGCGCGGTGACAACCAGAGCTGGGCGATGCAGGGCAGGGCGGCGATGGCGAGCGGGCGGTTGGGCTGGGCCTCGCGCAGGGCCTGCACGGCCTGTCCCAGCATGTCGAAGCCGCGCGTCAGGCGTGGCAGAGCCTCGCGGGCCGCTTCGGTCAGCGCGACGCCTTGCGGCAGGCGGCGGAAGACGGCGAAGCCCAATGTCGCTTCGAGCTGCCTGATCTGCTGGGTGACGGCGCCGGGCGTGACCCCGATCTCGTCGGCCGCCTTGGCGAAGCTCTCCAAACGCGCCGCAGCCTCGAAGGCGCGCAAGGCATTGAGCGAGGGCAGACGCGGACGTGGCGGCTTGACCGGCAAGGCGTTCTCTCCGTCCAGGCTGAGAATTCCTCAGCCTGCGAGCGATGAATACTCGTTTGCAAGCAGGCGGGCAAACCGCTGTTATGGCGTCAATGCGGGATTGGTCGGTTCGGGAGACGAGCGAGATGACGGCACTGGGCAGGCGCGACTGGGTTCCGCAGGCGAGCGAGGATTATGTGCTCAAGGTCGCGGGCGAGACGGCGAGCCAGCCGCTCGATGCGATCGCGGCGCGGATCGATGCGCTCGCCACCGAGAACCGGGCCATCCATGAGCGCGACTGCGTCAATCTCAACCCGGCGACCAATGTCATGAACCCGAAGGCCGAGGCGCTGCTCTCGGCGGGGATCGGGGCGCGGCCCTCGCTTGGCTATCCCGGCGACAAATACGAGATGGGGCTGGAGGCGATCGAGCAGATCGAGATCATCGCTGCCGAGCTCGCGGCTGAAGTCTTCGGCGCCAAATATGCCGAGATTCGCGTGCCCTCCGGCGCTATCGCCAATCTCTATGCCTTCATGGTGGCGGCCAAGGCCGGCGATTGCATCATCGCGCCGCCCGGCGAGATCGGCGGGCATGTCACCCATCACGGCGCCGGCGCGGCCGGGCTCTATGGCATCGTCACGCATCCCGCGCCGATCGATCCGGTGCATTACACCGTCGATGTCGAGAAGTTGCGGGCGGACGCGCTACGCCTCAAGCCGAAGCTGATCTCGATCGGCGGCAGCCTCAATCTCTTCCCGCATCCGATCCGCGAGATCCGGGCCATTGCCGACGAGGTCGGGGCGATCGTGCTGTTCGACGCGGCGCATATGTCCGGCATGATTGCTGGCCATGGCTGGCAGCAGCCCTTGGAGGAAGGCGCCCATCTGATGACGATGAGCACCTATAAGAGCCTGGGCGGTCCGCCTTCGGGCCTGATCGTGACGAATGACGCGGAGATCGCCAGGAAGCTCGATGCCATCGCCTATCCCGGCCTCACCGCCAATTTCGACGCGGCCAAATCGGCCTCACTCGCTGTCTCGCTGCTCGACTGGAAGGCGCATGGCCGCGCCTATGCGCAGGAAATGGCGAAGACCGCGAAAGCGCTGGCTGAGGCGCTGTCCGAGCGGCAGGTGCCCGTCTTCGCCCGCGACCGGGGCATGACGACCTCGCATCAGTTCGCGATCGAGGCGGCCGGCTATGGCGGGGGGCAGGCGGCAGCGAAAAGACTGCGCGCGGTCAATATCCTGTCCTGCGGCATCGGCCTGCCGCTGCCGGCAGTCGAGGGCGACGTCAACGGCCTCAGGCTTGGCACGCCCGAGATCGTCCGCTTCGGCATGACGGCGGCCGATATGCCGGAGCTCGCCGGCTATATCGCCGAGGGGCTGAACGGCTCGCGTCCGGCCGAGGCGGTGGCGAAGGACGTGACCGCCTTCCGCGGCCGGTTCAGGAACCTGCATTTCATGCGCTAGGAATCGTTCCCCGGCGCAAAGAAGCACAGCAGTTCGCCGGAATCATCGATGCAGAGATGCCAGTGGCCGTCCGGCGATGGCTTGGCTTGGTCCTGCGGGATTTCGAGCCTCAACGGCTGCTTGCGCTCGCTCGGCCACATTGGATGCTTGCCGGGCATGATTGTCACGACGAAGCCGCCGGGGACTTCCCGCACGGCCCGGGCGTCGATCGGGGAGCAGTCGGAGTCGAAGCAGCAATAGAACGGGTAATCCCAGCCGCTCGGCGCCTGATGGGCGCAAGCCGGCATCGCTCCCGCGATCAGAACAGCAGCGATCATCGAGGCAAGAACGCGCATCGGCCAGCCCTCACGGGAGAGGCTGCGACCGGAAGGCGGCGAATGCGTGGCGAAATGGCTCGGGTGCCTCGACCCGAGCGCAGGTGTTTAAGCGCTTTTTGACCCGCCGTACCGGGCTTCCATCTCGGCGCGCATGGCGTCCGCGCTGAGCAGGCGCGAGCCCGCCAGTCTGACCGAACGAACCTTCCCGCCTTCGCGCTCCAGCGCGACCGTCTCGCCGGGGCTGTGGAAGCCGGACGCGCGGACGATGCGGCCGCTGTCGGGCGCCTCGATCGCGATTTCGGCGGCGTCGAGGAAGGGCGTGAACAGGGCCGGGGCGGCGCAGAGTACGCGGTCGGAAACGGGGACGAGGTCGGTCGCGTTCCAGAGCGTCCACCAGCGCCCGGTCCAGTCCCGTGTTTCGGCTGAAGGGCCGCCGCGCTCGGCGAAGGTCTTGAGGATATGGGCGACGCCGTCGAGCCAGGGATGGGCGAGGCCATCGATCGCGTTGGTCAGGACCGAGACGGTCAGGCCCTGCTTCGGGAAGGTGGCGGTGCGGGTGATGAAGCCCTGAAAGCCGCCGGAATGGCCGGCCCAGCGCCAGTCGCCCTCGCCGCCGGAAATCGTACCGAGCCCGTAATGGCGGCCGAGGCTGGCCTCGTCGTCAGGCCAGAGGCGGCGCGTCATCTCGCGGCGGCTCCGGGCCGAGAGGATGCTGTGCTCGGCATGGGGCGAGAGCTGCGCGAAATAGCGTGCGACATCGGCGGCGGTGCCGACGAAGCCGGTGGCGGACGCCATGGCATGGCAATGATTGTCGGCCGGGATGACCATGCGCCGGCCGAGCAATTGCCTGCCGGTATGACCCTTCGCCATTGGCCGCTGGCCCCAGAGCCCGATATCGGGCTTGGTCTCGGTGAGGCCGACCTTGGCGATGACCTCGTCGGTGATCCACTCATTGTAGCTCTGTCCGGTCACGGCCTCGATGACGAGGCCGAGCAGGGCAAAGCCGTGGTTCGAGTATTTGAAGCGCTGCGAGCCGGGGAAGACCGGCGGCTTGGCGAGATCGGCGAGCAGTTCCGCCTTGCTGCAGAAGGGCTTGCGATCAAGGAACTGGCCGGCATCGGGGCCGTCGCGGGTCAGGCCGGCACTGTTGGAGAGGACCTGGCCGACGCTGGCCTTGGCGATCTCGGGATGCAAACCGTCGATCAGGCTGCCGACCTCGTCGTCGAGCCGCAGGCGGCCCTCGTCGACGAGGCGCAGGATGCCGGCCGAGGTGAAGCTCTTCGAATGCGAGGCGATGCGGAAGCCGTGGCGCGGCGTCAGCGCCTCGCCGGTCGCGAGGTCAGCGCTACCGAAGGCGGCTTCCAGCACGATCTCGTGGCCATCGGCGATCGCCACGGCGCAACCCGGCTGGTCATGGAGACTGCGCTGGAAATCGAGCCAGGTCGCGACATAGTCGAGGGCGGGGGCAAGCCACGGCTTCATGATCTCAAGTCCGTCACGGTTCCGGAAGTTCGCGAACATGGCACGATTCCGCTTGGCATCCACAACCACCGGCTGGGTGGGGCCTGCCATGTTCCAGCGGCTGCTTTCGCTTGCCCTTCGTGGCCCGTCGTGGCATCGCTCCCGGCCAATTCGAAAGGACCCAGGACCGTGGACAAGACAGAACTCGCCAAGCTGGAAGGCTATCTGCGCCGCACCTTCAACAACCACGCCATCAGCGTGCGCGCCCGGATGAAGAAGACCGACTCGGCCGAGGTCTATCTGGGCGAGGAGTTCATCGGCATCATCCATGTCGATGACGAGGATGGCGACCGCTCGTTCAACTTCACCATGGCGATCCTCGACGTCGATCTCGAGGACTGAGGCGCTCAGCCACAGCTATTGGGAGGAAGCCGAGCCGGCTTCCTCGAAGCGTCAGCGGATCAGCCCGTCGAGGGTCCGCCTGACGCCTCCCAGCATCACCGCCCAGTCGGCGATGATGGCGCGGGGGAAGCGGATGTTCACATCCATGCTGCGATGCTGGAAGGTGATGCGGCAGGGCTCCTCGAGCCCGGAGCCGGTGTCGATCGGGCAGCGTGCGGCAAAGCCCTTTCCGTCGGGGACGGAGACGTAGAACTCGTCGTTCTCGAAAGGCGAACCCTTGCGGAAGCCGCGCACCACGAGGCCGCCGGGATTCGACCAGACTGTCGGCGTCAGGAAGCGGGCATAGGTCGCGAGCTGCCGGGCCGGCTCGTTGACCTTGTCGGGCGGGCTCAATGTGATCAGCAGCCGCTTGCGCTTGTCCAATTGGGCCGGGCCAAGGCTCGGCCAATCCAGGCGCAGGCGGACCATGCCCACGAGCCGGCTCGTATCGCCCTCGTCATCCACGCCGGTGAGGTCCTTCGGGATCATCAATGCGACATCACCGACGCGGGCCGGCTGCGGCGCCGTTATCGGCTCGTCGCGGCGATGGGTGAGATAGACGGCGAGGGCGGTCGCCAAAGTGCCCGCCATCAGGATGAACAGTACCGCCTTCAGCAAGGCACCATCCGCACGCGGCAGAGGAGCGGCGTGCTGCTGCAGGCGCATGCGCACCATGGAAGTCAGATGGGCGGCCTGGTGGCTGGGCCGATGATAGGGCAGCGATGCGGTCATTCCGGTGCCTTGTACTCAAGTGGCAACCACTGAATCACTGACGGCTTAATGGGGCGTAAACCATAACCGCGCCGCTACGGTTAACCATCGGTAAACTCTGTCCTTCACAGTTCGCCGGCCGCGCGGCAGGTTCGGCCGTCGCTCGGGTCGAGAGTTTGCGTTCGTGACCATCCAGCCTTCCGCCGTCGAGGCGTTGCAGTCGCTGTTTCTCGGCTTCGCCTTTGCCGGCCTGCTTGCCAGTGCGTTCGAGCTGTTCACGAGGCGGCGCGCCGATTTCAAGCTGCTGCAAACCGGCGGGCTCGCTGCCGTGGCCAGCGTGCCGGTGGTTATCTTCAGCGCGCCCTTCCTGATCCTGCGCAATACGATGCGTGGCCGACAGGGTGACGGGCGGCCGTTGTCTTTCCTCATGCTCGCGGGCCTGAGCGCCGGTATCTGGAGCCTGGTCTCCGGTCGCGTCGTGCTCGACCTGCTGCGTTTCCTCGGCGCTTGACGGCCGGCCCCGCCGGGCTGCAATCCTGACGCCTCGAACCGTCAGGACAAGCCGATGCCCCTCTATGCGCTCGATGGAACCAGGCCTGAAACCGCCGCAGCCGGCGAATGGTGGCTCGCGCCCGATGCGCATGTCATCGGCCGGGTCCGGCTGGCTGAAGGCGTCGGGATCTGGTTCGGCTCCGTGCTGCGCGGCGACAACGAGTGGATCACCATCGGCGAGGGCAGCAATCTTCAGGAAGGTTGCGTGCTCCATACCGATATGGGCTATCCGCTGACGGTCGGCGCCAATTGTACGATCGGCCACCGCGCCATCCTGCATGGCTGCACGATCGGCGAGAACAGCCTCGTCGGCATGGGCGCGACCGTGCTGAATGGCGCGAAGATCGGCCGCAACAGCCTTGTCGGCGCGAATGCGCTGGTGACGGAAGGCAAGGAATTCCCCGACAATTCGCTGATCGTGGGCTCGCCGGCGCGCGCGATCCGGACGCTCGACGACAAGGCGGCGGAAGGAATCACCGCCTCGGCGCAGGCCTATGTCCGGCGCTGGCGGCAATTCGCGGCCGGGCTCGAACGACTGGACTGATGCTCCAAACGAAGCGGGCCGGCTCCCCGTTGAGGAAAGCCGGCCCTTGGCGAAACCCGATCCTTGGGGACGGGTGGGTGGGGACGTGACCGAGCCTCGCCGTCCTCGTTACCGCGGCCCGAGCGGGGCTGCGGCATTCTTCATCAACGCTGCACCGAAGCGACCGTCGGGGTCTGCGCGCCGCCGAGCGAGGTCCAGCCCGTGCGGTACTGCGACTCGCGCTTGACGTAGACGTAGCCGGTCTGGCTCCAGGGCAGGATCGCGTTGCGCTTGTTGTCGAGGATGAAGTCGCCGCGATCGGTGCGGATCATCAACACGGCATGGCCGGCATTCTCCTCATCGATCACGACGGTGACCAGCATGGCGCGGCGCGGCAGGCCGGCCTCGGCCAAACGCTTGCGCTTCAGCAGCACGTAGTCCTCGCAGTCGCCCTTGCCATCGGTCGGGATGTCCCAGCGGTCGACGACGCCCCAATGGTCCTCGTCCGTGATCGCCTCGATCTCGCGGTTGACGGTATTGTTGACGCCGACGATCGTCTTCCAGTGCTTGGTATCGAGCGTGATCCGCTCGGCCTCGCGGGTGTCGACGCGGCATTCCGACGGCATGCGCTTGCAGAAATCTGTCCAGGCATAGGGCGCCCGGGCGTCGCCGGAAGCTTCGGCCGGAAGGCTCGCGACGGGAATGCCGGCCGAACCCTGAGCCTTAGCCGTGCCTGCGCCGGTCATGACGACCATGGCGGCGAGAGCGGTACCAATCAGATTGCGATGAAGTGAAAACATGTCGTCCCCTTTCTGTCCCGGGGATGACGATGCGCGGCGGCAAATGGATTCGGCCTGAAATGGAAACGTACAAATTTATGTATTCGGCCGTGGTTGGCCCCAAGTAAAAATCAGGATCAACCTTGTTCGAAACCGGAAGTAACGATTTGCGTTGATCATAAAACCAATTGGTAACCATTAATTGTTTGTTGTGCTGAAAGAGACGATTAACCTACGCATCCGTTAACGCGCGAACGGGTCCCCGAGCGGCCTCGGCTGCGGGTTTTTCTGCCGAAGGTTGCGGGTTGTTGCGCTTCGGATAGGGCTGGGCGGCATGGAACGTCGGCCCCTGATGGGGGATTGTTCCAGCGGATGGGTTGGAAAGGCTTGCGGCGATGAGCGAACTGACGATCTGGACTTACGACTGGGTGCCCGAGGCCGTCTGGGGCTTCGTGCGAGATCTCAGATTGCGCTGGGCCTGCGAGGAGGCAGGGCTCTCTTATGATGTCCGCACAGTTCCCTTCGACGGACGCGAGAGCAATCACCTCGCGCGGCAGCCTTTCGGCCAGATTCCCTTTCTGGACGATGGCGAGGTGAAGCTGTTCGAGAGCGGGGCTGGGCTGCTGCACCTGGCGCGGAAGAGCGAGACGCTGATGCCGCTCGACCCGGCCGGAGCAGCGGAGACGCTGCAATGGACTCTGGCTGCGCTCAATTCGATCGAGATGGTCTCCGTTCCCTGGTGGTTCCTGACCGTCACCGGCGCTGCGGACAATCAATTGACGGGATGGATGGGCAAGCGCCTCGACCAGCTCGAACAGGTTCTGAGCGAGCGGGAATGGCTTGCGGCTGGTCGTTTCACCGTGGCCGACCTGCTGATGGCGGATGTGCTGCGGGTCGAGAAGGTTCGTGCCTTCGGCGATCGCCCGGCGAGCGAGGCCTATATTCTTCGCGCGACCGATCGCCCGGCCTTCAGGAAGGCCCAGGCCGACCAGGCGGCTCTCTTCAAGGCCGCGGACATGAAACGGCGCGCGATCTGAAGGTCAGGCTGGGAGACGCCGGGAAAGCGGCGTCAGAGCTCCAGGTTCTCGTCGAGCAGATCGGCCGAGAGGGGGAAGCGGAACTCGGCGGCATAGCCGCCGTCGAAACGGCGCACGACCCGGGCCGGCGTGGTTCCGAGCCGAACCGGCGTGTTGAGCGGCAGGTCGAGCTCGCTGGAGAACGCGGCGCCCGAGAGCGAGATGTCGATGACGCGCACGATATGCTCGCTACCGTCCTCCATCACAAGTGTCGAGCGCGGGTTGCGCGGCACGATGCGCTCGTGGCGGCGGTCCTCGGGCAGCCCGAGTTCCTCGCGGTTGGCGAGCCAGGTCAATTGCGCCGTGAACTTCTCGCGCTTGCGGCTGGTCGCGGTGATGGTCATCGCGAAGCCTTCGGCGGTGGTGCGAACGCAACTGCCTTCGATACGGCCGAGATGCTCGAGATAGACGATGACACGCTCGCCGGGCTTGGCCTTGGCCGGCGCCGCGAGATGGAGGCCGCCGGGCGAGATGTCGATCGTCTGGCAGGGGTATTCCATGCGGTTCGGGAGCATATAGCGGCCCAACAGCACGACCTTCATACGATGATGCCGCCTGCGCTCGGCAGGGTAGGCAGCCGTACGGGGCGTCTTGAGGGCGCTCAACATCAATACCGACCTGGATTCCCTAGCGATCCTAGGCGGGTTTGGGTTAACGGATCGTTCCGCTCAGGCCCGCCCACCCGGCAATACCACGAGGCGGGGCGGTTCGGCACGGCGTGGCGCGACGGGGGGGCGCGCGGTCGCCGCAGGCCAGAGCATCCTGAGCGAGATCATTCGCATCGATTCGATCGTGTCCAGGCCGAGCCAATCCGGCGACAGGGCCGGGGACAGCGCGCCGAGCACGCGGGCATGCGTCCGCCCGCGATAGCGCAGCGGCAGCAGCAGCAGCTCGAGATAGATCGGCGTGCCGGTGACCGATTTGCCGGAGAGGCCGGCGACGGCTCCCGCGCTCTCGTCCATCACGGTCTGGACGAGGCGGCGCATGTCGCCCTGGGCCTCGACATCGGGCCAAAGCGCCGTGAAGGCGCGCCCGCGCAATTCCTGGCCGATCAGGGCGCAAAGCCGTGTTCCCGCGAGCCGAAAGACCGGGCCGATCGGCTCGTTCTCGAGGACGAACGTATCCGCGAGGGCATGCCGCAACGCTCCGGGCTCGATTTCGCCACGCTCCGGCGCGGCCCGCTCGCCGCGTAGCGTGTCCCAATATTCGAAAACCAGACGTGTGCTCGCGTTCTTCATTCTGTGCCCATATCGCCCGGTGTCTCTCCCTGGAGCGGCCCGGCGTTCGAAGATGACGCGGATCCGTTCGAAAGGAGGACGAATCAGTCCCTGGAAGAATCGAGGACGCATCCGCCGTGCCGTCTTGCCACCCCCCGCTGAGTCGGGGGAGGCGACCGGGCCGTTAGGGTTAACCAAGTGTTACGATTGTGGATGATCGTTAAAATGCGCATGAATTGCGCCGGAATTCGCGGACGCCGACAGCGTACGCAGGAAGAGGTGGAGGGGGCGTGAGCCTGCCGTCCGGCACAACCGGGCGGCGTCACAGCCGGCGGAAAAGGGGACGGCGCAAGCCGCTCCCCTTTTTCGTGATATGCCCGCCGCTTGCGCCCTGCGGACGCTTCGGCAAGTGTGACGGCCAAATGGCTTCCCAAGATCCTTCCTCCCAACGTCCTTCCCCGCCGGGGCGCGAGCCCGTCTTCAACCTGCCTTCGGTCGTGGTCTGGCTGCTGGCGGCGCTGGTGCTGATCCAGGCCGGCCGCTCGCTGCTGTCGGATTATGACGACTATGTCCTGATGTCCTGGTTTGCTTTCGTGCCGGCCAGATTGACGCTCTGGCTTTCGCCAGGGCGAATCGACGATGTCGTCGGCGCGATGGCGCAGACCACGGCTGGGCAGGATGTCGCGGAGCGGCTGCAACTCGTCAGGCTGCTGCTGGCCGATGGCGGCGTCCGGCTCTGGACGGTCCTGACCTACGGCTTCCTGCACGGCTCCTGGCTGCACCTCGTCTCCAATGCGGTCTGGCTCGCGGCTTTCGGCAGCCCGGTCGCCCGCAGGCTCGGGCCGGGGCGCTTCCTCAACCTGATGGCGCTGTCTACCATCGGTGGCGCGCTGCTGCATTGGTGGTCGCGGGATCTCGACGTGCTGCCGCTGGTCGGCGCCTCGGCCGGCATTTCGGGTGCGACGGCAGCCGCCATCCGCTTCGTCTTCGCGCCGGGCCTGCGCTTCGGCGAGCTCGGCAACGATGCCGTCGTTCGCGCGATTCCGGTCGAGCCTCTCGGGCAGCTCTGGCGCAACTCGCGCGCGCTGCTGTTCATCGCGATCTGGTTCGTGACGAATATCCTGTTCGGCGCCGGGCTCGTGCCGATCTTCGGCGAGGAGACCAGCATCGCCTGGGAGGCGCATATCGGCGGCTTTGTCGTCGGCCTGCTGCTGTTTCCGCTGTTCGACCGGGGTCAGAAGGGGCGCTGAGGCTGGCTACGTGGCGGGCCGCAGCCTGAGTGCATTGCGCTCCCGTGAACCTTGCCTGCGCCAAGGTCTTCGCCCACACTCGCACCATTGCGAAGCACTTCCCGAGCCGGCCCGGCATGAAGAGTTTTGCCGGCCCTCGCGGAGTTCCAGCGAAACCGCGCGCCGGCGACGGCGCGCCTGCGAGGAGGGACTGTCCATGAATGTCGAGCAGTTGCTGAGCGGCAAGGGACACGATGTGATCTCGGTGCAGCCGCATCGGACGCTGGCCGAGGCGATCCGCACGTTGAGCGAGAAGCGCATCGGTGCCGTCGTCGTCATGGGAGCGGACGGGGCGCTGGTGGGCATCCTGTCCGAGCGCGACATCATCCGGGCGCTCGGTGAGCTGGGCCCCAGCGCACTGGAGAGCGCGGTCTCGCGCTCGATGACCTCGAAGGTCGTGACCTGCCGGCCGCAGACCAGCGTCGACGAACTGATGGAGATCATGACGACCGGGCGCTTCCGCCACGTTCCGGTCGTGGAGAACGGGCGCGTCACCGGCATCGTCTCGATCGGCGACGTGGTGAAGCACCGGGTCGCCGCGATCGAGGCCGAGAGCAAGGCGATGCGCGACTATATCGCGATGGCCTGATGGAAGCCTGTTCGCGTTTCCATTGAAACGCGGGTCATCCCGGCCGGAGCGAAGTGTAGAGCCGGGATCCATGCCAGAACCTCGATTGGAGGCGCTCCGGCATGGATCCCGGGTCAAGCCCCGGATGACGGCGTGTTTCAGCGCAAAATCAACGCTCGATCGAAGAGGCCGGAGAGCGTCAGCTCTCCGGCATGATGTGGTTTGCCGCGACGAGAGCGGCGATGTCGTCGAGCGACCGTCGCGCCGCCTGCCGTCCGAGCTCGATCGTCTCGCCGGCGCGGTGGAAATCGAACAGGCCGATGCGGCCGAGCTTCGGGCCGATCATCACGTCCGGCGGATCGCCCGCCAGCCGCGAGCGCGAAATCCGGTCCTGCGTGATGTTGAAGGCGTCGATCATCACCCCGGCGAGGCCGGGGCGGTTCTCGGCCGGGCGGCCGACGATGTTGCGGACGCGCTTGGCTGCGCCGCTGATCCCGTCATACCAGCGTGGTTCCGGCTGGACCTGCAATTCCGGCATGAGCGGATCGGGATCGGCGCTCTGATCCTGGATGGTGGTGCCGCGGCCGGTGAGGTCGCTGTTGAGATTGACGCAGATCACGACATCGGCGCCAAGCGCGCGTGCCGCCGTGACTGGAACGGGGTTGACCAGCGCGCCATCCATCAGCCAGCGGCCGCCAAGCTTCACGGGGTCGAAGATGCCGGGCAGGGCGTAGGAGGCTGTCAGCGCCTCGACCAGCGGGCCGTGCGTCAGCCAGATTTCGTGGCCGAAGCCGAGCTCGGTCGCGACGGCGACGAAGCGATGGTTCAGGTCCTCGATCCGGATGCCGTTCAGGTGCTGATCCAGCAGGCGCTTCAGGCGCCCGCCGGCGATCAGGCCGGCGCCGCCGATGTGGAAATCCATCAGGCCGACGATGCGGCGCTTGGTCATGCTGGTGGCGAATTCGGTGAGCTCGGGCAGCTTGCCGGCGGCGAGGCAGCCGCCGACCACGGCGCCGATCGAGGTTCCAGCAATGACATCGGGAGCGAAACCGGCTTCGACGAGCACTTCAAGTGCGCCGATATGGGCCCAGCCGCGCGCAGCGCCGCCGCCGAGCGCGAGGCCGATCTTTGGCCTGATCAGGGCCGGCTGACCCTCGACCGGGCGCATGTCATTCATTGCGGCACCACCTCCGCCGAGACCAAAGGCTCGCCGCGCGACACCATCCCACCGCATGGGCTCGTCCCTCCGTGGAATGAGAGGGTCTCAAAAGCCGATGAGCGAAAGATGAACGGCAGCCTTCGGCGATTATCGCTCTCATTTGACGAATCCGTGAAGGCGCGCCGGCCGCATCGCTGGTGCGCGCCGGGGTCAGTTCTTTCAGTCGCAGACAATCAACGGTTTCTCCGCTCCGTCCCGCAACGGCTGGACCCGGTAGAAGCAGGAGCAGCGGCCGGTATGGCAGCAGCCGCCGTCGCCGCCGACCTTCACCTTGATCCAGAGCGCGTCTTGGTCGCAATCGACCCGCATCTCGACGATGGTCTGGATCTGTCCGGAGGTCGCGCCCTTGTGCCAGAGTTCCTGGCGGGAGCGCGACCAGTACCAGGCCTCGCCGGTTTCGATCGAGCGCTTGAGCGCCTCGGCGTTCATATGGGCGACCATCAGCACCGCGCCGGAATCGGCCTCCGTCGCGACGACCGTGACAAGGCCGTTCGCGTCGAAGCGGGGGCTGAGCACGGTTCCCTCTTCAAGGGCGTGCTTGTCGGACGCGGCGGGGAAGAGGCTCATCTCGGCTCCGGGGAAAGGCGGTCATGCGCCTTGTATGGAAACGACAAGGGCGCGGCCAGGCGGAGCTGCTAGAGCCCCAGTGACTTTACCATCGTGAAGAAGCGGACCTGCTCGGCCGGATCGTCCCGGAATACGCCGCGATATTGCGTGGTCATCGTCGATGAGCCCTGCTTCTGCACGCCGCGCATCGACATGCACATATGCTCGGCCTCGACGAGGATGGCGACGCCGCGCGGCTCCAGCGCCTCCTCGATCACATCGGCGATCTGGGCGGTCATGGTTTCCTGCGTCTGCAGGCGGCGGGCATAGACGTCGACGATGCGGGCGAGCTTCGACAGGCCGACCACGCCCTTCGACGGGTAGTAGCCGATATGCGCCTTCCCGACGAAGGGCACCATGTGGTGCTCGCAATGCGAATAGAACGGGATGTCGCGGACGAGGACCATGTCGCGATAGCCCTCGACCTCCTCGAAGACGCGGTCGAGGATATGGTGCGGGTCCTCGGCATAGCCCTTGTAGAATTCCTTGTAGGCCTTCGCGACGCGCCGCGGCGTATCGGCCAACCCCTCGCGCGACGGATCGTCGCCCGCCCAGAGCAGCAGCGTGCGGACGGCGGCCTCGGCCTCTTCCTGCGACGGCTTGCGAACCAGAAACTTGTCAGCGGAGGGGCCAACAGCCCCCTCGACGGACAAGGACTTAACCACAGGGATCATGTGGTGCCTCCCGTTGGGACGATGAAGCCCTGCGCGCCGCCCCTTAAAGGCTGCGGCCGCTTGGCCGATGCGACAAGTTTGATGCCTCGCGGCGGAAGAGGTTCCCATGCCCTCCCGTTTTGCGGCGATCAACCCTATATTGGGTTTGCGTGCCGGTCATTCCAGACCGGCGAGAGATCGAACCATGCTGGACGACGTCTACAACAAGCGCATCCTCTCGCTTGCCGCCAACATCCCCCTGCTGCAGCGCCTGCCGTCTCCCGATGCGACGGCTCGTGCGCATTCGAAGCTGTGCGGCTCGACCGTGACAGTCGATGTCACCATGGAAGGCGATGTCGTCACCGGCTTCGGCCATGAGGTGAAGGCCTGCGCGCTCGGGCAGGCCTCCTCCTCGATCATGGCGCGCCATGTCGTCGGCTCGACGGCGGCGGAATTGCGGGAGGTGCGCGACCAGGCGCGCGCCATCCTGAAGGAGGATGCCGAGCCGCCCGAGGGTAAATGGGCGGATCTCGGCGTGCTCGTACCGGTGCGCGACTTCAAGGCGCGCCACGCCTCGACGATGCTCACCTTCGATGCGGTGGTCGACGCGATCGACCAGATCGAGGCGAAGCGGCGCGAGGCCGCAGCCTGATTACTTCGCGCCGAAAACGACCTTGATCTCGGGCAGCGTCTCGTCGAACCGCACCTTGAAGGCCCGGTCCGCGAGCAGGGCCTTGGCGACGGCGCGCCCGACCTTGTCGCCCGCGACGATGTCGCTGGGGAAGTGGAAGCCGCAGACGAGACGGCTCTCGTCATAGCTCTTCACACGCTCTTCCAGCTTGTCGCTCATCTCCGGCACGGCTGTCTTCAGCAGCTCGGCATAGAGCGCGGCGGTCGCGGCATGGGCGGACGGGAAGGAGGTTCCTTCCGGGCGGGCGCCAGGGCAGGGTTTTACGCGCACCTTCGACCAGAGCTGGAACGGGCGCTGCCGGCTGGTCAGGCGGTGGACGCTCTTCAGGAGGATGCCGAGCTCGACCTGCGCCTCGCGGAAGAGCAGCCGCACCTCGCGATGCGTGCCGTCGACATAGCGCGTGTCCATGCCGTTGAGAAAGTTCACCAGGCCCTGGCGCTGGTCGGCGATCGCCTGCTTCTCGCGTTCAGGCGTGCGCGCTTGCGTGATCTGCTGGACCTGTTCGAACTCGGCCTTGGCCTCAGGGCTGTTCTGCGCCGGCGGCAGGCCGATGATATGGGCAATGTCGAGCTTGGCACCGTCGAGCCAGAGCAGGTAAGGCCGCTGCTGAGCGAAGGCCGGCGTGGCGAGGCCGAGGCCGAGCGCGAGGCCGGCGCCGAGAAGGGCCTGGCGAACAAGGGCTTGGCGAAAGCGAACGGCGCGCATCATGTGTCCGGTGTCGAGCAAGGGAAGCGGTTCTGGTTGTGGCTGAACGAAACGAAGCAGACGATCTATTCCAGCGTCTCTTTGTTAAGCAAAGATTTTCGCTGCTGCGAAGCGTCGCGCTTTTCCCCCGAAAGGCCGCGCATTTCGCCATTCGCGGCTATCAGCTGAGTCTTTCCATGCTGGTCGGGCGGCATTGCCGACACTGGCCGAGCTGCTCGGCCTATACCGACGAGGCGATCCTGCGCCACGGGTTGTGGCGCGGCGGCTGGGTCGGTTTCGCCCGGATCTGCCGCTGCAATCCATGGGGCACGAGCGGCGTCGACATCGTCTGCGAGGCATTGCCGCCCGCGGCGAGGTGGTATAGGCCATGGTCCTATGGCCGCTGGCGCGGGACAAACGTGCCAGCGGCTTTCGATTCCGACGCCGAACCGACTGCGGGCGACGGGACGTAACCCTCACATTCGCAGCCGGTCTGACTTACGGGGCCCGTATCCCCGAGTGAGCAGGAGCACGATCGATGACGATCTCCCTGACATTTCCCGATGGCGCCAAGCGCGAATTCCCCTCCGGCATTACCGGAGTCGAGATCGCCAAGGGCATCTCTCCCTCTCTCTTGAAGCGCACCGTCGCGATGGCGCTCGACGGCACCGTCGTCGACCTCGCCGACCCGATCACCACTGATGCCAAGATCGAGCTGCTGAACCGGGAAGACCCGCGTTCGCTCGAGCTGATCCGGCACGATACCGCCCACGTCCTCGCCGAGGCCGTGCAGGAGCTCTTCCCCGGCACGCAGGTGACGATCGGCCCGGTGATCGAGAACGGATTCTTCTACGATTTCGCCCGCAACGAGCCCTTCACGCCGGAGGACTTCCCGGCGATCGAGAAGAAGATGCGCGAGATCATCGCGCGCGACAAACCCTTCACCAAGGAGGTCTGGAGCCGCGACAAGGCCAAGGACTTCTTTGCTAGCAAGGGCGAGGCCTACAAGGTCGAGCTGGTCGATGCGATCCCCGCCGACCAGACGCTGAAGATGTATGCTCAAGGAGCGTGGATCGATCTCTGCCGCGGCCCGCATATGACCTCGGTCGGCAAGGTCGGCAACGCCTTCAAGCTGATGAAGACGGCCGGCGCCTATTGGCGCGGCGACTCGAACAACGCGATGCTGACCCGCATCTACGGCACCGCCTTCGCCAAGCAGGAAGAGCTCGACGCCTATCTCAAGCAGCTCGAGGAGGCGGAGAAGCGCGACCACCGCAAGCTCGGCCGGGAGATGGACCTGTTCCACTTCCAGGAGGAGGGGCCGGGCGTCGTGTTCTGGCACTCCAAGGGCTGGCGCCTGTTCCAGGAGATCATCGCCTATATGCGCCGGCGCCTCGCCGCCGACTATGAGGAGGTGAACGCGCCGCAGATCCTCGACAAGTCGCTCTGGGAGACCTCGGGCCACTGGGGCTGGTACCAGGACAACATGTTCGCGGTGAAATCGGCTGCGGCCTTCGAGAACCCGCAGGATGCCGAGCGCGACCATCGCGTCTTCGCGCTGAAGCCGATGAACTGCCCGGGGCATGTCCAGATCTTCAAGCACGGGCTGAAGAGCTATCGCGATCTGCCGATCCGGCTGGCCGAATTCGGCAATGTCCATCGCTACGAGCCCTCGGGCGCGCTGCATGGGCTGATGCGGGTGCGCGGCTTCACACAGGACGACGCCCATATCTTCTGCACGGAGGAGCAGCTCGCGGCCGAGTGCCTGAAGATCAATGACCTGATCCTCTCGGTTTACGAGGATTTCGGCTTCACCGACGATCTCGTCATCAAGCTCTCGACGCGGCCCGAGAAGCGTGTCGGCTCCGACGCGGTCTGGGACCATGCCGAGGACGTCATGACCAAGGTGCTGGAGCGGATCGCGCAGCAGTCCGGCAACCGGATCAAGACCGAGATCAATCCGGGCGAAGGCGCCTTCTACGGGCCGAAGTTCGAATATGTCCTGCGCGATGCCATCGGCCGCGACTGGCAATGCGGCACGACGCAGGTCGACTTCAACCTGCCGGAGCGGTTTGGCGCCTTCTATATCGGCGCCGATGGCGAGAAGAAGCAGCCGGTGATGGTTCACCGGGCCATCTGCGGCTCGCTGGAGCGCTTCACCGGCATCCTGATCGAGCACCATGCCGGGCATTTCCCGCTCTGGCTGGCGCCCGAGCAGATCGTGGTCTGCCCGATCACCTCGGAGGCGGATGCCTATGCCGAGGAGGTGACGATGGCCCTGATGGGCGCCGGCCTGCGGGCCCGCGCCGACCTGCGCAACGAGAAGATCTCGTACAAGGTGCGCGAGCACTCTCTGGCGAAGGTCCCGGTCATCCTCGCCGTCGGCAAGCGCGAGGCCGAGGAGAAGACCGTGACGGTCCGCCGCCTCGGAAGCCAGGCGCAGACGGTGATGACGCTGTCGGAAGCGCTCGCGGCGCTGGGCGAGGAGGCACTGGCGCCGGATCTGGCGCGCCGGAAGGCCGTGAAGGCCGCTTGACGATTTGCCGTTATGGCCGGGCTTGACCCGGCCATCTCGGAAATCAGCCGGTTCTGCCTGAGATTCTCGGATCGAAGCTTTGCTTCGCCCGAGAATGATGGCGGTGGGCTGTGCTCCCCTAGCGAATCCCGGCCTCGCCATGCCAGATTGCCGGCAATGCTGACCGGTTCCTATCGCAAGCGGCTCGAAGCCGATCTTCCTCGCTGGGTGGCCGAAGGCTGGCTCAGCGCCGAGAATGCTACGGCTATCCGACGCTCGGTCGCGCGTGAGCAGGGCGGCATCCGCCTGCCGGCCGCGCTTGGCCTGCTCGGCGGCTTGCTGATCGCTGCGAGCGTCGCTGCCTTCGTCGCAGCGGGCTGGGAGGATATCCCGCGCCTCGTCAAGCTCGGTATGATCCTCGCGGCCATCTTGGCCTGCATCGCCTATGCCTTCCGGCTGGAGCGCCAGGGCTCGCCGCGTGGTGCCGATGCTGCCGTGACCTGCGGCGTGCTGATCTTCGGCGCGGGCTTGGCACTGGTCGGCCAGATGTATCATCTGCCGGCGGACTGGCCGGGCGGGGCCTTGCTGATTGCGCTCGGCGGCCTGATCGCCGCCGTCCTGATGCGCTCGAACGGCGCGCTGGCGATCGCGCTGATCGCGATCTGCGCCTGGAGCGGTGGGCGCTGGGAGGAGGCACGCAGCGGCGCTCATCTCGGCTTCTTCATCCTCTACCTGCCGGCGCTCTGGCTCTCGCTGTCGCGCGACAACCGGCTGGTCCACCATCTCGTCGTGCTGGCAGCGGCGGCATGGCTCGCGATGGTGCCAGGCTATGGTCTGTTCGATCGCTTCGACTATGGGCTCCTGGCTTATGGGCTGGCGCTTGCCGTGTTCTATGTGGCGCTGGGCGCGCTGGCGCTCGATCGCGGTTTGCCCCCGGTGCTGACCGCCTGCCTGCCCTGGGGACTGCTCGGGCTGGTGCTGGTGCTGAACACCGAACTGATCCGCATCCTCGATCGCGACGAGGCCCGGGCCGGCCATGCCTTCCGCTTCGTTTTCATGGCCTATGCCGCCGCGCTTCCGGTCGTCGCCTGCCTTGCGGCGCTGGCGCGGGAGCGGCGCTTCGCCTGGCCTTTGGCCGCGGGGCTTGCCTTTGCCTTGCTGGTGCCGGCCGTATTCTGGACCGGCATCGTTACGGCCATGGCGGGCAAGATCGTCGTCGCGAGCCTCGTGCTGCTGGCGGCGACGGCACTGGTGGTGGCGGGGTCGGTCGGAGGCATCCGGCGGCTGGTCCTGGCGGGCTCGGTCCTGTTCGGCGTCGCGATCCTGATCCTGCTCTGGCAGACGATCGGCACATTGCTCGACCAGTCGCTGTTCTTCCTCGTCGCGGGTGCGGCGCTTCTGGCGATCGCTTCCGGCGCGCGGCGCCTCTTCGCCCGCCTCAACCCGCCTGAAAAGGAAGCCGCCTGATGCGCGTGCTTTCGGCCGATACGCTCGTCGCCAAGGTGCCGCTGGTCTGGCGCGCGCTGGCGACCGCGCTGTTGCTGGTGCTCTTGCTGTTCGCACTGGTCGAGCAGCGGGCGCAGATCCTGCGTGGCGGCACCGAAATCCGCCTGAAGACCGTCCCGATCGATCCGCGTGACCTCTTCCGCGGCGACTATGTCGTGCTGAATTATCCGATCAGCACGGTTGACGCCGATACGGCCGGCATGGCGGGTTTCGAGCGCGGCGAACGCGTCTATGTCAAACTGGGCCAGGACGAGCAGGGTTTTGCCAAGGCGAACGGCGTTTCACGCGACTGGCCGAAACCGGCTGACGGCACGGTCGTCATCGCCGGACGCGTGGTTTCGACCTCGGCTTGCGCCACCAATGCGGATGGCACCTTCGATTGCAGCGGCCGGCGCAACCGCCTGCGCATTGCCTATGGGCTCGAGAGTTATTTCGTGCCGCAGGGCGAGGGCAAGGCGATCGAGACCACCGACAAGGCCCGGATCGAAGTGGTGGCCGCCGTTTCGTCGTCAGGAGAGGCTGCGATCAAGCGCCTGCTGATCGACGGCAAGCCGGTCTATGCCGAACCGCCGTATTGAAACGGTGTTGACGACCGACTTCCAAGCCGTGCGGATGCCGAGGCTGCGCATCGTGTCCCGCGCTATGAATAGCGGGTGGCTTGAGCCGCACCGAGCCGGCACATTTCGTTAACCATCGTCGCGTAGCGAGATCGTGCGGCATCACATTGCCGTGTCGGCGCCGTCTCGTCTCACCCCTGCCGCAAAGCCGCTGATGATGCGCCACACGTGCTTGTGACAACGCGCCGCGTGACGCGAATCCTCGGGAGTTATATGAACGGGAGATGAACAGCTTCGACAACGAACGTTCATCCTGAGAGCTGCCCGTCGGGAACCCGTATCGGCTGCCGGCGTTCCAATCCTGATCTCCAGCCTGCTGAAGGACTTGCGTCCCGTGTCCTCCCATTCCTCCTTCAGGCGCTTCCTGCTTCTCGGCCGCCCGGCCGTGGACGCAGTGCTGGCCGCGCCAGGGCGGGATGCGCGGATCGACGTTATTCGCGGGCTCGCACTGCTGATCATCTTCATCAATCACATGCCGGGGAACGTGGTTTCGGCCTATATGCCGCATAATTACGGCTTCTCGGATGCGGCCGACATCTTCGTCCTGCTGGCCGGCGTCTCGGCGACGCTGGCCTATGGCGGGCTGATCGAGCAGCGCGGATTCGCGGTCGCAGGCCTGAAGCTCGCGGCGCGGCTCTGGACGCTCTACATCGCCCATATCGCGGTGTTCATCATCGTCTGCGGCGTCGTCGCCACGGCGGTCACACGGACGCAGAACCCGCTCTATATCGAGGCGATCAACATCCAGCCCTTCTTCCGCGACACGGTCGAGGCGCTGATCGGCGCACTGACGCTGACCTATCAGCCGTCCTATCTCGATATCCTGCCGCTTTATATCGTGCTGCTGGCGCTGTTCCCCGTGATCTACTACGCGGCACGTCTGAGCCCGTTGCTCACGCTCGGCTGCTCATTCGCGATCTGGCAGGCGGCGCTCGCCTTCGAGCTGAACCTGCCTAATGGCAGCGCCGGCGTCTGGTTCTTCAACCCCTTCGCCTGGCAGGTGATCTTCACGCTCGGCGTCGTCATCGGCCGGGCGGCGCAACTCGGCATCCGCGCGCCGCGGCTGATCTGGCTCGATCTCGCGGCTGTCGCCTTCATTGCCTTCGCGTGGGTGGTGAAGACGTCCAGCGGCAACCCGACCGGAATCGCCGCGCTGAACGACTGGTTCGACTCGGTGCAGCTCGGCTCGGACAAGACCAATCTCGCCTGGACGCGCCTCCTGCATATCGGCGCGCTGGCCTGGCTGGCGATCCGCTGGCTGCCGGCGGGGAGCGCTATGGCCAAGGTTGCTCCGGGCCGTATTCTCGCCAGCGCCGGGCAGAATTCGCTGCATGTCTTCTGTGCGGGCATCGTGCTTTCGATCAGCGGGCAGATCGTGTTGGCGGAAACTTCCTTCGATTTGAGCGTTCAGTTGCTGATATGCACGGCTGGCGTTACAATTCTGACAGGGTTAGGGATTTTCCTGTCGTGGTACCGTTCGATCACGAAACGCGGCGCAAGCGCCGAGTCTGCCCCGGCCCGTGGCGCGCAGCTGCCGCGGCCTTCTTTGTCCTCGCGCTGAGTTCTGGATCGATCGCGGCGCCGCTTCCGCCACCGCTCGATGTCCGTTGCCGCGCGGAAGTGGCCAAGACCACCTTCCAGCCCAACCTGCCGGCTGCGCGCAAGGCGCTGCAGGAGACCGGCCGTTTGACGATCGTTGCACTGGGCTCCTCAGCCACGGCGGGTTCCGGCGCCAGTGCCGAAGACAAGAGCTACCCGGCCGTGCTGCAGGCGGAGCTCAGCCGGCGCTTGCCGGGGGCCGAGGTCAGGGTCCTTAACAAGGGTGTCGGCGGCCAGTCGGCCTATGACATGCTGCTGCGCATGCAGGCCGATGTCATCGACGAGAAGCCGGCAATCGTGATCTGGCAGACCGTCATCAACGACGCGATCCGCGATATCGGCGAGGACAAGCTCGCCAAGATCCTGCGCAAGGGCGTGGGCAAGGCCCGCGCCGCCGGGATCGAGATGATCCTGATGGACCTGCCTTGGCTGCCGCGCGAGGGTCGCTATCCGCATTACGACGATTATCGCGCCGTGCTGGTCAAGACGGCTCAGGACCAGGGGATTTCGCTGTTCCCGCGCTATGCGATGATGAAGGGCTGGTCGAACTCGCGCCAGTTCACGCCGGAGGAACTCGTCGGCATGGATGGCTTGCACCTGGTCGATGCCGGCTATCGCTGCCTGGCTCTGCGGCTCGCCGACGGGATCGTAGCCGGGATCGGCCCGGTCAGGATCGAGGCGGCCGGGGCCGGAAAGCCGATGAACTGAGGCCCTTGTCATTCCGGGGCTTCGCGTAGCGAAGAACCCGGAACCCACGACCGGGTGAGCCGCCAACAATCGCGCGCCGACTGTCCTACCCAGTCGTGGGTTCCGGGTTCGCGCCTGCGGCGCGCCCCGGAATGACACCGGGCTTGCGAAGCGGCTACCGACTTACTTCGCCAAAACCTCGATATCGCGGTCGCTGCCCGACTCGACCTTGAAGTCGCGCGAATAGACCTGCCCCTCCTGCCGGGCGATCAGGACATAGTCGCCTTCGGCCAGGATGACCTGCGGGAAGGCGCCGATCGCCTCGCGGATCACGTCGCCGCCCGGCGTCAGCACGCTGAAGGCGGTGCCGGCGAAGGCCTCGCCGCCGGCATTGGCGACGAGCTTGAGCGTGACCTTGGCAGCGCGGTGATGCAGCGTCGCATCCGTGACCTTGCCGGTCTCGACCTTCACGTCGGCGCGCTGGATCGCGTTGGAATCGCCGTAGGTCGAGACGACGTGATAGGTGCCCTCGGGCAGGCGGATGACCTCGCCCGCCTTGGCATCGCTGGTGATCAGCCGGCCTTCCGAGTTGCCCTGGAGAGGCACGAAGACCGAGAAGGAGAGCAGGGGAGCCGGGATCGGGGCATCGCCGATCGAGCCCGCCAGCGAGAGCGCCCCGGCACTGATCTGAACCTGATCGCGCAGGCCCTGTTGGCCGAGGCTGACCCGTTTCGTTCCGCTGGCGAAGCCGTAGCCGGCATGAATGATGTAGTTGCCGGGCGGCAGCGAGAATGCCGGCTCCGGCTCGGACGAGCGCGCGATGATCTTGGGGGAGCTGCCATCGGCGCTTTCGCTGAGCACGCGCCAATTGAGCCCGGAGCGGATCGGCTTGCGGTCGGCGGCGAACTGGGCAGAGACGGAAAGACGCGCCAATCCGTTCGGCGCGACCGGCTGGCCCTGCAAGGGCGCGGGCGCCGGAGCATCGGCGCCGGGGCCGGGATCGGCGGTCTGGGCACCCGCGAGGCTCGGCGCAAGCAAGACGGCCGCAGCAAAGGCGACCGCGGTCAGGCGGCGAGCTTTAAAGCCCTCCAATTCAAGCATGCTTTTCGTCCTCGGCGGCTCTGCGGCGATGTATGAGCAGCTCCGCTTGTCCTCATCATGGCGAAGGAATAGGTCAATCCAAAGCCACTGTCCGGATGTTTCATGACCGATACGCTCTCTCTGCTCAAGCTGCGTCGCTCCGTGCCGCCGCAGTTCCTCACGGCTCCCGGCCCCGACGGCGCGCAGCTCGATGAGCTTCTCGCCATCGCCGCGCGCGTGCCCGATCATGGCAAGCTCGCGCCCTGGCGCTTCATCGTCTTCAAGGGCGCGGCCCGCGAAGAGGCGGCCGAGATCGTCGCCCGGGTTTTTCGCGAGAAGAACCCGCAGGCGAGCGAGGACCAGGTCGAGTTCGAGCGCAAGCGCCTGCTGCACGCGCCGGTCATCGTCGGCGTGGTCTCGCGCGCGCGGCAGCACGTCAAGATTCCGCTCTGGGAGCAGGAACTCTCGGCCGGCGCGGTTTGCATGAACATGCTCGTCGCCGCCTGCGCCATGGGATATGCCGGTTCCTGGCTGACGAACTGGTTCTCGTTCGATCGCGAGGTCCTGACCGCGTTCGGGCTGGCGGAAGACGAGCGGATGGCCGGCTTCGTGCATCTGGGGACGCCGACGGCGCCGATCACCGATCGCGACCGGCCGGTCATGGCCGATATCGTCAGCTATTACGGGACCTGACGCGATGATCTATTCGGCCACGAAAGACGATCTCGGCTTCGCACATGATCCGTTCAAGGCGATCGTCGCGCCGCGGCCGATCGGCTGGATCACGGCGTTGAGCGCCAAGGGAGAGGTCAATCTCTCGCCCTACAGCTTCTTCAACGCGATCTCGTCGCGGCCGAACATCGTGATGTTCTCCTCGGAGAACAAGAAGGACGCCGTCGCCTTCATCGAGGAGACCGGCGAATTCACCTGCTCCCTGGTGACGAAGGCACTGGCCGGGCCGATGAACATGACCTCCGCGCCATTGCCGCGCGGCGAGAGCGAATATGCTCATGCCGGGCTCGCGATGGCGCCCTCGCGCTTCGTCAAGCCGCCGCGCGTCGCCGGCACGCCGGCCGCGCTCGAATGCAAGCTGCTCTCGATCCAGCAGCTGCATGATCTCGACGGCAATGTCGTGCCGCGCTGGATGGTGCTGGGGCAGGTCGTCGGCACCTTCATCGATGACGCCTTCGTCAAGGAGGGGCGTTTCGATACGGCCGGCGCCAACCCGATCGCGCGCTGCGGCTATGCCGACTATGCCGAGGTGACGAGCCTGTTCTCGATCACCCGTCCGGCAGGCGGGTAGGGTATTTCAACCCGCCAGAGGTTTAGCGCTGTAATCCCCGAATTCCGCCAGCGCCTTGTTGATCGCCTCGGCGTCGAGCTTGGCCCCGTCCGGCAGGGTGAGGCGCGGCGGATCGAGCGTCACCGTTGCGCCGGGAGCGAGCGCCGTCGCGGCGCGCTGGACGCGCGAGGCGCAGCCGCCGCAATGCATGCCTGAAACCTCGAAAACCTGAGTCATTGGAATCGCCTCCGGCACTTTATTCAGCCAGTTTGCGAGCTCGCGCGACGAGCCGCTGTGCCTTGATCAGATGGGGACGATCCAGCATTTCGCCATCGAGCCCGATGACGCCGGCACCGGGATTGGCCTCGAACAGCGCGATGATCTGCTGCGCCTTGGCGAGCGCTGCCGGCGAGGGCGCGAAGATCTCGTTGATGATCGGGACCTGCGCCGGATGGATCGCCATCTTGCCGGTGAAGCCGTCGCGGCGGGAGGCGAGGCATTCGGCGCGGAAGCCGGCATCGTCGCGGAAATTCGTGAAGACGGTGTCGATCGCGTCGACCTGCGCCGCAGTTGCCGCAAAGAGGGTGAGTGAGCGGGCGAGGCGGTACGGATCGGCATAGGAGCCGTCCTCCAGCCGGTTGGTTTCGGCGCCAAGATCGGCGGAGAGGTCTTCCGCCCCCCAGGTCAGCGCCATCAGGCGGTGCGAGGAGCGGCTGTAGCTGCCGAGCCCGAAGATGGCCTTGCCGGTTTCCGTGCCGATCGGGAGGATGCGCGTCGTTCCATCAGGCAGGTCCGACTCCGCCTCGCGCACCGCGATCTTGGCAGCGAGATGGCCGACATCGGTGCCCCCCTCCGATTTCGGCAGCATGATCGCGTCCGGCGCGCCCGGCATGATCGCGTCGAGATCGGCATCGCTCATGCCGGTCGTCAGGGCGTTGATGCGGACGATCAGCAGCGGGCGCTTCGACAGGGGGCGGGTCGCTTCGAGGAAAGCGCGGGTGATCTCGCGGGCCTGCGGCTTGCTATCGAGCGCGACGGAATCCTCGAGGTCGAGGATCAGCGCGTCGGCGCCGCATTCCAGGCCCTTCTGCTGCTTCTTCGGGCTATCGCCGGGCACGAACAGGAGCGAGCGCATCGGTCAGACCGCGACCATGTCGGGGGCGGGGCGCTTGCGCATGAAGGCCTGGCGGCGGCACTGGGCGACCAGCGTGCCGTCCTGCTTGTAAGCCTTGTGCACGAACTCGACGATGCCGGCATCGGGCCGCGAGCGCGACTCGCGCTTGGCCGCAATTTCAGTGGTGCAATTGATGGTGTCGCCCTCGAAGAGCGGAGCGGGGAACAGCACATCGGTCATGCCGAGATTGCCGATGGTGGTGCCGACCGTGGTATCGTTGACGGAGATGCCGATCATCAGGCCGAGCGTGAACAGCGAGTTCATCAGCGGCTTGCCCCATTCGGTCTCGGTCGCACAGAAATGCGCATCGATATGAAGGGGTTGCGGGTTCAGCGTCATGTTGGAGAACAGCATGTTGTCCATCTGCGTGACGGTGCGGGTCAGCCCGTGCTCGATGACCGCGCCGACCTGGAAATCATCGAAATAGATCCCGCCACGCTTGTGACGCACCACATCCGTCATCGACGCCTCCGTCTTCAACATGCCGGCTGCTGAGCCAGCACGAGAAGTCGTAGAGGGACCGCCATCGGGAGGGAAGCGGAAAGCGCGGACACATCGCGGCACAGGACCGATCTTAACGTTTCGCTTACCATAATGGAGGCAATTTCGAGGTGTGCTCTGCGATGCGCGCGGGCCGCCCCCGAAGGTCTCGATGTTCCTCTTCACCACGCCGCAGAGCCAGAGCCGCGAAACGCAGCCAGCGAACCCGGTCGTCAGCGCCATCCGCCAAGGCGCGGAGCGGACGGGGGCGGGGTTCGATTATCTGCTCAAGACGGCACAGCGCGAATCCTCGCTGGAGCCAACGGCCAAGGCCGGCACATCCAGCGCCACAGGTCTCTTCCAGTTCATCGAGCAGACCTGGCTCGCCATGGTCAAGCAGGAGGGGCCGAAACAGGGCCTCTCGCAATATGCCGACGCGATCAGCGATAACGGAGGGCGCCTCAGCGTCTCCGATCCGGCTGCGCGCGAGAAGATTCTCCAGCTGCGTAACGATCCGCAGGTCGCGGCCGTGATGGCCGGGGCGCTGACCCAGAAGAATCGCGACCAGCTCGCGTCGAGCCTCGGCCGCCAGCCGCAGGCGGGCGAGCTCTACATGGCGCATGTGCTCGGGGCGCGCGGCGCTTCCGACCTGATCCGCGCAGCCGCCAATGACCCCAACCGCGTCGCGGCGCGGGATTTCCCGGATGCGGCCGCGGCCAATCGCTCGATCTTCTACGACAAGGCCGGGCGGGCGCGCAGCGTGCAGGAGGTCTATGGCGTGCTGGCGGCCAGCCACGCCAGCACCCAGGTCGCGGCCAACGTCGCGCAGAACCCGCAAGCGGGGCAGAGCGATGTTCCCGTCGCCGAAGTCGCTGCTGGCTTGCGCGAAGGCCGTGCCAAGGGGCTCGTCGGGCTGTTCTCGACCAATGGCTCGCGCGACCCGGTCTCGAAGGCCGTTGCCAATCTCTGGACGACGCCGCCTCGCGGCGGCACGCGCATGGCCTCGCTCGAAGGCGGCGAACGCTATTTCCCGCGCTCCGGCCAGGGCGAGACCACCATGTCGGACGCGAACCCGGTTGCGGGCACTGCTGCTGCGGCCGGCGTGGGTGGCAAGACCGTCAGCGCGCCTCTGCCGCCCTCGCGGCCGAGCGATCTGTCCCAGCCCAGCGTGGCAACGTCGCAGCCGGTGAGCCGATCGCGGCGCGGGCCGCTTGATCTCTCCTCCTTCATGATCCAGCGGAGCGGCGCATGATCGTTCGGCGCTTCCTGCTCTGGGCCCGCACCGCGCCGGCGGAGGCACGCGCGAGCGGCGCCGCCAGCCTGGCGGGCGCCTATCTGCGCTCGGAGATGTCCGACGATGACAAGCAGGAGGCGGAGACGGCGCTGATGGCGCTGATCGACGACCCTTCGCCGCTGGTGCGTCGGGCGATCGCCGAGGAGATGGCGCCTTCGATGCACACGCCACGCAATCTCGCGCTGAGCCTGATCGCCGAGCAGAGCGATGTTGCGGCGCTGGTTCTGGCGCATTCGCCGGTGCTGACCGAGGCAGATCTGGTCGATGCCGCTGCTGTCGGCGATGCGCTCGCCCAGAAGGCCATCGCCATGCGCCGCTGCCTGCCATTGAGCGTTTGCGCGGCGCTGGCCGAAGTCGGCTGCGAGGAAGCGCTCATTACGTTGGCCGGCAATCGCACGGCCGAGATTCCCGAATTCTCGCTGGAACGCATGATCGAGCGCCATGGCGACAGCGGCAGCTTGCGCGAGGCGTTGCTGGAGCGCGTCGACCTGCCGGGAGGGCTGCGGCAGGCCATTGCTGCTCGTGTCTCCGACACGCTGGCGAGCTTCGTCGCGGGCTGCGGCTGGCTGACGCCTGAGCGCAGCGCGCGGCTGGCACGCGAGTCGACGGAGCGGGTCGCAGTCGCGCTCGCGGCAGGCGGCGAGGCTAGCGATGCGCCGGCCATCGTCGAGGTCCTCAGGGTCACCGGCCGGCTGACGCCGGGGCTGATGCTGCGCTCGCTGCTCAGTGGCGAACCGGCTCTGGCCGAGGCGGCCTTCGTCGCGCTGTCCGGCTTGCCCGAGGAGCGGGTGGCGGCGCTGCTGCGCGACAAGCGCGGGGCGGGGCTCAAGGCGCTCTGCCGCAAGGCGGGGCTCTCGGCCGCACTGGAGCCCGCTTTCACCGCTGCCATCCTCGCGCTCAACGCGCGCGGCTTCGATCGGGGCAGTGTCCATCAGGGCATGGATCGCGGGCTGCTGCGTGCGGTCTTGATTGTTTGCGAGACGCGTGAAGGACCGGAAGCAGACGGGTTGATGGCCATGCTGCGCCGCATGGACGCGGAGGCTGCCCGCGAGGAGGCCCGCAATCTCGCGGATTCGCTTGCCGACGATGCCGCGCTGGCGCTGCTCGTCGAAGCCGACCCGTCCTTCCTGATCGAACTCGCCGAGAGCGATCTGCGCGACGCGGCCTGAAGAGCCTCAGTAGCCGAACTGCTCGCGCAGGATGCGCTCGTCTAGGCTGTGGCCGGGGTCGTGCAGCATGACGAGGTCGACGGTTCGGTCGATCTCGATCGAAACCGAGCTGACTTCGTCGATCTGCGTGTGATCGGCGACGGCGCTGACGGGGCGCTTCTCGGCTTCCAGCACCTCGATGAAGACCTTGGCATGGTCGGGCAGCAGGGCGCCGCGCCAGCGCCTGGGCCGGAAGGCCGAGATCGGCGTCAGCGCCAGCAGCGGCGCATCGAGCGGCAGGATCGGGCCGTTGGCCGAGAGGTTATAGGCCGTCGAGCCGGCAGGCGTCGCCAGCAGGAGGCCATCGGCGATGAGTTCGGCCAATCGCACCTGGCCATCGACCGAGATGCGCAGCTTGGCGGCCTGATAGGAGCGGCGCAGCAAAGAGACCTCGTTGATCGCCTTGGCCTGCACGGTCGCGCCGCTGCGGTCGATGGCCTGCATGGAGAGCGGGTGCACGATGCTGCGCTGGGCGGCATCCAGCCGCTTGGTCAGGCCGCGTTCCTTGAACTCGTTCATCAGGAAGCCGACCGAACCACGATTCATGCCGTAGATCGGCTTGCCAGTGCCCAGGAAGCGGTGAAGCGTCTGCAGCATCAGGCCGTCGCCGCCGAGCGCGACCACGACATCCGCCTGAGCCGGATCGGCATTGCCGTAGCGCTCGACGAGCTTGTCGAGCGCCGCCTGCGCTTCTGGGGTTTCGCTGGCGACGAAGGAGATCGCGCCGAATCGTTCGGTCATAGCGTGTCCTGGAACGGCAGGCCCTGCGGTGTGGAGGCAGGCTTAACACGTCCGGATGCCCGGCCGCGAGGCCATGGCGGCAACAAAGTCCCTCGACGAAAAAGGCCGGGCTTTCGCCCGGCCTTGATAGGAAACGACGTGGGGATGGCGCTCAGAGCGCCGCGCTCCACTGCACCGGCACCATCTCGAAGCCGTTGCCGTCCTTGGCGATGAAGCCGGTCGCCGGGAAGGGGGCGTGGTAGAAGGCGACCTGCATCCGATCGGCCGAAACCATGTCGAGGAGCTTGCGCCGCGTCGCCACCGCCTGCGGGCCGTCCATGTCGAACACGGCCGACCAGTCCGGGTTGCGCACGAACAGGGCCGGGTGGTTGGTCGTGTCGGACATGATCATCATCTTGCCGTTGCCGGAGCTCAGCGCGAAGACCGTGTGGCCGGGCGTGTGCCCGGGGGCTGCGATCGGCGTCAGGCCCGGCAGGAGCTCCTTGCCGGGCTCGAACTGCTTCACATCCTTGGCGACGGGGCCGAAGACGCGGCGCACGCCGGCGAACGCGCCCTTCATGGCCTCGGGCGCGGCATTCATCTTGGCGTCGTCCATCCAGAAGGCCCATTCGGCCGCCGGAACCATCACTTCCGCATTGGGGAACACGGCCGTGCCGTCCTTCAACCGGAAGCCATTGATGTGGTCGCCGTGGAAATGGCTGAACACGACGCTGGAGACATCCTTGGGGTCGAAGCCCGCCGCCTTGAAATTCGCCATCCAGGTGCCGGAGGTCGGCGCGCCCGAGTCGCCGTTGCCCGTGTCGATGAGGGTCAGCTTGCCGCCGTGCTGGATGGCCAGCGTCGTGAAGGTGATGTTGAGCGCATCCTGCGGCAGGAAAGCTTCCGCCATCGCCTTCTTCACGTCGGCGAGCTCGGCATTGCGGACGAAGCCTTCGAGCGGGCGCTTGCCGAAGCCGTCATTGAGCGCGGTGAGGGTGATATCGCCGATCTTGTAACGGTAGAAACCGGGAGCCTGATTCACGGAAACTCCTTGTGCGTGGGCCGGGCTGAAACCGGGCAGATCGAGTGTCGCAGCGGCAACGAAAGCACCGGCACCGGCCAGAGCGGCACGGCGCGTGAAATCTGTGTCCTGCATGTATCTGTTCTCCCCTCGGATCGCAGGCAGACTAGCGACGACCTGCCCGCGTTCAACCCCTTGGAAAGACAGGCAGGTCAAGTTTCCGTGAGGCGCGATTCCGGCGGCGCAGACGGTTCGCGCCGGGCGAGGGCGCGCAGCATCGCGGCGCAGAGCGCGAGCGAGCCCATGACGCCCTGGCCGGAGCAATCGGCAACCAGCGCCTGAAAGGCGAGGCTGTCCTCGCCGGCAAGGCATTGCAGGCTCCAGCTCCAACCCGGCGCCTTCTGCCGCAACAGCGATACGGCAATGTCGATATCAGCGCTGACGGTGCCGAGCGTCTTCCAGAAGGAACCCTGCTGGTAGATGCCGCCCGCCGGGGTGCGGCGGTTGACCAGCCGAGTCGGCTTGCGCCGGACGACGAAGCCCAGCGCCTCGTAGATATCGGCATCGAGCTCGCGATCCGGCTTGCTGGAAGCCTCGCAACGGTCCGCGAGCGTCAGAAGTTGTGTCCGGTCGTCCATTCCGGTCCGTGCAAAGCTTGCCCAGGTCGGTCCGCGCCTGCGCGGCACCTATGCCGGACATCTAACCCATGATCGCGCCTGCCGGCCAGTCATGGAATGCAGGGGCGGGCCGGTCGAGTGCTCAAGGACCGACGACCACGCCTTTGGCGCGGCCGCCCGGCGCGCGGCAGGAGCATCCCACCCCCAGCGGCGCCGGCTCGTACAATGCACAGGTCCTGACCGGCGTTCTGCACATCCCGCCCGCCGCCGCGGGCGCAGCTCCATAGACGGGATAGACCGGATAGGCGGGATAGACGGGCTCATAATACGGATAGCCGGCATACGGATACCCGGCGATTGCGCCGAGTGCGGCTGCTGCCGCCAAGCCTGAGGCTGCGCCCCAATAGGGGTAGCCGCGATATCCGCGATAATAGCCGGCGTGGCGCCAACCACCGCCATACCAGCCGGAGCGGAAGCCCGGACGATAGCCGGGGAATGCCGGCCGCATTCCAAGCGGCCTCATGCCGATGCCGCGAGCGTGGAAACCACCATGCCGGAAGCCGGCGCCACCAAAATGCGGTTGGGCCGCCGCCGGCAGGCTGGCGACCAAAAGCAACGGCGCCACGGAAGCCGTGACGAAAAGTAGGCGACGCATGCGAACCTCCCTGGAAAAACCGAGGTTTCGCCCCACCGAAAAAACGTGGTGGCGCGTGAGAGGTTCCACGGAGGAACAGGCCTCAATCGTCGAAGAAGTTCGAACGGCTCTTGCAGCGATAACCGATGAAGCAGGACTGGTTGTCCCTGCTCGGCACGAAGGCGGGCTCGGTGCTTTCGTCCCTCTCGCAGAAGCTGCGATCGCGCACGAAGCGGTCATAGGTGTAGCCGCCGGTACCCAGCACGATGGCGCCGTTGGCCTGAACGTCGCGCTGGCTCGCTGCGCAAGGCCGAGTGACGGTCGAGGGGCGCGTCTGTGCCGCCGCCATACTTGCGCTCGACAGGAGGGCGAGCGTGAGGACAAGGGCTTTCATTAAAGCCTCCCGAAGCCTGGATAGGCGAGTAACCGCCCGACTCGCCAAACGTTCCCGGAGCGACCGGTCTGTCAAGACGCATCCGAAGGTTGGCCTCCGATCGGATCGCCTCATTCTGGCCTTGGCGCCCGTCTTGTCTCGTCGGGACCCGATTCCTCCTGGAGAACGACGCCATGAAAATCGCGTTGATAGCCGCTCTCGGTGTCCTCGTTGCGCTGCCCGCCGCGGCACAGCAACAACAGCTTCCGCAGCGCAAGCCCGGGCTGTGGGAAACCAAGTCGGTGGGCAATGAGGGCGAGACCCTCGCCAAGCAATGCGTCGGTCCGGGAACCGATCAATCGATCGTCGGCGGCCTCACTGCCGGAGCCTGTTCGAAGATGCTGGTGACCAAGACGGCGACGGGCTACGCCGTCGAGACCGAATGCGCGGTCGGTCAGATCAGGGCCTCCGGCAGCAGCGTCATCACCGGCGATTTCGAGACATCGGTCCGCACCGAGGGCACGACCAAGCTGAGCGGCATGCCTGGCCAGTCGGGCCCGGTCGAGCGCAAGCTCGTGGTGGAAGCGAAACGCCTCGGCGAATGCGCTGCCGGCCAGAAGCCCGGCGACATCATCATGCCGGACGGCAAGGTGATCTCGATGCCTTCGGCGAAGCCCGCGCCATAGCGCTGTCCATGCTTGAAAGCATGCGGTTCGCTTGATGTTCGAGATAAGCCCTAAGGAGGGCTGGTGCCGGCAGAGAGGATCGAACTCCCGACCTTCGGTTTACAAAACCGCTGCACTACCGCTGTGCTATGCCGGCATTCTGGCTGGTCGACCAGGATCGCCGCCGGCGGAAGCTTCTCGCCGACAGTTCGATAGCGGTTACCAGCCGATGGCGGTGAGAGCAAGCGCCCCTGCGCTGCTCGAGATGCGTGTTCGGCTCGGCCTCAGCTTATCGAGCGGATGATCTCGCGATAGGCGGCCTCCGGGAAGGCCTTGAGGGTTTCGGTGCGGATATTGCCGAGCAGGGCGAGCTGCAGGCAGAAGCGCGCCTGGACCGCATCGTCGGGCGCCTCGCAGACGATCACCATGTCGTATTTGCCCATGGTCATGAAAAAGGCCTTGAAGTCGCCCCCCATCTCCTTGAGCTGCTGTTTGGCGGCATCGAGACGGGTCGGCGAGGCTTTGACGTTGCGCGCCCCCTGATCTGTCCAATTGGCGAGCATGACATAGGTTGTCATAGCGCTACTCCCTGAAACGGCCCGGCCTGTTCATCGGAAGTATCTGGCGGCGGCTTGATCGTCGCCGGCGGTCGGGATGGCTTTTAGCCATCTGCCGGACCTTGCCTGCGAGCATAGCACAGCACGCGGCTGAGTAGGGCGCTAAAGGCGCTTCGCGAGGAGGCAACAAAAAAGCCCCGCCTTGGAAGGCGGGGCCGGTATTGGGGTAAACGACGATCAGTCGAGGATGTCGCGGTTCTTGGTTTCCGGCAGGAAGAGCAGGCCGATCACGAAGGTGCCGAGCGCCACGATGATCGGATACCAGAGGCCGGAGAAGATGTTGCCGCTGGCCGCCACGATGGCGAAGGCGGTCGGGGGCAGGAAGCCGCCGAACCAGCCGTTGCCGATGTGATAGGGCAGCGACATGCCGGAATAGCGAATGCGGGTCGGGAAGAGCTCGACCAGCAGGGCCGCGATCGGGCCGTAGACCATCGTCACGAAGAGGACGAGGACGAACAGGATGCCGACAGCCTGCATGGCGCGAGGGCTGGACAGCATCTCGCCGAAGGTCGGGGTCTTCAGGATGCTGGCATCGCCCGGCTTGGGATAGCCGGCAGCCTGAGCAGCGGCGATGAGTTCGGCCGAGGCGCTCGGGGCGTCCTTGCCGTTGATCGTCGCCTTGAGCGGCGAGCCCGCGGGACCGGCCGCCAGATCGTAGTGGATCGAGGCGGTCGCCAGCGAGCGGCGCACGACGTCGCAGGGCTTGGTGAAGGTGCGCACGCCCACGGGGTCGAACAGCGTGCCGCATTCGGCCGGATCGGCGGTGAGGACCAGCTTCACGTTCTCGGTCGCGCTGATCAGGTTCGGGTTCGCGGTCTTCGCCAGCATGGTGAAGAGCGGGAAATAGGTCAGTGCCGCGATCAGGCAGCCGGCGAGCAGGATGGGCTTGCGGCCGATCTTGTCCGAGAGCCAGCCGAAGAAGATGAAGAACGGCGTGCCGAGCAGCAGGCCGAGCGCGATCAGCAGGTTGGCGGTCGTGCCGTCGATCTTCAGCGTCTGCGTCAGGAAGAACAGCGCGTAGAACTGGCCGGTGTACCAGACGACGGCCTGGCCGGCGGTGCCGCCGAGCAGCGCGATGATGCCGATCTTGGCGTTCCTCCAGTTGCCGAAGGCCTCGGAGAGCGGCGCCTTCGAATGCGTGCCCTCCTCCTTCATCTTCACGAAGGCGGGCGATTCGGAGAGCTGAAGACGGATCCAGATCGAGAAGCCGAGCAGGATGATCGAAAGCAGGAACGGAACGCGCCAGCCCCAGGCCGCGAAGGCTTCCGGCGACATGCTGAGGCGCAGGCCGAGAATCACGATCAGCGAGAGGAAGAGGCCGACTGTCGCGGTCGTCTGGATCCACGAGGTATAGAAGCCGCGACGGCCCATCGGGGCATGCTCGGCGACATAGGTCGCGGCGCCGCCATACTCACCGCCAAGCGCGAGGCCCTGCAGCAGGCGGCAGGCGATGAAGATCGCAGGCGCGGCGTAGCCGATGGTCTGGAAGCTGGGCAGCAGGCCGACGACGAAGGTCGCGAGGCCCATTACGGTCATGGTGACGAGGAAGGTGTACTTGCGGCCGATCATGTCGCCGAGGCGGCCGAAGAACAGGGCGCCGAAGGGACGGACCGCGAAGCCCGCGGCGAAACCGAACAGCACGAAGATGAACTTCGCGGTATCGTTGTCGCCGGGCACGAAGGTCTGGGCGATGTTGGCGGCGAGCGAGCCCGCCAGATAGAAGTCATACCACTCGAAGACCGTGCCGGCCGACGAGGCGATGATGACCTTCCTTTCCTCCTTGGTCATCGGCCGGGGCGCGGCCCGCGAGTCCGATGCTTGTGATGCCATGCTCATGGCGCTTGTCTCCCCTGGTGAAGCCCTGAAGCCGGGCATGCCCGGCAACCTCGTTTCGCGCGGTTCACGTTCTGAATGACGGTGGCCGCGCTGCCGGACGGCGGGTGAGTCCCGTCATTCCAGCTCGCTTCAGAGGATTGCGCGCAGATTGTCGCAGGAGCAATCAGGCACTTGGTCTTGCACCGTTCGTCTATGAGACTATCGGCGAGGGAAGCTGCCGGCTCGGAAAGGGGCGCGGAATCGCCCTTTCGCCGGTGCCCTGGAGGGCGCGGTTCAGCGGCGCCGGCTGGCCGCGTAGAGCGCAATCGCGGTCGCGTTCGAGACGTTGAGGCTGGTGATCGTGCCGGGCACTTCGAGCCGGGCGACATGGTCGCAGAGCTCGCGCGAGCGCTGGCGCAGGCCCTTGCCCTCGGCGCCCATCACCATGACGAGCGGACGGCGCAGCGCGACATCGTCGAGCGCGACATCGCCGTCCGAATCGAAGCCGATGCGCAGGAAGCCGCGCTTGCCGAGCGTCTCGAGCGCGTCGCCGAGATTGCGCACGGCGATCAGCGGGACATGCTCCAGCGCGCCGGAGGCGGATTTGGCGAGCACGCCGGTCGCGGCCGGGGAGTGACGGATCGTAACGATCACGGCCGCAGTGGCGAAGGCGGCAGCCGAGCGCAGGATGGCGCCGACATTGTGCGGATCGGTGATCTGGTCGAGCGCGAGCACGAGGCAGTCGTCCGGCAGGCTGTCGAGATCGGGCGAGGGCAGGGGATCGCAGACGAGATAGAGGCCTTGATGCACCGAATCGGGGGTGAGCAGGCGGTCGATCTCGGAAGGGCGCACGATCTCGGCTTCGAGCGGCAGGTCCCCGACTTGCTCCTGGAGACGGCGCAGGCCATTCTCGGTCGCGAGCAGCCGCCGGAAGCGCCGCTGCGGATTCTTCAGCGCCTCGACGACCGGATGCACGCCGTAAAGCACGGCCTCGTCGATATCGCCCGGCCGATGCGGCAACGAGCCGTCAGGGCGGCGGGCGCCCGGTCGGCCCCCCGTGGGCCTGGCATGTTTCGGGCGGAACGGCGGAGCCATCGCTCTCTCCAGTGATTGCCGGATTGCCGTGCCACGCCGCGGGGCGCTTGGCCAGCGCGAACCACCCTTTTGCCGACATATCCAGGAGGACAGGAGCCATGATGCCACAGCAAACCGACCGGCTGATCGTGATCACCGGAGGGCCGGGCGCGGGCAAGACGAGCCTGATCGAGGCTCTGGCGGCAGCCGGCCACGCAGTGCGGCCGGAGGCTGGGCGCGCCGTCATCCGCAACCAGCAGATGATGGGCGGCCGGGGCCTGCCCTCGGTCGATCCCGGCCTTTTCGCCGAGTTGATGCTGGCAGCGGACCTGCGCAGCCATGCCGAGGCCGTTGCGGGACATGGCAAAGTCTTCTTCGATCGCGGCCTGCCGGACATCGTCGGGTACCTGACTCTCTGCGGCTGGCCTATTCCCGATCACGTCGACCGGGTGGCGCGGGACCTGCGCTATCGGCGTACCGTCTTCATCGCGCCGCCCTGGCGGGAGATCTTCGCGCAGGATGCCGAGCGGAAGCAGGATTTCGCCGAGGCGGAGCGGACCTATGCGGCCATGGCCGAGACCTATCCCCGCTATGGCTATGCGCTCGTCGAGCTGCCCCGTGCGAGCGTGGCCGAGCGGGTGATTTTCGTCCTGAACCATGGGGCAGGGGGAAGCTGATCGATTTCCCGGTGCGCTTTTTATATCTCGCCCAGGTTCGCCCCGCTGGGGCGGCCGGATCGGCTGGCGGGCGCTCGTCCTTACGGGCCCTGCGGGTTTGGCCTCGTGTCGGCGCGGCGCCCGTCCCGCTCCTTCACAACGAATTCGCAGCATCGGTCTTTTTGCCGTTGACAGGGCGCGGCCCGGTCACCATAAGTCCGGCCGCGCCTACCGGTCGTCGCGAAAGTGACATATCGGTGGCCCTGGGCTCACAGAGCCGATCAAGGGCGCAGGCGGGGGAATGTCCCGAGCGGCAAAGGGGGCGGACTGTAAATCCGCTGGCTATGCCTTCGCAGGTTCGAGTCCTGCTTCCCCCACCACCTTTTTCCCGAGCATGTGATTTTCCTTCTGATTTCGCGGCGTTCCCAGCACCTGATGATGAGGTGCGGGAACAGACGTTCGATTTCGGTGCCGGAATCGGGAGCGAAGTCGCCTCTTGAGCCAGCCGGGTACGGGTTCGCCTATTGATGTAGAGCGTCGCCATTCCGCGACTGCTCCAGTCGAAGATTGAGTGGAGCTGCGCGTCCGAGGCGCCGCGGTTATGCGGACCCGCAACGGGTTCCTTCTCGGGGCCACCGCCCAAAACTTCAGGACAATGGCGAAGTTGATGCCAATGAGACCGCGAGTTCTCGTCGCCTGAGCGGATGCCGCAGGTCGGCTGATCTCGGCGCTTTTCCCGACGGCGCTGAAAGGCTGGTCCTTTCGACACAATTGGAGGCGGACAGCCGAAAGATTCGCCTTCGGAAGGCGCGGTTCATCAATGGCGGCTTAGTCTGTCCAGAACGGCTCCATGCAGTGCCGGGCTGCCGCTCGCAACGACGCAACGATGGCCGGAATGGATCGTGAGCTCGCGGCCCTCCCAGTCGGTGATCGCGCCGCCGGCATTGCGCACGATCGGCGTCAGCGCGCAGTAGTCGAACGGGTCGAGCCCGCCATCGATGCTGATGTCGAGCGCGCCGTCCGAGACGCGGCCATAGGCATGGCAGCCGCCGCCATAGACGCACCATTTCGTATCGCTGCGCAGCCGCTCGAAGGCGGCGCGCTCGCCGGCATCGAAGGGCTCGGGATTGCCGTTGCCGAGGATGGCGTCGGCCAGCGACGCGCCCTTGCGGGTCTGCACTGCTTCGCCGTTGCGCCGCGTCGGCAGGCCGTCACCGCCGATCCAGCGCTCGGCCGTGACGGGATTGTCGATGACGCCGAGGATCGGCGTGCCCTTATAGGCTAGTGCGATCAGCGTGCCGAAGGTCGGGATGCCCGTGATGAAGGCCTTGGTGCCATCGATCGGATCGATGATCCAGACGAAATCGCGGTCGAGGCCGATGGATTCGTACTCCTCGCCGAGAATGCCGTGATCCGGATGGGCGATGGCGAGCTCGCGGCGCAGGCTGTCCTCGACGCGGCGGTCGATCTCGGTGACCGGGCTGCGATCAGCCTTGGTGTCGAAGCTGCGGCCCTTGGCAATCGCTTCCCGGATGATCGCGCCGCTGCGATCGGCGAGCCGCTCGGCGAAGCCGGCGAAGGCGTGGATGTCAGGCTTGGACATGGGCGTCTCCGGCGATCACCGCCGCGGTGCTGGCGGGCGCACGCTGATGTCTGGCGAGCCGGTATTCGAGGGCTCGCAGGGCTGCGGTCAGGATGGCGGCGATGACGAGGTAGATCGCCGCCGCCGTGACGAAGAGCTCGTAGGGCGCGAAGGTGCGCGCCACGATCGTGTTGGCGGTGCCGGTCAGCTCCATGATCGTGATGGTGCTCGCCAGCGAGGTCGCCTTGAGCATGCTGACGACCTCGTTGGCATAGGCCGGAAGAGCGAGGCGGAAGGCGCGCGGCAGGATGATGACGCGATACGCCACCGGGCCGGACATGCCGCAGGCATGAGCGGCCTCGATCTCGCCGGCCGGCACCGCCTGGATCGCGCCGCGCAGGATGTTCGCCGTATAGGCTGCGGTGTGCAGCGCGAAGGTCAGGACCGCGCAGAACCACGGCTCGCGGATGAAGGGCCAGAGCGCGCTCTCGCGGATGACGTCGAACTGCGACAGGCCGTAATAGACCAGGAAGATCTGGACCAGGAGCGGCGTGCCCCTGAAGAACGAGATGTAGAAGGCGATCACCGCGCGGACCGGGCCGGGCGCTTCCAGCCGGGCGATCGCCATCGGCACGGCCAGCGCCATGCCGAGCACGAGCGCGGCCGTCAGGAGTTGCAGGCTGAGCCAGGTTCCTTCCAGCAGCGCAGGCAGGCTCTCGATCATCAGGGCGGGGTTCATCGCGCCAGCTCCCGCTCGCCGCGGCTGGCCCGGCGTTCCAGTTTCGCGACGATGAGCCCGTTGCTGGTGGTCAGCGCGTAGAAGATGATCGCCGCGATCAGGTAGAAGCGCAACGGCTCGCCCGTGACTGCCGTCGCCATGCCGCTGACCCGCATGATCTCCTCCAGCCCGACCACCGAAACGAGCGAAGTGTCCTTGATCAGGGAGACCCAGTTATTGCCGAGGCCCGGCAGGGCGAAGCGCCAAATCTGCGGCAGGCGCACCGTCGTGAAGGCGTCCCACCAGGAGAAGCCGAAGGCCTCCGCCGCCTCGATCTGGCCTTTCGGAATGGCGCGGAAGGCGCCGCGCA
This sequence comes from uncultured Allobosea sp., assembly GCF_945957345.1. GTDB lineage: Bacteria > Pseudomonadota > Alphaproteobacteria > Rhizobiales > Beijerinckiaceae > Allobosea. The sequence continues at coordinate 119,129 of NZ_CAMFKW010000001.1, read as the reverse complement.
GCACCTCCGCGGCATAGCCGCCGAAGACGAGGCTGAGCGCGAAGACGCCGGCGGCGAAGGCCGGAATCTCGACGAAGCCTGCCGCCAGGCCGATCGACTTGGCGAGCCCGGTCAGCGTGACCGAGCCGCCGAAATAGATGATCAAGATGATCAGCAGCTCCGGCGTGCCACGCATGATCAGCGTGAACAGGAAGCCGAGCTGTCGGACCAGCCACCAGCGCGAGAGCTGGGCGAGCGCGCCGAGGATGCCCCAGACGAGCCCGAGCGCCAGCGCAGCGAAAGCGACCTCTAGGGTCGTCAGCGCACCATGCAGGAGCTGACCGCCCCAGCCCATCAGGACATCCATCGTCACGACCTCCGCGGCACTCCGGCCGGCTGCCCTGTTTCAAGTGATCAGGGCAGGACGCTGAACGACCAGTAGCGATCGTTGATCGCCTTGAACGACCCGTCCTTGAACGAGGCCGTCAGCGCCGCGTCGATCTGGTCACGGAGCGCGCTGTCCTCCTTGCGCAGCGCCACGCCCACGCCGGGACCGAAAAGGGCGACGTTGTTGATCTCGGGGCCGACGAAATGGAATTTCTCGCCGCGCGGCTTCTGCAGGAAATCGCCGTCGAGCTTGATCGGCCCGGCGAAGGCGAGGTCGATCCGGCCCGATTGCAGGTCGAGCAGCAGGTTGTCGACCGTGTCGTATTGCGCGAGCTTCACACCCGGGAATTCCTTGGTCATGAACTGCTCGTAGGTCGAGGAGCGCTGGAGCCCGACCGTCTTGCCGGCCAGCGCCTTCGGGTCCGGCTTGCCGTCGGCCCCGACCGGCTGGACGTTCAGCGTCTTGGCGCCGACGAACCGGGCCGTCGAGGAGCGGTAGGGCACGCTGAAGTCGATCGACTTCTTGCGCTCGTCGGTGATCGACATGCTCGCCACGATCAGGTCGAACTTGCCGGCGAGCAGCGCCGGGATCATGCCGTCCCATTGCTGGCAGACGAAGACGAGGTTGGCGTTCAGGCGCTTGCCGATCTCGCGCGCGACATCGATGTCGAAGCCCTGCAACTCACCCTTGGCATCGCGGTAGTTGAAGGGCGGATAGGTGCATTCGCTGCCGACCTTGATGTCCCTTGCCGCAGCGCCCGCGGTGAAGGCGCCGAGCAACCCGGCAGCGATGAGAAATGGCTTCAGCATGTCGTTCTCCCCTTGTGTTTGACGGCTCGGTTCACAGGACGCGTTGCAGGAAGGCGCGGCAGCGCTCGGAACGCGGGTGGCCGAGGACCTGCTCCGGCGGACCGCGCTCCTCCACGACGCCCTGATGCAGGAACAGGACTTCGCTGGAGATCTCGCGGGCGAAGCCCATCTCATGGGTCACGATGATCATGGTGCGCCCCTCGGCGGCGAGCGTGCGCATCACCGCGAGCACCTCGCCAACCAGCTCGGGATCGAGCGCCGAGGTCGGCTCGTCGAAGAGCAGCAGCGCCGGCTCCATCGCCAGCGCCCGGGCGATGCCGACGCGCTGCTGCTGGCCGCCGGAGATATGGGCCGGATAGGCGTGGCGCTTCTCGATCAGCCCGACCTTTTCCAGATAGGCCTCGGCGCGCTCCGTCGCTTCCTTGCGGCTGAGGCCGAGCACCTTGATCGGCGCCACCGCGACGTTCTCCAGCACGGTCAGGTGGGTCCAGAGATTGAAGCTCTGGAACACCATGCCGATGCGGCTGCGCATCCGGTTGATCTGCTTGCGGTCGAGCTGGCCCCGGCCGGCCCCCTGCTGCGCCAGCCGGACGGTCTCGCCCTCGAAGCGGATGGTGCCGGCATCGGGCAATTCGAGGAAGTTGATGCAGCGCAGGAAGGTGCTCTTGCCCGAGCCGCTGGCCCCGATCATCGTCACGACATCATGGCTGCGCGCCGTGAGGTTCAGCTCCTTGAGGACGGCGAGATCGCCGAAGTTCTTCCGGATACCCTCGACTTCCAGGACGGTGCTGCGTTCGACGTTCATGAGGACTCCGCTGCTACGGAGAACATGCGAGGCGAGCAGGAGCCCCCCAAGGTCCAATTTCGTGATTTCGATGGGGTCCAATTTCGGCCGGAATGGAAAGCGCGCCGGCGCAGCCTACTCGGGGGCTCCACAGGCGGCCTCGACGGCGCGTGCAACGGCTTCAGCGCAGGCTGGGAGCTTTTCGGTGCCGGTATTGCCGAAGCCGAGAACGAGCCCGCGCCGGCCCTCGCCGCGGCAATATTGCGACAAAGGCGGGCAGTCGAAGCCCCGGCCCAGGAGCGTCGCCGAGGCGGCGGTGTCGTCGAACGGGACTCGCGGCCTGATCGTGAGATGGAGGCCCGCGGTGACCTCGGGAACGATGAAGCGATCGCCGAGGCGCTGCCGCAAGTGCTCGCAGAGCAGGAGCGAGCGTTCGCGGTAGATCGCCCGCATCCGCCGCAGATGCGCCGCCAGATGCCCCTCGGCCATGAAGGCCGCGACGAGCGCCTGATCCGGCTGCGGCGCATAGAGCGAGAAGACGCGCTGTGCCTGGGTGAAGGCTTCGACCAGGCTGGGGGGCACGACGAGATAGGCCAGCCTGAGACCGGGCGCCAGAGCTCGGTTGAACGAACTCGTATAGATGACGCGACCTTGCGGATCGGCCGCGAAGAGAGGCGTCTGCGCCTCCCCCGACCAGCGGATCTCGCTGTTGAAATCGTCCTCCAGCACCCAGCTTCCATGAGCTTGTGCCCAGGCGAGCAGTGCCCGGCATTGCGCGGGTGGCATCGAGCATCCGAACGGAAACTGCTCGACCGGAGAGACCACGACGAGCTTTGGCAGCGGTTCCGCGTCTGCCGACAACGGAAGCGCGGCGGCGTCGAGCCCCATCTCGTCCACCGGCACCGGCCGGATGCGCAGGCCGCTGAGTTCGAAGGTGGCGAGTTCGGCGAGATGGCCGGGGTCTTCGACCGCGACCGTATCGCCGATATCGAGCAGGACATGGGCGGCGAGCGCGGCGGCCTGGAGGGTGCTGCCGACGACGATGACCTGTTCCGGCGCACAGGCCAGGCCGCGCGCCTCGGCGAGATAAGTGGCGATCTGATGGGTCAGGCCGGCGCGCGGCTGGCCGACACCGTAGCCCGTCTGCGAGATCGCGCGCGAACGCCAGTGCCGGGCCGCGATCCGGCTGAAGATCTCGTAGGGAAACTCGTCGAGGGCGGGCACGCCGGGACTGAGCCCCAATGTCTCCGAGCGCTCGGGCGGCAAGCGCGTTTCGAGGAGCCGCGTCGCACGTTCCGACAGCGCGGTTTCGGCCAGCTGCGGCATGGCAGGAGCAGGCTTGGCCCGCGTCTGATGATCTTCGGGAAGCACCGCCTCGACGAAGGTGCCGGAGCCATGGGCACGTCTGACGTAGCCCTCGGCCTCCAGCCGGTCATAGGCCTGCACCACCGTATTGCGGGCGAGCGGCAATTCCTTGGCCAGGATGCGGCTGGGCGGCAGGCGCGTCCCGCGCGGAATCACGCCTTCGGTGATGCCCGTCCGGAACTGGGCGAAGATCTGCTCATAGAGCGGGGTGTCGCTGTCGCGCTCCAGCCTGATCAGGTTCCAGACGGGATAGTTGAACCGGTTGACCATTCGCCCTCGTCAGGCTGACATCCTTCTTCCGAATGGACGCAGGCGCCGGATTCTCCAAGCGGATTTCGCTTCCCGGCCGGCTCGCGATCCCATGGCATCCCGTTCAGGCTAGCGTGAGTTCGGATATAGCCTCGCTGGTCGGGCGTGTGCGCGCCCTGTCACGCAAAAGCGCACACTCTGTCTCCCTGCGAATAACAAAAGGACGGGAAACAATGATGCGCATGGGAGTTGATGATCAGCTCGGTTGCGCCGGCATACCATCCTCCGGCGAAGAACCGCCCCGGGTTCTGAGATAGGCGCAGAACATGTCGGCGAGGCCATCGGCATAAGCCTGAATTTCGATATTGGTTCTCGGGATCTCCGAGAACTCCTTGCCCACGGCGCTCATGGTCGTGGTGATGAGATTGCCTGCCAGCGCGCGCTCGCCGGCCGAGACATCTGGCAGCGCTTCCTCCATGAACCTCTTGAACAGGCGAGCGCCGGCCGCTCGTGCCTCCCGTGCCTCCGGCGCGTCGCGGTACAGTGGAGCTGCGTCGCTGAGCGCGATCCGCACGGCAGCCTCGTCGCATTCGGAACGGATAAAGGCCCGCACGAGCGTGCGCAGCCGGGCGAGCGGTGGCTGCGCGGCATCGCCGAGGATGTCGGTGAGCATCGCATGAGTCTGTCGCCATTCGTCGCTTTGCAGGCGGAACAGGATGGCCGCCTTGTTGGGAAAATACTGGTACAGCGAGCCGATGCTGACGCCGGCTTTCTCGGCGACGCGGGCCGTCGTAAAGCGCTGCGCACCCTCTTGCGCCAGAACCTGAATAGCAGCCTCCAGAATAGCGGAGACCAGCTCGGTCGAACGGGTCTGCCTGGGCGTTTTTCGCGAGGAAATTCGGGCGGTTGGCCGATCGGCCATGGTGCGCTCCAGCAATGCGAATAGAAAACGCGACGAATTATTCGTATTTTCCGCTCCGAGACAAGAACATCCCACGATCCGCTCGGAGCCTTCCATGACGACACTGACCACCGCGCCGCTTGCCTCGCTTCTCGACCGCTTGTTCGCGCAAGCGAACGCAACCCCAGACTCGGCGTTCGCCGGCTTCTCCGGGGATGAGCGCGAGCGCCTCATGCGCAGCAAGACGGAGTATCTCGACCTCTACAGCCGTCTGAAGGATCTCTGGCTTCCCGTTTCGCGGGAGACGGGTGTGCTGCTGTACATGCTCGCCCGAAACAGCCGCGCCCGAACGATCATCGAATTCGGCACGTCCCTCGGCATTTCGACCCTGCATCTTGCGGCCGCCCTGCGCGACAATGGCGGAGGACGCCTGATCACCACCGAATTCGAGCCGTCCAAGGTGGCCCGGGCCCGTGAGCACCTGGAAGCTGGCGGCCTCGCCGACCTCGTGGACATCCGGGAAGGCGATGCGTTGAAGACGCTCGCGGCCGGCCTGCCCGCACAGGTCGACCTGCTGCTGCTCGACGGCGCAAAGTCGCTTTATCCCGACATTCTTGATCTTGTCGAAGGCAGCCTGCGCCCGGGTTCACTCATCGTCGCGGACAATGCCGATCACAGCCCGGAATATCTCGAGCGCGTGCGCGCATCGGGCGGCGCTTACCTGTCCGTCCCCTTTGCCGAGGATGTCGAGCTGTCGATGCGTATCCGCTGATCCCGAAGGAAGCGGCCAACGTCTATGGCGACGTGGCGGTTGGCATCGCGTTCCCCTCGATGATCCTGACGCGTGGCATCCCCGGTTGGCTCCCCCGTTTCACGCGTTCGCCCAGGCCTCGAACAGTCGGAAATTGATCCGGTTCTGAGCGAGGACGCTGGCGCCAGAGATCGGATTGGGGGCGTACTCCTCGCGAAGCCCTTCCTTGATCCAGCGCGTCTGCGGCTGGTCCCAATCGATCGATGTCTGCCGACGAAGGAAGTGGTCGAGCCGGAGAATCTTGCCGGATGGCGTCACGGCCCCTTTCCCCGGCGCCAATCGTCGTTGATCGAAGCGAAGACCCGTCGTCTGCGCTCGACCGCAAAAGCAAGGGGAGCGGGGAATGGACGAGAAGCTCGTAGCCGGTTTGCCCACGACGCACAGGCCAGTATTGATCAAACTATTCATCTGCACGGCGCTCTGTGTCGTGCCCGCAGAGCTCGTCGGCTCGGCATCAACATCTGGCGCGCTGCTCCCGAACCGCTCGAGGTTGCCGATACCGTCAGCGAGCGCCAGAGCACGCTATGGACCTCGTTGTTGAGAGCGCTCTTCGTCCAGCTCTCCAATGCCAAGACGGCGATCTTCTATGCGTCGATGCTCGCCGCGCTGCTGCCGGCCCCCACCATCCTGGATGTTGTTTGTTCTGCCGCCGATGCTCTTCCTGATCGAGTTCGGCTGGTACACGGTCGTCGCTGTCGGGTTCTCGTCCCAACGCCGCGGGCGGTCTATCTCCGCTCCAAGGTCTGGATCGACCGAACGGCTGGCGCTGTGGCTGGAGCCCTGGGCGTCAAGCTGATGGTGGACAGCCTGCGCCGGTCTGCTTGAGCTCATTTGCGGACGCGAGCCTGAGCCGATGCAGGATGTCTTCGGCTTTCCGATGCCGGTTTCCCCCGATCTTGCACGGTGAGCGTCACGCGGTGGATGATCGACAGGCGTCAGAAACGCATCAATCGAGCAGGCGCGCCCCGAAATTGTGCTCGGGATCGATATCGGCAACGAGCCTGCCGGTCGGTGTTGCCGCCGGCCCGCCCTTGCGGCCGAGCCAGCGGCCCGAGCCCGGTACCGCCGTACATGAGCCGCCCGCCACGACATCTTCGCCCCTGACGATAACCCGCTCCGGCCAGCCGGTGACGCGGCGCCCCGAGAAGGGCGTGAAGCCGGTTAAGTCATGCATCGCCGCGTCGGTGATCTCCACCTGCTTGCCGGGATCCCAGATCGCGATGTCCGCGTCATAGCCGGGTAGCAGCGCCCCCTTGCCAGGGAGGTTGTAGATCTCGGCCGGCGCCGTCGCCGTCAGGTTGACGAAGGCTTCGAGCCCGCGCCCGGCGAATTCCGGGCGCCCTTTCGAGACCAGCGCGTCGAAGAGCAGGGGCAGTCGCGTCTCCAGCCCCGGCAGGCCATTGGCGATCTGCTTGAAATTCGGGCTCGGGCCGGCCGAGAGCTTGCCGGTCTCGTCGAAGCGGTAGGGAGCATGGTCCGAGGAGACCGTCTGGATGTCCCCGAGCGCCAGCGCCTGCCAGAGCGCATCCTGGTCTGCCTGCTCACGCGGCGGCGGCGAGCACATCCACTTGGCGCCTTCCAGGCCGGGCTTGTCGAGATCGTGCCGGGTCAGGAAGAGATATTGCGGGCAGGTCTCGGAGAAGACCTTGAGGCCGCGTCCGCGTGCGTCGCGGATCACCTGGGCGCCCTGGGCAGTCGAGACATGGAAGATCATGATCGGCTGATCGAGCAGTTCGGCTGCGGTGATCAAGCGGTTGAAGGCCTCGGCCTCCGAGCCGCGCGGATGGCTGATCGCGTGGAATTTCGGTGCGACATAGCCCTTCTCGACGAGCTTCTTGCCCATCCAGGAGATCATGCCGTGGTTCTCGGCATGGACGCAGACCAGCGCCCGGTTCTGGCGGGCCGTCAGCAGCAGCTCGAGCAATGGCTCGTCATCGACCTTGATCAGGTCATAGGTCATGAAGACCTTGATCGAGGCATGGCCCTCGCGGATCAGAGCCGGCAGGTCCTGCTGGACCGTCTTGGCATCGGGATTGGCGACGATGAGGTGGAAGGCATAATCGATCAGCGCGCCGCGCCGGGCCAAGGCCGCATAGTTGTCGACGACCTTCCGGAGATCGAGGCCGCGATGCTGGGCGGCAAAGGAGATCAGCGTGGTGTTGCCGCCGAAAGCGGCCGAGGTCGTAGCGCTCTCGAAGGTGTCGGCATTGAGCAAACCGCCAGCCGAGACCTGCTCGACATGGGCGTGGGTGTCGATGCCGCCGGGCAGGACGAGCTTGCCCGTCGCGTCGATCTCGCGGGCGCCCGCACCGAGGCCGAGGCCCAGAGCGGCGACCTTGCCATCCTTGACCGCGACATCGGCACGGAAGCTGCCGGTCGCGGAGCCGACTGTGCCGCCGCGAATGACCAGATCGTAGTTCGACGTCATCTGCCCTCGTCCCTTTCAGCGTACCATCAGCGTGCCGATCGCCATGGCGACCGCAGCTTGCGTCGGATCGATCACGGGCACGCCCAGCGCATCCTCCAGAGGCCGGCGATGGCGCGCCATGCCGGCGCAGCCCATCACGATGGCGCCGGCACCGTCTTCGTCGCGGAGCTCGCGGCCGATCGCGATCATGCGCTGCAGCGTGCCTTCGCCGGATGCGCTCTCCGCCACCGACATTTCGAGCGGCCGCTCGCCGGCAAGCCTGTCCATCAGCCCCATCTGGCGCAGATACCGGATATGGCGCGGGATCGAACGTGATTTGATCGCGATCACGCCGAAGCGGTCCGCCCGCGTGAGCGCCGTGAGCACGCCGCATTCGGCGATGCCGAAGACCGGGCTCGCCGTGCCTTCGCGCGCGATATGCAGGCCGGGATCGGAATAGCAGGCGATGACGAAGGCATCGACGTCGCTGGCGGCCTCGATCCGGCGGCGCAAGGGCAGGGTGACGCTCTCGACATGCTCCTGCGTCTCGATGCCGATCGGTCCGTCGCGCAAGCTCTCGCAGAGGATTTCCGGCCCTTCGGCAAAGGCGAGCGGAGCCAGTGCCTGCCGCAGCCCTTCCGTGACCATCTCGTTGGAGTTGGGGTTGATAACGAGAATGCGGGGGCGGCGGCTCATCGCGAAAGGTCCGAAGTGGCAGGTCCAGGGTTCAGCATGGCATTGCCGGCTGATTCAGGCGACCTCTCGCGCGACCCAATCCGCCAGGATCGTGCAGGCTGCCAGGAAATCGTCGATCTCCATCGCCTCCAGCGGGTTGTGGCTGCCATGCTCGTTGCGCACGAACAGCATCGCGATGGGCACGCCGGCCGCAGCGAAGGCGGCGGAGTCGTGGGAAGCCGGGCTGCCGAGCGACATGGTCGCGATGCCCTGCCGATCCGCCGACGCTTCAAGCCCGGCGACGATGCCGGGATCGACCGGGCCGACGGCGGCGCTGGCGCGCGTGCCGAGTTCGAAGCCGACGCGCCGGCGCGCCTCGATCTCGCTAATGCCGGCCAGCATCTTGGCTTCGACTCGTTCCAGAACGGCAGGGTCATACGCGCGCACGTCGAGGCTGAACGCAAAGCTGCCCGGCACGGTGGTCAGGCCATGGACGGCAGGATCGGTATGAAAGCGCCCAAGCGTCACCGCCATCGGGAAGCCCGCTTCCTCCTCTTCCTGCCAGAGCCGGTCCAGCATCACCGCGAATTCAGCGCCAGCCATGGCAGCATCGCGGCGAAAACGGCGAGGCGTGCCGACATGGTCGTGACGTCCGACGATACGCGCATCGGGATAGCGGAAATTGCCGGGCACTCCGGTGCAGATCGCGACCGGCAGGCCGGATTCGACCAGGCTCGGGGCCTGCTCGATATGGACTTCGAGGAAGGCACGGATCGCGGCCGGATCGAGATGCCGCTCGCGCCGGCGGATCGCGCTGGAATCGCCGCCGCTGGCGTCGATGCTGGCGGCGAGGGCGCGGCCGTCATCGATGCGCTTCGCCTCCAAGGCGCCGTCCGGCAAGGTGCCGAGCGCCGAGCGGCTGCCGATATAGGAGACCTGGAACCAGACGCTCTCCTCAGCCCGCACGCCCATCGCGGTGACGTCGCAGCGTGGCGTGATGCCGAGCGCGCGCAAGGTCTCGATGACCACGAGCCCGGCGACGACACCGGCCGCACCGTCGAAATTGCCGCCATGCGGCACGCTGTCGAGATGCGAGCCCATCAGGATGCGCGGGGCGTCGGCGTCGCGACCCGAGAGGGTGACATAGGTATTGGCGGCAAAATCATGCGAGACGGCGAGCCCGTACGCCTTGCCGTGCTCCTCCAGCAAGCGATGGCCGAAATCCTCGCCCGCGCCATAGGTGTCGCGGGTGATGCCGGGCGTGTCGCGGCTGCCGGCCGCCAGGCGATCGAAAAGCGCCTCCACCCAATTGCGCTGGGCCGCGACGGCCGTGGCGATCATCGTGTCGGCGGTGGGCGTCCTGGCAGCAGTGGTCATCTTGATCCGGTCGATAGGGGTCGCGACATCATCGCACCGCAGCCGTGAAGCGAGGGTGATCGAGCGCGCGCATTGTCCTGACGATACGCGCTGCCGGCAGGCAGCCCGGGGACATTGAGCCAACCCGTCTGCGGGCACAATGCGCTGCCTACGCATAAATCCGGGGCGATCGCTCTAAACCTTGCCGGCCACTCCTTCGGGTAGCAGGGCCCTGTCGACGATCTCAATGGCCTGAGGCGTCACGTTTCGCCTGAGCTACGTGGGAAGCCTTGCGCAGGCGCCCCCGCTCGGCCGGACGGATCAGCGAATTCACCTCCTTGTCCGGGATATCGTGCATGCCCTGATTGGCGTGCCGGGTGTTGAACGGGATGTTGTTGTGTTGTGCGTGCATCTTCAGTTCGAGCGCACGTTGGGCATTTTCGATCAGAGTGTGGTTCTTCGCCATTTCGGCGCGGCGCTGGATTTCGGCATTCAGCCGCTTCAGGGCCGCCGCCAGCACCATCGTCTTCAGGCTGGACCCGGCGCTTCCGGTGCTGGGCTCCGCACCTTTCGGGGCCGCTTTGCCGCGCATTTCGCGCCGCTGTCGGTTGGCGTGGCTCGAAGCCTTGTCGCGCTGATCCCGCAGGCGTTTCAAGAGCGTGTTCAGGGCATCGTCGGGCAGGTTCTGCACGGCTGGGTGCCGGGTCTGCGCGACGATCTCGCGCTCGTCGGCATTCAGCGCGCGTTCTTCTTCCTTGCGCGTCAGGGCCATGGCGTTTTCCTCCTCGGTACAGGTCGGTGGCGGGTGGTCAGGTCAGCATGTTGTCCTTGGGCTGGATCGGCTCGGGAAGGTCCTTGCTGCCGAGCGCCGACAGCATCTCCCGCTCGACAATGCGCTGCAGGGCGTTCAGCGGCAATGCGTTCGGCTGCGATCCGAAGGGGTCTTCGAGCTGGTGCCCGAGGGCATCGAGCCCGAAGAAGGTATAGGCCACGAGCAGCACGGGCAGCAGCGTCCACCAGGCGAGCGAGCCGGCCAGCGCAAAGGGCAGGGTCGTACAGAAGACCAGTGCCGTGCGGTGGAGCAAAAGCGAATAGGCGAAGGGGACGGGCGTGTGGGCGATGCGTTCGCAACTGCCCTGAACATCCGACAGGGCCGTCAATTGTCCCTCGATGACCGAATAATGGATCGCGCCGAGCTCGCCATTGTGCATGAGCGTGATGCAATAGGTCCCGAGTTCGTGCAGGACGGTGTTGGTCGGATTCGGACTTTCGGCGAGCGCAGCCGGATCGAACCATTTGCCGATCTCAGCGAGCTCGTCGCTGCCACGCAGTCGCGCCGCCAGGCCGGCGGTGAAGCCACAGAGGCCGTGCAGCAGGAAGCGCTGGTGGCTCGCATTGAGCCCGGACGCCTGACGGGCCAGCGAGCGGCAGGCGATGATGAGCTCGCCCCAGAATTTGCGCCCGTCCCACCAGCGCGCATAGCAGGTGCTGTTGCGGAAGCTCATGAAGACGGAAAGCGCGATGCCGATCAGCGTGAACGGGATGGCGCTGATCTTGGCGAAGATGCCGGGATGCTCGTCCGCTGCGAAAACGGCGACGGCGGTGACCACTGCGATCCCGGCAAGCTGCGGCAGAATCCGGGGCAGGATCGAGCCGTTGACCGCGAACAGGATGTCCCTGAAGTCGGGCTTCGATCGCAAGATCATCGAGCGCTTCGCCTCCACCGGACACACGCCGGTGCCCGGACGACTATAGCACCGAGCGTGCCAGAGACGTGCCTCTGTCAACTCAAGCACTTAGTGGTCAGGCGGTATCTGCGGATGGACAAAATGTCCAAAATATCGGGACAAATTGTCTATAGATTTCAATGAGATAGAGTGTTTAACTTTGGGCTCGCCATCTTGGAGGGCCTCAAGCCATGGCCAGCGGCAAGCCACGCTACCAGACCTATCATCACCCCGCCGGCGGCTGGGGCGCGGCGGCCGCGACCGCCAAGGTGCTGATGGAGCAGAGCGTCATCACCAAGGGCTCGCGGGCACTGCTCGCGATGAACCAGCCAGGCGGCTTCAAGTGCCCGAGCTGCGCCTTCCCGGATGCCGACTGCAAGAAGACCCTGGAATTTTGCGAGAACGGCGCCAAGGCGCTCGCCTTCGAAGCGACCAAGCGCCGCGTCACGCGCGCGTTCTTCGCGCAGCACACCGTCACCGAGCTGATGGCGCAATCCGACTACTGGCTCGAAATGCAGGGCCGGCTCACCGAGCCGATGCGCTACGATGCCGCCACCGACAAATATGTGCCGGTGAGTTGGGATGATGCCTTCACCCTGATCGGCAAGCATCTGCGCGCGCTGGAGAGCCCGCATCAGGCGGAATTCTACACCTCGGGCCGCACGCCGAACGAGGCCGCCTTCCTCTATGCGATCTTCGTGCGCGCCTTCGGGACCAACAATTTTCCGGATTGCTCGAACATGTGCCACGAGCCGACCAGCCGCGGCTTGCCACCGGCGATCGGCGTCGGCAAGGGCACGGTGGTGCTCGAGGATTTCGAGCATGCCGAGGCGATCTTCGTGATCGGCCAGAACACCGGCACGAACTCGCCGCGCATGATGACCAACCTCGTCGAGGCGCGGAAACGCGGCGTGCCGATCGTCGCGGTCAACCCGATGCCGGAGCGGGCGCTGATCCGCTTCGCCGAGCCGCAGGATGTCGTCCAGATGGCGACCTTCGGCTCGACCGCCATCGCCAGCGAATTCGTCCATATCCGGATCGGCGGCGACCTCGCCCTGATCAAGGGCATGATGAAGGTGATGTTCGAGCGCGAGGCGCAGGGCGAGGCGGTTCTCGACCATGATTTCATCCGCGAGCACACGGTCGGGATCGAGGCCATCCGCGAGGATGCGTTGGCGCAGGACTGGGCCGAGATCGTGCGCGTCTCCGGGCTCGATGAAGCGCAGATCCGGCGCTGCGCCGAAATCTATATCCGTTCGAAGGCCACGATGATCTGCTACGGCATGGGGCTGACGCAGCATCAGCAAGGCTCGCGCCTGCTGCAGCAGGTCGCCAATCTCCTGCTGCTGCGCGGCAATTTCGGCAAGCCGGGCGCCGGCATCTCGCCGATCCGCGGCCATTCGAACGTGCAGGGCGATCGCACGGTCGGTATCGACGAGAAGCCGACGCAGGATTATCTCGACCGGGTGCGCGACGTCTTCGGCTTCGAGCCGCCGCGCCATCACGGCCACCACACCATCGAGACCGTCGAGGCGATGGAGCGGGGCACCGCCAGGGTCTTCATCGGAATGGGCGGCAATTTCGTGCGCGCCATTCCGGATACCGAGCGCTCCTATGCGGCGATGCGCAAGCTCGACCTGACGGTCGGGATCACGATCAAGCTCAACCGCGGCCACCTCGTCCATGGCCGCGACGCTTTGATCCTGCCGGTGATCGCGCGTTCCGAGCGGATCGTCACGGCGGCCGGCGAGCAGTTCGTCACGATCGAGGATTCGATGTCGAACGTCACGGCCTCGCGCGGCGTTCTGTCGCCGGCCAGCCCCGGTCTGCTGCCGGAGGTGGAGATCGTCTGCCGGATGGCGATGGCGGCACTGCCGGACAGCACGGTGCGCTGGCAGAGCTATATCGACGATTACGGCCTGATCCGCGACAAGATCGCCGCGGTCTATCCCGAGATCTACGAGGGCTTTTCGGAGCGGATCAAGGCGCCGAAAGGCTTCCACCTCGACGTCGCGCCGCGCCGGCGCGTCTGGCATACCCCGAACGGCAAGGCGAATTTCCTGCCGCTGCCGGGGCTGGAGGTCAACGACGTGGTTGCGGACCCCGCCATGCTGCGCCTGGCGACGGTGCGCTCGCACGACCAGTTCAACACGACGATCTACAGCTATAACGACCGCTACCGCGGCGTTTACAATGATCGCATGGTCCTTTTCATGAATGCGCAGGACCGGGAGGAGCGCGGTCTGGATTCCGGCGCGCGCATCGCGCTCGAGACGATCAGCGAGGATGGGATCAAACGTCGCGTCGACGGCCTCACCGTCCTCGACTATCCCATGCCGCGCGGCGCGGTCGCGGGTTATTATCCCGAGCTCAACCCGCTCCTGCCGCTGGACTACTACGACAGGATCAGCGGCACGCCCGCCGCCAAGTCGATACCGGTCCGCGTCGCCGCGGGCTGAGACGCCGGGGATGCTGATCGCGGGGCCGGCGTCACGCTTTTAGGAGGAAGGACGTTGTTCGACCAGTTCGATCCGGTTGTCCTGGCCCGCGCGCAATTCGCGTTCACGGTCTCGTTCCACTTCATCTTCCCGGCCTTCTCGATCGGGCTCGCGAGCTATCTCACGGTGCTTGAGGCGCTGTGGCTGAAGACGGGGCGAGGGGTCTATCTCGATCTCTTCCGCTACTGGCTCAAGATCTTCGCGGTCGTGTTCGGCATGGGCGTGGTCTCGGGCGTGGTGATGTCCTACCAGTTCGGCACGAACTGGTCGGTCTTCTCGACCAAGGTCGGGCCGATCATCGGGCCGCTGATGGCCTATGAGGTGCTGACAGCCTTCTTCCTGGAGGCCGGCTTCCTCGGCGTGATGCTGTTCGGGATGAACAAGGTCGGCCGGCGGCTGCATTTCTTCGCAACCTGCATGGTGGCGCTCGGCACCCTGATTTCGGCGACCTGGATCCTCTCGGCGAACAGCTGGATGCAGACGCCTGCCGGTTACGCCATCAACGCGCAGGGGCAGTTCGTGCCGGCCGGTTCTTGGCTGCCGATCATCTTCAACCCGAGCTTCCCCTATCGGCTCGTCCATACGGTGATCGCCGCCTACCTGACCACCGCTTTCGCCGTCGGCGGGGTCGGGGCCTGGCACCTGCTGAAGGACCGGGCGAATGCCGGCGCCCGCACGATGTTCTCCATGGCGATGTGGATGGCGGCGCTGGTCGCGCCGATCCAGATCCTGGCCGGCGACGCGCATGGGCTCAACACGCTCGAACATCAGCCCATCAAGGTGCTGGCGATGGAGGGCGACTACCAGCCGAGCCCGAACGGCGCGCCGCTGATCCTGTTCGGCCTGCCCAACAGCGCAGAGGCGCGGGTCGATTACGAGGTCTCGATCCCGCATCTGGGCTCGCTGATCCTGAAGCACGCCCCGTTCGCGCCGCTGCCGGGCCTCGTCGATTTCCCGCGCGAGAACTGGCCACCGGTGCCAATCGTGTTCTGGTCGTTCCGGATCATGGTCGCGCTCGGCTTCGCCATGCTCGGCATCGGCCTGTGGAGCCTGCTCGCCCGCTTCCGCCGCAAGCTCTACGACTGGTCCTGGCTGCATCGCGCCGCCATCCTGATGGGGCCGTCGGGCTTCGTCGCGGTGATCGCCGGCTGGGTGACGACCGAGGTCGGGCGCCAACCCTTCACCGTCTATGGCCTTCTGCGGACGGCCGAATCCCATTCGCCGCTGGCGGCGCCGGCCGTCGCCGCCTCGCTTATCGCCTTCGTCATCGTCTATTTCTTCGCCTTCGGAGCCGGCATCTACTACCTGCTGCGCCTGATGGCGAAGCCGCCCGGCAGCGGAGAGCCGCCTCCGGCCCCGATACCGCAACGCGCGGCAGGCATCACGCCGGCGCCCGGCGTCGTCGCCCCGGCCGGCGCGGGGGAGTGAACGCCATGGCCAGCATCGACCTCACCGTCTTCTGGGCCGGCATCATCGGCTTGGCGGTCATGGCCTATGTCGTGATGGACGGTTTCGACCTCGGCATCGGCATACTGTTCCCGAGCCTTGCGGTCGGCGACGAGCGCGACCAGGCGATGAACTCGATCGCGCCGGTCTGGGACGGCAACGAGACCTGGCTCGTGCTGGGCGGCGGCGGCCTCTTCGCCGCCTTCCCGCTGGCCTATGGCATCATCCTGCCGGCGACCTATCCGCTGATGATCGCCATGCTGCTCGGCCTCGTGTTCCGGGGCGTGGCCTTCGAGTTCCGCTGGCGCGATCCGCGCCACCGCCCGCTCTGGGACGTCGCCTTCTGCCTCGGCTCCTTCGTCGCCGCCTTCACGCAGGGCGTGACGCTGGGCGCGATCCTGCAGGGCATCCATGTCGAGCAGAACGCCTATGCCGGCGGCTGGCTGGACTGGCTCAGCCCCTTCAGCCTGCTCACCGGCATCGCCGTGGTGATCGGCTACGGCCTGCTTGGCGCGACCTGGCTGATCTGGAAGACGGAAGGCTCCAGCCAGCACCATGCCCGCCGTGTCGCCTTCTGGCTGGCGCTTGCCACGCTCGCGGCGCTGGCGGCCGTCAGCGCCGCCACGCCCTTCCTGGCCTATGACTACTGGCGGCGCTGGTTCGCCATGCCTGGCGTGCTGCTGACGGCACAGGTGCCGCTGCTGGTGGCGATCTGCGCCGCGGCGCTGATCTGGGGCCTGAAGCGCGAGTTCGAAAAGCTGCCCTTCCTGATGGCGCTCGCGCTCTTCCTGCTCGGCTTCGTCGGGCTGGGGATCAGCATCTACCCTTACGTCGTGCCGCGCGCGGTGACGATCTGGGATGCGGCGGCACCCTATTCGAGCCAGGCCTTCATGCTGCCCGGCGCGCTCGTCATCATCCCGATCATCCTCGCCTATACCGGCTGGGCCTATTGGGTCTTCCGGGGCAAGGCCGGCGTGCACGGATATCACTGATGACGCCCGTCGCCCCGCTCTGGAAACGGCTCGCCTGGATGGCGGGCATCTGGATCGCCAGCGTCGCGGTGCTCGGCCTGCTCAGCGGAATCATCAAGCTGGTTCTTGCCGGCTGAGCCGGGCGCCTGCGGTTCGCCGCGATTTCGTGGAGGATGGGAGCAGATCACGGGCCGTGCCGCAGGCGTCAACATTGCGGAAGGGCGGGATCACAATCGCAAAACCGGGAGCGAGACATGACCTTCGTGCCAATCCAGCAGCTCACGACCGACATCAGGGCGCATGATCTTCCGAATGCCGGGATCGGCTTCTTCCCACAGGCGACGGATAGGCCTCTGGAAGCCGCCGACCTGCTTTTCTATCTCGGCCTCGCTTCCGAGAAGATGTCGGGCTTCCTGCGACGGCACGGACTCTATGGCACGTTTGATGGCCTGAATTTCGATCTCGCTCAGCTCGACGCCATCAAGGATGTCGCCACGCGGGTGGTGGCCGAGGGCGAGGCCCATAATTTCGTTGGTGTCTGGGAAGAATACGGGCTGTCGTCGGATGACGACGTCAGGAACAACGGCACGTTCATCCTCGTCGCCGTCGCGGCGATCAGGTTGCTCTACGGATCGAAAGGCAACGGATAGGCGCGAGGCGCGAAGGCAAGAGGGGGCTTTCCTTCCAGACATTCTGTCTTCCACAGGCCGGACAGAATGTCTTCTCGACCCCCTCCGACTTGAATTAACGTATTGATTCCAAAAGAATTATGCGCTGGCACGGCTATTGCGGAGATATCGGGCACGCTCGTTCGCGAGGAAGGACGGCCCCATGACGCATATCGACAGGAGCCATGGTGCGATCGCTGCGGACGGCATTCGCGCCGCCTGGGGCTGGTTCGTCGCGCTCGGGGCCGCCTTCATCGTCCTCGGCCTCGTCGCGAGCAGCCATCTGCTGCTCGCGACCCTCGTCACCGTCTACTATCTCGGCGCCGCGATGATCGTGGCCGGCATCCTCCAGATCGTGCAGTCCTTCCGGATCGCGCGCTGGAGCGGCTTCATCCTCTGGCTCCTGAGCGGTGTGCTCTACGTCGCCGCCGGTGCCGCGACATTCATGAATCCATCGCTGGCTTCGTCTGCCATGACCTTGTTCCTTGCCCTGTTCACGGCGGCCTCCGGCATCATGCGGATCTGGCTCGGGGCCGGGGCGATGTCGGAGCGTGGCTGGGGCTGGATCGTCGCCTCCGGCATTCTCTCGACGGTTGTCGGATTGCTCGTTCTGGTCGGCTGGCCGGTGAACAGCACCTGGCTGCTCGGCCTCATCCTGTCGATCGACCTGATCTTCCAGGGTTGCGCCCTGCTCGGCGCAGGCTTCCGGCTGAGATCGATGAACTGACACCGCTTGCCCATGCGAGCCCGGTCGGCTGCGGCTCGCAATCTTCCTGATGAGCCGCCGCGGCGGCAGAGTTGGAGCGGAGGCGCCGATGATCGGTGAAAACGACGGAGCCAAGGACAGGAGGCACGGTGCTGGCGAGCCTGCTTCCGGCGAGCAGACCCCGGCAGTGCCGAGCGGCGAGGGGGAGAGCACCGCGGCCGGAGCGGCGCCGCCGTCGCAAGCGGAAGCCGGCGCGCTGGCCGAGCTCCGTTCCGAGAACGCTGCCTTGAAGGACCGCCTGCTGCGGGCCTTGGCAGAGACCGAGAACGTCCGGCGCCGCGCCGAGCGCGACCTGGGCGATGCGCGCCAATATGCCGTCACGCGCTTCGCCCGCGATCTTCTGCCCGTGGCCGACAACATGGAGCGCGCCATGGCGAGCGCCCATACCGAGGCTCATCGTGGCGAAAACCTGGTCAAGGCGCTGGTCGAGGGCGTCGATCTCACCGGCAAGGAATTGCTGCGCGTCCTGGAGAGGCATGGCGTCAGGAAGCTCGTGCCGGTCGGCGAGCGGTTCGATCCGAACTTCCACGAGGCGCTGTTCGAGGTTCCCGATCCCGCCGTCCCGGACGGCACGGTCAGCCAGGTGGTGGAGCCCGGTTATGCCATCGGAACGCGTCCGCTGCGCCCGGCCAAGGTCGGAATCGCTCGCGGCGGGCCGTCTGCGAAGGCAAGCCCGGCTGCATCGGCAACGGAGGCTCAAGCGTCGCCATCGCCGCGAGATCCAAAGAGTGGAACCGGCTAGGGCGCCGCGCGTCGAACAGGACAACGGAACAACCAAGCACGACAGGGAGCAGCATGATGTCCAAAGTCATCGGAATCGACCTCGGAACCACGAATTCCTGCGTCGCGGTCATGGACGGCAAGAATGCGCGCGTGATCGAGAACGCCGAGGGCGCGCGCACCACGCCCTCGATCGTGGCCTTCACCTCGGATGGCGAGCGACTGGTCGGGCAGCCGGCGCGGCGGCAAGCCGTGACCAATCCCACCAACACGATCTTCGCGGTGAAGCGCCTGATCGGGCGTCGCTATGACGATCCGGTGGTCGAGAAGGACAAGGGCCTCGTGCCCTACAAGATCGTCAAGGCCGCCAATGGCGACGCCTGGGTCGAGGCCGACGGCAAGCCCTATTCGCCCTCGCAGATCTCCGCCTTCATCCTGCAGAAGATGAAGGAGACCGCCGAGTCCAATCTTGGCGAGCCGGTCACGCAGGCGGTCGTCACGGTTCCCGCCTATTTCAACGATGCCCAGCGCCAGGCCACCAAGGATGCCGGCAAGATCGCGGGCCTCGAAATCCTGCGCATCATCAACGAGCCGACCGCGGCCGCGCTCGCCTATGGTCTCGACAAGAAGAAGCAGGCCAAGATCGCCGTCTACGATCTCGGCGGCGGCACCTTCGATATCTCGATCCTCGATATCGGCGAGGGCGTCTTCGAGGTGAAGGCGACCAATGGCGACACCTTCCTCGGCGGCGAGGATTTCGACATGCGCCTGGTCGAATATCTCGCGGAGGAGTTCAAGAAGGAGCAGGGCATCGACCTGCGCAAGGACAAGCTCGCTCTGCAACGTCTGAAGGAGGCGGCCGAGAAGGCCAAGATCGAGCTCTCCACGGTGACGCAGACCGACGTCAACCTGCCCTTCGTCACCGCCGATGCCTCCGGTCCGAAGCACCTGCTGATCAAGATCACCCGGGCGAAGTTCGAGGCGCTGGTCGAGGATCTCGTGCAGCGCACGATCGAGCCTTGCCTCAACGCGCTCAAGGATGCGGGCCTGAAGGCGGAGGAGATCGATGAGGTCGTCCTCGTCGGCGGCCAGACCCGCATGCCGAAGATCCAGGAGGTGGTGCAGAAGATCTTCGGCAAGGAGCCGCACAAGGGCGTCAATCCGGACGAGGTCGTCGCCATCGGCGCCGCGATCCAGGCCGGGGTGCTGCAAGGCGACGTAAAAGACGTGCTGCTGCTCGACGTGACCCCGCTCTCGCTCGGCTTGGAGACGCTGGGCGGCGTGTTCACGCGCCTGATCGATCGCAACACCACCGTTCCCGCCAAGAAGAGCCAGACCTTCTCCACTGCCGAGGACAATCAGAACGCGGTGACGATCCGGGTCTTCCAGGGTGAGCGCGAGATGGCGGCCGACAACAAGTTCCTCGGCCAGTTCGATCTCGTCGGCATCGCGCCGGCGCCGCGCGGCGTGCCGCAGATCGAGGTGACCTTCGACATCGACGCCAACGGCATCGTCAACGTCTCGGCCAAGGACAAGGGCACGGGCAAGGAGCAGCGTATCCAAATCCAGGCCTCCGGCGGCTTGTCAGAGGCCGATATCGAGCGGATGGTGAAGGATGCCGAGGCGAATGCCGCCGAGGACAAGAAGCGCCGCGCCCTGGTCGAGGCCCGCAATACGGCCGAGGCCCTGCTGCACGGCACCGAGAAAACGCTGGCAGACCACGGTGCAAAGCTGGCCGAACCGGATCGGCGCGGCATCGACGCCGCCGTGAACGATCTCCGCGAGGCCGCGAAGGGCGACGACGTTTCCGCGATCGAGAAGGCGGTGAATGCGCTCCAGCAGGCCTCGATGAAGCTGGCCGAGGCGATGCAGGCCTCCCATCAGGCCGACGCCGATGCCGGTTCCGCGCAGGCGGGCGGAGACGGCGTCGTCGATGCCGAGTTCACCGAGATCAAGGACGACGACAAGAAGAAGGGCTGACCCGCAACTCCGGATAGCGAAGGAGGGAGGCATGAAGGACGACCGGAACGGCGTGCGCGTGAAGATCACGCGCAACGGACCTTATCTGGTGACCGGCTCCGTCCGGCTCGCCGATCTGACGATCGCGACCGACGCGGAGGGCGTTTCGGAGGAATGGGTGGGTCAGGACCGGCCCGAGGCCGGCAAGTCCGTCGCGCTCTGCCGGTGCGGGCATTCGAACAGCAAGCCGTTCTGCGACGGCACGCATGCGAAGATCGGCTTCGACGGCACCGAGACGGCGAGCCGGCTGCCCTACCTCGAACGGGCGCAAGCCGTGGACGGGCCGGCGCTGACGCTGCTCGATGTCGAGTCGCTCTGTGCCTTCGCGCGGTTCTGTGATGCCAACGGGCAGGTCTGGAACGAGGTGGCCGAAACCGGAGAGCTCGCGGAGAGCGAGGCCTTCATTCGCCAGGTCCAGAACTGCCCGTCTGGCCGGCTCGTGGTCTGGGACAAGGCCAGGCAGGCGGCGCTGGAGCAGGATGCCGAAGCCTCGATCGGCTTCATCGAGGACCCGGCAGAGGATTGCAGCGGGCCGATCTGGCTGCGGGGCGGGATCGCCGTCGTCTCGGCTGATGGCGAGGCCTACGAAACCCGCCAGCGCGTGACCCTGTGCCGTTGCGGCGGCTCGCGAAACAAGCCCTTCTGCGATGGGACGCATGCCGCTATCAAATTCCATGCGAAGTGATGGCGGTCCGTGCAAGCTTTGCCGTCGTACAGGCTTTCGGAGTAGCCCGTGAAAAATCCCTACGAGGTTCTGGGTGTCGCCGCGACGGCCTCCGCCGCCGAGATCCAGAGCGCCTACCGCAAGCTGGCGAAGAAGCTGCACCCGGATCTCAATCCCGGCGACAAGGCGGCCGAGGAGAAGTTCAAGGAGGTCGCGGCTGCCTATGACCTGCTCAGCGACGCCGACAAGCGCAAGCGCTTCGACGCCGGTGAAATCGACGAATCCGGCGCCGAGCGGCCGCAGCACCACTACTACCGGGACTACGCGACCTCGGACCAGGGCGATCGCTATGCCGACGCCTCCGGCTTTTCCGATTTCATGGATCAGGACGATGCCTTCGCCGAGCTGCTGCGCCGCAGCCAGCAGGCGCGGGCGAACCGCCGCGGCCAGGACCTGCACTATCATCTCGCGGTCGACCTGGTGGATTCGATCACCGGCGCAACCAAGCGGCTGACGCTGCCGGATGGCGGCACGATCGACGTGAAGATCCCGGCCGGGCTGGTCGACGGCCAGACGCTGCGCCTCAAGGGCAAGGGCGCTCCCGGTTCCGGCAAGGGCGGGCCGGGGGATGCCTTGATCGAGGTTGAGGTCAGGCCGGATCGCCGCTTCACCCGGGACGGCGACGACATCACGCTGGAGCTGCCGATCTCGCTGACCGAGGCGGTTCTCGGCGGGCAGGTCCGGGTGCCGACGCCGACAGGCGACGTGACGATGTCGGTGCCCAAGGGCTCGAATACCGGCACGAAGCTGAGGTTGCGCGGCAGGGGCGTGCCGCGGCGCGAGGGAGGCCAGGGCGATCAGTTCGTCCAGCTCAAGGTGGTGCTGCCGAAATCGCCCGATCCGGAGCTCGAGAGCTTCGTGTCGGGCTGGAAGGACAAGGACTACGATCCGCGTGAGGGCAGGGCGTGATGAGGATGACCAAGCAGGAATTTCTCTCCTCGTCGGGAATCCAGGTCCAGGTGCTGGAGCTCTGGCTGGAGCAGCGCTGGCTCGTCCCGGAGGAGGCCGAGGCCGGGCTGTTCTTCGGCGAGATCGAGGTGGCGCGCGCGCATCTGATCAGGCAGCTCAAGGACGATCTCGGCGCCAACGACGCGGGCATCGATGTCATCCTGCATCTCGTCGATCAGGTTCACGGCCTGCGCCGCGTGCTCACCGAGCTGCGCGATGAGATCAAGGGACGCTGAGGGGCAAGGCGGCGCTTCCTGAGGCGCCGGGGAGGTCTGGCATGAACGAAGCTCTGATAGCCCATCAGGAGCGCGGTAATATCGACACGCTCGTGCTGCGGGCGCTGGTTCGCAAGCTCGTCGCGAAAGGCCTGCTGAGCGAGGACGATGTCCGCGCGCTGCTGTTCGACGTGGCGAAGCGGATGAACGAGGTCGGCAGCGAGCAGACCGACCAGGCAGCCCAGAGCATGGTGAACGAGGATCTTGCGCCGGCCTTCCTCGGGCCGTGGTAGACGCCGCGCTCTGCAAGGCATTCGACGAGGCGATATCGCTGGCCTGACGGCGTGGCGCGGGCCGCTGCCTTCGGGGGCGGTGGGGGAAGGACGGGAATGTCTGTTGAGCAAGGCCAGGCCGGCATGGAGTCCGCCGTCGACGCCGAATTCGGCCCGTGGCTGGCCGGTGCGTCGATCCTGGTGGTCGACGACGAGCCCGGCATGCGGAATTTCCTCGTCAAGCTGCTCGGCCCGCGCTGCAAGCGGATCGAGGAGGCGGAGAGCGCGAAGGAGGCCTCGCGAAAGGTCGAGGAACAGCCCTTCGACGTCGTGATCCTCGACAACATCATGCCCGGCCAGAACGGCCTGGCCTGGCTCGCCGAGCAGCGCGCCGCCGGCTTCTTCGCCGATGTCATCCTGATGACGGCCTATGCCGATCTGGAGACCGCGATCGGGGCGTTGCGCGCCGGCGCGGTGGATTTCGTGCTCAAGCCGTTCCGCTCGAACCAGTTGCTCAACGCGGTGTCGCGCTGCCTTGACCAGGCGAGGTTGCAGCGCGAGAACGACGTGCTCAGGCATGAATTGCGCTCGCCGGGATACCAACCGCTGCCTGGCGACAGGCTGTTCGGCAATTCGCGGGCAATCCAGCAGGTGCGCGACACCGTCGCCAGGGTCGCGCCATTGCCGACATCCGTCCTGCTGACCGGCATGTCGGGCACCGGCAAGGAGGTCGTGGCGCGCGCGATCCATGCCATGTCGAACCGCGCCGGCAAGCTGTTCGTGCCGATCAATTGCGCGGCTATTCCCGCCGAGATGATCGAGAGCGAATTGTTCGGCCATCTGAAGGGCGCCTTCACCAGCGCCGGCCGGGCGCGGGAAGGGCTGTTCATGCATGCCCATGGCGGCACCGTTTTCCTCGACGAGATCGGCGATCTGCCGTTCCCGCTGCAGAGCAAGCTGCTGCGCGTACTGGAGGATCGCCGCGTCCGGCCGGTGGGTTCCGAGCGCGAGGTGCCCTTCGATGCGCGCTTCGTCTTCGCCACGAATGCCGATCTGGAACGGCGGGTCGAGGAGGGCTCCTTCCGCGCCGATCTCTATTTCCGCATGAATGTCGTGCAGATTGCCCTGCCACCGTTGAAGGAGCGCGGCGACGACGTGCTGGATCTCGCCGCGATCTTCATGCGTGAGTTTTCCCGCCAGCTCGGCATGCCGCCGGTCGCGATCGACGAGCGGGTGCGCGCCATGCTCCGGCGCTATGACTGGCCCGGCAATATCCGCGAATTGCGCAACCTGATCGAGCGGGCCGTCATTCTCGGTACCTTTCCGACCGGGCTGGGCAGCGGCATCGAGCGCCGCGAAGCTACAGGGGAGGCGGGACGGCAGACGCTGGCCGATGTCGAGCGGCGACATATCCTCGCGGTTCTGCGTGAGCTCGGCGGCGACCGCGAGGCGGCGGCGCGCAGGCTCGGCATCTCGCGCAAGACCATCGACCGCAAATGCGTGAGCTGGAATGTCTAGCGCGGCGGAGCGGGGCGGCCGCAGCCGGTCCGTGCGCTATCGCCTGCTGGCGATCGCGCTGGTGCCGATGCTGATCGTCCTGCCGCTCCTGCTCGGCATCGGTATCTACCGCTGGAACCTGCGCTTCAACGCGATGATGCTGTCCAAGGTCAATGACGACCTTACGATCGCGCATCAGTATCTCGCACGCATCCGCGACACGACGGAAGGGCAGCTCACCGCGGTTACCGAGGCGGCGCGCTTCCAGGATCTGCTGCGCCGGGACGAAGCGCCGAATGGCGCGCTCGCGGCCTTCCTCGCGAATGTCGCTGCCGAGCGAGGCCTCGATTTCCTCTATGTCGTCGCCGATGACGGGCGAGTCGTCGTCAGCGACCGTCCGATGGGGACCGCCCCGATCCGCTGGAACTGGCCGGTCATCGGCTCCGCCCTCAAGGGACATCCAAAGGCCGGCATCGAGGTCTTCGACGAAGCCGACCTTGCCGCGATCTCTCTGGAACTCGCCTTGCGCGCCCGCGTCGAGATCGTTTCGACAGAGAGCAGCGTCGCCGGCGCCGCCTCGGTCGAGCCGCGCGGGCTGATGCTGCAGGGCGCGAGCCCGGTTGAATTGCCCGGCGGGAAGCGCGGCGCCCTCGTCGGCGGCATCCTGCTCAACCGGAACCTGCCCTTCGTCGATGGCATCAACGACCTGATCTATCACGGCTCCGGCCTGCCGGAGGGCAGCCGGGGGACCGTCACCCTCTTCCTCGGCGATGTCCGGGTCAGCACCAACGTGCGGATGTTCGAGGGGCAACGAGCCATCGGGACGCGCGTCTCGGCCGAGGTCCGCAGCGCCGTGCTCGACCAGGGCAGGGTCTGGCGCGACAGCGCTTTCGTCGTCGACGATTGGTACGTCTCGGCCTACGAGCCGATCCTCGACAGCGCCGGCCGCCGCGTCGGCATGCTCTATGCGGGGTTCCTGGAAAAGCCCTTCACCGAGGCCAAGCGGGAAACCTTGCTGGCGATCGCCGCGGCTTTCCTCATCGCCCTGTTCGCGACGGTGCCGCTGTTTCTGCACTGGGCCGGCGCCATCTTCCGGCCGCTGGAGCGCATGAGCGACGCTATCGCGCGGGTTCGGGGCGGCGATCCTGCGGCGCGCACCGGCCCCGTCGCCGGCAAGGACGAGATCGGCGCAGTCGCGCTTCATCTCGACCATCTGCTCGACCTGGTGCAGGAGCGCGACGCCGAGCTGCGGCGATGGAACGAGGAGCTCAATCAGCGCGTCGAGGAGCGCGCCCGCGCCCTCCAGCTCACGACGACGCAGCTCGAGACGACGACCCGGCAGCTCGTGATGTCCGAGAAGCTCGCCGCGATCGGCGAGATCACCGCCGGCGTCGCCCATGAGATCAACAATCCCATCGCTGTCATACAGGGCAATCTGGAGGTGATCCGCCAGCTGATGGGCGCAGAGGCCCGTCAGGCGCAGACGGAGTTCCGGCTGATCGAGCAGCAGATGGATCGCGTCTCCGAGATCGTGACCAAGCTGCTCCAGTTCGCCAAACCTCAGGAATATGCCGGTTATACCGAACATTATGCCGTGGCCGGCATCATCTCCGACACGCTGCCGCTGGTGCAGCATCTCCTGAAGAAAAGCACGATCGAGGTCGAGCGCGAGGATCGGGCGATCCGGCCGATCATGATGAATCGCACCGAGCTTCAGCAGGTCCTGGTCAACCTGATCGTCAATGCCATTCATGCGATGCCGGATGGCGGCCGCCTCGGCCTGCGCACCTTCGACTGCGACATGGACGGCCAGGATGGGGTTGCGATCCACGTCTCGGATACCGGCACGGGCATGACCCCGGAGGTAATGCGCAAGGTCTTCGATCCGTTCTTCACGACCAAGCAGCGGGAAGGCACCGGGCTGGGCCTGTCGATCAGCCAGATGCTGGCGACGCGGCAGGGCGGCAAGATCTCGGTCGAGAGCGAGCCGGGCCTCGGCACGACCTTCACGATCTGGCTGCCCGCCGCCCGCTGATGCCATCAGGCGCAGGGACAGATTGTCCCGTGGCGCCTCGACAGTTTGTCCGGAGTCCTGCTAGATTTCCGTCTATCGCCTTGAATTCATTCGATGCCGGCCTTGGCATAGCGGTTGCTCCCCACACAATGCAGGGGCGCAGCCGGTTTGCCTGAAATCGCCGGCATGAGCCCTGGTTCAACAGTGTTCCGGAAGGCCATGCGATGAATGCTGAACGATACGCCGATCGCGCCAAGGGCTTCATCCAGTCCGCCCGGTCGCTGGCGACGCGTGAGGAAGGCGTGCACGACGCTGCGGCCGCGAAGCTCCCGGCCGGCAAGGGCAGCCTGATCTTCAACGGCAAGAAGCTGGCGATGGTGGACGAGGGCGATCTGGAACTGGCCTGAGCGGCTGGCGGTTATCGCTCCGACCCGCAATGGCGGGCGGGGCCTCCGTCTTCCGGCACGGGGCTCGACGATGGACAGGTTTCAACCCAGGAGGAAGGCGCGATGAAGGACAGGATCAAGGAAGGCATGGAGGTCGTCGGGGCCGACGGTGTGCATGTCGGTTCGGTCGACCGCGTCGAGGGAGAGCGCATCAAGCTCAAGAAGAGCGATTCCTACGGCCGGCATGAAGGCCATCACCACTTTATCGAGCTCGGCTTCGTCGCCGGCGTCGAAGGCAGCAAGGTGCGCCTCTCCGCCAATGCGGACATCGCCGTGACGCTGGAGGAAGAGCCCTCCGGCAAGCCGGTGAACCTCTGACGCTTCCGGCCGCGATCCTCGCACGCGGGGGATCGCGGCCGTCTTGTCCGAATAAAGGATGGCTCCGATGCAGCAATATGATCTCTATCTCAACGCCAGGAAGCCTGCGATCGGGCTCTACGTCGCCAGCGGCGCGAAACTGCCGGACTTTGCCGATCCCAAGGAATGGCTTTTCGACGGGACCGCTGCCGCGGATCTGCTGCCACCGAGCGTGATCGAAGGCGTCGCCAGCGCAGGTCATGCCTTCCGCGACATGGATTGAGGCTGGTTTTCGGACGGGCAGGCCTCGCCATTGGTCAACCCGCCGGCTGCCGCGGCAGCCGAGCCGCCTGCTGCTGCCGCCTCGTCCAGACTGTCCGGCGACGGCTCGCCAGGCATCGGCTCCCCGAAGAAGAAGCGAGGCTAGAATAATCTGCACCGCGAGCTCGCTCCCATCGCGGACGCCGGGGTCCCGGCCACGATGCAGGCTGTTGCTCCGGTGACGCGATGATCGTCTAGAGGTCCGTGCTCTGCGGCAGGATGACGAGATCGCGGATGGTGACATTGCGCGGGCGGGTCAGCATGAAATGCACGGCCTCCGCCACCTCTTCGGCCTCGATCAGGCCGCCGCGGGCACGCTCGGCATCGAGCTTTGCCTGCGGCCAGTCGGCGATCAGGGCAGTCACCACCGGGCCGGGCAGCACGGCGCCGACGCGCAGGCCATGTGGGATGACCTGGCGGCGCAGGGTGTGGACGAAGGCCTGAACCGCATGTTTCGAGGCGGTGTAGACGGGCTCCCAGACCACGGGGACGATCCCGGCCACCGAGCTGGTGACGAGGATGTCGCCGGTCTTGCGCGCGATCATATGCGGCAGCACCGCATGGATGCTGCGGAAGACGGCGTTGACATTGAGGTTGAGCATCCGGTCCCAGGCATCGGGGTCGCCTTCGCTGACTGGCCCGCCGACATAGGAGCCGGCATTGGCATGGAAGATGTCGAGCGCACCGGCCTTGTCGAGGATCGCCGGCAGCATGCCGGCGACGGAGGCGCGGTCGGTCAGGTCGACGACGAGCGGAATGGCCGCAGTGCCGAGCGGCTTGCAGGCCCGCGCCAGCGCCTCCCCGTCGCGATCGACCAGGATGACGCGCGCGCCGGCCGCGAGCAGGCGCTTCGCGCAGGCGAGGCCGATTCCCGAGGCTGCGCCGGTGATCGCGGCGGTCTTTCCGGTCAGGTCCTGGGTCACGTCGAGGTCTCCGATAGAGCTTGATGGCGCGCGGGCTGCATGAGCGTGCGGGCTGTGCGGGCGGCCGCCTGCAGCGTTTCGAAAGCGGCAAGGCGGCGGGCGTGCAGCTCGGCGATGTCGCCACCGGCCGGGGCGAAGACGGTGGCGCCGGGCGCCATACCGGTCATGGCCTCGCCGAGGCCGGGAAAGGTTTTCGCGGCCGTGGCTGCGAGCATGGCCGAGCCGAGCAGGACGGGATCGACCTCGTGGGGCGCGAGCAGCGGCAATCCGGAGCAGTCCGCCAGCAATTGCCGGATCAGTGGATGGCGGCCCGCACCGCCGCTGAGCACGATCGCCTCGATGACCGCGCCCTTGGCGCGGCTGGCTTCGATGATCTGGCGCAGGCCGTAGCCGATGCCGGTGAGGCCGGCGACATAGAGCGCAACGAGATGGTCGAGATCGCGCTCCATGCCGAGCCCGGCGACCACCGCCCGCGCCTGCGGATCGGCATGGGGCGAGCGGTTGCCGAGGAAGTCCGGCACGACGATGATCTCGCTGGCGAGGCAGGCCGCTTCCGAGGGGGTGGCCACATGTCGGGCTGCTCGCGCCGCGAGCCAGTCGGGCAATGACAGCCCTTCGCCTTCGGCGAGGCGCTGCGCCTCGGGCGCTGCCGGGTGGAAGCCGATGAGCTGCTCGATGGCGGCGCCGGCACCGGATTGGCCGCCTTCGCTGAGCCAGAGGCCCGGCGCCATCGCCGAGAAATAGGGCCCCCAGATGCCGGGGATGAAGATCGGCTCGGCGCTGCTCGCCATGGTGCAGGCCGAGGTGCCGAAGACATAGGCCATGCGGGTCAGCGCCGTTCCGTGCGGCGAGTGCACGCCGACCGAGCCGACACCGCCGGCATGGGCATCGATCAGACCGGCGGCGACGGGGGTGCCGGGGTTCAGCCCGAGTTCGGCGGCAGCCTGTTCGGTGAGCCCGTTGCCGAGCGCGGTGCCGCCGGGAACGATCTCGGTGCCGATGCGGGCGAAGCCGCCATCGGCGAGATCGCCCAGGCCGATCTTACGGAAATAGCTCTCGTCCCAGTGCCCTTCATGGGCGAGATAGGTCCATTTGCAGGTGACCGTGCAGGTCGAGCGCGCCAGCGAGCCTGTCGCGCGCCAGGTCAGAAAATCCGGCAGGTCGAAGAACTGCCAGGCGGTGTGATAGCTCGCGGGCAAGTTCTCCTTGAGCCAAAGCAGCTTCGGCGTTTCCATCTCCGGCGAGATCGTGCCGCCGACATAGGCGAGGACCGGATGCTCGGTCGCGTTGATGCGCTCGGCCTGGTCGATGGCGCGATGATCCATCCAGACGATGATGTCGCGGTCGGCATCTCCATGCGCTCCGACCGGCAGCGGCTTCCCGCCCGGTCCGAGCACGACCAGCGAGCAGGTCGCGTCGAAGCCGATGCCGGCGATCTCGTCCGGCCTGAGCCCAGACTGCGTCATCGCCTCCCGCACGCTGGCGCAGACGGCCTGCCAGATATCCGCGCTCGACTGCTCGGCGAAATCAGGCCCGTCGCGATAGAGCGCGATGTCGCGCTTCGCCGTCGCGAGCATGCGTCCCGTCCGGTCGAAGATGCCGGCCCGGGCGCTGCCGGTGCCGACATCGATGCCGATGAAGTGGCCGGCCATATCAGGCCGCGGCGCGGTTCGGCGGCCCGGCGCGGGTGCCGTCCGGGTTGCGCAGGTAGACGCCGCGTTCGAGCTGCTGGCGGCGCAATTCCCCGACGTCGATATCGGCCGGCGGGCGGTTGCCGCGCACCGAGATCTTGGCGGCGCGGCCGGCCGCCTCGCCCATCGCCATGCAGGTCGCCATGACGCGGATCGCGCCCATCGCCTCATGGGTCGCGGAGATGCTGCGGCCGGCAACCAGGAGGTTGGCGATCTTCTGCGGCACCAGCGAGCGATAGGGGATGTCGTAGCAGTCGCCGCACCAGATCAGCGTGCAGCCATCGTCGGACGGACGGTGGATGTCGATCGGATAGCTCGCCACTGCGATGGCATCGTCGAAATGTGCGCAGGCGAGCACGTCCTCCTGCGTCATCACATATTGGCCGCGGATGCGGCGCGTCTCGCGGATGCCGAGGAAGGGCGCCGTCTTGGTGAAATAGGCCTTCTCGAAGCCCGGCACGTAATTGACGAGATAGGTGACGATATCGTCGATCTGGGCGCGGCCCTCGATCTCGCCCTTGGTCAGACTGCGGGCATCGGTGCCGTCCGTACCCTTGACGCGGGTCATGTTGATCCAGACCTCGCCCTTCTTCAGGCCGGTGATGATGATGGTGCGCTCGTTCGGGATCTGCAGGCCGCGCTCGGCCTTGGCCT
The DNA here is from genome assembly GCF_945957345.1 of uncultured Allobosea sp. Lineage (GTDB taxonomy): Bacteria > Pseudomonadota > Alphaproteobacteria > Rhizobiales > Beijerinckiaceae > Allobosea. The sequence goes on along the minus strand of NZ_CAMFKW010000001.1, from coordinate 88,588 downwards.
TGGCCATGAGCTCGCGCATGCCGACCACGATGAACTGGTGGTTCTGGCCGAAATACTCGGCCGGGATGAAGTCGGTGAGATAGGTCCGCGCGGCGGGAGGCGCATTGGCAATCGAGAGGCGCAGCGCATCGGTGTCGACGCCGGCGAGGCAGAACATCAGCGTCGGCGGCTGCATGCCGCCATGCTCGTTGCCCTTCTCGGTCGGCACGCCGGCGCTGTAGGCGACGTCCGCATCGCCGCTGCAATCGATCACGACCTTGGCGAGGATGGCGCTGCGGCCGCTCTTGCTCTCGGTGATGACGCCGCGGATCGTGTCGTTCTCGACCAGCGCACCGGCGAAGAAGGTGTAGAACAGCACGTCGACGCCGGCTTCCGTCAGCATCTCCAGCGCGACCGTCTTCACGGCTTCAGGCTCGACCAGCGTGATGCCCATATGGAGCGGGCAGGGTCGGTGCTCGCTTGCGCCCTGGCGCTCCCGGCGCAGGCGCTCGATGAATTTCTGCGGCAGGCCGTCGATGATCTGGTTGCCCTTCTGGCCGAGGAAGCCGAGCACCGGCAGGCCGATCGTCATGTTGCCGCCGACGAAGCTGCGGCTCTCGATCAACCCGACGCGCAGGCCGTCCTCGGCGGCGGCGAGCGCGGCGGTGAGGCCCGAGGGGCCGCCGCCGACGACGAGCACGTCATATTCGGCGGAGACGGGGATGGAGCGGGCCGGCTCCTCGATGAAGCGGGTCGCGGCGGTCGACATGATGAAGATCCTTCAGGGTGTAGCGAATGGGCAAAGGCCTGCCGGGCAACGAGCCCCTCAGGCCGAGTGTGCGATCAGGCCGGCATCATCGGCTTGACGCGTTCGATGATGGCGGAGACGGCGTCCTTGACCGGCTTGCGGCCGAGCACGGCGAGCTGGACTTCCTCGAGGAAGGTCGCTTGCGCGCGGGCGGCCTCGGGGAAGGGTGGGAAGGCGCCGCGCGCCGTCGCCAGAACCTTGGCCTCGACGGCGGCGAGCGCGTTGCCGGCCTTCAGTTTCTCGTCGGCATAGGTCGAGACGCGCACCGGGCCGTTGCCGTTGAGCGCCATGCCCAGCGTCACGCGCTTGCTGGAGACCTCCTTGATGAAGCTCCAGGCCAGCGCCTTGTCCTTGGCGTTCTTCGGGATCGCCATCGCCCAGGCCTCGACGACCGAGGCCATCGGCATCTTGCCTTCGATCGCCTTGGAGCCGGGGAAGGGCACGGCCTTGATCTTGCCGGGGAACTTGCTCTGCTCGGCATTGTTGAGCTGCGCGCCGCGGGCAAAGGGCAGCACGGTGAAGGCGGCGCGGCCCTGCTGCAGCCAGGTGACCTGATCGTCATTCTTGGTCGTCGCATAGCTGCGCGGCAGGCTGCCCGCCTCGAACATGCCGCGCAGCGCGCTGAGCCCCTGCTCCAGCGCCTCGCGGTTCGGCACCAGCTTGAGATCGGGACTGATGAAATCGCCGCCATAGGCGCGGGCGAACATCACCGGGAAGACGGCGAGGTCGCTCGCCAGCACCATGCCGGTCACGGGCGTGCCGGCCTTGGCGGTGAAGGTGGTCTTCTTCGCCTGCTCGATCAGCTCTTCCAGCGTCGCCGGCGGGGCGGTGATGCCGGCCTCCTCCAGCAGCGCCTCGTTGTAGAACAGGCCTTGCGTCGCATGGCGGACGGGAATGCCGATCAGCTTGCCGTCGACCGTCATGCCCTGCACGAGGCCGGGCGCGATATCGCCGAAATCCTCGATCGCGTCCTTGTCCTGATAGGGGCCGAGCGGCTCGAACAGCGCGGCGATCTGCGAGGTCGGCCGGTTGTCGATGAGATAGCCGACGCCGTATTCGGTCTCCTTCAGGCTGGCCTCGCGGAAGAGCCGGTCCTGCAAAGGATTGGAATCGAAGGTCGCGAAGGCGATCTCGGCGTCGTTGGCCTTGCGCCAGCCGGCCATCAGGTCGCCATCGCCGCTGCCGAGCACCGTCTGGTGGACCTTGTGGCTGAGCACGTTCAGCGTCTTGCCGGCGGCGCGCGCTGGGCCAATGGCGAGTGCCGCGGCGACGCCGGCGGAGAAGGCACGGCGAGTGAGCTTGGTTTCAGGCTTGTTCGACATGGTCTGCCTCCCTCTTGTGGTTGGCTACCCCTTCGTCGAACCGGCGGTGAGACCGGCCACGAGGTAGCGGTTCATGAAGACGACGAAGAGAAGGACGGGCACGAGCTGCACCGTCGCGGCGGCGAAGAGGATCCCCCAATCGACGCCGTCGATGGAGCCGATCATCTCGGAGATCACGAGAGGCGCGGTCTTGGCCTTGGTCGCGGTGAAGATGAAGGCGAAGAGGAACTCGTTCCACGAGAACACGATGACGAAGACCGCGACCGCGAGCATGCCCGGCATCGCCAGCGGCGCGATGACCTTGCGCAGGATGGTAAGGCGGCTTGCCCCGTCCATCGCGGCTGCTTCGTCCAGCTCGCGCGGAATCTGGTCCATGAAGGTGCGCATCAGCACGGTGCCGAGCGAGACGAAGAAGGTCGCGTAGAGCAGGATCAGGACGAGATGGGTGTCGCTGAGCCCGAGCCAGTTCACGATCGGGAAGAGCGGCAGCGTCACCACGATCGGCGGGATCAGGCGGACGACGATGAGCCCGAGCAGGCTCGCGCCGAGCCAGCGGCCGGAATTACGCGAATAGACATAGCCGGCGCAGGCACTGGCGACGATGGCGAGCAGCGTTGCCCCCACCGTGATCAGCAGGCTGTTGAGCAGCCCCTCGAAGAACACGCCCCAGGAACGCCAGAGCTCGGCGTAGTGTTTGAAGGTCGGCGTGAACAGCCATTTCGGCGGCACCGCGAAGATGTCCTGGCCGGGCTTCAGCGAGGACATCGCGATGAACAGGATCGGGAACAGCGACCAGAACAGGATCGCCGCGACGGCGAGCGCCTTGCCCAGCCCGATCAGGAGGCGCTCAGCGCGCATGGGCGACACCTCCGCGCTTGAGCAGGAAGACATAGGCGCCGGCGAGCAGCAGCGAGGCCAGCACCATGATCCAGGCGGTGGCGGCAGCCGGACCGAAGGCGTTGAAGCTGAAGGCCTCCTGATAGAGGTAGATCGCCACGACCTCGGTCGAGCGGGCAGGGCCACCCTTGGTCAGGAGCCACGCCTCCGAGAACAGGCGGAAGGCGAAGATGTAGCGGAAGAGCAGGGCGATCAGCATTGCCGGGGCGAGCAGCGGCAGCGTTACCTTCCGGAAAGCCTGCCAGCGCGTCGCGCCGTCGATCCGGGAGGCTTCGTACAGCTCCGCGGGAATGGCGAGGCGGGCGGCATAGACGATGACGAAGGTGAAGGGCAGGTGCAGCCAGATCGTCAAAAGGCCGATCAGGATCATCGCGTGCGAGGGTTCGAAGGACCAGTCGAGCGTCGGCAGGTGCAGAGCCCGGAGCGCCAGCGTGATCGGCCCGGCATCGGGGTCGAACAGGAAGCGCCACATCACCACGGCTGTGACTTCACTGACGGCATAGGGCGCGAGCACCGCGACGAGCAGGAAACGCCGGAAGGGCAGGCCGCTGGCGAAGAGCAGGGCCATGCCGAGGCCGACGGCGAGTTCCAGATGCACCGCGACGACGACGAGGACGACGGTGTTCCAGAGTGCGCTATGGAAGGCGGGGTCGGTCAGGACGCGCCAGTAGTTCCGCAGGCCGACGAAGCTCGGCGCCTGGCCGAAGCTCGACGTGTTCAGGCTCAGCCAGACGACATAAAGCGACGGCAGCACGATGACGCTCAGGATGAGCAGATGCACCGGCGCAAGCAGCGGCAATAGCCGTGCCGTTCGTTGAAGCTGCACGCGTTTCCTCCAGGACTTCTTTGCTCCGGGCTCTGTCGGCCCGGTGGCTCGGACGCGTGGCGTCCGCAGGCTGTCTTCGTCAGTGCACCGCCTTGAGCGAAGCGGCAGGTCTTTCCGATGCCGGCGGCGGGTCGTGGCTGTCGCCATGCTCGGCGCCGGCGGCGAGATCGCTTACGGAATCGCGGGTCTGCAGGCTGGCCTGGAGCACGCAATGGGTCGGCGGGCCTGCGTCTCCGGCCATGCGGGCGCGCAGGCGGCTCCAGGCCGCTTCCGCGATCTCGGCGATCGGCTGGCGGATCGCGGTCAGCCCGGTCTTGCGGGCGCTCATCCAGGGGTAATCGTCGAAGCCGACGACCGAGACCGGATCGGGGATATCGATCCGCATCCGGGCCAGCGCCGAGAGCGTGCTCAGCGTCGTGACATTGGTGAGCGCGATGACGGCACTGGGCTGCGGGTGCCGTTCGAGCCAGTGCAGGAAGGTCGCGGCGCCGCGATCGGCATTCGAGCCGAGCTCGATCACGGTCGGCTCGCGGTCGAGCGTGCGGCGGATCAGTTCGCAGGCGCCGCGGACGCGCTCGCGGATCGGCGAGATCGCGAGGCTGGAAGCCGCGACGAAGAGGTCGCGATGGCCTTTGGCGAGGAGGTGGCGGGCTGCGATCTCGCCGGCCTCCCGGTTGTCGATCGCCACGGTGTCGACGAGCGATCCTTCGGGCGGCACGCGGTCGGCGAAAACGATGGGCAGACGCCCGATCTCGTTGCGCAGTGCGTCCGGTACGGCGTCGGAGCAGGGCACGGCGATCAGCCCGGACGGGCGCCAGGCCAGCAGGGTACGCAGCCGCGACTGCTCGAGCCCGAGATCGTCGCGGGAGCTGGCGACGAGGATGTCGTAGCCGTCCTTCTGTGCGAGGACTTCGAGCTGCGAGACCAGCGAGGTGAAGAAGACGTCGTCGAGGTCGGGCACGAGGACGCCGACCACGCGGGCCTGGCCCGAGCGCAGTTGCGAGGCGGCTCGATCGACCTGGTAGGCGAGTTCCTCGGCAGCCTTCAGTACGCGCTCGCGCAAGTCGGCATTGACCGGCTTGTTGCCGCTGAAGACGTTCGAAACGGTTGCAATGGACACGCCGGCGCGCGCCGCGACATCCCGGATCGTGACCCGCCCATTGTCCATCAAGTCGCCTGTTAAACGTTTTACAGAAAAACGTTTAACAGGCGTGGCGTCCCGAGACAAGCTGCGCTTTGCGAAAATTTATTCGGGACGGTTTGTCCGTTCCCCGCTCTCACGGGACGAATGGATCGCGCGGCGCAGAGGGAGGAGCGCCGAAGGGGCAACCGTTACGGTCGCCCCGATGGGATGTCAGGCGGGCTCAGCCTTTCACGAAGGCGAGCAGGTCGGCGTTGAGCACTTCGGCATGGGTGGTCAGCATGCCGTGCGGATAGCCCGGATAGACCTTGAGCGTGCCGTTCTTCAGATGCTTGATCGATTCATGGGCGGAGGCGCCGATCGGCACGATCTGGTCGTCGTCGCCATGGGCCACGAGCGTCGGCACGCTGATCGCCTTGAGGTCGCCGGTCTGGTCGGTCTCGGAGAAGGCCTTGATGCCGTCGTAATGGGCCTTGGCGCTGCCCATCATGCCCTGGCGCCACCAGTTCCGGATCACGCCCTCGTCGACCTTCGCGCCCGGCCGGTTATAACCGTAGAACGGGCCGGTCGGCACATCCAGGAAGAACTGCGCCCGGTTGTCGGCGAGGGCCTTGCGGAAGCCGTCGAAGACCTCGATCGGCAGGCCGCCGGGATTGCCGGCCGTCTTCACCATCAGCGGCGGCACGGCCGAGACCAGCACCGCCTTAGCGACACGGCCCTGCGGCTCGCCATGTTTCGCGACATAGCGCGCGACCTGGCCGCCGCCGGTCGAATGGCCGATATGGACGGAATTCCTGAGGTCGAGATGCTCGACCACGGCCGAGGCGTCGGCGGCGTAATGGTCCATGTCATGGCCGTCCCAGACCTGGGCCGAGCGGCCATGGCCGCGCCGGTCGCTGGCGACGACGCGATAGCCCTTGTGCAGGAAGAACAGCATCTGGGCGTCCCAGTCGTCGCTGCTCAGCGGCCAGCCATGGTGGAACATGATCGGCTGGGCGTCCTTCGGTCCCCAGTCCTTGTAGAAGATCTCGACGCCGTCCTTGGTCGTGACAAATGCCATGGTCAATGTCCTTCCTGAGCGCCGAACACGAGCTTCGCATCGATGATCCCGGGCCGCAGGCGGCGCCGGCACCGTTGCGATGTCCGTGGTCAGTCGTGGGTTCCGGTTCGAGCCCCGCCGCATGCGGGCTCCAGCCGATATTGCAGCGTTAGCGTCCGCTGTACACCCGCTGAATCACGCCCTCGCGGCTGGGAGCTTTCCGGCGCCGCCAGCCTTAAAGCCGCAGGAAGCGCTTGGCGTTGTCGTGGAGCCAGAGCCTTTCCACTTCCTCGCCGATCGGGAGCGCCCTGATCTCGGCGATGGTGCGCGCGATCGGGCCGAGCGGGTAAGCACTGCCGAAGATGATGCGGTCCTTCAGCACGGTGCGGCCGTATTGCAGGAGCGGCTCATAGCCGGAGCCCGCGACCTGCAGGTATTTCGGCCGGACGGCGACGAGGCCGATGCTGACATTGGGGTGGCGCCAGGCGACGCCGATCAGTTCGTGCACCCAGGGGAAGCCCGGCGGCGAGGCGCAGACCCGCAATTCCGGGAAATCGACCATCACCTCGTCGAGCAGGGACGGGTGACCGTAGCGCATCAGTGTCGAGGTCGCGAAATTGATCGAGCAATGGATATTCACGGGGATGTCGAGCTCGATGCATTTGGCATAGAGCGGATACATCCGCCGGTCGTTGATCGCGAGGTGGTGCTCGAAGCATTGCAGGTTGAGACCGCGCAAGCCGAGCACGCGCACGGCATGGTGGAGCTCACGCACCGCCGTCATGCCCTTGTTGGGGTCGACGCCGGCGAAGCCGATGAAGCGCGGCCCCTGCTCGCGGCAGAAATCGGCGACATCCTCGTTGCTGATGCGCCAGCCATAGGTTGTCTCTAGGTCGCGCGCCTTCACGCAGACATGGCTGACGCCGGCCTTGTCGTATTCCGCGAGATAGCCGGCGAAGTCCTGCTGCGGCTCGGCCGCAGTCTCGCTGGCGGCATAGACCTGTCGATAGCGCTTGAGATGCTCGGCGCCCTTCGGGCCGAAGGCCGGGAGTGGCGGACGGCTGCCGTAGTCGATGATCACGAATGCTGCTCCTTGCCGGAGAGGGCGGGCCAATTCGCGGCCCATGGCTTCAGCGCTTCGATCGCTGCAGCGACGGCCAGAAGCTGGGTCTCGGAATGCCAGCGGCCGACGATCTGGAGGCCGATCGGCAGGCCGTCCGGGCTGATGCCACAGGGCACGGAGAGGGCCGGGTGGCCGCTGGCATTGTAGGGGATGGTGTAGGGATACCAGGCGTCGCGCAGCGCGCCGTGGTCGATGCCGTCGACGACGAGCGGGCCGTCCGATTGCTGGCCGATCGGCAGGGCCGGTGTCGCGACGGTCGGCGTGATGAAGACATCCGCGCCGTCGAAGAGGCGTTCCACCTGCCGGTAGATCTCGGAGCGGGCGCGCTGGGCATGGGCGAGGCGCGTATAGGTCTGCGCTTCCGGCTGCAGGGTGAGGCCGAGGCGGGCGGTGCGGTCCATGCGTTCGCCGTGCTCCTCCAGCAGTGTGCCGAAGCGGGCATGCTGGTAGGCGCGCATCAGCACGAGGGCCGAGGGTGTGTCGAAGATGATGTCATCCAGCATCGCCACTTGCTCGGCGCCGGCTGTCAGCAAGCGTTCGACCGTCTCGCCGACCGCAGCCTCCACCGCCGAGGCGACCCAGCGATTGAGTGTCCGGGGAGCGTAGCGGAAGCGCAGGCCCTTGAGGGTGGCGACGGGATTCTCGGGAAGTCGGACGGGCTCGGCCGAGCCGCCGAAGGAGAGCGGGTCGTGCCGGTCGGGACCCTTCATCGCGTTGAACATCAGCGCGACATCCGCGACCGTGCGGCCCATCTGGCCAAGGCAGGTCAGCGAGCCGAACAAGTCCGTCGTGGTCTCGTGCGGCACAGCACCCCAACTCGGCTTCAGGCCGACGACGCCGCAGCAGGAGGCCGGGATGCGGCCGGAGCCGGCGCCGTCCGAGGTGAGATGGAGTGGGCCGAAGCCCATCGCCGCTGCGATGGCCGCGCCGCCGCTGGAGCCGCCGCAGCTATAGTCGGTGTTCCAGGGATTGCGGCTGATGCCCTGGCGCGGGGAATCGGTCAGCACCTTGTGGCCGAATTCCGGGGTGGTCGATTTCGCGAAAGGGATCGCGCCGGCCCGGCGAAGGCGGGCGACCGCTTCGGCATCCTTGTCGGCGACCTGCCCGGCGAAGGCGTGCGAGGCGTATTCGAGCGGCATGCCGGCGACGGCGACCAAGTCCTTGACGCTGAAGGGCAAGCCGTGGAGCGGGCCAGGCTCAGCGCCGGCCGCGAGCTTACGGTCGGCCTCACGGGCGGCGTCGAGCGCGCTGTCTGTCGCGACATGGGAGAAGGCGTTGACGGGCGCGTTGCGGGCCTCGATCTGGCCGAGCACGGAGCTCATCAGCGTCTCGGCCTTGAGCGCGCCGGAGCGCAGCTCGGGCAGGAGTTTGGCCGCGCTGCGGCTCCAGAGGGGCATGCTCATCGCCAGATTCCTTCCACCCTGTCGAAGGCGCCGAGACGCAGATCGGCGACCCCGGCCGTCAAGGCCGTCTTCGCGACTTTCTGCGAGGCGGTGCGCGGGATGTCGTCGACGAAGGCGATGTAGCGGGGGATCTTGAAGGCGGCGAGATTGGCTTCGCAATGCCTGGCGATCCGGCCGATCAGGTCGTCGCTGCCGTTGATACCGGCGGCCGGCAGGACATAGGCCTTGACCTCCTCGCCGCGCAGGTCGTCCGGCACCGGGACAACCGCGACCTCTTCGATCTCGTCCATGTTGCGCAAGACGGTCTCGACTTCCCGCGCCGCGATGTTCTCGCCGGCCCGCCGCACCATATCCTTGAGGCGGCCGACGATATAGAAATAGCCCTCGGCATCCTGACGGAAGAGATCGCCGGTACGGAACCATTCGCCGAAGAAGCTGTCGCGATTGGCCTCGGGGCGGTTGTAATAGCCGAGCATCAGGCCGGGACCTTTCAGCACGAGTTCGCCGATCTCGCCGCGCGGGATATCCTTGCCCTCCTCGTCGACGACGCGCGCCTGCCGGAACGGGGCGGGGATGCCGCAGGAGCCGGAACCGACCATGTGGAGCGCATTCAGAGGCATGTAGAGGCCGGGGCCGACCTCGGTCATGCCGAAAGCCTCCATCGCCGGGGCGTTGAAGCGCTTGCGCAAAGCCGCGTTCACCTCCTTGCGGTGGCCGTAGATGTTGGCTCGCATCAGCTCGGTGTTGCCGTCCTCGGGCGTTTCCGGCTGCTTGAAGACGATCTCCGGGAACAGGCAGAAATGGATGCGGTGCTCGCGCAGCCAGGCGGCGAAGCGGCTGGCGCTCTGACGCTTCGCGACGAAGAGCGTGCCGCGCTGGTAGAAGCACAGCAGCAATAGCCATTGCGGGTCCATGTAGAAGAACGGCGTCGAGGCGAGCACACGGCGGAGGCGTTTGGCATCGCGGAAGCCGTTCACGAAGGCGGCACCCAGCCAGTAGCGATGCGTCAGCATGCAGCCCTTGGGGAAGCCGGTCGTGCCCGAGGTGTACTGGATGTTCATGAGGTCGTCATGGGCGGGCTCCGGCCCGTCATGCCGCGCGCCTTCTGGCACCGAAGCGACGAGGGCCTCGAGCGTCATGGCGCCCGGCGGCAGCAGGCTCTCCTGCGTCTCCTCGGCGGCCATGCGCAGGATGCGGTGAGGCCGCGGGAACTTCCCGGCCTCGGCGACCTCCACCGCCTCGCGATATTGCGGGCCGCATTCATCGTGGATGACCAGCGCCTCGGCGCCGGCATCGCCGAGCACATAGGCGAGCTCGCGGCCGGTATAGCGCAGGTTGACCGGCACCATCACGGCGCCGATCCGCGCCAGCGCCAGCCAGACGATCGGCATCTGCGGGCAGTTCGGCAGCATGACGCCGACCTTCATGCCGCGCGTCACGCCGAAGGAGGCGAGCGCCGCGGCCATCCGGTCGACCGCCACATCGAGCGCGGCATAGGTGATCGTCTCGCCGGTTTCGAAGAAGTTCCAGGCGAGCCCGTCCGGAGTCTCGGCCGCCGCTTCGCGCAGCAGGGTCCCGATATTGCGGGGGAAGCTGAAGCGCTCCATCTCGCGATGCCGCGCCGCGACATCGAGCGCGGCCAGGCGCGCCACATAGGCATCGGCCCAGACGGGCATTTCACTCTCGGCGGGAAGGGGCGGCATTGGCATCTCGAAAGGCATGTTCGCGTCGAACAGGTCAGGAAGTTATGTTTTCCGTCTGTGCTCGTACGCGGTTGAGAGCGTGGCGGGATTGCGAGGCTGTGCCGGTCTCTGGCGCGTTTTCCAGTTTTCCGTCTGGCCCGGCTCGCACTATTCCGCTGCCGGCAGGGCGCCGCAAATTTCTTTTTGACTAGAAATCATGCCTGTTGGTTATATTCGATCCGAAGCCAGTGGCGGAGCCTTGCATGCGGATCACCCATCGACAACTCGAGGCTTATATCCAGTTCATGGAGACCGGCAGCGTCACGGCCGCAGCCGAGCGGATGCGGCTGTCTCAGCCGGCGATGAGCAAGATCCTGGCGGGGCTCGAAATCGACCTCGCGCTCACCCTGTTCGAGCGCAAGCGCAAGCGCCTGATCCCGACGCATCAGGCGCAACTGCTCTACAAGGAGGTGCGGCGGCTCTTTGCCTCGCTCAGCGATGTCGAGCGCTTTGCCAGGGATTTGCGCGACCTGCGTTCAGGCGAGCTCAGGATCGTCTCGGCGGCCTCGATCGGCCATACGCTGGTGGCGGATGCGCTCGTCGCCTTCGCCGAGGCCAATCCGGCGATCTCGGTGACGCTCGACGTCTCCAGCGTCGTCGGCAGCGACGTGCTCGGGCAGAATGTCGATATAGGCTTCTCGGTCAGCCATTTCCATCACCCGGACCTGCTGACCGAGCCGCTCTTTCATGCCGATGCGGTCTGTGTGATGCGGCGGGACCACCCGCTGGCATCGCGCGAGGTGATCGTGCCGCGCGATCTGGAGGGGGCGGAGTTCATCTCGTTTACCCGCAATAGCCGGATGCGGCACCTGACCGACGCGGTGTTCGAACAGCAGCGCATCTCGCGCAAGATGCGGGCGGAGGTGTTCTCCTCAGTCGAGGCCAATGCGCTCGTTTCGCGGGGCTTCGGCATCGCCATCGTCGAGCCGATGACCGTGCATCAGGGTTTCTGGCCGGATCTGGTGGCGCGGCGCTTCGAGCCGACCATCGCCTTCACCTTCAACGCCATCGTCTCGCGCAACCGGCCGGTCTCGCCGCTGACGAAGTCCTTCCTCGCCGAGCTCAAGGGCCGAATTGCCGCGCTCGCCAATGGCGACGATCCGCGCGCGGCCGAGAGCCTGACCGTGCGGTTGCCGCAGCGGCGCACGCGCGACGGCGCGGGTTCAGGCGCCGTCGTGGCGGACGAAGAAGGTGAGGCCAGCGACGCGATCGAGGATGATCACCGCGAGGAAGGTAATCAGCACGCTGATCGTTGAGATCGCCGCCAGCACCGGCGTCGCCGAATCCTGGACGAAGGAGAAGATCTGCACCGGCAGGGTCGAGATGTTCGGTCCGATCAGGAACATGGTCACCGTAACCTCGTCGAAGGAGATGATGCCGGCGAAGAGCAGCGAGGTCAGGATGCCCGATCGGCACATCGGGATGACGATGTCCTTGAGCGCGCGCCATTCGCTCGCGCCCATCACATTGGCGGCGCGGACGAGATCGGGGTCGAGGCTGCGCAAGGCGATATGGATCGGGCGGTAGGAGAAGGGCAGCGTCACGATGAGATGGGCGAGCACGATGCCCGGCGCCGTGCCGATCAAACCGAACTGGGCGACGAGCGCGACCATGGCGACGCCCATCGCGGCGTGCGGGAAGAACAATGGCGAGAAGATCGCCAGTTCCAGCCAGGTCGCGAGCTTCGGTGCATGGCGCTGCGTGTAATAGGCCGCCATGAAATTGACGATGGTGACGATCACCGCCGTTACCGCCGCGATGCAGACGCTGATGGCGAAGGCACGCGGCCAGCGCGGATCGAACAGCGCATCACGATACCAGCGCAGGCTCAGGCCCTCCGGCGGGAATTGGATATAGCTGGTGTCGCTGAAGGAGGCGCCGATGATGATCAGGATCGGCGCCGGCAGCGAGATCAGCAGCAGGATGCCGGCCCAGGTCGAGATTTTGGGATTTGCCGTCATCGCGCTCACTCCATGGTCCCGATCAGCCGGCGCTCGATGGCTTTCAGCAGGAGCAGCGACAGGAAGCTGATGGCGAGCAGACAGATCGACCAGGCGGCGGCCTTGTTCAGATTGAAGGTGTACATGACCTCTTGGTAAATCTGCGAGCCCACGAACTGATGCGACATGCCGCCGAGCACGATCGGCGTGACGATCGCGCCGATGCTCGCGAGGAAGATCACGATCAGCGCCGTGAAGGCGCCCGGCAGCGACAGCGGCAGTACGATGCGCCGGAAGGTCTGGAAGGGGCTCGCGCCGAGCACGCCGGAGGCCTCCTCCAGATTGCTCTCGATCGCCAGCAGCGAGGACAGGATCGAGATCACCGCGAAGGGGATCAGCACATGGGTCAGCCCGATGACGATGCCGAGATCGTTGAACATCAGCGCCAATGGCTGCTCGATGATCCCGGTCCAGGCCAGCATGCCGTTGATCACGCCCTTGGGGCCGAGCAGCACGAGCCAGCCATAGGTGCGCACGACGAGGCTGACCAGCCATGGCACGAGGACCACGATCAGGAGCGTGTTGCGCCAGCGTTCGAGCCGCCAGAGCAGGAGCGCGATCGGATAGGACAGCGCGACCGAGAGGAGGGCGACCGTCAGCGATGACAGGATCGTCCGAGCGAAGATGACCTGATAGTCGCTGCGGTTCACGATCTGCCGGAAATAGCGCAGCGACCAGCCATCGGCATCGGCGAAGCCGTTCGAGAAGAGCTGGAAGACCGAGACGAAGAACAGGCCGAGCAGGGCGAGGACCGGCAGGAGCAGCAGCGCCTTGGCCGGCGAGGCAGGCTGCGTTTCCGTCATGGCTTCTCTCCGAAGCTCGCAGCGGCGGGCGCTGCGAGTGGCTCGAAGACCTGGGCATCGGCGGGATCGAAGGCGATGCGGCAGGGCGAGCCGGCTTCCGGCAGGGCTGCACCGTCGCTGGCCAATCGCACCGCGACGAGCCGCTGCTCGCCGCAGCGCAGGACGAAGCGCAGGACCGAGCCGAGCGCGATGCGCTCGATGACGGTGCCGGGTAGGGCGATGCGCCCACCGGCATCGGCATCGGCATTCGGCGGCAGGATCGTGATCCGTTCGGGGCGCAGGCCGATCACGCAGGAGGTGCCGGGGACTGGCGAGAAGCCGCGGATGCCGCTCATCGGCAGCGCGTGGCGGCCGCCCGGGCCGTCGATCTCTACCGTCTCGGACGTCACTGCGGCGATGCGGCCGGGTATCTCATTCAGCTCGCCCACGAATTTGGCGACGAAGAGATTGGCGGGCTGTGAATAGATCGCGGGCGGCGTGTCGTATTGCTGGATTGCGCCTGCGCTCATCACCACGATGCGATCCGACATCAAGGTCGCTTCTTCCTGGTCGTGGGTGACGAAGACGAAGGTGGTGCCGAGCTGGCGCTGTATTTCCTTGAGGGCGGCCTGCAGCTGCTTGCGGAGCTGCAGGTCGAGCGCCGAGAGCGGCTCGTCGAGCAGCAGGATCGAGGGTTCGAGCACCAGCGACCGCGCCAGCGCCACGCGCTGCTTCTGGCCGCCGGAGAGCTGCGAAATGCGGCGGCTGCCGAGATGGCCGAGCCCGACGAGATCGAGGAAGGTGCCGACCTTCCGGCGCAATTCCGCCTCCGGCACGTTGCGCAGGCGCAGGCCGTAGGCAACGTTCTCCTCGACCGAGAAATGCGGGAAGAGCGCGAGGTTCTGGAAGACCATGCCGATCGGTCGGCGCTGCGGTGGCAGGCCGGCCATGTCGCGGCCGTCGATCGCGATCTTGCCGGCGCTGGGCTGGATGAAGCCGGCGATCAGGCGCAGCAAGGTTGTCTTGCCGCAGCCGGAAGGGCCGAGCAGGGTGACGAAGGTTCCGGCTTCGACCGCGAGATCGAGGCCGGAGAGCACCGTCGTCGCGCCATAGGCCTTGGCGACGCCGGCGACATGGATGGAACCGCGGGCCGCGCGGGAGGGCGCGGCCTGCGCAAGGGCTTCAGGCTGGGCAGGGGACATCGATCGAATCCGCTGGGTAAGCGAGTGGGTGAGGAGGTGTTCGGCGGATCGTGAAACGAGCACCGGCGCCGGTAATGAAGAACCCGTCATTGCGAGCGTAGCGAAGCAATCCAGGGGAACGTAGAGCTCTGCCGCCCCTGGATTGCTTCGTCGCTCCGCTCCTCGCAATGACGGCTTGGCGGCAAGCTGCTCTAGCGCTTGCCGGCGGCGATCTGCTCGATCCGGTTGAGCCGATCCTCGTAGTCGCTGACGATGACATTCCAATCCGGAATATACATCTTCTTCATCAGCGCCTCGCGGGTCATGCCGAGATCCTGCTCGTATTCCGGCGGCAGCACGGCCTTGTTGTTGGTCGGGATCGAGCCGTTCTGGCCTGAAATCCGGGTCTGCGCGGCAGCGTCCAGGAGCTCATTCAGATAGGTGATGGTCTGCGCCCGTTCGGCGGAGCCCTTCGGTACCACGACGACATAGGGCAGCATCAGCGCACCCTCCTTGGGGATCGCCATCTCGATGGTCTTCTGGCCGTCGCGGCGCAGGCTCCAGACGCGTGTCGAGTAGAACGGCGCGGCCGTGACCTCGCCCCGCGTCAGCAGCGTGTTCATATGGGCGAGCGAGGTATAGGTCGTCAGCGAATTGGCGAAGATGGCCTTGAGCGGCTCGATGCCGGGCTCGATCTTGGCGGCGCTGCCGCCATTGGCATGGGCGAGGATGGTGAGGTCGTAGGAGGTCGCGTAGACCGGGCGCGTCACCGCGAGCTTGCCTTTCCAGCGGGCGTCGGTGAGGTCGTTCCAGGACTTGAAGTCCGAGGCCTTGGCTAGCGTGTTGTTGAAGGCGATGCCGTAATAGCCGAAATGGGTGGCGAGGCCGACGATCTTGCCGTCCTTGTTCCGGACCACCAGCTCCTTCGGCAGGTTGGCGATCGCGGGGATCTCCTTGTCATCGAAGGCTTCGAGCAGGTTCGACTTCGCCAGGCCGATCGCCTCGAAGTAGGTGACCTCGACGACATTGTACTGCGAGGCGGATGGAGAGCGGACGGCGCCGGCCGTGTTGGGCACCTCTGCCATGCGGGCGGGAATCCCGGTCTTCTGGGTGAACTGAACCTGGAAATAGTCACGCAGCACGGCAGCGCCGCCGCCGCCCCAGGTCGCGTGAATGACCTCGGCCGCGCTCGGGCCGGTGCCGGCCGCCAGCATCGACAGTGCGAACACCCATGGCTTCATCTGATTGCTCCCGATCCTCGTGCAGGCTGTTCTGCGCAGCCTCGATGATGGGAGACTCCAGGGTGCGGACCTTCATTGCAAATTCAAAGGAATCCGAACTTCATTCCGGAAAGTTATGAGTGTGTTCGAAGAAGGTGGGATCTGCGGCGAGCACTCTGTTTCCAAACGCTCGCTTTGTCATTCCGGGTTCTTCGCTGCGCGAAGCCCCGCAATGACAAGGGTGGAGTTCCTCGCGAAGCGTGCGAGGGCCTACCGAGACATTTCGCTCAGCACGAGCCGCTTGGTGCGGTCGCTGTTGATGATCAGGCTGTCGGCCGTGATGCGGACCGTGAACAGCCAGGGCAGCACCCAGGGGCAGACGCGCCACTGATCATGAACCTCGGTGCTGACCGGGTGGGCGAAGAAGAAATCATCGCCATGGGCGACGAGCTTCACGCACTGGCTGCCCTCGGGCGATGAGAGCGTGAGGTGCAATTCCGAGCCGGCCTTGCGGGTCTCGCCGTGGAAAGCGCCGGATTGCGCCGTGAAGTGTCTGTTGGCGAAGCGGTCGATTGGAGGCGCGGTCGGCGCGATCGGAACGAAGCGACGGGTCCGGCCGAAGCGCGTCGCCGAGAGTGTGCCGCCGGTATCGGGCTTCAGTGCGAAGGCCGGGATCGAGGCCTGCGGCTGCCAACTTCCGTCGCCAGTGGGCAGGAGCGGCGCGCCTCCCATGTTCATCACCAGATAGGGCTGGCCTTGGCGCCGCTCGATCTGGAAGGCATCGTCGCCGGCTTCATCGCGATAGGTGCCGACCGGAAGGTCGAATTCGTGCTCCCGCCCTTCGCGGGTGGCTCCCAGCAGGTCGCGTGCGATCGAACGAGCGAGGACATAGGGCGCGCAATCGTCGTGATTGGCGAGCAAGACGATGCCGAGATCGGCTTCCTTGAAGCGCACCGATTCCGAGCGCGCGCCGGCGATCCAGCCGCCATGGCCGACCGCCTCGCCGAGTGCGCCATCGTCGCGCACCAGCCCGTAGCCATAGGGCGAGGGGACGCCGTTGATCGTCACGCCGGCATCTTCCATGCGCGCGATCATCCGGGTGTCGCCGATCTTCGGCTGGCGCAGGTTCTGCTGCCAGATGATCATGTCGGCGAGCGTCGAGACCATGCCGCCTTCGCCGCCGATGGCGATGCCCCAGGCGGCCTTCAGCCAGTTGCCGTCCGGTCCGCGGCGGTGATGTCCGGCGAGCCGCGGCAGGATCACGTCGTCGCGCGGCATCAAGGCCGTGTCGTGCATGCCGAGCGGGCCGGTGATGCGCTCCTTCAGGAGGTCGTTGAAGCTGAGCCCCGAGACCTTCTCCAGGATTTCCGAGAGCAGCAGGAAATTGCTGTTGCTGTAAAGCAGGTCGTAGCCCGGCTCGAAATTGAGCTCGCTCTGTCGGCCGACGACGTCGCAGGCGTATTGGCGCGAGGAGGGCGCGAGGATCGGCACGCCGCCGATCGTCATCATCTCCAGGATGTCGCGCAGGCCCGAGGTGTTCGAGGCGAGATGGTGCAGGGTGATCGTCCGGCCGTAATCGGGCAGCCAGGGCAGATGGGTGCGGACGCCGTCCTGCAGGGACAGGCGGCCCTCGCGCTCCAGCGCCAGCAGCAGCCAGGTGGTGAACTGCTTGCTCTGCGAGGCGATGCGCACCACCGAGCGGCTGGAAAGCGGGATGCCGTTGGCGAGATCGGCCATGCCATAGGCCGCTTCATGCACGACTTCGCCGCCCGAGAGGATGGCGATCATCATTCCCGGCGAGGTTTCGCTGTTCCAGGCCGCGACATGCGGGGCGATGCGGGCGGCGATGATGGCGGGATCGAGGGCGAGAGAGGCGCGTGGCATGGCAGGCTTTTAGGCTCGGGGCTTACGTGGAGGCGCCGCGCTTCCCGTGGAAACGCGGCGCTCGAGGTTAGCGCTTGATCTCGACGTTCCAGAACGCCGGCCAGGGCGACGGGGTGAAGCCCGTGAGGCCCGGCGAGACCGCCGAGAGCGCGCTGAAATTGCCGATCTTCACGATCGGGGCCTGCTCGAAGATCAGCTTCTGCAACTCGACCCAGTGCTTGACGCGGGCGTCCTGGCTGGTCGCGCTGTTGAAGGCATCGAGCGCCCTTTCCTTCTCCGGCGTATCCCACCAGCCGCCGGCGGTCTTCGACAGGATGAAGTTCAGCGCGGGTTCCGGCAGGAAGGGGCTGTGGGTGATGAAGACTTCCCAGAGCTCGGGCTTCTTGTTGCGCTGGATCATGGTCGCCCAGTCGCTGACCTGGAGATCGACGGTGAAGCCCGCGGCTTTCAGATATTCGGCCGCGACCTGCGCCATCTTGTAGTGGAACTCGTACTGGCGGCTGGTCAGGATGCGGATCGGCTCGCCCTTGTAGCCGGCCTCCTTGAGCAGTGCCGCCGCTTTCTCGGCGTCACCGAGATCATAGTGGCCCTTGACGCCGACATCGCTGCGCCAGGCATAGCCTTCCGGGTACATCGCGCCGTCGACGGCATAGAACTTCGGATCGCCGAAGCCGGCGGCGAGCATATCCGTCTCGCTGAGAGCCGCCTGGACCGCGCGGCGGATCTTCTCGTTCTTGAGCGGGCCTTCCTTGTTGTTCATCACGAAGATCGGCCAGCCGAAATTGTTCAGCAGGGCAGGCTTGTCCTTGCCCTTCTCCAGCCGTGGGAAAGCCTCGACCGGCAGGGAATCGACATAATCGTACTGGCCGGCGATCGCGGCCTCGATGCGGGTATTGGCGTCTGGCACCGGGACGAAGCGGATCTCGTCGAACTTGGCGATACGGGCGCCACCGAAGCCATCCGCCTTCTCGCTGCGCGGCTTGTAGCCGTCGAAGCGGACGAGCTGCACATACTGGTCCGGCTTGTGTTCCTTGAGCTTGTAGGGGCCCGTGCCGATGACTTCCTTCAGCGGCGTGGCCAGAACCTCGGCCGGCATGATCGCGGCGGCGGAGTTGTTGAAGGCGAGCAGAGAGAGCAGCGGCGCATAGGGCTGGCTCAGCGTGATGGTGACTTCGCTCGGGCCGGTCGCGGCGACCGACTTGACGTAGATCGCCGTCTGCTTGCCGCGCGAGGCGACCTCCATCCAGCGCTTCAGCGAGGCGACGACGTCCTCGGCCGTCATCTCGCGGCCGTTATGAAACCTGATGCCCTGGCGGAGCGCGATCTTGTAGACTGAGCCGTCTGCGCTGATCGTCGGCATCGTCTCGGCGAGCAGCGGCGTGACATTCCACTTGCCGTCGAAGGTGAACAGCGTCTCGAAGACATGCTGCGAGATCATGCCGACGAGATCGGTCGCGCTGATGCCCGGATCGAGCGAGGCCGGTTCGCCGATCACCGCGACATTCACGATGCCACCGGCTTGCTGGGCCTGGCCCGGCGCGACCGATGAAAGCGCGAGCGAGGTCGCGACGCCTACGAGAGCAAGAAGTTTCTTCATTGCTATTTTATTCCGTAATTATGATATATAGGCCATAATAGGGAACCATTCGGGTCAGATGCTGTCAAGCGAAGCGCGACGCGGAATTCGTTGAAACATCTGTGATATATTGGCTATCCCATGGTTCCACTTTCCGGGAATACCTGTTCACCGCAGTGGCGACCGTGTGGTGACATCTCCAGCTTCCGGTCGATTCTCGCGAGATGCAAAACCGCTTTGGCCGTAGGGCGCATGCGGTGCTGGATTCGCAGGCCGGGCGGCGGCATGCTTCCGGCAAATTCGGCTCAGAGCGAGGAGAGCTTCCTTGGACATCACCCGTGCTGGCTCCCGGCCTTCCGGGAAAGGTCCCTCCGACTGGTTCACCGGTACGGTCAGGATCGATCCCCTGTGCAATGCGCATGCGGCAGACCGCGTCCAGGGCGCCAGCGTTACCTTCGAGCCGGGCGCCCGCACGGCCTGGCATACGCATCCGCTCGGGCAGACGCTGATCGTCACGGCTGGGCTCGGCCGCGTGCAGAGCTGGGGCGGGGCGATTATGGAAATCCGGCCCGGCGACGTGGTCTGGTTTCCTCCGGGGGAGAAGCATTGGCACGGGGCCTCGCCTGCGACCGCAATGACCCATATCGCGATCCAGGAGGTTCAGGACGGCAAAGTCGTCGACTGGATGGAACAGGTCTCCGACACCCAATACGGCGGATAGCGCTGCCTGGTGCCTGGTTCTCCAAATCGGGGAACACCCGCATCCCGTGCTTTTATTTTGTCGCGAATTGGAGCATTCTCAGGAGCGAGTGTTTAATGCATGCGTAACCTTGCGAGAGCGTGTCATGCGGCCCCAGCGCGTGCGCCAGTTTCCGGCGCCTGTTCAAACGCCTAGCTTCGGCCGGGCGCTGAAGGCGGCTAATGACAATGAGCCGGAGAACGCCGAGAGCGTGCTCGGCCTCATGCTTGGCCGCTCGCTGCTCGTCGGTGCGGCATTGCTGGCCGTGCTCGTGGTCGGCGGGTGGAGCCTGTGGATTGGCCGCGCCCTCTGGCGCCACTTTGTCTGATCAAGGCCATGGCCCTGCGATGCCATCTCATGTCCACAGGATTGGCCGAGCTGTCGCTTGACGCTACGGCATCTTCCCTAAAGGTTAACCGTAACTTCTGGAGATGAAGAGCAAGCGCGCCGGGCGTCCGGTGCGCGATCGATATCGATATCGGGATCGCCGTCGTGCCGCCGAGCATCACCCAGGGCCAGGCATGCCTGCTGACTGCCCCCGCACGGAAGGGCAGGGTCGATAAGTTGGCTGAATTCCTGACTGATTGTGTCGGGCGGAACCGGACGGTTTTCTGCTTCGGTGGCGACAGCCGCACGATCTACGCGGTGAGGGATCGAATCGAGGCAGGCTTTCCGGCGCTGTGCATCACCGGGATCTGCGATGCGGACTTCGACGGTCAGGTCGACCGAGCCGTTCTCGGCCATATCGCGGCGGCGCGCGCGGACGTGGTCGTCACCGACCTACCCGAGACGCGGTTTCGACAGTTCTGCGCGCAATGCAATGCTGCCGGGATCGGCGATGAGCGCATCAATCTGCGTGGAAGCTTTGCGGACTTCGCCTTCGGGCGACGCAGCCGCTTCCTCGGATTTGTCCCGACCTCCCTGCCGATGACGGGGCTGCATCGGTTCGAGGCGGCGACGACGGCCGGTTTCCAATTCACCCGTATCATTCTGGTGCAGGCGCTGGGCCGCGCCCTTCCGTCGCTCGCAGCCGGACACCGCACCGGCAGGCAGCCCGAGCGCAGCGGCCGGGGCTGACCGCAGCCAACAACTCAGCGGGCGTTCGCGAAGGCCTTCCGGCTCAGGACCGTCCTGAACAGGATCGTGATGTCGAGCCAGAACGACCAGTTGTCGATGTACCAGTGGTCATAGGCGACACGCATTGCCATCTTTTCGTCGGTATCGGTCTCGCCGCGCAGGCCGTTCACTTGCGCCCAGCCGGTAATGCCGGGCTTGACGTTATGGCGGCGGGCATAGTTGGCGATCTTGCGCTCGAACTCGATATCGTGAGCCAGCGCGTGCGGGCGCGGCCCGACAAGCGACATGTCGCCGGCGAGGACGTTCAGGAGCTGTGGCAGCTCGTCGAGATTATAGCGCCGCAGCAGATGGCCGAGCCGCGTGATCCGGGGATCGTTGCGCTTGGCCTGAACGACGACCTGGCCATCGTCGGTCGTGGTCATCGTACGAAACTTGAAGATGCGGAAAGCCTGCTGGTTGAAGCCGTAGCGCCGCTGGCGGAAGAGCACCGGGCCGGGAGAATCGAGCCGGATCAGCGCAGCGATGAGCAGCAGCAGCGGAAGGGTCAGGATGATTCCGCAGGCGGCGGCCACGATGTCGAAAGCGCGCTTGGTCGCGACCTCGGCCGTCGAGAGCGGCTGGCGCGTCAACCGCAGGCTCGACAGGGTGCCGGTATGCACGACATGCGCGCCGCCGAAGCGCTCCATGATCGGCTCGGGCACGAGATGGATCGCGACCGGCAGATTCATGAAGGCGTCGACACAGGCCGAAATAGTATCCTGATCGGACCAGGGAACGGCGATGAAAACCGCATCGGGCCGCCTGGCCCGGCAATTCGCCGCCGCAGCAGCCAGATCGGCGGCAAGGGCGGGAGAGCCGGCTTCTCCGGATGATTTCAGGAAGGCGACGTCGGTGACCGCAAAGCCCATATGCCAGGGCTTGTGTCGCGTGACGAAGCCCATGATGCTGGCCTCCCGTCCGATGAGGAAGGCACGCTCCGCGGTGATCCGGCCGGCGCGGCTGCCGGCCGCTACCAATCGCACGACGGCGGAGCGGGACAGCGCGATGACCGGGATGCCGCATAGGTAGGTCGCGACCATGATGGCGCGCGAATAGTGATCCGCGATCTTGGCGAGGAACAGCAGGACGAGAAAAGCGACGAAGGTGATGTTCCAGGCAACGAGGGCCGAGCCCATCTGGCCCCGCGTGGAGAGGTAGTTGGCGATCCGGTAGCGTCCGCGCATCAGATTGACGAAGACGAACAGGGTCGCGAGCATGGCCGCCAGCTCCCGCGTTGAACGTTCGATGCCCGGCAGGCCAGTGGCGGCGACGTGGTAGATGAACGACACCACGTAGATGAGCGCGGTGACCATGGCGGCGTCGCTCATTGCCGTGAGCGGACCGAGCCCAAGCCGCCATAATCCAGACCGATTGCCGGGAAGGGCCTGCGGCATGCCGCTCAGATCATTGACGCTCATTCCTAACCCCCAGGCCAGCCATGCCGGCGCGAGCCGACTTGCGCATGTTCCGTCGCGGCACAGGATGCGGGCGCCGGACCATGGTCGGGGGAGGAGTGGCAAGGCGCATGCCGGAGCGATGCGGGCCAGATTGGAGCGAATGAGGGGCAGTCGGCCGGAAAAAAGAGCCGGTACAGGCGGCGCACCGGCGGCCGCTGTGCCAGTATGAATCAGGCTGGCTTGCGCAGCCGCAGGGCCATCGTGTCGAAGGCGGCGGAAGCAACGCTGCCGAGGGTGGCGCCGGCGATCTTCACGATCGCGTCATGCGGCATGCCGTGGCGAGTCTCTTCCAGCGTCTGCAGCCATTCGAGGCCGATGGCGAGTGCAACGATACCGGCCAATATGAGCCAGCGTTGCCGCGGATAGGCGAAGGAGAAGGTAGCGCCCGCAGCAAAATAGGCGAGGAAGCGCTCGATATCCGCGCCGAGCATCGGAATGTGCGGCCGCGCCTCGATCGGTGACAGTGTCGAGAACATGATCGTGAGCAGGGCGGCCCAGCCTGCAAGCGCGGCGAGGCGGCGAAGCTTCTCGAGCGAGGAAATCAAGACCGGGCTCCGGGCGAAGGATGAGGCGGGGCAGGCAAGATGCGGACCAACGCCTGCGGAATAGCGCGAGGGCGGACAGTGCCGATCTTATGACGGTGCAAAAACGACGAAGCAATGGCAGCGATGAGAGATTTGTCAGACCCTCATGAAAATTCTCTTCATCTTGGGTCTTCCGAATAACACTTGCCGGTGACGCATTCCCCATTCCAAGGCTAGTGTCTGCAGATGGAGAACAGACCCTCGATGAGCGAATCATCTGTAGCCCTGTCGACGGCGCGGATCGCCCGGGGCGGAAAGGCCATCTACGGCGTTCCCCTGGGCATCCTGATGCTGCAGGCGCGATTTCCGCGGATACCCGGCGATATGGGCAACGGCACGACCTGGCCCTTCCCGGTGCTGTATCGCGTTGTCGGTGGGGCGAGCCCCGAGAAGGTGGTGCTCAAGGGGGCGGCCGGTTTGCTGCCGGATTTCATCGAGGCCGCGCGCGATCTCGTCCGGCTCGGTGCCGAGGCGATCACCACCAATTGCGGCTTCCTTTCGCTGTTCCAGCGCGAGCTTGCGGCGGCGGTCGGTGTGCCGGTCGCGACCTCCTCGCTGATGCAGGTGCCCTGGGTGCAGGCGACGCTGCCGCCCGGCAAGCGCGTCGGCGTGGTCACGGTCTCGGCGGCGACGCTGACGCCGAAGCATCTGGAGGCGGCCGGTGTGCCGCTCGACACCCCCGTGACCGGAACCGAGAACGGCCGCGAGTTCTTCCGCGTGCTGATCAAGGCCGAGAAGGACGACATGGATGTCGAGCTCGCCCGGCAGGACGTGGTGCAGGCGGCGCTGGATTTGGTCGCACGCCATCCGGATGTTGGCGCCATCGTGCTCGAATGCACGAACATGCCACCTTATGCGGCCGATGTGCAGGCAGAGACCGGATTGCCGGTCCACGACATCTATTCGTTGATCAACTGGTTCCACGCCGGTTTGAGGCCGCGCCGCTTCGGCTGAATTTATCCCCGGTCCTTGTGGCCGCCCGATAATCCGCCTCGCTGAAATCCCCGCCCGCGAGGCCCCATGACCGACACGCCCCGTCTTTCCCTGCCGTTGCTCGCCGCCGGGCAGGCGCAGAAGCACGTCACCCACAACGATGCCTTGATCCGGCTCGACGGGCTGATCCATCTCACTGTCGACAGCCGGACTGAGACCGCGCCGCCGGCTTCGCCGACCGAGCTTTCGGCCTATCTTGTACCAGCTGGCGGCACCGGCGCCTTTGCCGGGCGCACCGATCAGGTGGCGCTGTTCGAGGATGGCGGCTGGACCTTCCTCGTGCCGCGCGCCGGCTGGCAGGCCTGGGTGATCGACGAGGCCGAGCACAATCTCTGGACCGGCACGGAATGGCGCCGCGACAGCCCGCTGAGCAGCCTCGGCGCCGAGCGCTGGGGCGTGAACGCCACGGCGGATACGACCAACCGCCTCGCCGTGTCCTCGGAGGCGAGCCTGTTCAACCATGCCGGCGGCGACCACCGGCTGAAGATCAACAAGAATGCGTCGGGCAACACCGCGAGCCTGCTGTTCCAGAGCGACTGGTCGGGCCGGGCCGAGTTCGGCCTCGCCGGCGACGACGATTTCCGGGTCAAGGTCAGTGCTGACGGCGCGGTCTGGCATGATGCGCTGGCGATCGACCGTGCCTCGGGGAGCGTTGCCTTGCCGGGATCGCCCTGGGTGGCGGGGGCGAACCTGCTGGTCAATGGCGACATGGCGATCAACCAGCGCGGTTTTGCCGGTGGTGCGCTGACTGCCGGCGTCTATGGCTTCGATCGTTGGAAGGCGGCGACGGGGGGTGCCAATCTCTCGCTCAGCAGTTTCACCATCACGCTGGCCTCCGGCGCCATCCTCCAGCCGGTCGAGCCGGTCTTGTGGGGGCTCGCCTCCTTCGCCGGGCTGCCATTGACGCTTTCGGTCGAGGATCTCAGCGGCGGCAGCCTCGCGGTGACGATCGGCAGCCAGTCTGGCACGATCACGGCGGGGGCTGGGCGCTGCTCCCTGACGCTGACGCCGGCTGTGGGAGATACCGGCGTGCTGCAGGTTCGACTCTCGCCGAGCGCGGGCGCGGTCAGCTTCGCGCGGATCAAGCTGGAGCGCGGGCGACTTGCCACCGGCTGGGCGGCGCGCCCGCTTTCCGTCGAGCAGATGCTGTGCCAGCGCTATTACCTGAAGCAGGACGGGCAGGTGCTGGTCGACGCCTATCAGGCTGCGGCGGCTGCGAGCCGGCAGAGCCTGGGCCTGCCGGTGCCGATGCGGACGACGCCGAGCGTCAGTTTCTCCGTTTCGCTGGAGATCAACGTGCAGGGCACGGACCGGGGCGTCGTCGCGCAATCGCCCGAGCGGGCCTATGCCTATGTCACCGCGCTGGCGCTCGGACGGGTGAGGGCGGCTTTCGACGCCATCGCCTTCGACGCGGAACTGTGAGGCTCATTTGCTGACGAGCTTGCGGGCACGCAGCAGGGCGATGAGTCCTTCGTCGCGGCGCTCCTCGAGCTGCTCGATCGTGCGTCCCGCAGCTTCCTCCGCGACGCCCTCGATGATCTTGTGCTGGACGTCCGCGTCCAGCGAGGGTGTGCCGAGGGATTGCCAGCGTCGGACCTGGCTCGGCCCGAGATGGGCGAGATAGCCGGCGATGCCGCCTTCGCCGCCGCCGAGATGATAGGTCATATGCGGACCCATCAGGGCCCAGCGCAGGCCGGGGCCGTTGCAGAGCGCGGCATCGATCTCGGCCACGCTGGCGACGCCCTGCTCGACCAGATAAACGGCCTCGCGATAAAGCGCCGAGGCCAGCCGGTTGGCGACATGGCCAGGCATCTCCCGCTGGAGGATGACCGGGCGCCGGTCGAGGCTGCGATAGAAGGCGGCAGCGCGATCGATGATGCCCTCGTCTTCGCCGACGATCTCGACGAGCGGCACGAGATGCGGCGGGTTGAAGGGATGGGCGACGATCACCCGGCGCTTGTCCCGGCAATCGGCGACGATCGCGCTGCGCAACAGGGCCGAAGTGCTGCTGGCAATGATCACCTCGGGCGGCAGTGCTGCATCGAGCCGGGCGAGCAATTCGCGTTTCGATGCTTCGTTTTCCGGGCCGTTCTCCTGAACGAAATCAACGCCTTGCAGAACCTCATCGAGATCCCTCGTGAACAGGTACTGACCGGTATTCGCCAATCCGATCTCGGCGAGCTGCTCACGAGCCCGCTCGACGGCATGGCGGAATTTCTCCTCGGCGCCGGGCGCTGGATCGTAGGCTGAGACATTCAGCCCGTGACCCATGGCGAGCGCAGCCCAGGAACTGCCGATCAGCCCGGCGCCGATGACGGCGATGCGCTCGATGTCGCGGATGTCCTGCATCAGTGGATCTCGGGCTCCGGCACCTTCGCCGTCCCTTCCAGATAGTCGAAATCGCAGCCTTTGTCGGCCTGGCGGATATGGGCCGCCGACATCTTGCCCCAGCCGCGCGGATAGTCGCGGTCGGGCGGCGTCCAGGCGGCGAGGCGGGCGGCGATTTCCGCTTCCGTGAGGTTGACCGAGATGCTGCGGGCCTCGACATCGACGCTGATGATGTCGCAGGTCTGCACCGCCGCGAGTGGGCCCTTGATATAGGCCTCCGGCGCAACATGGAGGATGCAGGCGCCGTAGCTGGTGCCGGACATGCGAGCATCCGAGATCCGCAGCATGTCGCGCACGCCCTGCTTCAAGAGCTTCTTCGGGATCGGCAGCATGCCCCATTCCGGCATGCCCGGGCCGCCGACCGGGCCGCAATTCTTGAGCACCATGATGTGGTCGGCGGTGACGTCGAGGTTTTCGTCATTCACGGCTTTCATCATCGCGTCGTAATGCTCGAAGACCAGCGCCGGTCCGGAATGCCTGAGCAGGCGCGGTTCGGCGGCCGAGGGCTTGATGACGCAGCCGTCCGGCGCGAGGTTGCCCTTCAGCACGGCAAGGCCGTTGGCGGTCGAGACGGGCTTGTCGAGCGGGCGGATGACGTTGTCGTCATAGACCCGGGCGAGAGCGATGGTCTCGGCGATCGGCTTGCCGGTCACGGTCATCGCATCGGTATGGAGCTTGCTTTCGAGCTGCTTCAGCAGGGCGGGCAGGCCGCCGGCATAGAAGAAATCCTCCATCAGGAAATCGCCGGAGGGGCGCAGATTCGCGACGACCGGGACATTGCGCGAGAAGGCGTCGAAATCATCCGGCGTCAGCGGCACGCCGGCGCGGCCGGCCATGGCGACGAGGTGGATGATGGCGTTGGTCGAGCCGGCGACGGCCATGTGCACCGTCAGCGCGTTCTCGAAGCTCTTGCGGGTCAGGATCCGGTTGGGCGTCAGGTCCTCCCAGACCATCTCGACGATGCGCTTGCCCGCGGCGGCGGCCATGCGGGGATGGGCGGCGTCGGCGGCGGGGATGGCGGAGGCGCCGGGCAGGGTGAGGCCGAGCACCTCGGCATGGCTCATCATGGTCGCGGCCGTGCCCATCACCATGCAGGTGCCATAGGAGCGGGCGATGCCGCTCTCCATGTCCTTCCACTGGCCGTCGGTGATGTTGCCGGCTTCCTTCTCGGCCCAGTATTTCCAGACATCGGCGCCGGAACCCAGCACCTTGCCGGCCCAGTTGCCGCGCAGCATCGGCCCGGCCGGCACGAAGATAAAGGGCAGGCCGGCGCTGCAGGCGCCCATGATCAGGGCGGGCGTGGACTTGTCGCAGCCGCCGAGCAGCACGGCGCCGTCGAGCGGGTGGGAGCGGATCGATTCCTCGGTCTCCATCGCCAGGAAGTTGCGATAGAGCATGGTCGTAGGCTTCTGATATTGCTCGGAAACCGACATGACCGGGATTTCGATCGGGAAGCCGCCGGCCGCCCAGACTGCGCGCTTCACCGCTTCCGCACGGTCGCGCAGATGGGTGTGGCAGGGGTTGATCTCGGACCATGTATTGATGATGCCGATGACCGGCTTGCCCATGAACTCCTCATGGCCGAAGCCCATCTGCAGCGCCCGCGAGCGATGCCCGAAGGAGCGCAGGTCGCTCGCCCCGAACCAGCGCCAGCTGCGCAGGGTCTCGGGCGTCTTGCGGGGGCGGGCGGTCATGGGCGTTTCCTCGAATTCTTGTCGTTCTAACCGGCGCCGGAGGCATGATCGGGCCTGACCCGATCATCGCGGAAACCAGTGTCATCTTGTCATGAGATTCTCGGGCCTGCGCTATGCTCCATCCGAGAATGGCTGCTCGTCACTCGGCCGCGGCCTTCACTGCGCCCCAGCTTGAGACGATGCCGCGCAATTCCGCCCGCTCGGCTTCGTTCAGCTCCGGCAGGCCGGGGAGGCGGACCGGGCCGACATCGGTGCCGAGAAGCCCAAGCGCCTCCTTCACCACCGTCACATTGGCGCCATTGCCATATTTGGTGCGCAGCTTCTCGAAGCCGGCGATGGCGTCGACCTCTCGGCGTGCGGTGTCGTAGTCACCCGCCTCAAGCGCCCGCCAGACCGCCAGCGAGCGTTCCGGCGCGACATTGATCAGGCCGGAGGTGAAGCCGCGAGCGCCCAGCGCATAGAAGGGCGCGGCCCAGCCTTCGGCGAGGCCGCAAATCCAGTTGGCGGAGGAACCCTCCGTCTCGCGCACGCAATCGGCGAGCAGCATCATGTTGTTCGAGGCGAATTTCACGCCGGCGACGTTCGGGTGGGTCGCGACGCGGATCAAATCCTTCACGCCGATCGCATCCGAGCGGATATAGGCGACGAGCGGGATCGTCAGCGCCTCGGCGATGGCGAGGATATAGTCGGCCTGGGATTGCGGCGCGGCGAAGGGATCGAGCGGGTGATGCACCATAGCGGCGTCGCAGCCGGCCGCAGCCGCGAGCTTTCCGGTCGCGACCGCTTCACGCAAAGACCTCCCGATGCCGGCGGTGACCAGCGCCTTGCCGGCCGCGGCTTCGGCTGCGGTGGCGTGCGAGCGCTCCACTTCGGCCGTCGTCATCGGGTAGAACTCGCCGGTATTGCCGGCTGAGACGATGTTGTGGATGCCGGCCTCGGCGATCCGCCGGACGATCTTGCCGGTCAGCGCCCAGTCGGCCTCACCATCCGCCTTCCAGGCGGTGACATGGACGCCGGAAATGCCGCGCAGCGCGCGGCGGACCTTGTCATTCGTCATAGTCCAGTCCTTCCGCATCCGCGCCGAAGACCAATCGCACATGGGCCTTCGCCGAGCGGACGATGTGACGGCGCATCCTCAATTCGGCGCGCGCGGGATCGCGTGCCAGGAGCGCCTCGTAGATGTCGCGATGTTCCTCGAAGCCTCGCCGGCGCTCGTCCAGCGCTGAGTGCAGGGCGATGCGCTGGGCGTGGTCGTACATGCGCTGGCCGTCGAGGCGGCGCTCCAGATAGGTGCAGCCGGAGATGCGATGGATCGCGCGGTGATAGGCCTCGTTCAGCGCGACGAGGTCTTCGAGATCGCCATGCTCGGTCGCCTGCTCCATCTCGGCGATCAGCCTGCCGAGTTCGATGGCGCCATCCTCGGTCAAGTGATTGGCGGCGATATGGGCCATGACGCTTTCGAGCGCCGCGCGACCCAGCGCCATCTCCAAGGCCTGCCGGGGCGAGAATTCGACGAAGACGCCGCGGCGCGCTTCCGTCCGGACCAGCCCTTCGCTTTCGAGTTTGCGGATCGCGTCCTTCACCGGCGTCGTGCTGACACCGAGCATCTCGGCGAGGTGGCGCTCGTTCAGGCGCTCGCCATTGCGGAAGCGGCCGGCGACGATGGCGCGGCGCAGGCGCTCATGGACGTGCTCGCGCAGCGAACGCAGCAGATCGGGCGCAACGGGTTCGACGGCAGGCTTCAACATGGTTCTTCCGGGGCGCGTTGCCGAGGCCGTTTCACCACGGCCGCCAGGCCGAGCGCCATGATCATCAAACAGCATAAAGCCGCGCATCCGGCAATCTGAAATTTCAGATTTCAAGATTGCGATCCTGTGTTATCGATCTGGGTAAGCGCCCGTCATGAGGTGCAGGCGGAATGGTCCGCGATGGGGAAACGAACCGATGAGCATGACGCGCAGAACGATCATCGCCGCCGCTTGCCTGGCAGCGGCTGGCCCAGCCTTCGCGCAGGGCGAGTATCCCGGCAGCAAAGTCGTCACCATCGTCGTGCCCTTCGCGGCGGGCGGCACAACAGACCTGCTCGGGCGCATCCTGGCCGATCGGCTGGGGCAGCGGCTCGGCGGCAAGTTCATCATCGAGAACCGGCCCGGCGCCGGCGGCAATACCGGCGTCGCTGCCGTGGCCCGTGCGCCGGCCGACGGCTACACGCTGACCATGGGGACGGTGTCGAGCCATGCGATAAATCCGGCCGTCTATACGAAGCTGCCCTTCGACCACATCAAGGATTTCGCGCCGATCTCGCAGGTGGCGAGCGTGCCGAACATCCTGATGGTCAATATCGACCTGCCGGCGAAGACCGTGCCGGAGCTGATCGAGCTCCTGAAAAAGAATCCCGGCAAATACTCGTTCGGGTCTTCGGGGGCGGGCACCTCGACCCATATGGCGGCGGAGTTGTTCAAGGTCTCGACCGGCACCGACATGGTGCACGTGCCCTATCGATCGAGCGGGCAGGTGACGCAGGACCTGCTTTCCGGCCAGATCCAGATCACCTTCGACAACATCACCATCGCCTGGCCACATGTGCAGGAGGGCAAGATCCGCGCGCTCGCCACCGCGACGCCGAAGCGGCTCGCGGTCGCTCCGGATCTCCCGGCGCTGGCCGAGTTCATCCCCGGCTACGATGCCAGCTCGTGGCACGGCTTCTTCGCGCCGTCCGGCGTGCCGAAGGAGATCGTCGCCAAGCTCTCGACCGAGACCCAGGCGATCATGCGCGAGCCGGCGGTGATCGAGCAGCTCAAGAAGCTCGGTGTCGATCCGGTCGGGTCGAGCCAGGAGCAGTTCACCGCCCATATCGCTTCCGAGACCAAGCGCTGGGCCGAGGTCGCGCAGAAGGCGAATGTGAAGATCGAGTGAGAGGCCCAACCGTCATGCTCGCCCTCGTGGCGAGCATCCACGTCTTGAACACCGGCGTTGATGTGTGAAGACGTGGATGGTCGGGACAAGCCCGACCATGACGGTGAGGTTTCGGCGTGTGCCGATCAGCGTTGCCCGGCGAAAGCCCTGGCCAGCGCATCGGCATGCTTGGTCATGAGGCCGAGATCGGAGCCCACGGCGACGAAGCGATAACCCCATTCGATATAGCGGCGCGCATCGGGCTCGGACGGCGTCAGGATGCCGGCCGGCTTGCCGATCGCGGTCAGGCGCTTCACCGCATCCTGAATCGCGGCCTGAACCTCCGGGTGGCCGGGATTGCCGATATGGCCGAGCGAGGCCGAGAGATCGGCAGGGCCGATGAAGACGCCGTCGACGCCGTCGACCGAAGCGATCTCCTCGATGCGGGCAAGCGCCTCGCCGGTCTCGACCTGCACCAGCACGCAGATCTCGCCATCGGCACGCTTGAGATAGTCCGGCACGCGCCCGTAATGACTGCCGCGGCCGCTTGAGGTGATGCCGCGGATGCCGGCGGGCGGATAGCGGCAGGCGGCGACGGCCTTGCGGGCTTCCTCGGCGTTCTGGACGAAGGGCACGAGAACGGCCTGCACGCCGATATCGAGCAGCCGCTTGAGCAGGACTGCATCGTTCCAGGCGGGCCGGACGATTGGGGTCGCGGTGCCGCCCTTCAGGGCCTGGAGCTGGGTGAGGACGTCGGGCGGCTCGTTCGGGGAGTGCTCAGTGTCGACCAGAATCCAGTCGAAGCCGCTCCGGCTGATGATCTCGGAGACGATCGGGCTGCACAGGCTGCTCCACAATCCGATCTGAAGCTCGCCGCGCTTCAGCGCGGTCTTGAAGGCGTTGGTGGGCAGATCCACGGCGTTTCCCCTTAGGCGAATGTTTGGCGGCGCTGTCCAGCCGGCCGGAGCCTGTTGGAGTACGCTCTCCCGGTTAGATCACACCGAACGGGCGAGTGGACCTGACGGCAGGAGATGGCCGGGTTGCAGCCCGATGGCGGACGGCTCTTTGCAGAGAGGCAAACGCTGCTAGGTTGCGCGGCCTCGGAGACAACCACCTGATGACCGCCCCTAAGCTGACCGAAGAGATCGCCCAGCGCTTCGCCCGCATCGCGCTCGGACATGTCCGCCGCGAGTATCCGAACAAGCCGGACCATACCCTGGCCGGTCCGCAGGATGCGCAGACGCCGAGCCAGCTCCATCCGGTGTTCTACGGCAGCTATGACTGGCATTCCTGCGTGCACAGCTACTGGATGCTGGCTCGGTTGCTGCGGCGCTATCCGACGATGGAAGCGGCGGCCGATATCGTCGCTCTGTTCGATGCGCAGCTCGTTCCCGAGAAGATCGCGGTCGAATACGCCTATCTCGCCCAGCCGACGGCGCGCGGCTTCAAGCGGCCTTATGGCTGGGGCTGGCTGCTGAAGCTCGCGTCCGAGCTGAACGGACTCGACGACGGGCGCTGGGGCCGGGCATTGGCGCCGCTGGCCGAGGCCTTCGCCCAGCGCTTCCGCGATTTCCTGCCGATCGCGACCTATCCGGTGCGGGTCGGCACGCATTTCAACACGGCTTTCGGCCTGCGCATGGCGGCGGATTATGCCGATGCGAGCGGCGACGGCGCCTTCCTGACGCTGCTGCGCGAGACAGCCCTGCGCTGGTATGGCGCCGACGAGGATTGCCCGGCCTGGGGCGAGCCGAGCGGTGACGACTTCCAGTCCTCGGCGCTGATCGAGGCGGAATGCATGCGTCGCCTGCTGCCGGCGGAGCGTTTCCTGCCCTGGTTCGAGCGCTTCCTGCCGCGCATCGCGCAGCAGCAGCCGGCGATCCTGTTCAAGCCGGCGACGGTGACGGATCGGACCGATGGCAAGATCGCCCATCTCGACGGGCTCAATCTCAGCCGCGCCTGGTGCTGGAATGCACTGGCTGCGGCGCTGCCGGATTGGGACGTGCGGCGCCCAATCATCGCCGATGCGGCCAGGCTGCATCTAGAAACCGGGCTGCCGCATATCGCGGGCGATTACATGGGCGAGCACTGGCTCGCTACCTTCGCTGTGCTGGCGATCGAGGAGCGCTGAGAGCAGTCAGTATTTCGGCAGGCCGGGCGGGTTGGTCTCGGAGCGCTCCACCGCCTCCTCCTCGATGCCCCAGCGGGCGAGCGCCTGCCGGTATTGGCCTGTCTTGATCAGGTTGTTGGTGGCCAGCGTCAGGGCATCCACGAGGCCGCTGCCCTTGCGGGTGGTGATCGCGACATCGGATTTCAGCGGCCAGCCGGCGCTCAGCGTGCCCACGCGCTTGATGTCCTTGTCGCGGGCGGCGATGAAGACGAGCTGGGCATGGGGCTGGACGACGACATCGACCCGGCCGGCGCGCAATGCCACCAGCCGTGCGGCCTCGTCGTCGAAGAGCTGCAATTCGAGCGGTTTCAGGCCGGCCGCGACGTTCTGCTTGCTCCATTCCACCAGGATGCGCTCCTGGTTGGTGCCGCCGCCGACGCTGAGGCTTAGGCCAGCCGCATCCTTCGGCTCCTTGATGCCGGCGATCTTGCTGTCCGATTTGACGAAGAAGCCGTGCAGGCCGAGGCGATAGGTCGAGAAATCGAACTTCTCCTTGCGCTGCTCGGTGACACCGACATTCGAGATGACGGCGTCGTATTTCCCGGAGGCGAGGCCGAGCGGCCAGTCGGCCCAGGCCAGCGGTACGAGGTTGAGCTTCAGGCCGAGGCTGTCGGCGATGAGCTGGGCGAAATCCGGATCGGCGCCGACCACGGTCTTCGCGTCGGTGGCATAGGTCGCGAGCGGCGGGCCACCGGGGCTGATGCCGACGGTGAAGGAGCCGGGTTCGACGAGGGTGAAGCCCTTGGGCACGGCCGCGATGGCGGCCGGGTCCTTCTCAGCGCGAATGCGGCCGGGCTGTTCGGGGCCGAGATCGAAGGGGGCTTGGGCGAGGGCGGGCAGGCTCGCGGCGCTGAGCGCGCCGACGAGCAGCGACAGGAGGGTCCGTCGCGGGATCACGCTGGTCTCCAGTTCTCGAAAGCTTCTGCGGTCGGGCGAGGCGCTCACGCCTTCGGCAGGCCAGGCGGGTTGGTGCGGGATTCCTCGATCGCCTCGGCCGAGAGGTTCCAGCGGGCCAGAACCTTGGCGTAGGTGCCGTTCCTGATCTGGGTGTTGAGCGCCTGGGTGATCGCCTCGGCGAGGCCTGCGCCCTTGCGCGTCGTCACCGCGATTTCGGCGAGAATCGGCCAGCCGCCGGAGAAATTGCCGGCGAGCCGGGTCTTGCCCTCCTGCGCGGCCTTGAAGCTCAGCAGCGCATTGGGGCCGAGATAGGCGTCCGCACGGCCGGATTCGAGCGCGAGATAGAGCACGACATCGTCGTCATAGTACTGGATGTCGACGGGTTTCAGCCCGGCCTTGAGATTGGCCTCGTTCCAGCGCAGCAGGATCTGCTCCTGATTGGTGCCGGCGCCGACGATGATCTTGAGGCCGGCGACATCGCGCGGCTCGCGGATGACGATCTCGTTGTCCTTCTTCACATAGAAGCCGAGCAGGTCCTTGCGATAGGTCGAGAAGTCGAACTTCTCCTTGCGCTGCTCGGTGACGGTGACGTTGGAGATCACCGCATCGAACTTGCCGGAGGTGACGCCGAGCGGCCAGTCGGCCCACGCGGTCGGGATGACCTCGAGCTTGCGGCCGAGCGCGTCGGCGACCAGCTGGGCGATATCGGGCTCCGCGCCGATGATCGTCTTGGTATCGCTGGCATAGCCGCCGAAGGGGAAGCGCCCAGTATTGTTGGCGACGGTGAAGACACCGTCCTTCGCGAATTTGGCATCCTTGGCGATGAGCTTGATCGCGGCCTCGTCGATCTGCGCGCGGGGGCGGCCGGGCTGCTCGGGCGATAGGTCGATGCCCTGCTGTGCGAAGGCGCGGGCAGGGAGGATGGCGGCCGAGGCGGCGCCGGCGAGGAGGCTGAGCGAAGAGCGTCGCGTGATCATGATCGGATTCCTTGTCTGGCGGGCGGGTAAGGTCAGAGCACCTTGGCGAGGAATTCGCGGGTGCGGGTGTGGCTGGGATTGACGAGGACATCGGCGGGCGCGCCGCTCTCGACGATGCGGCCGGCCTCCATGAAGACGACCTGGTCGGCGACTTCGCGGGCGAAGCCGATCTCATGAGTGACGATGACCAGCGTCGTGCCGGAGCGGGCGAGCTCCTTGATGACGTCGAGGACTTCGCCGACGAGCTCGGGATCGAGCGCAGAGGTCGGCTCGTCGAAGAGCAGGACTTTGGGCTTGAGGGCGAGTGCGCGGGCGATGGCGACGCGCTGCTGCTGGCCGCCGGAGAGCTGGCGGGGATAGGCGTTCGCCTTCTCGGCAAGGCCGACGCGGGCGAGCAGTTCCTGCGCTTCCGCCAGAGCCTGCTCGCGGGAGAGGCCGCGCACGGTCACCGGCGCCTCGGCGATGTTCTCGATCGCGGTCAGGTGCGGGAAGAGATTGAAGTTCTGGAAGACCATGCCGACATCGACGCGCCGGGCCAGGATGTCCTTCTCCTTCAGTTCGTAGAGCGTCTCGCCGTCCTGCCGGTAGCCGATCAATTCGCCATCGATGGCGATGAAGCCTTCGTCGACGCGCTCCAGATGGTTGATCGAGCGCAGCAGCGTCGACTTGCCCGAGCCGGACTGACCGATGATCGCGGTGACGCTGCCGGGGCGCAGCGACAGGCTGACATCGTCAAGCACCTTGAGCGGGCCGAAGCTCTTCGAGACATGGCTGATGCGGATCTCGCCGCCGCTGCGCGGGGAGAGGGTGGCCAGCGAAGCCGTGCGCGGCGCGGTCGCGACCTGGGTCGGGGCGATAAAGCCGGTGCCAGCGGCCGCCGCGGCGACGCGATTCCGGCCGAGCCAGCGCAGGGCGGTGTCGATGGCCGAAGGCGGCGGATTGCGCAGGGCGCCGCGGGCATAGTGGCGCTCGATATGGCGCTGGAAGAAGGACAAGACGCTGAGGATGACGAGGTACCAGACCGTCGCCACCATCAGCAGCGGGATCACCTCAAGATTGCGCCGGTAGATGACCTGGATCGTATAGAACAGCTCGGGCAGGGCGAGGATGTAGACCTGGCTCGTGCCCTTGGCGAGGCTGATGATCTCGTTGAAGGCGGTCGGCAGGATCGAGCGCATCGCTTGCGGCAGCACGATCCGCGAGACCTGGCGGTGCTTCGGCAGGCCGAGTGCGGCGGCCGCTTCATGCTGGCCCTGGTCGACGGCGAGGATGCCGCCGCGCACGATCTCCGAGGAAAAGGCGGCGGCGTTGAGCGTCAGGCCCAGCACTGCCGCGAAAAAGGGCGTGACGAGCTGCGTCGTTTGCCAGGAGCCGAAGCCGATATCGGTGAAGGGAATGCCGAGCCAGATCGTACTGTAGAGATAGCCGAGATTGTTGAGGATCAGCAGCAGCACGATCAGCGGGATCGAGCGGAAAAGCCAGACATAGCCCCAGGACAGCGAGGCGAGCAGCGGTGAGCCAGAGACCCGCGCCAGTGCCAGCACCGTGCCGAGCAGGAAGCCGAAGACCGTGCCGAGCAGCGTCAGCAAGAGCGTGCGGCCTAGCCCGACCAGCACGGGTTCGGCGAGGAACCACTCGGCGAAGACATCCCAGCCCCAGCGCGGGTTGGAGAGCACCGAATTCAAGACCGCGAAGATCACGACAGCGGCGAAGACGGTGCCGATGGTCCGCCCCGGATAGCGCGCGGGGACGATGCGATAGCGGCTGAAATCGCGGTGCGGTGCTGGATTCTGGGCGTGCGTGGGCAAGCCCGCGAAGTCGCTGGCGAGGGTCATGGCTGGCTCTTCTTGTTATGGGAGAGGGGGCGGCCGGGTCAGGCAGCGTCGCGGGCGGCGAGAGCGTCCGGCCGGCGCGGCAGCGAGGCCGGAGGCACGGAGAGCTCCTTCTCGAAGGGCAGCTTCCGGTAGAACGTGGGATCGACCGAGACGTCGAAGAGCGGCGTGTAGCCGGTCTCCAGATAGAGCCCCTTGGCTTCTGGTTGGCGGAAGCCGGTGGTCAGGAAGATCTTGCCGTAGCCCTGCCGGATGGCCTGCGCTTCGACCTCGGCGACGATGCGGCGGGCGAGACCCTGACGACGGAAATCGCTATGGGTCCAGATGCGCTTCATCTCGGCCGTACGCTCGTCGTAGCGCTTGAAGGCGCCGCCGGCGATCGGGCGGCCGTCGCGCAGCAGCAGAACGAAGTTGCCGTCCGGCGGGGCGAAGAGTTCGGCCGGATAGCGGCTCATCTCGGCGCCGGGCGGCTCGCCGAATTGGCTGCCGTAGCGGGTGGCATATTCCCAGGTGAGCTGCTCGACCAGGGGCTGGGCGAGCGGATGGAGTGGGGTCGTGTAGAAGAATTCATCGGCCATGGCGTGAGCCTTTCCGTGACGAAGTGCAGAGTGCGAGGCTCAGCTGGCGCGACGCGCGGGTTCCGCGTCCGACGGGATCGCGTAGCGGCTCTCGCGCCGGGGCAGGCCGAGATGGTTGCGAAGCGTCGTGCCGGGCAGGTTGCGATCGTAGACGCCGCGCTCTTCCAGCACCGGGATGACCAGCTCGACGAAATCGTCGAGGCCCTGGCCGATCACCGGGAAGCCGAGCACGAAGCCATCGGCGGCCTGGGCCTCGACGCGCTCGATCAGCCTGCCGGCGATCTCCTCGGCCGAGCCGATCAGGTCGGTGCGGGGCGTCGCGGCTTCCAGCGCCGCCTCGCGCAGCGTCTGGCGCTTCAGGACGGCGTTGCGCTTGATGCGGTCGGTGGTCGAGCGGAAGCTGTTCTTGCCGATATCGCCCAGTTCCGGGAAGGGCGCATCCAGCGGATAGGCGCTGAAGTCGTGATGGTCGAAATAGCGGCCGATATAGGCGAGCGCGTCCTCGATCGAGACGAGGTTGCGGATGGCCTGGTACTTCTCCTCGGCTTCGGCAGTGGTGCGTCCGACGATCGGCCCGGCTCCGGGGAAGAGCTTCACGTCGTCGGCGCTGCGGCCATGGGCGACGGCGCTGGTCTTGATGGCGCGGTAGAGGGCTTGCGCCTCCTTCAACGGAACATGATTGGCGAAGACCGCATCGGCATGGCGGCCGGCGAGGCCGATGCCGGATTCCGAGGCACCGGCCTGGAACAGCACCGGCTGGCCCTGCGGCGAGCGCTGGATGTTGAGCGGGCCTTCGACCTGGAAGAAGTGGCCCTTGTGGTTCAGCGTGTGCAGCTTGTCGCGATCGAAGAAGCGGCTGGCCTCGCGATCGCGGATGAAGGCGTCGTCGTCCCAGGAATCCCAGAGCCCCTTGGCGACATCGAGATATTCCTGCGCGATCTCGTAGCGCAGCGAATGCTCGGGATGCGGGCGGCTGTAATTGCGGCCCGAGCCTTCCAGGGGGGACGTGACAGCATTCCAGCCCGCGCGGCCGCCCGAGATCAGGTCGAGCGAGGCGAATTGCCGGGCGATCGTGTAGGGGTCGCTATAGGAGGTCGAGACCGTGCCGACGAGGCCGAGCTTTTTCGTCACCGTGGCCAGCGCCGAGAGGATGGTCAGCGGCTCGAAGCGGTTGAGGAAATGCGGGATCGACTTCTCGTTGATGTAGAGCCCGTCGGCGACGAAGGCGAAGGCGATGCCGTTCTCTTCGGCCTTGCGGGCGTTGCGGGTGAAGAAGTCGAGATTGACGCTGGCATCGGCCGGGTTGCTCGGATGGCGCCAGGCGTTCATGTGGCTGCCGGCGCCCTGGAGCATCAGGCCGAAGGTGAGGCGGGTGCGGGACATGGGATTAAGTCCTTTCGAGCGGGGGGATCAGGCCGCGAGCGCCGGCCTCTCGCCGGCGAGCAGCGTGAGGGAGGCGAGGCGCCGGCTGGTCAGGGCCGTCGGCGTGTCGATGACGAATTCGGCGATGCCGAAGCGGGCGTGCAGCCCGTCGAGCTCGCGCCGGACCTGATCGGGCGTGCCGGCGAGGATATGCGGCCTGCGGATCTCGGTGCTGTAGGAGGCGGCGCCGGCCTGGCGCGCATATTCGGCCGCCTGCTCCTCGCTGCCGAGATTGAGGTTCTGGCCGTTGTCGAGAGTCAGGCGGACGACGCGGTGGCTCTCCGTCAGGCTCAGCGCCTCCTCGGCGGTCTCGGCGGCGAAGGCCGCGATCGCGAGCAGCAGGCCGGCCGTGCCCCCGGCCTTGGCGTAGGCGTTCAGGCTGACCTCGATCGCCTTGGGATCGCCGTTGTGATGGCCAGCGAAGACGAAGTGCCAGCCGCGCTCGCCTGCCTGCCGGGCGCTGTCTGGGCTCGCGCCAAGCAGGAAACGCTCCGGTGTCACGGGCGGGACGGGCAGGGCGCGGGCCTTGTCCCGCGGGCCGTCTGTCGCGGCGGGCGGCACGAGGAAGCTGTCGAGCTCGTCGAGCAAGCTTTCGAAGGACGGCGCGCGTGCGGGATCGTGCAGCACCCGCAGCGCCTTGGTCGATAGCGGCAGGCCGCCGGGCGCCTTGCCGATGCCGAGATCGACGCGGCCCGGCGCGAGCGAGGCCAGCAGGTTGAAGGTCTCGGCGACCTTGTAGGGGCTGTAATGCGGCAGCAGGACGCCGCCGGAGCCGATGCGGATGCGCTGCGTGCGCGCCAGCAGATAGGCGGCGAACACCTCCGGCGCCGGGCTGACGAGGCCGGGGAAGTCATGGTGCTCTGCCAGCCAGAAGCGATGATAGCCAAGGCGCTCGGCCGCCTGGGCGAGGCTCACCGTGCGCTGGAGCGCCACGCCGGCGGTTTCGCCCTCGATGAGTGGGGTCTTGTCGAGCAGGCTGAGTGCGTAGGTCATGGATTTCGATACCGTTTGGGAGGTCAGGCGGAGCGGAGGCCGAGGGCGGTTACCGCCTCCTCGGCCATCCAGCCGAGCCGCTCGTAATCGCCACGCCAGTAGAGGAGGGCGGCGTCGTTGCTGCCGAGCCGGACTTCGCGCACCCGGCCGATGACGATGGCGTGGGAGTGCCGCTCGATCAGCTCTTCCAGCTCGCAATCGAGCGCGGCCAGCGCGCCTGCGAGGAGAGGCGCGCCGGTACGACCCTCGCTCCACTCCGCATCGGCGTAGCGAGCCGGGCCCTTCTCGCCGCCGCGACCGGCGAAGCGGTCCGCGACCTGCTTCTGCGCGGCGGTGAGGAAGTTCACGCCGAAGCTGCGATGGCGCGCCAGAACGGGATAGGCCGAGGAGGAGAGGTTGAGGCCGAACATCACGGTCGGCGGCTCGGCCGAGAGCGAGGCGAGCGAGGTCACGGTCAGGCCGGTGCGGTCCTCGCCGTGCCCCGTCGTGATCACGGAAACGCCGCCCGCGAGATGGCGAAGCGCGGTGCGGAACTCGCCGCTCGCCGCCGGGATGGTGCGCGGGGCGGGGCCAGCCGGGACGCGGGTCGGAAGCGAAGATGCAAGGGACAGGATCGCCATGGGAACCTCTGATGAAGGATGTTCGGATTCGTGAGGGCGGCATGGCGCTCGATGGCGATGCCGCGAATTGCCGTGCGGAGAACGGGACAAGCGGTCGCGATCGCCGGAAGAACCGGCGGCGCAGCAGCATTGGAATGGAAAGATCTCAGGCGCTCAGGAAGCCCGACATCCTATCAGGAACATCGGCGCCCAGGTGCCTGAACAGGATTTTCTGAATTCGTGCATGTCGTCACCGACGCGTCTCCGTATCTCGGAGCCCACGATTTCGTCGTGGTGCTTTTAGCATTGTTGACGCGGTGCAAGCTGCTCCAGCAAATCCCGCGAAAGAGCGATGCGAACACCGCTCGATACTGTTCATTCTTTCCACTGGATGCTTCGCGGTCAATGAAACAGCCTTTCAAAGATCGCCTGTCCCGGAGGCGGAAGCGCCACAAGGATCGCTTCGTCCGGGAGAAATTCATTCGCGGAGATCCCGTTGCCACTTTGCGGCCACCAGCCGCAGAACTCGACGAGTCCGTGAGGAGCCTTGCCGGGCAGGGCGCATGACGCTCCGAGACACGGTTGACTCTTCGAGCCAAAAGGGCTCGGAACGAGCCATCTCTTAAAGGGGCGCGTCATGGTCGCCGATGCCGTTTCGCCGGAGCCTCCGTTCACCCGCGATGCCGATGGCTCCTTCACGCTTGATGCCGCACGATTGGCTGGCCGCTTTGGCTGGTCGGAGCCGGAATTGCGCGATTTGATGCGTCGCGGGCTGGTGACCAGCCGGGTCGAGCGCGGCGAGGGCGAGGATGCAGGGCGCTGGCGCCTTTCCGTTCACTGCGGAAACCGCTGCTGGCGCGCCATCGTCCTGGCCGATGGCACGATGGCTGAGGAACAGCTCGAATTCGTGCCGGCGCAAGGTCGTCGCAGCTGCGCCTGATGAAGCCGCCCGCTTGGCTCGAGGATTGGCGGCGGCCCTGTGTACATTTGCCGCCGCGCTCTCGATAATAGCGATCAGCGGGGTGAATCGCATCGGCGTTGCCGGTCTTCGCTTTCCTCCTGCGCTTTCTGATGAGGGAACGATGCGTCTTCTCCACCTTGCCCCGGCCACGATCCTCCTTGCGGCGCTCGGCGGCTGTGTTTCAAGCGAGCCAACGGCCTATTCTGAGCCGCCGGTGGTCCAGAGCATGTCGATCCGGCCGTCGCAGCGCAGCTATCTCGATGCCGGTCCGGCTCCGGCAAGGCCGAATGCGCCGAGCTATCTGCGCGATAGCGGAACGAACTTTGCCGGCCGCTCCGACAGCTTCGGCAGCGGCGTGCTGCCCTCCTTCTGAGGCGATTGGCTGCCGGTTATGCGTCGCGGCCTGGCTTGAGGTCGCGGACGCGCTATTCGGGCAATCGAAGCCCGGCCAGGAAGGTGGCGACCGTCAACGTCTTGGCCGGCTGGGCCCGGCATTGCCGTTCGACGGCTTCGAGAACTTCGCCGTCGCCATATCTGGACAATCGGGAGGGAGAGGTCTGACGCATGGCGTCGACCACCCAGCGGCCGATCAGTCCGTGCATCTCCGTATCCGCGGCCTCGCGCTTCATCCAGGCTTCGCAGGTGATGTAGTCCTGCAGGAACTCGCCCTGGCGCAGAACTTCGCCCGTCGCCGCCACCGGGCATGTCAGAACCCACAGCGCC
The DNA here is from genome assembly GCF_945957345.1 of uncultured Allobosea sp. Lineage (GTDB taxonomy): Bacteria > Pseudomonadota > Alphaproteobacteria > Rhizobiales > Beijerinckiaceae > Allobosea. The sequence continues at coordinate 46,650 of NZ_CAMFKW010000001.1, read as the reverse complement.
GCCACCGTCCACAGACGCATCTTCCGCCCTCGCTTCCTGTCGTTCGCGGCGTTCCCCTGGTTGCTCCCGCACTTCCTCGTCTGCCCGCAGCTGCTTCCCTCACTTTGTGTCCCGCGCCGCGGCCGGATACGCGTGATGAAAGGAGAGTCTCGACGCCGGGTGAAACGTTCTGACGCCGGAGCGATAGATCATCGAGCATATCAACTCGACGTTGCACGGCAATACCGAAACCTGCCTGCAGACGTTGTTGCCGACAGTTTCGTACTTATCTCGCCTCTGCAATACAGCGTTGGCGTTTGCCGGTTCGGTATTCGGCAATACCCTGTGAGGATTGCTGCTGCGCTCCCGTAACAGGCGCAAGCAGGCGTGCGATCGATGAGCCGGCCTGCCGCTCTGTCGTGGAAAGCGGGGAAACATGCATCTTCGCCTCAAAGTTGAGATTCCGGTTTAACCGCGGTTAACCGGCCAGGCCGATTATCCGCCGATCGGTCAGGGCTCGCACCGGGGGGACGATGGCAAAGGCCTGCGACAATGCCATCACGAGAGGCCCATGCCGTATGCAGCCTTTGATTGCAGTTGTCGTCGCGATGCTCGCTTTCGCAAGCTCCGAAGCCCTTGCCCAGACACGCCCCGAAGAGCCGATCAAGCTGCAGATCATCGGCGGGCTCGCAGGCGTCACCCAATACACCAAGATCGAGCAGCCGTTCTGGCAGTCCGAGATCAAGGAGCTGTCCAAGGGCCGCATCAGCGCGACGATCCGGCCGCTCGACGCCGGAGGCTTGCGCAACCAGGAAATGCTCCAGCTGATGCGGCTCGGCGTGGTGTCGTTCGGCACGGCCCTGCTCAGCGTCGTCGCGGGCGACGAGCCGGAACTGGGCGCGGTCGACCTGCCTGTGCTGAATCCCGATGTCGCGACGCTGCGCCGAACGGTTGCCGCGTTTCGCGAGCATCTGCGCGAGGTGCTGCGCGAGCGCTACGATATCGAACTCCTTGGGGTCTATGCCTATCCGGCCCAGGTACTGTTCTGCGCAAAGCCTTTCAAAGGGCTGGACGATCTCGCCGGGCGGAAGGTGCGGACCTCTTCGGTCGCGCAATCCGAGCTGATGACGGCGATGGGCGCCGTGCCGGTGATCCTGCCTTTCGCCGAGATCGTCGCGGCGCTCCGGGACGGGGTTGCCGATTGCGCGATCACGGGCACGCTGAGCGGCTACGAGATCGGACTGCCGCGCGTGGCTGTTGCCGTCCATGCCTTTGCGCTCAGTTGGGGCGTTTCGATCTTCGGCGCCAACGGGGCCTATTGGGACGGGCTTCCGATGGATGTGCGCGACATCATCCGGCAAGGCGTGGGGCAGCTTGAAGAGCGGATCTGGTCGCAGGCGGAAGCCGATACGCAACGCGGGCTCGCCTGCAATGCGGGGACGGAGCCCTGTGCCGGCAAGCCCGAGCGGCCGATGACCGTGGTGCCGGCCCGGCCTGCGGACGAGACGCGCCGGCGCCTCCTTGCCGAAGTCGTCCTGCCGCGCTGGTTCGAGCGCTGCGGCCAGGACTGCGTGTCGGCCTGGAACACCTATCTCAAGCCGCTTCATGCCATCGAGCCCCGCACGCCGTGATCAATCGCCTGAAATTCATGGTCGTAGCAGGGACGACGGTCATCCTGACGGTGGCAGCCATCGGTGCCGCCAATCTGGTCCGGAAGCGGGAAGATGCTGCCTGGCGGGCCGCCGAACAGCAGCTGGAGAGTTCTGCCGCGGCTGTCGAGAACGCGCTCGACCGGCAATTGCTGCAGGTCGATGGCGCGCTGGCGAGCTTTGCGAACCTGTTCGAGGTCGCGCAGGTCGGGCCCGGACAGAGGGATTCCGCCAGCCGCCTGCTGCGTGGCCTCAACTTCCAGACGATGGCGTTTCGGGACCTGCTGCTTGTCGGGCCGGATGGCAGCGTCATCGCTTCCGCGAAGCCCAGCGGCGCCCGTCATGCACTGCCGCTGGATGTCGCCATGGTTGGGCAGGCGCCGACGAATCTGATCGGCCCGCTTCGCAACGCGGTCACGGGCGACTGGTCGCTCTATGTTGCGCGCAGGGTACCGGCCTGGAACGGCATCGTCCCGGTCGCCGAAGTGCCTCTGCACACGCTGATGAAGCTTCTGGCGGAGGCCGGAGTCAGCCCCGACACGCAGATCTCGCTGGAGCGCGCCAGCGGTCAGGTCGTGGCGATGCTGCCGCATGACGAATTGCAGATCGGCAAATCGCGTGCGCCCGCGCTGCCTGCGCAGCTGGTGAATGGAAAAGCCTTCCTGATTGGGAACCGGGGCAGCGATACAGCCACGCTGAACGTGATCAGAGGTTCGCTCTACGGCGATCTCCGGGTCGTGCTCACCGTGGAGGGTAAGGAGGTTCTGGCGGACTGGCGCCAGGATCGCGACAGGACGGTGACCGGCGCGATCATTGCCGTGCTGTTGCTCTCGGCCTTTGCCGGGGCGATCCTGCTGGCGATCCACCAGCGCGAACGGGCTGATGCCGAGCGGGCACGAGCATCGGCGGTCCTCGACAACGCAATCGAGGCGATGTCCGACGGCTTCGTGATGTGGGACGAGAATGACCGGCTGGTGACCTGCAACCAGCGCTACCGCGAGCTTTATTCCCTCAGCGCGCCCTTCATGGCCGCCGGAGCGCATTTCGAAGACATCATCCGCGGAGGCGCGCAGCTCGGCCAATATCCCCAGGCGACCGGCGATATCGAGGAATTCGTGCAGGATGTTTCGTTCTGGCACCGCCAGGGCAGCGGCTCGATCGAGCGCCTATTGCCGGATGGCCGCTGGCTCCTGATCACCGAGCGGCCGATGAGGGACGGCGGCATCGTCGGCATCCGCACCGACATCACAGCGCTCAAGGCCGCGCTCGCCGAGCTGGCCGCAGCCCACGCGCGCGCGAACGAGGCGGCGGAGGAGGCCCGGCAGCAGAATGTCGCGCTCATCGAGCAGGAAAGCCGCATCCGCTTCCTGGCGCATCACGACGATCTGACCAGCCTGCAGAACCGCTTCGCGTTCCGCGGCCAGATTGCGAGATTGCTGCCGCGGGTCGCGGAGGAGGCCGGGGCCGTCGCCCTGCTGTTTCTCGATCTCGATCGCTTCAAGGACGTCAACGACACGCTCGGGCACCCCGTCGGGGACCTCCTGCTTCTGTCGGTCGCGGAGCGTCTGGGGACTTGCGTGCGGAATACCGACTGCGTGGCTCGTCTTGGCGGAGACGAGTTCGCGGTCTTGTGTCTCGATCCGGAGCAGCCGCAGCAGGCCGAAGCGCTGGGTGCCCGCATCATCGAGGTTCTCAGCCAACCCTATTTCATCCAGGAGCGGACGATCTCGATTTCCGCAAGCGTCGGCATCGCGATCGCCGAAGGGCCGGACTTCGATGCGGACCTCCTCCTGAAACAGGCCGATCTCGCGCTCTATCAGGCCAAGGCGCTGGGCCGCGGCATCCATTGCGTCTTCACGGCCGAGATGGACGAGCAACTGCGCGCGCGCCTCGCCCTGGAAGCCGATCTGCGCAAGGCCATCGAGGAGCGGCAATTCGAGCTGTCGTACCAGCCGATCTTCGATCTGAAATCCAGCAAGCTCTGCGGTTTCGAGGCCTTGCTGCGCTGGCACCATCCCGAACGCGGCCTGGTGGGGCCGGCGGAGTTCGTGCCGCTGGCGGAAGAAACGCGCCTGATCGTCGATCTCGGCGAATGGGTCCTTCGGCAGGCCTGTACAGACGCCGCCCAATTGCCGGGCGACCTTCGCATCGCCGTCAACCTGTCGCCGGTGCAATTGATCTTCGGCGACGCGGTTGCGACCGTTCGCGAGATTCTCGCCGAGACCGGGCTCGACCCGGCACGGCTGGAACTCGAGATCACCGAGACCGCGCTGCTCGCCAATGACAACCGCAATCTCGGGACATTGAGGAGCCTGAAGGCACTCGGCGTCCGCATCGTGCTGGACGATTTCGGGACGGGCTATTCGAGTCTGAGCCATCTCAGGCTCTTCCCGCTGGACAAGGTCAAGATCGACAGCTCGTTCGTCCGCGACATGACCGCCCATTCCGACAGCGCTGCCATCGTCACCGCGGTCGCGGCGCTCGCGACCGAGCTGGGCATGACGACCACGGCGGAAGGAATCGAGACGCAGGACCAGCTCGACGCGGTCGATCGGGCGGGTTGCACGGAGGCGCAAGGCTATCTGTTGGGAAAGCCGGAGCCGATCCTGCAAGCGGTCCACACGACCCTGTTCAGGCGGTCCTCCCGGAGCCGGGGCGGGCGGCGGGGCGGCCGCACGCGCGACTCGTCCGATACGCTGTAGGCCGTTCGGCGGATCGCTCGCCGCGGTATCAGATCGGGATGGCCGTCATGCCTTGTCGGCGGTGCGATCGTCTTCGATCTGGGAGACGTGGTTGAGGGCGATGACCCATCCCTTGTCGCGCTTGCGCATCAGGCGTGTGTTGACGCCGGTCTGGTTACCCGCGGCTCGCTCCAGTCTGTAGTCGCTGATCAGTTGGGCGGCATCGGGAGCCAGCATCTCGACGCGGATATTGGTGAAGGTAAGCTGCCCTTGCGAACCGGGGGCGCCGCCATAATCGGCGATGTAATGGTCCAGCGTCGCCTGCCAGTCCTTCTGTATACGTCCCCGCGAGACGAAGACCACATCGGGGTTGGCGAAGCCGGCCATGTAGCCGTGGAAATCGCCGCGGTTCCAGGCCGCCTGCATGGTGGCGATGAGCGCGCGGATGGCGTCGGCCTCGGTTGCGTCGGACATTTGGAATCTGCCTTTCAGGGTGTGTTCTTCGCCCCGGCGTCGTCTTCCTGACGCTGCCGCCGGATCAGGACTTCCTGTGCCGCCGAGACGAGATGGCGCCGCAGCGCGCTCTCCGCGCCCTTGGCGTCCTGATCCAGGATCGCGTCGACGATCTGCTGGTGCTCGCGGCAGGATTGCTTGATCCGCCCCTTGTCCTTGAGCTGAAACTTGCGGAATGGCGCGAGTTTCAAACGCAGCGTCTGGGCAGCGGCGATCAGGTCGCTGTTGTGGCAGCCCTGGAAGAGGAGGTTGTGGAAGCGGGTGTTGAGGTCGTTGTAGCGGTCATTGTCGCCGTCTTCTGCGAGCACGTTCATCTGGCTGTGCAGGCTTTCGAGCTCGGCGCGTTCGCTCATCGTCATCCGGTGCGACGAGAGCCTCCCGCATGTCGCTTCGAGCTCGGCCATGGCCTCGAACATCTCGCCGATGCGCTCTGCGGAAATCTGCGTCACGACCACGCCCTTATAGGGCTCGCGCTCGGCCAGGCCGCGGCCGCAGAGGATATGCAGGGCCTCCCGGACCGGCGTACGGGACACGCCGAATTGCCGGGCGATCGACGCCTCGTCGAGCCGCGACCCTGCTGGAATCCGGCCGTTGATGACGGCCTCCTCCAACTGCTCGGCGATGAAATCGCTCCGGCTTTTCTTGATGGAGACCGGCGTGTCCAGCATCACAGGGTCCTCAATTCCCAAGCGCGCGACCTCGGCTGGCAGCGTGAACGGCACGATCTCATTGCAGCTTGAGCGCGCAGTATACAAAAAAGTCGCGTCTGCATCGAATTGCGCATCAAGAAGCGAGTCTTGTATGTAATATTTCGTAAGAGCCCCATCTTGTCGACAATCTATGTCGAGCGTCATCAGCGGGGCGAGGTGAGGATCTGCCATGACATTCACGACGCGCCCCGAGCTCAGGGGCACATTCGGGGCGGTTTCCTCGACGCATTGGCTCGCTTCGACCGTCGGCATGTCCATCCTGGAGAAGGGGCATACGGCCTTCGATGCCGCCGTCGCGACCGGCTTCGTCCTCCAGATCGTCGAGCCACATCTCAACGGCCCGGCCGGCGAGGTGCCGATCATCGTCACGCCGGCCGGCGCCGATACGCCGATCGTGATCTCCGGCCAGGGGCCGTCCCCGTCGAAGGCGACCGTCGCCTATTTCAAGGAACTGGGCCTCGACATCATTCCGGGCACCGGCCTGCTTGCCGCCTGCATACCCGGGGCCTTCGGCGCCTGGCTGACCCTGCTGCGCGATTACGGCACTGCCGAGCTTGAGGACGTGCTGGAACCGGCGATCTATTATGCCCGCACGGGCCATCCGCTGGTGCCGCGCATCGCCCGGACGATCGGGGAAATGCGGGAGCTTTTCGAGACCCACTGGCCGAGCTCGGCGGAGCTCTACCTCCCGGGCGGCGTCGCGCCCCAGTCGGGCAAGCTGTTCCGCAATCCACAGATCGCCGCGCTCTACCAGCAGATCCTCGACCACGCGAAATCCGGCAAGAACCGCGAGGCGCGCATCAATGCCGCCCTCGATTTCTGGTATCGCGGCCCGGTCGCCGAGCGGATCGAGCAGTTCTGCGCGACCGAGGACGTCTGGGACGTCTCGGGCCGCCGCCACAAGGGCCTGATCACGGCGCAGGACATGGCCGACTACACGCCGCTGGTCGAGAAGCCGGTCTCCGTGACCTATGGCGATTACGAGGTCTTCAAATGCGGGCCGTGGTCGCAAGGGCCCGTCCTGTTGCAGATGCTGCAGATCCTTGAGGGCACCGATATCGCCGATCTCGATCCGATGAGCGCCGATTTCGTGCATCTCGTCGTCGAGACCGCCAAGCTTGCGATGGCCGACCGGGATTCCTGGTACGGCGACAGCTCGGACGTGCCGATGAAGGCGCTGCTGTCCTCCGGCTATGCCGATATCCGGCGGGCGCTGATCACGGGGACGGCGTCGATGGAGGTGATTCCCGGCACGCCCGACGGCCGCAATCCCAATCTGCCGCCGCTGCGCAAGGTCGGCACGATCGCGCAGCCCGGCCTTGGCGGCGGCGAGCCGACCGTCCGCGAAGCCAAGCTGCCGAACGACAAGCAGGGCGAGCCGGCGCTGACCCGTGAAGGCGCGCAGCGCGGCGACACCGTGCAGGTCAGCGCCGTCGACCGCTGGGGCAACATGGTCTCCGCGACGCCGTCCGGCGGTTGGTTCCAGTCGAGCCCGGTCATTCCCGGCCTCGGTTTCAGCCTGACGACCCGCGCGCAGATGTTCTGGCTCGAAGAGGGGCTGAACTCGACCCTGGCGCCGTCGAAGCGGCCGCGCACGACGCTGACACCTTCGACCGTCTATCGCGACGGCAAGCCCTATATGGCTTTCGGCACGCCCGGCGGCGACCAGCAGGATCAGTGGCAGCTCATCATGCTGCTGCGCCATATCCACAAGGGCATGAATCTGCAGGAGGCGATCGATGCCCCGTCTTTCCACACGGACCATCTCGCCTCATCCTTCTGGCCGCGCGAGATCAGCTATGGTGCCGTGACGCTCGAAGCCCGCTTCCCGGAGGCGGTTCGCGAGGATCTCGCGGCGAGAGGGCACAAGATCACGGTCGGGGACGCCTGGTCCGAAGGGCGGCTGTCGGCGGTCGCACGCGAGATGGATGGCGACGTGCAGTTGATCAAGGCCGGCGCCAATCCGCGCGGCGTCCAGGGTTACGCGGTCGCCCGCTGAGTGCGCGACCGGTACAGCACAACAGAAGAGGGGATTATCGATGAAACCGGCATATCTTGCTCTCGCCGCCGGCCTGGCGCTCGGCGGCCTCGCCGCCGCGACGGCGCCCGCCATGGCCCAGTCCGTCCTGAAGATCGGCCTGCAGGACGATCCTGATACGCTGGATCCGGTCTCCAACTGGAGCTTCGTCGGTCGTCACGTCCTGCAATCGCTCTGCGACAAGATCGTCGACATCGACGAGACCGGCAAGATCATCCCGATGCTGGCGCAAAGCTGGGAGTGGAGCCCGGACAGCACCGTGCTGACTCTGAAGCTGCGCAAGGACGCTGTCTTCCATGATGGGACGCCCGTGGACGCGGCGGCGATCAAGTACAATCTGGAGCGGGCGCTCACCTCCGGCATCTCGCGCCGCAAACCCGAGATCAGCGCAATCAAGAGTGTCGACGCCGTCGATGCGACGACCGTAAAGATCAATCTCAAGGAGCCTTCGGTTCCGCTGCTCGCCGCGCTCAGCGACCGCGCCGGCATGATCATCAGCCCGGCCGCCGGCGCCAAGCTCGGCGACAAGTTCACCGATGCCCCGGTCTGCTCTGGCCCCTACAAGTTCGTGGAGCGCGTGGTCCAGGACCGCATCGTCCTCGAAAAATTTCCGCAATATTACGATGCGGCGAAATATCATTTCGATCGCCTGATCTATCGCGGCATGCCGGATTCGAATGTCCGCCTGCTGAACCTGCGCTCCCGCCAGCTCGACCTGATCGAGCGTCTTGCCGCAACCGATGTCGATGCGGTCAAGAAGGACAAGGCGCTCGCGGTCGATCCCGTGGTCGGCCTCGGCTATTACGGCGTCACCTTCAACATCGGCGGCGAGGGTGCCAATCTGGATGCCGGCAAGAAGGCCGCGATCCGCGAAGCTTTCAGCCTCGCGATCGACCGGCAGGCGATCAGCAATGTCGTCTTCGATGGCCAGGCGAGCACAGGCAACCAGCCGTTCCCGCCGTCCAGCCCCTTCTACGACAAGAAGTTCCCGGTTCCGGCCCGCGATCTGGATGCCGCCAAGAAGAAGATGGCGGAAGCCGGCGTGAAGTCGGTCGATCTCGAACTGCTCGTGCCGACCGATGCCGAGCGCCAGCAGGTCGCCCAGCTCATCCAGGCGATGGTGCAGGAGATCGGCATCAAGGTCTCGATCAAGCCGACCGAATTGATGACGCTGCTCGATGTTGCCCGCCAGGGCAAGTTCCAGGCCCATCTCGTCGGCTGGAGCGGCCGCGTCGATCCCGACCTGAACATCACGCCGATGCTCGCCTGCGGCGCCGCGACGAACGATGCCAAGTACTGCAACGAGCAGCTCGACACGATCCTGGCGAAAGCCCGCTCGCTGGGGGATGTCGAAGCGCGCAAGGCGGAATATGCCAAGGCGATGGCGATCCTGCTGAAGGACCTGCCGATCGTCTATCTCTACCACTCGCAGTGGATCTTCGCGCACAGCTCGGCGCTCACCGGGTTCAAGCCGGCGCCGGACGGCATCATCCGCCTGACCAATGTCAGCCGGAAGAACTGAGCCGGCATCGGCGCTGCGATGAGGATCTCATCCGCGATCCGTTCAGGCGCCGGGCGCGTCCACGCCCGGAGCCGTCATGACCGGCTCGCCTGTGGCCTCATCCGTGAAACACGCAAACTTGTTCTCGAAGCCACGGCCGCGCCGCCGGTCCCGAACCTGACGGGCGATTGAACGATGCCGACACTGATCGCCCGCCGCCTGGCGCAGCTCGTCCCGACGGTCCTCCTGCTGTCGGTCATCATCTTTTCGCTGCAGCATCTCCTGCCGGGCGACCCGGCGCTCGTGCTCGCCGGCGAGAATCCGGACGAGGCGACGCTGGCCGCCATCCGCGCCCAGTACCATCTCGATCAGCCCCTGATCGTGCAGTATCTCTATTGGCTGAAGGGCGTGGCGACCGGCGATCTCGGCGAGTCCATGCGCCATAACCGCCCCGTGCTAGACCTGATCCTGCTCAAGCTGCCGGTGACGCTGCAACTGGCCGTGATGGGCATCGGCATCGCGCTCGTGGTCGGCATCACGGCCGGCATCATCTCGGCCCTGCGCCAGAACAGTGCCGTCGACTACGCCACCAATATCGCGTCGCTCGCCGGCATTTCGGTGCCGAATTTCTGGCTCGGCATCCTCCTCATCCTGTTCTTCTCCGTCCATCTCGGCTGGCTACCGGCTTCCGGCTTCGTCAGCCCCTCGGAAGACCTCGGGATGAACCTTGCCACCACGATCATGCCGGCCTTCGTGCTCGGCATCGGGATCGCCGGTGTGATCATGCGCCATACACGGGGCGCGATGCTCCAGGCGCTCAGCAGCGATTATGTCCGCACGGCGCGCGCCAAGGGCCTCAATGAGCGGTCCGTTGTGCTCAAGCACGCGATGCGCAATGCGCTGACGCCGATCATCACGCTGGGGGCGCTTGAATTTGGTGCGCTTTTGTCCGGCGCGGTGCTGACCGAGCAGATCTTCACGATTCCGGGCTTCGGCAAGCTGATCGTCGATGCGGTCTTTACCCGTGATTACCCGGTGGTGCAGGGCGTCGTGCTCGTGACTTCGCTCTTCTACATCATCCTCAATCTGCTGGCCGACATTGGCTACATCCTCGTCAATCCGAGACTGAGAGGCTGATCCGTGTCGACGATCTCGGAAACCCAATCTTCGGCCAATCCGGTGACGAATCTCTTCCGCGGCCGCCTCTGGCGGCACCTGTCGCAGCGCAAGAGCGCGCTGGTCGGCCTCGCCGTTGTGCTGTTCATGGTGTTCGTGGCCGTCTTCGCGCCGCTGCTGGCGCCCTATGACCCGACCGCCCAGAGCTGGACGGCTGTTCGCAAGGCACCCTCCGCGGCGCATTGGTTCGGCACCGACGAGGCCGGCCGGGACATGCTGTCGCGCATCATCTGGGGTGCGCGAGCCTCGCTGCTGGCTGGCCTCACCTCGGTCGGCATCGCCATGGCGATCGGCGTGCCGCTCGGGCTCGCTGCCGGCTTCCTCGGCGGTCTCGTCGACGGCTTCATCAGCCGCTTCACCGACGCGATGCTGGCTTGCCCGTTCCTGATCCTCGCGATCGCGCTCGCGGCCTTCCTGGGCCCGAACCTGACGAATGCGATGCTGGCAATCGGCATCACCGCCACGCCCTTCTTCATTCGTCTGACGCGCGGCCAGGTGCTGTCGATCAAGGGCGAAGACTATGTCGAGGCGGCGAGGGCGGTCGGCAACCCGCGCTGGCGCGTCGCGGTGCGTCATGTCCTGCCGAACATCCTGCCGCAGCTCATGGTCCAGGCGACGCTGACGATCGCGACGGCGATCATCGCGGAAGCCAGCATGTCCTTCCTCGGCCTCGGCCTTCAGCCGCCGGCGCCGTCCTGGGGCTCGATGCTGAACTCGGCCCAGCGCTTCCTCAGCAACGCGCCCTGGATGGCGCTCTGGCCGGGTATCGCGATCTTCGCGACGGTGCTGTCGTTCAATCTGCTCGGTGACGGCCTGCGCGACGCTCTCGATCCGCGCTCGCGCTGACGGCGCTGTGCCGAACCCGCTCTTTGAACAAGGCGGGTTCGGCTTGGGTCCGGTGGTCTGGCTCAGTGCTTATTCGGCGTAGGACTGCGTTGCCCAGGCCGCCTTCAGCTTCGGGCCGACATGGGCGCCGAGCGGGCCGAACCACTTCAGGTACAATGCCTCTGCCTCACCCGATTTGAACATCTTGCCCATGGTGTGATTGACGATCCAGAGGATGGTCGGGTTGAGTTTCGGCACCATGAAGCCCTGCGGCGCGTAGCCGTATTCGTCGCCGACGATCTCGAGGGCATCGGGCTTCTTCGACTGCTTGATCAGCCCGTAGAAGGCGCCATTATCGCTGAAATAGGCATCGGCGCGCCGGGTCTCGACCGCGATCAGGGCGGCGGCGTGGTCGTCGACATTGAGGACGCGCAGGTTGAGCTTGCGTTCGGCCATGAGCTTCTTGAGGTCCGGCTCGCTGGTGCCGCCGGTCGCGACGGCGACGATCTTGCCGTTGAGGTCGTCGTAGTTCTTGATGCCGGCGCTCTTGAGCACCAGGAGCTGGCTCGCGGAGACGTGGCTGACCGCCGAGAAATCGACCTGCCGGTTGCGCCCGAAGGTGTTCACCGTGCCCTCGCATTCGAGGTCGACCGTGCCGTTGGCGACGAGTGCCTGCCGGTTCTGGATCGTCATCGGGACGTATTTGATCTTGATCTCGGGCAGGTTCAGCTCGGTCTTGATGTCGTCGATGATGCGTTTGCAGAACTCGACCGCGTAGCCCGTCGGGTTCTTGTTGTCGTCGAGATAGCTGAACGGGAACAGCGCCTCGCGGACGCCCATGGTGATGGTCTGCGTCTCCTTCAGCTTCTTGACGATGCCGTCGACCTCCTGGGCCCCGGCGGCCGAGCTCGCCAGGTTCAGCGCCAGAATGGCGCCTGCGGCAGCTGCAAGATGGAATTTCATCGATCTCTCTCCCTTTTGCGATTGCTCGCTCGATATCCGCCTTCGATCGAAAGGCGGCGTCTAGAATCCGTCCTTCGAACGCGCCGCCAGTTCCTCGCGCGTCATCGCGTCGAAGCCAAGCGCAGGCAGCAGGTCGTTTTCGCCGGTGAAATCGCGCCCATAGGCGGAAGACAGCAGCGTCAGCCCAGCCTCGTGCAATGTCGCAGGACGCCCGACGAGCCGGCCGAGCAGCACGGTCGGCAGCAGGCCATAAGGCGCATCCTCCAGGACATAGCGGCTTTCGAGGGTGGTCGGCCCGAAGCCGCCCTGGCCGCGGCCGTGCAGCTCGGCATTCATCTCGGCGATGCTGGCGACCGGAAGCTGATAGGAAAAGGCGTAGTGCTCGCGGATCGTCCGCACCGCGACGCCGAAAGCCCCGGCGATGGCCAGCCGCTCGGCATCGAGCGCTTCCATCACCCGCCCGACCGCGGGGGTGACATTCTCCGCCTGTCCCCAGCTTTCGCCCCGCTCCATCCGCGTCAGGTTGAACAGGGCAATCGCGAGATGGTTCTGCGGATTGAGGTTGCTCAGCGCGATGGCGAGCAGGCCCTCGCGGGGCACGAAGCGCTCGCCGAACAAGGTGGTGCAAAGCACCAGCGCCTCGGCGGCCGCGCTCTCCGGCACCGTCGCGAGATCGATCTTCGAGCGCAGCGAATTGACCGCGACCTCGGTCGGCGAAGCCTTGCGGCCGGTGGTCAGCGTCGTGCCCCAGGCGATGATCGGGACGCTGACCTTCCGAGCGGCGAGCAATTGCGCGAGGTACAGCGCACCGAAGGAGGCATGCGAGCTGATGATGACCGGCTGCCCCTGCTTGAGATGAGGCGCGATCGCATCGAAGGCGAGCTTGTGGGCATAGCCCGGCATGGCCAGCATCACGGCGTCAGTGCCGATGACCGCTTCCTCGGCGCTCGCCGCGATGCGCGGGTTGAAGCTCGTCTCGATCGCGCCTGTCGCGCGCAGCGGCTCTCCGGCCGCGAGGGCTGCGGTGCTCCGGCCCGATGGCGACCAGAGGATCGGATCGTGCCCGAGAACCGAGAGCTGGGCTGCCGCGCCGCAGGCCGCGGCCCCCGCACCCAAGATACCAACGCGCATATCAGATCGCCTTTTCTGCCGAGACCGGCAGCTCGCCGCATGGGCGGCGGACTGCTTCCGGGACATCGAGTTTCAAATGGATTCGCATCCTAGACGGCATTCCGCCCTCGCGACGATTGCCGATAGAGCAGGACCATCAGACCGCGAGAGAGTGTCGATAGCGGATTGCTGATGGAATGGGCGACGTCGACGGGATAGCGCACGGTCTCTCCCTGCCGGAGCAGGTGCCGCGAGGTTCCGCTGGTGATCGCGAATTCGCCGGACAGCGCCGTGAAATGCTCGACGGCTCCGGGGGCGTGCGGCGCGCTGTCGAGGCAACCGCCGGGCGCGATCTCGACATCGTACCATTCGATGGCGCCGGACAGGCTCGGCGGGCTCAGGATGCGGAGCTGGCAGGAATTGTCGGCGCTGCGGATCGTCGGCGTATGCTCCGGCGGGAGCACTTCGATGAAGCTGTCGGCGCCCGCCATCGCCTGTCCCTCACCGAGCAGAGCGACGAAATCGATGCCCAATCCGCGGGTCAGGCTCCAGAGCACAGCGAAAGTCGGATTGGCCTCGCTCCGCTCGATCTGCGACAGCATCGATTTCGAGACGCCCGAGAGCGCCGAAAGCTGCTGCAGCGTCAACCCGCGCTCTTTGCGCCGGTCTTGGATAAGCGGGCCGATCTGAGGGGGATTCAGCTCGCTCATCGCTGGCTCAGTGGGTGAGGACCTGGTTGAGGAACTGCTTGGCCCGCTCCGAGGAGGGGGCCGTGAAGAACTGCTCCTTAGGCGTGTCCTCGACGATCTCGCCGCGATCCATGAACAGGACGCGGTTCGCGACGCGCTGGGCGAAGCCCATCTCATGGGTGACGACGATCATGGTCATGCCTTCGAGGGCGAGTTCCTGCATGACCTCAAGGACCTCGTTGATCATTTCTGGATCAAGCGCGGAGGTGGGCTCGTCGAATAGCATCGCCTGCGGGTTCATCGCGAGCGCGCGGGCGATCGAGACCCGCTGCTGCTGCCCGCCGGAGAGCTGGGCCGGGCGGTTGCCGAGCTTTCCGGCAAGGCCGACCCGCGTCAGGATCTTCTCGGAGCGCTCGTCGGCGTCCTTCTGCGAGCGCTTGAGCACATGGACCTGCGCCAGACTGACATTCTGCAATGCGGTCATATGCGGATAGAGCTCGAAGCTCTGAAAGACCATGCCGATGCGGGCGCGCAGGGCCGGCAGATCGGTCTTCGGCGCCGAGACCGAGACTCCGTCGACCGTGATCGTGCCGCGCTCGAACGGCACCAGGCCGTTGATGCACTTGATCAGCGTGCTCTTGCCGGAGCCCGACGGCCCGCAGACCACCACGACCTCGCCAAGGCTGATCGTGGCCGAACAGCCGCGCAGGATCTGCTGTGAGCCGTAGAATTTATGCACGTCGTCGAGAACGATCATGACGGACGCCTTCTCCTGTAGAATTCGGCAGCTTTCGTGATGGAGAGGCAGATCACCAGATAGACGACGGCTACCAGCGAATACATTTCGGTCGCACGCCCGTCGCGCGAGGCGATGACGCTCGCAGCGGTGAGGAAGTCGTGCAGCGACACGACATAGACCAGCGAGGTGTCCTGGAAGACGATCACGATCTGGTTGAGGATCAGCGGCCCCATCGCGCGCATCGCCTGCGGCATCACGATCAGCCGTAGCACCTGCCAGCGGCGCAGGCCCGTCGCCAGCCCGGCATCGCTCTGGCCCTTGCGGACGCTGCCGATGCCGGCGCGAATGATCTCGCAATAGAAGGCCGCTTCGAACAGCACGAAGGCGATGAGCGCCGAGGTCAGCGAGCCGACCGGGCGGCCGATGGCGAGCGGCATCAGGAAGTAGAACCAGAACAGCACCAGCACCAGCGGCAGCGAGCGCATCACCGTGACATAGGTGGCTGCCGGCGCGGAAATCAGCCGGTGCGAGGAAAGCCGCATCAAGGCGAGCGCGAAGCCGACGATTAGGCCGCCGACCGTCGCGACGAAGACCAGCAGCGCGCTGAGCAGCATGCCCTCGGCGAGAAAGCTGGATGAGCGGGCGATGACGCCCCAGTCGAAATCGCTCATGCGTTGGCCTTCCGCAAGGCGGCGCCGCCGATCCGGTTGTCGATCAGGCGCATCAGCCCGGTCGCGCTGAGGCCGATGACGAGATAGCCGATCGTCGCGAAGGTGAAGGCCTCGAAGCCCTGGAAGGTGTAGTTCTCGACATGGCGGCTCTGCGCGGTCAGTTCGAGGACGCCGATCGTCAGGCTGAGCGACGACAATTTGATCGTGATCAGGAATTCCGAGGTCAGCGGCCCGACGATGGCGCGCAGGCCCAGCGGCAGCGCGATCAGCCGGAAGGCCTGGACCGGACGCAGGCCCGTCGCGAGCGCCGCCGGCAGGAGAGGGGCGCCGACCGCCTCGATGCCGGCGCGCACCTGCTCGGCGACCCGCGCGCCGGCGAACAGGCCGATGGCGAGGACCGCCGTGACGATTTCCGGGTAGGGCAGGTCCCGCTTCAGCCAGAGGCCGATCGCGTCGGGAACGACTTCGGGGAAGACGAAATACCAGAGGAAGAGCTGGACCAGCGGCGGCACGCTGCGAAACACGTCGATATAGATGCCGGCGAGCAATCGGGCCGTCCGCGAGGGCGCGCTGCGGGCGATGCCGACGACGATGCCGATCGTCAGGGCCACCGCCCAGCTCAGGAGGCTGATCGCAAGCGTCAGAAGCACGCCGCTCCACAGCCAGCCGACAAACGGCTCCCGGATCAGGACCGACCAGTCCCAGCGATAATTCATCCTGCCCTACCCGTGGTCATCTCTTCGGATGCTCCGTTTCCGGTATATCGGAATTGGCCTCCTGTTTGATGGAATTGTCAAGGCGGCCCGGGGTGGCCGTTCATGCATGTTGGCCGGGAACGCCATCGTGTCCGATGCGAACGTGTCAGGGGCAGTAGCAGCCCCGCCAACCCGATTCCCAGCGACCCGATCGACCGATCACGAAGGCTTTCGCCCCGAAAGGTCCACGGGAGATCGCGGAGCCGCTCATCCGCATATTTCCCTGTTATGTCAAACATTATGCCCGTTGCGGCATTGATCCGCGTGTCTTAACAATCAAAGGAAATAATATTGCGGGGCAGGGGATGCTCAACCAGAATGTCGCGCGA
This sequence comes from uncultured Allobosea sp., assembly GCF_945957345.1. Classification (GTDB taxonomy): domain Bacteria; phylum Pseudomonadota; class Alphaproteobacteria; order Rhizobiales; family Beijerinckiaceae; genus Allobosea. Next base: position 30,322 of record NZ_CAMFKW010000001.1, on the reverse strand, counting down.
GGCGTTTTCCTCGCTGCCGTGGCGCTGTTCTTCGCCTCCAACGCATTGCGTTATCCGATCGGCGACCTGGCGCATGCGGGGCCGGGCCTGTTCCCGCTCCTGATCTGCGTGCCCCTGCTGATCATCGCCGGGGCGATCATCTGGCAGGCGCGGCTTTCTGCTCCCGTGCCCTTGCAATTCAATCCGAAGAACATCGTGCTGATCATGGCGAGCCTCGTCGGCTTCGTGGTTGCCTCGGAATATGTGAACGCGATCGCCGGGATCGTCGTCCTGGTCTTCATCGCCGGCTTCGCAGGGACGAATTACTCCTGGGTGCGCAACATCAAGATCGCGCTCGGTCTGATCGTGGTGGCCTATGTCTTCCAGCGCTTCCTCGGCCTGAACCTGAGGCTGATCTGATGGAAGTCCTCCAGAACCTCGCCTTCGGCTTCGGCCACGCACTCACCCCTGAAAACCTGCTCTACTGCGCCGTCGGCTGCGTGGTCGGTACGCTGGTCGGCCTGCTGCCGGGCCTGGGCCCGCTGGCGACGATCAGCCTCCTGCTGCCGCTGACCTATTCGATCCCGACCGGCGGGGCGCTGATCATGCTCGCCGGCATCTATTACGGCGCGCAATACGGTGACAGCGTCAGCGCGATCACCATGAAGATCCCGCATGCGTCCAGCATCGTCGCCTGTATCGACGGCTACCAGATGACGCTGAAGGGCAAGACAGGCCTCGCGCTCTTCACTGCCGGTGTCTCCAGCTTCATCGGCGGCACGGTCGCGATCGTGGTCCTGGCCTCGCTGGCGCCGCTGCTCGGCAGCATCGCCCTGAAATTCGGCCCGACCGATTACTGCGCGCTGATGCTGTTCGGCTTCGTCTGCGTCAGCTTCGTCACCACCGGCAGCTTGCTCAACGGCCTGGCGATGTGCCTGCTCGGCGTGCTGCTCGGGCAGGTCGGCACGGATCTCGAAACCGGCATGGAGCGCTTCACCATGGGCCTGCCGTCGCTGATCGACGGCGTCAGCCTGGTCAGCCTGGCGCTTGGCTGCTTCGGCATCGCAGAGATCACCAAGAATCTCGACGCGAAGGAGGAGCGGACGCCGTTCAACGGCAAGATCAAGCTGATGCCGACCTGGCCGGAGTTCAAGCGCATCATCCCGAGCGCATTGCGGGGCAGCGTCGTCGGCTCCTTCCTCGGCATCCTGCCGGGCGGCGGGCCGGTGATCGCGCAATTCGCGGCTTACGGTCTCGACAAGAAGGTGAGCAAGTACAAGGACGAGATCGGCCAGGGCGCGATCGAGGGGGTCGCGGGCCAAGCCGCAGCCGACGAAGCGGCGGCGCGGACCAGCTTCATCCCGCTGATGAGCATCGGCATCCCCGAGAACGCCGTCATGGCGCTGATGATGGCGGCCTTCATCATCAAGGGCATCCAGCCCGGCCCGAACATGATCGCCAAGCATCCAGACCTGTTCTGGGGGCTGGTCGCGAGCATGTGGGTCGGCAACTGCTTCCTGCTCCTGCTCAACGTGCCGCTGGTCCGGTTCTGGCTTTCGGTCTTCAAGATCCCTTACAACGTGCTGTTCCCGTCGATCCTGTTCTTCTGCTGCGTCGGCACCTTCAGTATCAACAACAGCCTGCACGACATCTATACGACCGCGGCTTTCGGCCTGATCGGCTACATCATGATGCGTCTGGCCTTCGATCCGGCGCCATTGATGCTCGGCTTTATCCTGGGGCCGATGCTGGAGGAGTATTTTCGGCGCTCGATGCTCTTGAGCCGCGGCAGCTTCCTGACCTTCTTCGAGCACCCGATCAGCGCGACGCTGCTCTCGCTGCTGGCGCTGTTCATCGGCTGGCAGATCTTCACGACGCTGCGCGGTCGCAAGGCCGCGGCCGCGACCGAAGGCGAGACGCAACCAGCCTCAAGCTGACACACACACGTCGCGCCACTTGCGCGGCTCGGCCATGCTCGTCGCTGTATTTCGAACAGAGGGGAGATTTTGGAGCGGGTACCGGGAATCGAACCCGGGTATTCAGCTTGGAAGGCTGCTGCTCTACCATTGAGCTACACCCGCATCGGGCGCCAAATTCCCCATCGCACCGGCCGGTGTCAAGGGGCGTGCCGCCGTTCTCGACTCCATATCGTCGTCAATGCTGTCGCGGGCTGTTGCGAGAAAAGGCCGGCAGCCGCAGCTCGGCGCAACGAGAGTGACGTTTTGGCTCGACGGAGCAGGCGATTGCGTCGGCGATTCGCCGAACGATGCCTCGGGCATCCCGCGCCCGCCGATTTTAACAGCGGGCTGCAATGACAGCTGCGCTCAGGCGACGCGAAGCGTCGCCTCACCGTTTCAAAAGCCGAAGTTGAAGCCCGCCTTGACGATGTCTCCTGCGGTCCGGGCACGCATGGTCGCGTATTGGGTCGGGGCGAGTCCGGTATAGTCCTGCAGGGTCAGCTTCTGATTGCCGAGATCGTAATGCGTGTAATCGAGCCTGAGGGTCATGCCGGGCAGGATGGCGTATTCCACGCCACCGCCCAGCGCCCAGCCGCTGGCGAGCCCTGAGCGCGAGGCCGTCGCGCCGGAGGTGGTCGCCGGATTGTCGGGCCTGATCGAGCCCTTCTGGTCGACGAGGCCATAGGCATAGCCGCCGCTGCCATAAATCATGAAATCGCCGAGCACGAAGCCGGCGCGGGCACGGACGGTGCCGAGCATCGAGACCTCGTTCTCCGCCCGCGTCGTGAAGCGGGTGCCGCCGGGATTGGCTGCCGTCGTCTGACCGCCGCCGAGCTTTGTCGCGGACAGGTCGGTCTCAGCACCGATGACGACCGCGCCGATCTGGTAGTTGAAGCCGAACTGTGCGCCGCCGACCGTGCCGCTGCCATCCGGCGAGAGCCGGCCCGGCACGGCTGCCGGATTGATCGCAGCGGGGGAAACGATCGTGGGACCCGGCACGGTCGCGGTTACGAGGACGGGCGTCGTCGACACCACGACCGTCGTCGATGTCTGAATCGTCGGGCTGCCAAAAGGGCCCGCTATCCTCGTATTGCCGCTTTGGCGACCGCCGCCGAGCGAGCCGCCGGCATAGAATCCCGTCCAGCGCGGCCGTTCCGGAAACAGCGTCGGCACCTCCGGCGCCTGGGCCTGACGTCCGGCCGGCGGGGGAGGCGGCGCGTAAGGCGGTGTGACAGGGGCCTGGCGCGGCGCGCCGGCATGCGCAGGCGAAACACCGCGCGGCGTGTAGTCGGCACGGCGGGTGCGGGGTTGCTGGACGGCCGGGCAGACCGGGCAGGTCTGGGCCACCTGGACACGGTTGCGGCTCGGCGCGGTCGCGGCCAGCCGCAAGGCGGCGGCGGTATGCTCGGATACGGGATAGAGCCGGGCATAGAGCTTGAAGGATTCGGCATCGCCCGCGAGCACGGCCTCTGCCCAGGCGCGCTCGTCGGTGCGCTGTGCGAGGATGCGGTTCAGGCGCAGCGCGTTCTGGTCTTCCGGATTGATGGCTAGGGCATTGCCGTAGATGTCGCTACGGTCCCAGGCGATCGCGGTGCGGGCGGCATCGGCCGGCGACATGCCGCGCAGCGAGGCGAGCGTCGGCCGCGCCGTCAGAGGCACGTTCCCGGCCGTCGCAGGCTGTGCCGCCGGGGCGCCGGCAGGGCGCTGGAAGAAGCTGAACTCGGTGATCAGCGAGGAGGTGTCCCAAGGGATCTGGGTGCCGTTGGTGGAATCGTAGACCGCGAGCCGGATGCGGCGGAAAATCTGCTCGACGGCCAGGCCGGGCTCGCGCGCCTCGCGCAGGAAGGCCGTGGTGAAGGGGCTGTTGGCGCCGGTGCCGTCCGCGGCGGTGGAACCCGGCGAGGTTGCGAAGGCGACGAAGGTGCCGCTGCCGGAATCGATGCGGGCGAGGCCGGCCTCGCTGCTCACGCCGTCATTCGCACCGTCGACGATCTGGAGCGCGAGGCCGCGAGCCATCTGGCGGCCGGCGAAAGGGTTGTCGCGGCAGGCGTCGAGGATCGCGATCTTGGATTTGGCGCCAGCGCCGTCGAGGCGCCGCAGGATGTCGCTCAGCGAGAGGGACTGCTCTGCGATATTCGTGCCGATCTGCGGGCGGATATCGGTGGGCAGGATGTAGTTGGCGCCGTCGAGCTGCACGGCATGGCCAGCGTAATAGACCAGGGCCGTCGCATCGGGGCCGCCGTGGCGCACCTTGTCAACGAACACATCGAGCGCGCTGCGCAGGCCGGCAAGCGAGAGATCGAGGGCCGGCGTGATGTCGAAACCCGCCTCCTGCAGCATCGCGCGTGTGGCGCCGGCATCGTTGAGTGCATTCGGCAACTTGGTGACGTTGGCATAGCCACCGTTGCCGATGACGAAGGCGAAGCGCTTCTGGGCGAGGGCCGGCGTCGCGCCGAGACTCAGCGCCGCGAAGGCCGCCATCCATGCGGCGACGAGATACGCATAGTCCCGGGCATGAAACCGCATGCTGCTTCCCCTGCGCGAGAAGTAACGACTCGCTCGACCCTGTCTGACGTTCGCGATTCGAACGGGCGTCCGCCATATGATGGAGGTCCCTGGAGCCAGGCGGCCAAAGCAATGTCGAAACGGCATCGGAAGACCATCGCCGCCCATCGAAGTTGACGGCCTCATTCCCCAGTATCTGCCTTGCTTTAGTCGTGTCGGTTGCCGTGACGATTCAAGTCCAAAACCAATTGTGTGACCTAATTGTCAGCCGGTCGGAAGACTTGCCCGACCAAGCCCGGAGGCGCAGTGTCGCGGCCACGCTCCTTCAAATGGATGAGGCGTCAAGGCGGGGCTTCAGTTCGAATGAGAGGGACGGAGCCGGGCGCGAGCGGCCATGACGAACGATCCAGCCATCAATCCCTATGATGCGGTGGCCTATCCGGGCCACGCCTTCTCGCAGACCCATCCGTCGCGCCTGGCGACGATCGCTCATTTCCACGGGATGAACCCCGCGCTGCCGACGAAGATGCGCGTGCTCGAATTGGGCTGCGGGCGAGGCGGCAACCTCATCCCGATGGCAGCGCAATATCCAGGCAGCCGCTTCGTGGGTATCGACCTCAGCGGGGATTCAATCCGGCAGGCGAACATCAATGCCGCAGAATTGGGCCTGACCAATCTCGCCTTCGAACAGCGCGACATCCTCACGGTGGGCGAGGAGATCGGCGCCTTCGACTACATCATCGTCCACGGCGTCTATTCCTGGGTGCCGGAGGTGGTGCGCGAGCGGATCGTCGCCCTGTTCGGGCAATTGCTGGCGCCGCAGGGCGTCGCCTATGTCAGCTACAACGCGCTGCCCGGCTGCCGGCTGCGCGACCTGGCGCGCGACGTCATGCTGTTCGCAGTGCGCGATATCGACGATCCGCGCGAGCGCGTCCGGGTCGCGCGCGCTGCTCTGAAGGAGATCGCCGCAGCCAGCGATCCCGACAGCTTCCACGGTGCCGCCCTGAGGCAAAGGCTGAAGCAGATCGACGAGGTGCCGGACAACGTCCTCTACCACGACGATCTCAACCCCGGCGCGCGCGCCTTCGCGTTGCACGAGGTTCTGTCGGTCGCCGAGCGGAACGGGCTGCAGTTCCTGGCCGAGGCGTCGTTCCCGAACCTCTACGGTGCCGCCAAGGGGCCGGCGCAGCAGATGCTCGACAAGATGCCGCTGGAGCAGATGGCGGTGCGCGAGCAGACGCTCGACCTGCTGATCGGGCGGGCCTTCCGCGAGACGTTGCTGTGCCGGGTCGATATCCCGCTCAAGCGCGGTGTGCGGCCGGGCTCGCTCAAGCCTTATCACCTCGCGGCGAACGCGCGGCTGGCCCCGGCCAAGGACGGCGAGAAACCTGGCGTCCAGCGCTTCAGCTTCGACGAAGGCGTGCAACTCGCCGTCGATCTGCCGCTGGGCAAGGCCGCACTCGGCATTCTCAGCGCGATCTGGCCGGCGAGCATCGCCTGGGACGATCTCGTGGAACGCTCCTGCCGCGAGGCGGCGAGCGAGCTCGGGCCGGACCGTGCGCGTGAGATCGCGCGGCTCGACGAAGCCCTGATCGCGATCTTCAAGGCCGGTCTGCTCGACATCCGGCTGGAGCCGCCACCCTTGACGACGGCGATCAGCACGATGCCGGCGGCCAGCGAGATTGCGCGCTGGCAGGCCTCGACATCCGCCGAGGTTACCGATTTGCGCCACCGGACCGTGCAGCTCGACGGCGTCGTCGTGCGCAAGTTCGTCAGCCTGCTCGACGGCTCGCGTGACCAGCGCATGCTGCTCGACGCGATGAACGCCTTCCTCGACGAGACACGGCGATCCGGCATCGCCATTCCGGGCTTGCCCGAGCGGGCGACGGCGGAGGAGGTGGCGATGCATCTGAAGGATGTCGCGCGCCTTGGGCTGCTGCGGGCGTGACGATTGTGAAGCGCCCCTCCGAGGGGTAACCTTGCGGCAGGGGGCGATGGAGCGCGGGCCAGCGGAATGAGCGAGCGCTTCCGGCAATTCCAGGCGCTGTTTCCGGAGGAGGACTGCCTCGCCGCGTTGATGCGCCTGCGCCATGGCGGCACGAGCCTGACATGTTCCGCCTGCGGCCGGCCGGCGCAGTTCGAGCCGCGCCCGAAGCTGCGCGGCTTCGCCTGCCAGCATTGCCACTACATGATCCATCCAGCGGCGGGGACGCCGCTGGAAAGCCGGCGTACCCCGCTCCAGCTCTGGTTCTACGCGCTGAAGGCGGTATCCGAGCAGCCGGGCAAGGCTGTAGCGGGCGTGATCGCGCGCGATGCGAGCGTGCCGCAAATGACCGCGCAGCGGCTTGTCGACGACCTGAGTACCCTGGCCGGGCGCGGTGATGCCGGCTGGCTGGAGAAGCTGCGCAGCCTCGTGACGGGGAAGCCGGAAGCGGGGGCGGCGCCTATGGTGGCAGCTTCGTCGCCTCCGCGTCTAACGCCTGCTCCGATCCCGCCCGCTTCCGCTCGGATGCGACGGGAGGTGCCGGAGCCGCCACGCTCGGTTCCCGCGCCGCCGGCTGCCGCTGTGCCGGTTCCGTCTCCCGTTCCGCGGCCGGCGGCTGCTTCTCCGGCCGCTTCGTCGATCGCTCCAGCTAAAATGGTGGACCTTCCCGGATCGGGCGATGTGCCGCCGAGGAAGGCGTCTTCCGGGCGCAAGGCGATTGCAGCTGTCGCGGCCGGCGTGGCCTGTGTCGTGGCCGCCGTGCTCGGTCTCGCTTATGCAAGGCTCCAGCAGCAGGAGCGGCCCGAGCCCGAGCGCGGGATCGATGTCGCCGCCGTGGAGGCTCCGGCATTGAAGGATGCGCCGGCCCGTCCTTCGCTGATCCTGTCGTCGGTCGAGCAGGATCTGGAAGGCGCGCGGGAGGCCGCCCAGTTCGCCCTCGACAATGATCCCTCGCTGGCGGCGATCAAGCCGCAGGAGGATGCGCCGACCCAGCAGGTGCCGGTCAATCAGTTGCAATTGCCGTCCAACATCCTGCTCGTGCCGCCGAAGATGCAGGGCGGGCCGCCGCCGGGGCCGGTTTCGCCCAGCGGTGCGCCGCAGCCGCCGCCGCAGATCTCCAGCGGCGATCCCGACCAGGTGCTGACCTTCGGACCGATCAAGATCCGCCGCCATCTCGTCGACACCATCGTGCGCGCCAGCAAGGTGGTCGGCGCCGATCCGACGCTGCTGATGGCCGTCGCCGACAAGGAATCGTCGTTCTCGACGGCGGTGAAAGCGCAGACCTCCTCGGCGACGGGGCTCTACCAGTTCATCGAACAGACTTGGCTTGGCGTGATCTACGAGTTCGGCGCCAAGCATGGACTCGCTGCCGATGCGAAGCTGATCGGCAAGTCCGGCCGGCAGTTCGTCGTGACCGACGGGTCGCAGCGCCAGCGTATTCTCGACATGCGCCGCGAGCCTTATATCTCGGCGCTGCTGGCGGCCGAGATGCTGAAGCGCGACACGCTCAGGCTGGAGCGGGCGCTCGGGCGCCACCTCACCGGTGGCGAGATCTACCTGATCCACTTCCTCGGCCCCGACGCGGCGCAGACCTTCATCGAGACCATGGAGGAGCAGCCGGGCGTCAAGGCGGCCGAGCTCCTGCCCAAGCCGGCCCAGGCCAACCGCCCGATCTTCTATGCCGATGCCGGCGGCGAGACGAAGACGCTCTCGGTCTCCGAGGTCCACAAGAAGTTCAACGACATGATCAAGATCAGGCTCGATCGCTACAGCGCGGTCAGGCCAGGCGGGGGCGGGGGCATCGCGCGGCCGCAACCTAAGAAATGACGTTCCGCCGCCGCCGGCGGCCATCCGCTCCCTGTGAGCAACGAAAGGAGAAAGCCCATGCCGGCCAACCGTTTCGAACAGGTCGACGAACCGCCGACCGATGCGATCACACTCAAGCTGTCGGAGCGCGGCGGGGAGGCCTTCGGGCATGTTCTCTGTCCGGCCGACCTCGCCGCCGGGCATCTGGTCAACGACTTCGTCAGCGACGAGCTTGCCGCGAAAGAAGCTTTCCGCACCGCGATCCGCCTCGCCAACGAGATCCGCGCGCCGATCGTGGTCGAGGACAAGGCCGGCGTCTGGCAGGACGAATGGGGCGTGCTGTACCGGGAGGATTGAAGAGGCGGATGCCAACGCCGCCATCCTCCGGCTCGACCTGAGCATCCCCTCCGCTCGTTGTCATTCCGGGGCGTGCCGCAGGCGCGAACCCGGAACCCACGACTGGGTCGGACCTCCTATTCCGGTTTTGGACGGCTCACCCAGTCGTGGGTTCCGGGTTCTTCGCTGCGCGAAGCCCCGGAATGACAATCGGGTAGCGCCAAGCAGGGGGGATTCAACATCGGCGGCGCCTGGCCGCCGCCTCACTCGATCCGGAAATACTTGATCCCCAGGCCGAGCTTGCCGCTCTGGCGGGCGAGATCGAGCTTGAGATTGGCGAAGAACTCGCTCGCCGGGGACGGGTTCGGGCCCGACAGCGCCGGCAGGGCCTCCTTGGTGACAAGTGCGAGCACGGTCTGCGGGCGAGCCGCGCCGCCGGTCGATTCGAGCTTGAGATTGAAGGTGACCTTGCCGCCCTCGCGCTTCGCGAAGCTGGCGAGATTGTAGACCAGCCCATCGTCGCCAATCAGCACGACGTCGAGATTCTGGCCGCCGCCGGCCTCGACCGAGCCGTTGAGAATGTCGCCGCTCTTCATGTTGAAGGCGCCGATCTGGACGCGCGGGCTGCGGTCGATGGCGATGCCGGGCCGGCGCAGGAAATCGACCATCGGGCATTGCGCCTCGGTCATCGGCCGCAGGTGGATTTGTGCCTCGAAGCCCTGCGCGGCCTTGAAGGCGCCGTCGAAGGCGACGAAGGGTGCCGACGAGCTGCCGAAGCCTTCCAGCGTCGCCTTGCGGTCGCCGATCTCCAGCGGCCAGAGGAAGAAGCAGGAGCCGCCATCGTAGTCGCGGACATAGCGCTCGATCCGCTCGGCCGGCGTGCGCGGCTCGGGCTCCTGCTGGATCGAGGCCGGTTGCTGGACGGGGGGCTGCTGCGTGCTCGGCGCCTGCGGTCGGTCGGGCGTCTTTGGCTCGGTTGGCGGAGGCTGCTTGATCGGGATCTCGATGGCAGCAGGTAGTCCGGTCCCGGGAGCGTCCGTTTTGCCCGCGACCTGTCCGGGCCTGGAGCCAGGCGGAGTCTGGGCGGGCCGAGTTTCGGGCTGGCTCGGCAGGGATGGCTGCGCCGGCGGGGCCGGATTTTGCGCCTGCGACGGAGGGGCTGCTTGCGAAGGTGCCTGTTCCGTGACAGCCGGCTGCGAGGGGGGCTGACCGGAACCGGGCGGGGGCGTCGCGACCGGAGGTTCCGTCAGCGCCGGAGGCGCGTTTGGGGCGCTGTTGGCCGGGGCAGTCGAGGGTTGTTCCGAGAGTGGCGGTGGCTCGTTGGTGGCCACGCGTGTCGTCGGCCTGCCGCCCATCGTCGTCCAGGCATAGAAGCCGCCGCCGGCCAGCAAGGCGAGGGCGGCTAAGCCCGCGACGAGCGGCAGGGGCGAGCGGCCCGATTTGTCCGTACCGGGCTTGCCGACTGGCGCTTTGGCGGGGGGCTTCTTGCCCGAAGCAGGTGCCTGCCAAGCGGCAACTTCCGCCATGTCGGCGGGGCGGTCCTTCGGATCGGGCGCGAGCATGCGGGCAAGAAGCGGACGTATGCGCGCATCGACGCCCGAGAGATCGGGCAGGCGGCGGCGCTTGTCGATGATGTCGACCTGGCTTCCGCCCATGTCGATGGCGCGGCCGGTCAGTGCCTGCGCCAGCACCAACGCGAAGGAATACATGTCCGAGCGGCCGGAGACCTCGCCGCCATAGAGGCCGAGCTGCTCGGGCGAGACATAGTTGTATTTTCCGGCGAAGCCCGAGCCGATCACCGTGCCCTCGCCGAGGATGCTGGAGCGGGCGATGCCGAAATCGATGATCTTGGCGCGGGAAGGATCGCCGCCCGGCAGGATGATGTTGTCGGGCGAGATGTCGCGATGGATGATGCCGAGCCGGTGCGCGGCATGCAGACCCGGCGCCACGCGCTGGCGCAGGATATCGGCCTCCTCGACGCTGAGCGGCCCCTGCTGGATGCGCTCGGAGAGCGGCTGGCCATCGACGAATTCCATCGCCAGATAGGGCGTCTCGCTCACCGGGTCGATGGCGAAGACGTAATAGCGGACGATCGCCTCGTTATAGAGGTTGTGCAGGGCAGCCGCCTCGCGCCGGAACAGGGCGAGCACGGCTTCGTCACGGGCCATGTCCGGGCGGATCATCTTGATCGCGACGGCGTCGCCGGTCTGGATGGCGCGGCCCTTGTAGACCTCGCCCATGCCGCCGACGGCGATCAGGCTCTCGATCTCGTAGATGCCGTTGAGCTTCGTGCCGATGCGGGCATTGGCGCGGGGCGCGAAGACGGTGCGCTCGGAGTCGTCGCTCATGACGTGGGGCTCCCTCGCATGGACCGGTTCGGCATCCAGCGTGTCTTTTCGCGCGTGCCCTGTCGATAGCGCACGATGACGACGGTGACGTTGTCGCGCGCGCCGCGCTCCAGCGTCAGCGCCAGCAGGGCGTCGCAGGCTTCCTGCGCGCCGCCAGCCTCGACGGCGGCCAGGATCTCCGCGTCAGCGACATGCTCGGTCAGCCCGTCCGAGCAGAGCAGGAAGGCGTCGCCATCCGCGATCTCGCCGTTTTCCAGATCGAGCTCCGGCGTCTCGTGGACGCCGATGGCGTGGGTGATGATGTGCCGGCGCGGCGAGCGCTTCGCCTCCTCAGGCGTGAGCAGGCCGCGATCGACCATGTCCTGGACCTCGGTATGGTCACGCGAGACCTGGGCGATGATGCCGCCGCGGACCAGGTAGACGCGGCTGTCGCCGGACCAGAGGCAGGCGAAATGGCGCTGGTGGATCAATAGGCAGACCAGCGTCGCGCCCATCGTCGCGCCGCGCCGGTCGATCTCGGCGCGCAGGTCCTCGTTGGCCTTGAGCACGCCGGCTTCCAGCATGGCGAGCAGGTCCGGCGCAGAGCCTGCGGCGCCGACCGCCTCCAGCGCCGCGACCACCGTCGCGCTGGCGAGCGCGCCGTTCTCGTGCCCGCCCATGCCGTCGGCGACCGCCCAGAGGCCGATTTCCGGCCGCAGGATGAAATTGTCCTCGTTGGCCTTCCGCACCTTGCCGGTATGGCTGATGCAGCCGGTCTCGAAATCCGGGCTCTGGCGAGGGGCGTCGTTCATGGCATCGCCCTCATGATCCGGCGCGCTCGGGCGCGAGATGGCCGTCGAAGCGGCCGGTGAGCAGGCCGGCAAAGAGATAGGAATCGGGCAAGGCGTGGCCGGTCAAGGCCAGCGGCTCGAAATTCGGACCGCCGACGGTCCAGAGATAGCATGAATGGGCATAGGCGCGGGCATGATCCTCGACGCGCAGGGTGGCGAGCCGCTCCGGGAAGCCGGAGGCGATCGCGGCGCTGACGATCGTGCCGTCGGAGAGGCGGACCATGTCCTGCGGCGGCGCGGCGAGGTGGTGGTCGTTGGGGACGGGCAGGGCGGAGAGGCGTTGCGCCACGGTCTCGTAGCTCGCCTGCGGCTCCAGTGCCTGGAGCAGGAAATCCTCGATCGCCTCGAACCACTTGTCCTGCGGGTCGAGTTCCGGCGGGGGGATCGCGGCGCCCGGGCTGGCGGCAGCGAAGACGGTGAGCGGGAAATAGCGGCCGACGCCGTCGACCGAGGGCATGAAGGCGCCCGCCACTGTCTGCCCGCCATGCGCGCTGCCCAGCCAAAAGCGCCAGATCGGGGCGTTGAGATAGGCCTCCTGCCACTGGTTGCCGAGTTCGAGCCGGCTCGCGGTCAAGCCGCCTTGCAGCCATTTCTCGTAAGTCCCGAGGAAGCCGGAGGGGGCGTTGAGCGCGATGAAATCGCGCTTGGCCGGAAGCTTGCCGAAGAGGCCGCAGCTCAAGGGTCAGATCCCGGAGGGGCAGCGGATCTCCCGCAGCGCCGGCAGGATCAGCGGGTTCTTGAGCGAGCCGACTCCGAAGGAATAGCCGACCTGCCGGCCGCCGGCATTCAGGTTGAAGCCGACATTGTCGCCCTGCTTCAGCACCGAGCCGGCATCGAGCAGCCGGAAGAAGGACCAGGTGCCGTCCTTCTCGAAGAGCTTGGCCTCGCCCTGCACGCCGCCGCCGCTCTGCGAGCCCGAGGAGAAGAAGCCGCCGCTGAACATGCCGCCGGAATTGCTGCTGCCGCCGCCGAGCGTCAGCGTCACTGCCGTCTTGCCGACGCCGCCACCCGGCCACATCACCGGGGCCGGCGTGTTGACGCCCTGCTGGCTCGTCACGGTGAAACCGTTGATCTCCAGCTTCGCGGTGGACGCATCGGCCGAGAGCGCGGTCGGCGTCACCACCATCTGGAAGGAGGGCAGGTTGCCGCCGGTCGGGAAGAAGGCCTCCTTGATCTCGCTGGCGCGCTGGAATTCGCGCAGCGTCGTCGGCGAGAGCGCGCGGGCGACGCGGCTGTCGACGCGCCAGCTCCATTGCGGCTTGGAGGTATCGACGAAGGGCTCCAGCCGCTCCTTGTAGAACTTGTCCATGATCTGGCCGGGCGCGAAGAGCCGGGCGAAATCGGCGAGCGGCACGTCGCGGGCGCTCGCCTTGGTGAAGGGATAGCGGTTGGTGACGATCTCGTTGCAGACGCCGGTGACCTGCTCCGCCAGAGCCTGCCGCAGCAGGGCGACGGTGGCGCCGGTGGCATCGCCCTCGAAATCGTTGACGGCCTGCACGATCATGCCGTCGAAGGGGGCGGGATAACGCGAGAAATTGGCGCGCAAGGTCGCGATCAGCGGCACGAGCGCGGCGTTCGCGGCCGCCGACTGGGCCGGGTTGGTCGCCGCGATGGCGAGGTTCTGGCTGATCTCCGAGAAGGTCTGGAGGAGCTGATCGACCGGCCGGCGGCCGAGATCGCCGTCGACGAGGACATGGTAGGGCTTGAACTGCGCCTCGATATCGGCGCCGAGCGAGACGTCGCCGCTATTGGCCAGCACGCGGTCCACGCCGGCCGAGGCCATCGGCAGGTTGGTGCCGAGCCGGCCGAGCGCCTGGCTGGCGCGCTCGTCCAGCGTCTGCGCCACATTCTTCGCGGCGGCCTGGGCCACGGCCTTCTTCGCGTTCGGACGCTCCTTGGTTAGCTGCGTCTCGTCGCGCAGGGATTCCAGCACCTGCTTGAAGGGCGAGGTCGCGGCCGAGATCGCGCTCAGCGCGACATAGCGCGGCTTGTCGGCGTTGAGCGGCCGGAGTTTCAGCCGCCGCAGTGTCTTCTGCCAGGTCGCGACATAGTCGCGGCTGTAGAGCTTCATCAGGTCCTGAAACAATGTCGCGTACTGGGCGGTGATCGCCTGCTGGTCGACATTCTCGCCCAGCACCCAGCGCTCCTTTTCAATCCGGTCGCCGATATCGCCGAGCCGGCCGATGAAGGCGCTCTGGAAGCCGTCATAGGTGTAGAAATAGGGCACGCGGATCTGGTCGAGGTCTTCGCCCCCAACACCTTCAAAAACCAGCCGGACATCGGAACCGCCGCGTTGTGAGACGACCCAGTCCTTGGCGCTGTCGCTGCGGGACTGCGTGCGCAGCAGCTCATAGGCGCGCTCGGCGATACTGAGGCGGCGCAGCGTGCGCTGGCTCTGCTCGATCAGCGACTGGTTGAGTTTGACCATCGGCTCGCCCGTTCCCTCGTCGAGGTCGAGCATGGCGGTCAGATGCTCCTCCAGCGCCTCGCGGCCCTTGGCGTTGGCCGGGCCGGGGAAGAGGTTCTCGGCCCAGTCCAGCCGCATCCAGGAGGTGACGAGATCACGGTCAAGCTTCGCCTGCCCGCCGATCATCATATAGACCTTGAGCGCCTCGTAGACGAAGCCGGGATTGTTGGCTTGCTGCTCGAGCTGTTCCTCCAACCGGAAGATGATGCGGGGGCGCAGCATCCGCTCCAGGCCCTGCTGGTAGGTGATCTCGCTCGCGTTCTGGAGGCGCTCGCGCTGGCTGAGGCCGAAGGTGGCAAGCGTCGGCGTCGGTTCGGCCTGGGTGGCGTAACCTGCCGGCATGTTCCGGAGCTTGTGCAGCAGCGGCAGGACACGGCTGAAGTTGCGATCGGAGATCGTGGTCTCCTGCAACACGGGCGCGGCGGCGCTGCGATAGTCGGACAGGCCGTAATTGGTCGCGGTGATCAGGTCGCTGTTCCGCGAGAAGCTCATCCACCACAGGCCAAGCGCGGCGAGCGATACAAGCGCCACCGTGGCGAAGCCGGCGATGCGCAGCGCGGTCGTGCGGCGGGCGGCGCCGAGATCGGTCGAGACCCAGCCGGATTCGCCGATCACCACCTTCTGCACCAATTCGGTCAGGAAATAGCTCTTGCCCTTGCCGGAGAAGGAGGCGGCGCCGGCATGGTCTGAGCCGAAATTGCGCGAGAGCGCACCGATCAACTGATCGATCGGCGTGCCTTCCTGGGTGCCGGAGGTGAAGTAGAAGCCGCGCAAGGTCGCATTGGCATGATAGCGCGTCGGCTCGAAGACGCGGGTGAGGAACTCGACGATGGAGCGCTTCAGCGTCGCCATCTGGCTGGGGAAGCCGAAGATCTGGGCGCGCGCGGTTGGGTTGTGCTCGTCCTGCAGACGATCGGGCAGGCGCTCGTTCAGGCGCTCGATCAGCGCGTCATATTCCGGCGGCACGTCGCCGATCATGTTGCGGGTCTTGTCGGCGGTCTGGAATGTGTGGCCCCAAACCATGCGCCGCTGCGGCTCGGTCAACTGGCCGAAGAACTCGTTGAAGCCGGCGATCAGGTCGGCCTTGGTGAAGACCGCATAGACCGGGAAATCGACCTTCAGCCGCTCGTGGAGTTCGAGCAGGCGGGCACGGATCGCGTCGGCATGGGCGGTGATCTCCTCCGGGGATGAGGTCAGCAGATCCTCGACGCTGATCGCGACGAGCACGCCGTTGATCGGTTGGCGCGGGCGGTTGGTCTTGAGCAGGTCGAGGAAGGCGAGCCAACTCGACTTCTCGGCCCTGGTGTCGGTGTCCTGCGTGGTGTAGCGGCCGGCGGTGTCGATCAGCACCGCGTCCTCGGCGAACCACCAGTCGCAATAACGCGTGCCGCCGGAGCCGGCGACGGCGGCTGGCGTCGCGCCGCGCGCCAGCGGGAATTTCAGGCCGGAGTTGACCAGAGCCGTGGTCTTGCCGGCACCGGGGGGGCCGATGATGACATACCAGGGCAGGTCGTAGAGATAATCGCCACCTTTGCCGCGGGCGCTCTTCAGCGTCGCGAGCGCGTCCTTCATCGCGCTGGAGAGGGCGGCGCCGTCGCCGGTCGTCTCTTCCTTTTCCAGCGCCTCGGTCAACGCCGCTGTCGCCTTGCGGCGGCGGATGACGATGACCGCAATCCAGGCAAATGCACAGACGAGCAAAAGCACGGCAATGGGCAGGCGCACCCAGAAGGATTCGAACGGCCGGACCTCGCCGAACGCGACGAAAGGACCGCCGAACCAGATCAGCGCGGCGAGCGCGAGCGCGCCGATCAGGATGGCTACGATGCGAAGCCAGGTGGCGAGGTTCATGGCTTCGCCCTCCTAGTTCTGACGCTGGATCAGGATTTCGACGCGCCGGTTCTGGGCGCGGCCGTCGGCGGTGTTGTTGGGGGCGATCGGCGTATCCGCGCCCTTGCCCTCGAAGCTGATCCTGTCCGGCTTGCTGAGCTTGGCTTTCAAGCCGTCGCCGACCGCCTTGGCGCGGGCCTGCGAGAGCTCGACATTGGAGGGGAAGCGGGCGGTGCGGATCGGCACGTTGTCGGTATGGCCGACGACCTTGATGGCACCGCCCTCCTTTTCCAGCACCGCGGCGATGCGCTCGATCAGGGGCTGGAACTCGGCCCGGACGGCGGCCTGGCCGGGTTCGAACAGCGTGATGCCGACGAGGCGGACGATGACGACATTGGGCGTCACCAGGCAGACGATCGGCGGCTGCACGGCGGCGCAGACTTTGGGCGGCTGCGGTGGCGGCGGGGGAGGCGGCGGCGGGGCCGAGAAGACCTTGCGCATGATGCCGATCTCGCCCTTCGGGTGGACCGAGAGCAGGGCGGTCGAGGCCGCCTCGGCATTGCCGGCGAGCAGCGCACGGAAGACGAAATAAACGCCCAGCAGGGCGACGGCCGCGATCGCGGCTACGGACCAGACGGGAATCTTGAAACCCGCGACGGCCTGCGCGATCGCCTGCCCGCGCCAGCGTGGCGAGAGCTCGGGATCGGGCTGCTTCACCCGGCGCAGTGTCTCGAACAGATTGCGCTGGATCATCTGGAGATTGTTGGCGCCACCGGCCGAGGTGCGGTGGATGCCCTGGAAGCCCAGCGCCAGGCAGGCATGCATCAGCTCCAGCAGGTCGTAATTGACCGACGGATCGGCTTTCGCCTTGTCGAGCATCTCGAAGAAGCGGACGCCGCCGATCCGCTCGCCGAAGAAGCGCGAGAGCATGCTGTATTGCGTCCAGACATGGCGGTCGTCGCCGGGGATGTTCTGGACGATGTCGTCGGCGCTGGCGGCAATGACGTATTTCGCGGTCTGCGCTGTATCGGCCGAGACGCCGGCGGTGCGGACCTCATGCTCGAAGGCTTCGATGGAATCGCCGACCTGCCCAAGGAGCTGAGCGAAGGGCGCATTCGAGAGATTGGCGCGCATCCGCCCGAGCAGCAGCAGGAGCGGGCCTGCGGCGCGCAACAGCGGGTTCGCGTTCGGCGTCAGCAACTGGTCGCGGCGTGGCAGGGACTGGCCGCCGGCCGGAGGCGGCGGGGCCTGCCGCTGCGGGATCGGCGCCGGTTGCGACATCCATTCGTCGCCGGTGCCGGGCACGCCGGGCGAGGGCCCCTGCGGCGGCTGGTAGGGTTGGGGTGCCTGCGGCGCTGCGGGTGCCGGCGCGGCGGGAGCGGGCGGCAGGGGCGCGCGGCGCCCGCCGGGGTTCGGCCTGATGATCGTCCGCTCGGAGCGGCCGAACGGATCTGAGGGCGAACCCGGATCGCTCATCGCCTGCCCTCCAGAACGGCCCAGAGCTCGAGCTCGAGATCGGGCCAGTCACCGGAAAAATGCATGCCGATCGAACTTGCCGTGCTGAATTCGGGCCAGAGCGGCGAGGTGCGGTCGAGATAGAAGTATACATGATCCGTGAGCGCGCGGATCTGCGGCGGCGGCGTCGGCAGGTGGACGAGATTGATGCCCGGCAGATGGGCATGGACGATCTCGTTCATCTTGGTGTTGGGGCCGACCTTGAAGAGCTGCGGGAACTGCGCCTGGATCTCGGTCAATGGCCGGCGGGCCGCGACTTCCAGCACCAGCGTGGCGTTGCGCACGAGGCTGCGGTCGCGGATCGTCGACATGAAGGCGTTCTGCGCGCGCTCGACGATCTCCAGCCGGATCGCCCGGCGGCCGAGATTGGCCGAGAGGAAGTCCTGGATGTCGCGCACGACCGGGGCGAAGCAGTTCTCCAGGTCGTCATGATCATAGGCCGGGTAGTCGCGGGCGCGACGCTCGGCCGTGGTGAAGGTCGCAAGCTCGCCGGCCAGCGCCAGGAAGGTCGAGAACAGCCGCTCGGGATGGACGAAGCGCGAGCGGCGCATGTGCTTCAGCACGGGGATGCTGCGGTTGAGGAGTTGGAGCACGAAATAATCGGCGCTCTGCAGGCCGCCGCCGGCCGTCGGATCGGCGGCGTAGCGGGCAAGCTCCTCCAGCTTGTTGTCGATCCAGCCAATGACGCGGTCGAGCCAGCCCTCTATCACCGGATAGGCGGAGCAGACGAGGACCGGCGGGGCGAATTTCTCGTCGAAGAGGATGGCGCGGTCGCGCACTTCGAGGATGCGGCCGAGCGCCAGGCCGACATAGCCGGCCTTCGAGGTCTTGCGCAGCTCCAACGTCAGGCGCGGATGGGCGACGTCGATCTCTTCTTCCGTCCGCAGCGAGGCGGTCGAATCGATCAGCATCTCGTTGGCGGGGACATAGCGGCTGGCAGAGCCGTTCAGCGTGTCCTCGACCTCGCGCGTATTGGCGGCGGCGAGCGGCAGCGAGAGCCAGACGATCTGGCCGGCGGCGTTCTCCGGCACCTCGATCGCGGCCGGTAGGGGGCTATTATCAGGCAGCGCGAAGGGCGTGCCGTCCGGCAGGACGCCGACGGCGCGGCGCAGGCCGATGCGGCTCTGCTGGGCGAGGTCGCGGTCGATCTCCAGCACCGAGAAGCCCCATGGGTAGGGCGTGACATTCCTGACGCGGCTTTCCAGCAGGTTTTCGAGATAGCGATCGCTCTGCTGGAAGTGATGCGGCCTGAGAAACAGTCCTTCCGACCAGACGACCTTGCTGTACCACGACATTCCGGTCTCGCTCACTCGAAGGCAGGCTGGGCGAGCTTATACGGGTCCTACCCAAGCGTCACCAAACGAATGCTAGCGCGCCGTTCAGGCACCGCCGTCATTGACTTGAAGGATGCGGGGGAGCGATTTTCGCGGCAGTCCTCGTCGCTACGAATCCGTTCCAGCAGGAGGCTTGCATGCCCAAGGGACCGGCCGCACGCGTCATGGACCCGGTGCTGCATCCGCTGCCGGGCATGCTCCAGCCCGGCCCGGGCAGCATGAACGTGATCATCGGCGGCATGCCGGCCTGGCGCGGCGTGCCGGCCGCTGCCGCGGCTGCGATCCAGTCCGCAAAAGCTGCGGCGGACGCGACGGTGCAGGCGGCGGAAGCCGCGACTTTGGCTGCCGCCGGGACGCCCGGTGCGCCTGCGGCTCTGGCCGCCGAGATCGCGACGAAGAACGCGGTTGCCGCCAGCATGGGTTCGATGATCACCGGAGCGTCAGGCGGCGCCGACATCCACAATTGCCTGACGCCGGTTCCGCCGCCTGTGCCGCACGGCCTCGGTGTCGTCATCGACGGCTCGCAGACCGTGCTGATCAACAACCTGCCGGCCTGCCGGGTCGGCGACACGATCATCGAGGCGCTGGGGCCACCCAACAAGATCGTGATGGGGTTGCCGACCGTGATCATCGGCGGCTGATCGCAGGTTGATTCAAGACAGCGGCGGAAGCCGCTGAACCGGAATCGTTTTCTCGCTGCGGGGTGCGATGGCGAAGGGCAGGCGAACGGTCCCGGATCGGGTCGAGGCGAAGCTGGAGCGCTTCCGCCACAAGATGGTGCAGCGCTTTTCGTCTGATCACCAGCGGGCGGTCAACCACGGGCTCGCCCGCAACGGGCGTGTCGTCGAAGCGCTCTGCTACATGGCGCTGATCCGTGATCCGGCGCGGCGCAAGCGCCCGATCCTGCCGGTGCCGACCGTGACCTGCACCGCAGCGGTCCGCCAGTTCTTTCGAGCCGACGACGGCGAGCAGGCGGCGCATCTGCTGCCGGGCCAGCTTTCGATCGACGGCGCTCTTCCCTGGCTGTTCCTCGCGGGGCCGGCGGCGCGGCAGCTCGAAAACCTCTTCGCCTATGTCGAGCCGCTGCGGGCCGACTACAACAAGGCTGATTCCGCCGCCGAGGCGAACGGCCTGACCGATGCCTTCGCCGATGCTTGCCGGCGGGTGCTCGTCGGCAAGGGCGAGGCCCCCGCCGATATCGCCGCCGCCTATGAGCAGGCCTGGATTCCCGGCGCGCTCGCGGCCTTCGCAGCGGCCGAGGCACAGAAGCGCAGCAAGCCGACCCCGCCGCCGATCGAGCGTGGCGTCGGGATGGAATACGGGATGATCCTGAACTTCGAGGAGCGGATGGCGGCGTTCGAGGACGACTCGATCTGGGCGACCTACGAGCAGCTCAGTATCCTCGGCTACTACAGGGCCGCCATGAACCAAACGCCACGTCAGCTCAAATTGCAGGCGATCCGCGAGATCCTGGCGCTGCCGACGGCTTGACCCGCCGAGGCCGGGCAGGCCAAGCGGGTGCTTTCCCTCCCGCGACAGGATCAAAGCCCATGACCATCGAACGCATCGGACTGGCCGCCCGCTACTGCGACGCCGCCATCTTCAACGGCATCATCTTCCTGGCCGGCCATGTCGCCGAGAAGACCGAGGGGGCTTCGCTGACCGAGCAGACTGCGGAGGTGCTCGCGTTGCTGGAAGACACGCTGGCGCAGGCCGGCAGCAGCAAGGAGCGCATCCTCAGCGTCCAGATTTTCCTCACCGATATCGGCAAGATCGGCGAGATGAACGCGGTCTGGGACAAGTGGGTCGCGAAGGGCCATTCCCCGGCGCGGGCGACCGTCGAGGCGAAGCTGGCCTCGCCGGGTTACGCCATCGAGATCACCGCGGTCGCGGCGAAGGGGTAATCCTCGCACGTTCCCCGATAGCGTCATGGTCGGGCTTGTCCCGACCATCCACGTCTTTGCTGGTCGAAGGCCGTGGTCAAGACGTGGATGCTCGCCACAAGGGCGAGCATGACGGCAGGGCCCGGTTACTTCCCGCCGCGGTCGTAGCACTCGGCGAAATAGATCATGAAGGCGTCGACGAGGCCGTTCTCGTAAGGCGCGGTCTTGGCATCCCAGCGCGCGACATAAGCTTCCCACATCTTGGCCTTGCGCGAGCCGATCAGGCCGCCGAGCCCACCGTCCTGCGCCGTCGCCTCGTTGATCGCCTGGGGATCGAGGTCCTCGACCAGCATCTTGAGTGCGTGCTGCATGGCCGAATAGGTCTTGATCTGGTGAGCCTTGAGATCGCGAAAGCTCTCGTCGAAGGCGCGCTTGGCGTCGAGATAGCCGCTGCGCGGCTGGCCGAAGATCAATTGCAGGGCGTCGTCGACCGTCGGCGAGAATTTCAGCGGGTTGTTGTCCTGTGCCTGGATCATCGTCTGGCTGGTGCTGCGGGCAATGCGCTTGGTTTCGGCGCGAGCAGCGAGCAAACCCTTCAGCTCCTCGGCGATCAGGCGCATCAGGCCGCCGAGCTGCTCGGCGAAGGCGCCGGGGTCCTGCGTCGCCAGCGCCTGCGGTGAGACGCCGGCACCCTTGGCGAAGCGCTGCATGAACTCGCCCATCGAGATCGGCTGGGGTGAGCCGGGTTGCGGCGCGGCCGGCTCTGCCGGGAGGGGCGGCGGCGTGTAGGCCGGCATGGGCGCGGGAGCGGCTTCGGTCTCCGGCTCAGGCGGAGGCGCATCCTCGGCCGGCTCGTCCCATGGATTGGCGCCGGCCGGGCTGCTCGCCGGTGGACGGCGCGGCGTCGGGATCGGCATGACCGGCTCCTCCGGTGGGAGAGGCTGCGGCTGCAATGGCGCCCAGGCGAATTCGTCCGTCCGTGCGGCGGGCGGCGACCAGTCCCGCGCCGGCGGCGGGGCCGGCTCGGTACTGGGGGCGGGGATATCAGCTGCCCAGTCGATGAAGCCGGCATGGACCGGCCGGGCATGGCTCGGCGGCATCAGGTCGCGGCGCGCGATCGGCGGGGCAGCGTCCTCGCTCGATGCCCACAGCGATTCCGGCTGGGCTGCGTAAGGCGGCGGGGCAGGAGCGGCGTCGGAGACTTGTCCAGCTTCATCGACGATGGCTACGGCGATGATGTAGTGGCCGATCTCCAGCCTGTCGCCGTTCTGCAGGCGGTAGGGCGATTGCACGCGATGCTCGCCGCCATTGACGAAAGTGCCATTGGTCGAGATGTCGCGCAGCCACCAGCCGCCATCACGGAAGCGGATCTCGCAGTGCCGGCCGGAGACGGCGCGCGAGGGATCGGGCAGGGCCCAGTCGAGATGCTGGTCGCGGCCGATATCGAGACCGCGCCCGCCGCTGGTGGTCACGCTCAGCGGGCCGCCATCTGGCAGGGAGGTTTCGTTCTCGATCGTCAGTGTCAGCGCCATCGCGGACGTCCCGTTCCGGCGCGCCTGTGCAGATCAGCGCTTGCCGGCATCATCTTCAGCCAAACGAATGCATGCTTCGATACAGGCACGCAACGCGCCTTCGCGCTCGCGCGCCGGCAGGCGGTTGATCGCGTTGAGCACCGCGATGCGGGCCATTTTCGCGGTCAGGTCCGACGGCGTGGGGATCGGATGGCTCTCCGACATGCTGCCGCCGGAATAGCCGGCCGCCCAGGCGACGAAAGTGCCCGGCCGCGCGCTGTCGCCGGCCTGGGCTTGCCGCAGGGCTTCGAAGCGGGTGCGGTCGCCGGGTTCGCGCACCCAGGCCTCGGCCGCGGCAAGGCCTGGATCCTGCGTGCCGGGCGGCTGCATCGAGCGCACCGCCTGCAGCGCCCACCACACCGTCTCGCGGCGCGGCAGCAGGAAGGCGCAGAAGCTCGCCGCCTCCGTCGGCGCCGGTCCCCGGACGAGACGGCCGAGGAAAGTCAGCGGAGGCTCGGTGGTCGGCGCCATCGTGACGGCCTGGCGGGCCGCGGGATAGGTCTCGAACACTTCGCGGGCGGTGCTGAAGCGCAGGCGTGACATGGAGGCTCCGGCCGTTCTGTCGCTGATGCTATCCGGGTCAGTTGATGTTCACCATCGGGGCGTTGATGATGAGCATGCCGTCGCTCTTCACCTCCGTCTTGGCCTGGCTGTGGATCGTGATGGTCGGCGATTTGATCTCGATGCTGCCGGGCGTCATCTTGATCGTGCTCTGGCCGACCTTGAGATTGATCTCCGTCAGGGCTTCGACGTCGAGCTTGCCGTTCTGGACGTCGAGCTTGTCGTCGCCCTTCTTCAGCGTGGTCTCGCGCGAATAGCCGCCGTCCTGGTAGCGCTCGCCGATATCGCGGGTCTCGATGTTGTTGACCGTGATCTTGTGATCCTTCTCGGTCCGGATTTCGAGCACCTCGTGATCCTTGAGGTCCTCGAACTTGATCTCGTTATAGGTGTCGGTGATGCCGGCGCCGTCCGTCGATTCCGACTTGAGGCCCGATTGCGTTTTATTCGCCGGCAAGTCGTAGGGGGGCTTGTGCTGATCGTTGACGACGGCGCCGACGACGAGCGGCAGGTCGGGATTGCCCTCGATATATTCGACGATCACCTCCTGGCCGATGCGGGGGATGACCTGCCCGCCCCAGCCCTTGCCGGCCCACATCTGCGCGACGCGGGTGCGGCAGGAAGTCGAGCCGTCCTCGCGGTCCCAGTGGAAACGCAGCCAGATACGGCCGTATTCGTCGACGTCGATATCGCCTTCCTCGCCTTTGTTCTTCTCGCCGACGACCTTGGCGGTGTGCGGCCCGTAGACGGTGGGGCGGGGCGTCACGATCGCGGCGCGGAAGCGCTTGTCGCTTTTCTGGAGCTCGTAGGAGCCGTGATAGAGCGCCTCGTCCCGGCGTCCCGACGAGCGATAGCTCTGGATGCCGAAGGCATGGGTCGCGCGGACGACGATATACTCGCCGTTCTCGGCGCCGGTCGGATGCTCGGAGAGTTTCATCAGCGCGCCCGGATAGAGGCTGGCGGCATCGCCGCCGGCATAGCGGCGGTCGTCCTGGGCTTGCTCCGCCTGCGCCATCACGCGGGCGAAATGCTCGCCCTGATCGCGCTTGGTGTAGGCGGCCGGATAGTCATAGGCCTCGTAGGATTTCGCCTTGGGGAAGCCTTCCTCGGCGCGGGCGGTGAGATCGGACTCGGATTTCTCGAAATCATAGTCCTTGAGCTCGAACTTGCCGGTGCGCAGACGCCGGATCGTCGACCAGTGCGTCAGATGCTCGACCTGCGAGCGGGGGAAGCGGTTGCCCTGCGGCACGTAGGCGTAAGCCGAGGCATCGCCCTGGAAGCTCGGCTCGGCCGCCGCCGTGACCTCGTCATGGCCGGAGCGGGAATCGCAGAGCACCAGCTTATGGTCGCCGTCGCTGTGCTTGAAATAGTAGTAGAGGCCGTATTGCTCCATCAGCCGCAGGACGAAATCGAGATCGGTCTCGCGGTACTGGACACAGTAGTCGATCGGCTGGAGCGTCTCGCTGAGACGATAATCGGCGCTCGCCGAGCCTTCTTTCTCGAAAATCTTCTTGATGATCTCGACGGCGGTCTTGTTCTTGAAAATCCGGCAGTCGGCCCGCTGTGAGAGCAGCCAGAGCCAGGGCTTGAGCGTGAAGCGGTAGATGTAGAGATCGTCCTGCTGGCCCAGCCATTGCGCATCGACCAGCGTGCCGTTCAGGACCCGCTCGCTCTTGTTCTTGAGCGTAAACTTGATCGAGCATTTCTCGCTCATGATGCTTTGCAGATCAGCGTTCTCAGTCTTGCTGGTCGCTTCGATATTATACGTGAATAATTCGCTCAAAGCTTCGTTGGCTTCGAACTTGATAAGTGTAAATTCGTCTTTTCCCGCTGGCGTCGAGAAAGATGCGGTTCTTTGAGTTTGCCCAAGAGCGGATGGCATCAATTGAACCTTTCGATTCGGGCTTCTATTTTTATATTGACGTAGGTGATTTCTGGAGTCATCCTTCCGTCCCTAAGTCATCAACTGCCAGACGGCGAATTTCAGCGGGAGTGTTCCCATGCGCAAGCAGCCCGGCTTCACTGCCTTCGTCGCTCTGAGCGGCGCCTTGGTTCTCTCCATGGCGCAGGCGGCGAGCGCGCAGACCTACAAGGCCGACGACATCGTCAAGCATTTCGGCCCGGCAGTCGCACCGAAGCCCGGCGTCACGCGCGGGCTGTGCGTCGGCACGGAGGCCGAATGCGCCAGGGCCGGGCAGGTGGTCGAGCCGGCAAAGCCGGTCAGCGCCTTCGACCTGGTCGTGAAGTTCAAATATAATTCCGACGAGCTGGAGCCCGAGGCCAAGCTCAATCTCGACGAGTTCGCCAAGGCGCTGAAGACGCCGCAGCTCTCGAAGCAGACCTTCATGGTCGAGGGGCATACCGACGCTGCCGGCAGCGCTTCCTACAATCTCAACCTGTCGCAGCGCCGGGCGCAGGCCGTGGTGCGCTATCTCGGTGGACACGGGGTCAATGCCGCCCATCTGGTGGCGAAGGGCTACGGGCAGAGCAAGCCGATCGCGGCCGATCCGCTCTCCGGCGACAACCGCCGGGTCGAGACGCGCCTGCGCACCGAGTGAGGCATAACAAGAAACGGCCGCGGCGATCCCGGCCGTGGCCGGGCCGCCGCTCCTGCAAGCGGGGTGGACGATGGCGGGCCTGAATTTCGCCGAACTGACGAAGCCGGTCTCGGCGGACGAGCCCTGCGGGCCGGATCTCGAAGACGATCTCGATTTCATGAACGCCACGGCGCGGCTCGAGGTCGCGCTGCCGGCCTCGTATTTCCGCCGCGACGACGACGGGCGGCAAGTCGCCTTCGACCGGACGAGCATCGAGTTCCCGCCCGCCTTCGCCGAGCTCGGCAAGCTGCTGGAGCGCTCGCGCGACCTCAGGGTATTCGTGCTCGCGGCGAAGCTCACGATCCTCAACCGCGACGTGCCGGGTTTCAGCGCCTCTCTCTCAGCCATGGCCGATCTCCTCGGCTCCTATTGGGAGGAGGTGCATCCGCGAGCGCTGGACGGCGATTTCGTGATGCGCGAGGTCGCCCTGCAGGGGCTCGACGAACTGGCCACCGTGGTCCTGCCGCTGCAGCACGCGCCGCTCTTCGTCAGCCGCCGGATCGGGCCGTTCATGTTCCGCAGCCAGCTCGTCGCGAGCGGCGAGACCAAGCTGGTCGAAGGCGAGCAGCATCCCGATGCGAGCGCGATCCAGGCGGCGCTGGGGGAGGTCGAGGTCGACGATCTCGTCGCGGTGCTCGGGCAGGTCAATGCGGCGCGCGACGCGCTCGCGCGCCTGCGGACGATCTGGCTGGAGAAGGTCGGTGTCGATCATCCCCTCGGCTTTCCGCGGCTGGCTGCGCTGCTGGACCAGATCGCCGCCTTCCTGGATGCGGCGGTCGCACGACGCGTCCCGGGCCATCAGGCGGCGGGACCGGAGCCCGTGGCGACCGGTCCGCAGGGGTCGGCAGCAAACACCGCCAGCTTCGTTCCGGGCAGCCTGTCGAGCATCCTCCATGTGAAGGATACGCTGTCTGCCTGCCTCGGCTACTTTCGCAAAACCGAGCCTTCGAGCCCGGCCGTCCTGCTCATCGGGCAGGCGCAGCAGCTGATCGGAAAGTCGTTGATCGAGGTCATCCAGATCATGTTTCCCGACCATGTCGACAAGGCGGTGATCGAGATCGGCGACCAGCGCCGCTTCCGCTTGCCGCTCGAGCGGCTGCCGGCGCCGGATGGCTACGAGGCGGACAGCGAATACCAGGCCGGGAGCGACTCCGACGAAAGCTATAGCGACAGCTCGGATGACGCCGGCGACGGCTACGACAGCGATGCCGAGGCGAGCGACGAGACGTCCGAGGAAAGCGATGGCGAGGCGATCGAGGCCGCTCCCGCGCCGGTCGTTTCCGTGCCGTCCGCGATCGTGATCGGCAGCCGCGCGGATGCGGTGAGCGCGATGAGAGCGGTCGCGGCGTTCTACCGCCAGATCGAGCCGTCGCACCCGACGCCGCTTCTGATGGACAAGGCCTGTGCTCTGGCGCAGCATGATTTCATGTCGCTTCTCGGCAACATCCTGCCAGATGTCGTGCCGTTGCCGGAGGCCGACAGCTAGGGAAGTTTTTCGTCATTGCCTTGAACCTCCCGTCACGGTCGCGAGACTATATCGATGACGGGTGAAACCGGATAGGATGTCACGTTACGTCGGCGTGGCACGAATGCAGAGGGGCACGTCACATGGCCGGAGATTCTGGACAGAAGTTCATCCGCCGCAACAGGCCGCCTCGGGTCCACATCACCTATGAGGATCCGTACAACGCGGAACAGAAGATCGAGCTGCCCTTCGTCATGGGCGTGATGGCCGATCTCTCCGGCAACGCCTCGGCTGTCGACAAGCCCGACATCTCGCAGCGCAAGTTTCTCGACTTCGACATGGACAATTTCGATCAGCGCATGGCCGCGATCGAGCCGGCCGTGTCCTTCAACGTGCCCAACAAGCTCGGCGACGACAGCAACGAGAAGCTCTCGGTGGCGCTGAAATTCTCGAAATTCGAGGACTTCAACCCGGCCGCGATCGCCCGCCAGATCCCGGCGACGGCCAAGCTGCTGGAGGCACGCGAGCAACTCGCCAACCTGCTGCGCTACATGGACGGCAAGATGGCCGCCAGCGACCAGATCAAGGCGCTACTGGCCGATCCGCAGCTCATGGCGGCGCTGAAGGACAGGCTCGGCAAGGGCGAGCCTTCCGACGACAAGACGGCAAACTGAGGATAGGGCGCAGGCCCGCCCCGGAGCGCGCTGCGAGAGGTCGGGAACCGACTTTCGCGGAAGCGATGCTCCGGACAATCTGAAGCGATCCCGTCCGCATGGACGGGGCAGGGCCTGCAGGCGGTTAAGCGAGCGAGGCGGCAATGGCAGCGGAAGCACAAACCCAACAGCCCGGCGGGGCAGCAGTCGAGACGCGTGAGATCGACGATTTCTCGGCGATCCTGAAGCAGAGTTTCAAGCCCAAGACGGAACGCGCGGCGACCGAGGTCGAGAACGCGGTCGCGACCCTGGTCAATCAGGCACTGGCGGACCAGACCCTGATCAAGGGCGACGTCATCGACACGATCGAGGAGATGATCGCGAGGCTCGACGCCAAGCTGACCGAGCAGATGAACGAGGTGCTGCACGCACCCGAATACCAGAAGATCGAAAGCGCCTGGCGCGGTCTCAACTATCTCGTCTTCAATTCGGAGACGGATGCACAGTTGAAGATCAAGGTGATGAACGTCTCGAAGAACGAGCTCTATCGCAATCTCAAGACGTTCCCCGGGGCGCGCTGGGACCAGAGCCCGCTGTTCAAGCAGGTCTACGAGCAGGAATTCGGCCAGCTCGGCGGCCAGCCCTTCGGCTGCCTGATCGGCGACTATCATTTCAGCCATGTCCCGACCGACGTGCAGCTCCTGCGCGATCTGTCGAAGGTGGCGGCGGCGGCGCATGCGCCCTTCTTCGCCGGGGCCGACCCGACGCTGATGGGCATGGATGCCTGGACGGAGCTGTCCAACCCGCGCGATCTCGGCAAGGTCTTCGACACGCCGGACTATGCGGCCTGGAAAGGCCTGCGCGACGCGGCCGACTCCCGCTATGTCGGCCTCTGCCTGCCGCGGGTGCTGTCGCGGGTGCCCTACGGCGCCAAGTCCGAGCCGGTCGAGGAATTCGCCTTCGAGGAGGATACCGACGGGCACAAGGGCGAGAAATACGCCTGGATGAACGCGGCCTACGCCATGGCGGTCAACATCAACCGCGCCTTCAAGGAATATGGCTGGTGCACGCGCATCCGCGGCGTCCAGTCGGGCGGCGAGGTGCTCAACCTTCCGACCCATACCTTCCCGACGGACGATGGCGGCATCGACCTGAAATGCCCGACCGAGATCGCGATCAGCGATCGGCGCGAGGCGGAGCTGGCGAAATCCGGCCTGATCCCGCTGATTCACCGCAAGAACACCGACAAGGCTGCCTTCATCGGCGCCCAGTCGCTCTACAAGCCCAAGGCCTTCTCGGGGCCGGACGGCGTGGCGGCCACCGCATCCGACAACCTGTCCTCGCGGCTGCCCTACATGTTCGCGGTCTCGCGCTTCGCGCACTACCTGAAGTGCATGGTTCGCGACAAGATTGGCTCCTACAAGGAAAAGGAGCCTCTGCGCCGCTGGCTGCAGGAGTGGATCACCGACTATGTCGACGGCGATCCGGTCAATTCCAGCGAAGAGACGAAGGCGCGGCGCCCGCTCTCCGATGCGCGCATCGATGTCTTCGAGGACGAGGAGAACCCTGGCTACTACTCGGCCAAGTTCTATCTGCGGCCGCACTTCCAGCTCGAAGGCATGGATATCGGCCTGAGCCTGGTCTCGCGACTGCCAGCTCCCAAGCAGTGACCGTCACCTGATCCCGGGTGACGGCGACAACGAGGATCTTCGGCGCGCCGGCCGCTTGAGGGCGGCGCGACAGGAGAAGTGCGTCCACAGCGGGTTCGCACCCGCCAACCCACGGCAACCCCTATTTCTGGAGGTAACAATGGCTAGCGACTTCCTGCTCGAGATCGACGGTATCAAGGGCGAAAGCAAGGACAAGAACCACAAGGATACGATCGAGGTCGATTCCTTCTCATGGGGCGTCAACAATGCGGGCTCGCACGCCTCCAACGCGGGTGGCGGCGCCGGCAAGGCGAGCTTCCAGGACATCCACTTCACGGCCTCGGTCGGCAAGGCCTCGACGAACCTGGCGCTGTCCTGCGCCAGCGGCAAGCACATCAAGAAGGCGGTGCTCTTCGTCCGCAAGCAGGGCGAGACCCAGCAGGACTACTATACGCTGACGCTCGAGGATCTGCTGGTGTCGAGCTACCAGTCCGGCGACCATGCCGGCGGCTCCAGCATCCCGACCGACCAGTTCTCGCTGAACTACGCCAAGATCAAATTCGAATACAAGCCGCAGAAGGCCGATGGCTCGCTCGATGCGCCGAGCACCATGACCTGGGACATCAAGACCCACTCGAAGTGAGACGAAGAATATCGGCTCCGGCATCTGCCGGAGCCGATATTCCGTCTCGCTATGCCTTGCCAATGGTGCGTCAGGCCATGGTCGACCCGATCTCGAAGAAACGGCTGCGGCCGCCTTTGATGTTCGCATTCCGGGAGGCGCATCTGGAGAAGGATGCGAAGACCGCGCTCGACCTGAGGGACGAGGGCGGCGAACGTGTGATCGCGCCGCGCCGCGCCGCGCCTCGGGCGGCGATCACCGAGCAGAAGCTGCGCCGCGAGATCGCGATCGACCTCGATGCGCTGGTCAACACCATCAATCTCGGCTCCTCGCTCGACCTGTCCGGGCTGGAGCATGTGCGCCGCTCGGTGCTCAACCACGGCTTTCCCGACATGACCCGGCTGTCGATCGACGAGCATCGGGTCGATGCGATCC